>CAZUBH010000036.1:0-2700 GCA_964618505.1 uncultured Thermoplasmatales archaeon | reverse complement strand
AATCTGCAAAATTGGTTTTTTAGATTCTATTGCGGCTTTAAACGCTTCACTTACAAGTTCTACCTCACCTTTTGGCATTAAATCAAATGGTGTCTTACCAATAATTTCCTCCGGGTTGTATCCCAATATGTCCTTAATTCTTGGACTTGCATATATGTAAACCCCATTTTTATCAACTTCCCATACCCAATCACTGGTGGTCTCAACCATAGAACGAAACTTCTCTTCACTTTTTCTTATTTCTTCTTGTATCTTTTTTCGCTCGGTGATGTCCTGGGCAATACCGGCCATGCTGTAGGGACGTCCTTTGTCGTCCTTGAGCACCGTAGTGGTCATCCAAGTCGGGAAGGTGGTTCCATCCTTGCGCTTATGACCCACTTCACCAATGTTTGCTCCGCGCCCTCTAAGGACCTCGTTGAAAGGTTTCACATCGATTTCGAGCTGTTCTTTAGTGTGGAAGATGCTCAGGTTTTGGCCGCGCAGATTGTCCTTCGAATCGTAGCCGTGCATGACGTTCCACGCGCTGTTGGAGAAGGTGATGTTCCCATCGAGGTCGGCGATGGCAATGCCCTCGACAGTCTGCTCGACCACAGTGGAGAGTTCGCGGAGTTGTGTCTCCATCTGCTTGCGCTCTGTAATGTCATGGTAAACACTGAGGAACATATCGCGATCATCAAGTTTGATCATCGAGGTAGATACCATCAATGTTTTTTTCACACTATTTTTTGTTTGTATTGTTGTTTCGATATTTCTAGAAAGACCTGTCTGGGTTGTCTCATGGATATTATCAAGTGCTTTCTTTCGCTCCTGCAACTCAGGATACAAAAGAGTAGTAAAATCACCACACCGATTAACTTCTTCTATGGTATACCCTGTGATTTCCTGCATCTTTGCATTAAATATTTCAAAACGTCCTTCTGGGTCACTAAGAGTTATTCCATCTTCAATCTCATTAACAACTTTATGCAAACGCTTAGTTGTTTCTTGAATAACCTTATAATTTTCTTTTTCCTTCTCTGCTTTTATTAAATCCGTGATATCATTCATTATTGTATAAACAGCGATAACGTTATTGCCTTCGTCAAAAGAAAAAAAATCACTAATTTCAAATATTAGTTTGTCCCCATTTTTAGTCAAATATGTTCTATTATTAGCAACCGAGTAAGTAGTTTTACTCTGTAACTTTTTATGAAAAGAGGATTTAGCATTGTCTCTTTCATCTTCAGCTACAAAATCAAAAATTGATTTCCCTATAACGTCATCTTTTGAATAACCAAGAGTCTTAACCCATGTTTCATTCACATCAGTTATTATACCATTTGAAGACAAAGTATGATAAGGGATAGGAGCTTTTTCATATAATTGTTTAAACTTTTTTTCAGATTTTTCTAAAGATCTTTCCATCTCTTTCTGCTTATTAATATCTTTAATGATACCAATAGAACCCACTGTTTTCCCGTTGGCACCTTTTAAAATACACAAGGATAATTCAACATCAAATGGCTCTTGATTTTTTCTAATCATTTTAGTTTCCATTCGATATTTAATCCCTTTCTGCCGAACGTTTTCATTTCGAATTTTTTCCCATTCTTCAGCAGGATAAAGGGAACTTACTGGTTTCAAATATAATTCTTCTTCAGTTATATTAAAAAGTTCTTCAGCGTATTTATTCCAAGAGATAATCCGTTCTTTTTCATCAACTAAAGTTATGGCAATTGTATAATTCTCAAAAATTGTCTGATATGTTTTCTCGATATCACTAAATTTACTGCCATCTTTTGGTCTATTTATTGTATCAACATTCATTTGGATTGTTTTATCAGGCGAATCATCTGATTCTTTCAGCATATCTAATTGTTCATAAGCACTCTGTATCTTGCACTGAAATAAACCTAACTGTTCCTTCTCTCTTAATTCCTTTATAATATCGGGTTCATCTTTCATTGAACCATCTCCAAAAAAAGTTCTTATCTATACTTGTTATTGCATTTTCAACATAGATAAACCTACGGTTGTTGTAAATTGGTAATTCATTAACCATCCTATTTCCCATCCACTCCAGTCCTACAATAATCTGAAACAAAATTCATATATAAAGATATAACGGAGAAAATGTTGATTTTAGCCTAAAAAAGCCTCCTGCAATTACCTTTTTATACCAGTTTTAGACATAGCAAATTATGTCAGAACCATTATCTAAGGAAATTATTAGGAAAGCAAGAGAGAGGGTTCTGTGTGGTCAATCTAAACACAGTGTAGCAAAGGAGTTGGGTATCAGGGCAGCTACTATCTATGAACATACCAAGGACATTCCAAGTGGGAAATGGCCTAGGCAACTCTCAGAGGAAACTATACAAAAAATCAGAGAAGAAGTAATTAAGGGTAAATCAAAATATCAGGTAGCTAAAGAGATGAATGTACGTTTTCAACGAGTATATTACTATACTAGAGATCTGCCAAATCATGTTTATCCTGAGAGAGGTATTCAAGGTAAATCTCTAGAATTATTAAGAGAGTTAATGGAAAAAGGATATGTTAATTCAACAGATGTAACTTCTCAGCGACTTCGTAGACTTAAAAAATATCTCCCTATGATTGAGCGTGCACAAGTTAATGGACGTTCGGTCTATTATTTATCTAATAAGACTGGAGTTTTGCGTTTTAGCATGAACAATTATTAATCAATGACAATCCTTTCCA
>CAZUBH010000035.1:0-2785 GCA_964618505.1 uncultured Thermoplasmatales archaeon | reverse complement strand
GCTGCTGGAGAAGTTGGAAGCCCAGGGAGCAGTTCGCTTGCCGGAGAAGCATAATAATGGTGCTGGTGGTTCAAAGCAGGTCGTATCCGCAACCGAGCGGACGGATGCGCCGCCTTGCGAGATCTTCGGGCAGCTCTCCGACGTTGGTCCGGTCCGGCTTGTGATGGCCTCCTCTGCGGAGGCGAAGGGGCTCTTCGACGAGTACGTGCAGCGATATCACTACCTGGGACACAAGAAGCCGTTCGGGTTTCGTCGGCGCTACTTCGTGGAGTCCGATCAAGGGCGCTTGGGTTGTATTCTGCTTGCCGGAGCGGCGAGGGCGCTTGCGGTGCGGGAGCGGTGGATCGGGTGGAGCCGCGGGCAGCGGCAGAAGAATCTGCCGTGGGTGGTGAACAACACGCGCTTCCTGCTCTTTCCCTGGGTGCGGGTGCGGCACCTGGCGAGCCACGTATTGGGGCAGCTGGCCCGCCGCGTGCGACGGGACTGGGAGGAGGCCTGGGGGTTTCAGCCGGTGCTGCTGGAGACCTTCGTGGATCCGGCCCGCTATTCGGGTGTCAGCTACCGGGCGGCAGGCTGGCGCCTGCTGGGCATGACGACCGGTGAGGGCCTTCGACGGCCCGGGCGCAGCTACCGCACCACGCCCAAGGCGATCTACGCCCGGCCGTTGGTGCCCGACTTCCGGGAGCAGCTTTGTACGGAGAGTCTCGAGGGAAGGAAGGAGGCGGATTGAGCATGGCCCGTCGTCGACCGAGCCGCATGGAGCTGAAAGAGGAGAGGAAGGCCAAGAGGAGAGCCAACAAGGAGCTGCGGGAGCGCCAGAAAGCCAAAGGGCTCGTGGTTCCGCTGGCGCCGCCGGCGCAAACCAATCGCAAGAGCGAGTATCAAAGCGTCGAGGAGGAGCAGGCGGCACGCCAGGATGCGACGGTGGAGCAGCTTCGCGTGATGCGTGAGCTGCTGCCCGGGATTCTGGTCCAGCTGTCGAAGATCCCGGACTACCGGAATCCGAAGAAGTCCAAGCACCGCATGGCGGTGTTGATGGCCTACGGCATCCTGATGTTCGTGTTCCAGATGAGCTCCCGCCGCGAGGCGAACCAGAAGATGACCCGGCCCATGTTCATGGAAAACCTGCGGCTCTTTTTTTCCGAGCTCGAGGATCTGCCGCATCACGACGCCCTCAACCGGGTGCTGGACGGGCTCGGCGAGGATGTGAACGAGATCGAGAAAGCGTACCTGGATCTGATGGAACGGTTGATCCGCAAGAAGAAGTTCCGTCGCTACCTGATCGAGAATAGCTATCCGATCGCCATTGATGGCTCGCAGAAGCAGGTGCGCAAGGATCTGCTGAGCCCCGAGTGGCTTGAACGCAAGGTGGGGAAGGGCGAGGACCAAGACGGCCGCACGCAGTACTACGTGTACGTGCTGGAAGCGAACCTGGTCCTCAACAACGGGATGGTGCTCCCGCTGATGAGCGAGTTTTTGGACTTCGGCAAGGGGGACACGAGCAACGACAAGCAGGACTGCGAGACCCGCGCGTTCTACCGGCTGGCGGATCGGCTGAAGAAGCGCTTCCCGTGCTTGCGGGTCATGGTCCTGCTGGACGGGCTCTACGCCCAGGGCCCGGTGATGGAGTTCTGCGTGAAGAAGAACTGGGACTTCATGATCGTGCTGCAGGACGACTCGCTGCCGAGCGTGTGGGAGGAGTTCGAGGGCCTGAAGAAGCTCCAGCCCGAAAACCAGTTCAAGCAGACCTGGGGCATTCGCACGCAGCGCTTCCGATGGGTCAGCGACATCGAGTATGCCTTCGGTCCCAACGGGCGCAAGCAGCTGGAGGTCCACGTGGTGGTCTGTCACGAGAGCTGGGAAGAGATCGATGACAACAACGAACCGGTGACCAAGACGTCCCGTCATGCCTGGCTGTCCAGCCAGCCGCTGACGAAGAAGAACTTGCACGAGCGGTGCAACCTGGGCGCACGCCACCGCTGGGGCATCGAGTCGGGACTCCTGGTGGAGAAGCGTTACGGCTACAACTACGAGCACTGCTTCTCGTACAGCTGGGATGCGATGAGAGGCTACCACTACCTGATGCGCATCGGCCATGCACTCAACGTCATCGCCCAGTTCACCAGCGTCCTGTTCAAGACGGTGCGTGAGATGGGCCTGGGCCGATTCATCGAGTTCGTGCGGGAGACCATGGCCGGTCGGTGGTTGAACGTCGGAGAGGTCCAGAAGCGACTGCAGGCCACCTTCCAGCTCCGCTTGGAGTGATGTTTCCCGGAGGGAAGCCCTCCGAGGGCCCTATCAAAGCGCCTCCTCAAGGGATAGCTGCGCTCGCTCCCCCCGGTAAGGACGCCGGATCAACCGCGAAATCAGGCCTGCCGGCGCATCGGCGCCGCCGCCGTCGCCCGATCCGCCCTGGTTTGCGCCGCTCGGGTCGCCTCGCGCCCGGCCGCGCTCCGTGTGGGCCGGTCGTGCGTCACCGCTGGCTTCTCTCCCGTTCTATTGTGTTGTTGCGGTGCCAGCGATAGGATGGTCGCGGGCTGTCGCTGTATCGGAGCCCTGGAGGTCCAGGCGATGAAGTTTACCAGGATTACGGTGGATCCGGACAAGATGGGCGGCGTTCCTTGCATCCGCGGGCTTCGCGTCCCCGTAGCCACGGTGGTCGGAATGGTGGCCGAGGGGATGAGCGAACGCGCCATACTCGACGCCTATCCAGATCTGGAAGCGGCGGACGTGCAAGAAGCGCTTCGCTATGCAGCCGAAGCCGTCCGCGAGCGCGAGCTGCCCC
>CAZUBH010000034.1:0-3064 GCA_964618505.1 uncultured Thermoplasmatales archaeon | reverse complement strand
ATATTGGTGGTAGATGCTCATCTGGTACTAAACCAGATGCCCATGCTGTTTCTCTTCTCACAAACCAAAAATTTTCGTCCTCAGTGGCGTTGGCCGGAGTTAAACCAGAACCATTTTCATCAACCCAGCGAAACAATCCATCATGCAGAGTTCTCCATTTACCATTATCTCCTAAATTTTCAACCTGGCCCCCTTCCCAAACATGCAATTCAGGATGAAATCCAGCTAATATCACTCTTCCATCTCCCTGGGGAAATGCTACAATTGCAGGCTTGTCAGGATTTTGTGTATCAATATACTCGTCTGTTTGTTCTAAATACCAGAATGGAAAGTTATAAACCAAGAAATCTTTTAAAGCGTCTACACGTTGTCCTGAGCTCCATAAATCTAGACAATGCTGAATTAGATTTAAAAAATCTGCACGACCTGCGATCCATTTCCAGGCCTTTATTTTTGATGTTTCACTTTCTTCAAAAGAATTTATTGGATATTTCGCTAAAACTGAGATGTTTTTCATATCTTCTGTAACATTATAAGATACTCCACCTGACCATAGAGCTCTCCAAGTATCTTCAGAATAACCTCTGAATAAAGGATGGTATTTATTAACAATTTCAGCATCCACGCATCCTCCTCCCATATGATGAGAAACATTATTAAAATCCCAACCAGAGTAAAATAAATAAGCATAGGTCCCCATCCTTGTTGAATCTCTATTGTCACCAAATGTAGGTATAGGCTCTCCATCATCCTCGTATGCTAAAAGTTCGCTAACAAATGGTAATCCATAATCTGAATCAACTTTTACTCCAGGGGAAATAAATGCAGCATCATTATATATTTTTTCTAAAAAAGTCTCATAAGGTTTGTTCAATGGGATTATGAAATCTCCGCCAGCACAGTGTCCTACAAATCCCCCGCTAGAATTAATGAAAGTTCTTAGATTATCTTTTATTTTTTCTGCATCTGGGCCAGGGAGGGCACATCGAAAATTCTCATTATGGCCACCGCCCATCATCAATACGCTCAAATTACCAAATTGTCCCTCTAGAGTCTGATTTAGGTCTGTATATACAGTATGTATGACATATGTTTTATTTCCAACAATCCATTGGAAATCTTCCAAAGCATGATTTAAATCTTCATGGGTTGATGTTATAACTATATCATCGTTGCTGTGCAATCCTACGTTTAATTCAATTATTTCTGAATTTACATTTGATACTATAATAGACATTATTGTAAATAATAGCCCTAATATAATTAAAAACTTCATAGTATTTGTTATAATCTTCTCTCCTCCCTGTAAAATAGTGATAAAAGATATATATACTAAACTAATAAATCTTATCAAAAAATAAGCTCATCAAATTAAGTTAGGAACGGATAAGCATTTATGCGGGGTCGAAAATCCCAATTTATAAAACCATAGACCCTCCAGGGTTTTTCACCAAATCCATCGCCATTCCAATCTTTACCATCATATTTATCCCAGTAATTATTTTTATAGAAATTAAGCATCCATCTAAAAGAAGAGCCGTTTGGATCTGTTTGAATATCAATTTGATTATTAATGAAATTATTATTTTCTATACGATTAAAGCGATTGCTTGTATATAATTCGATTCCATGCCTATTACTCTCAAAATGACAGCCTGAAATAACATTATATTTAAAACCTCCAAAAAAACAAATCCCTGAATAAAAGTTATCTATAAAAATGCAATCAGAAATCTTACAATCTTCCATATATGTCCAAAAAATTATGCCATCGTTTCCACAGCCTGTAAAATTACAGCCACTAATTTCAAGGTCAGTTTGGTCATCACCAATATATATTCCATAATCTCTGATATTTTCGAAATTACAGTTTTTAATCTGATTTCCGCCCCCTCTTTCATAAATTTCTATTCCACGAATGCAAGAAGAGAAATTACAGTTTTCGACTACAAGATTATTACAACTTTCATCTGCTTGAATTCCTCGGTTGCAGAAGATTGAATTTGAAATAGAAATATTGTTAGCCCAACATATATAAAATGTATTTTCTTGAAAATAACAATTTAATATATTGTCATTTTTTGAACCTCGAATATGCATAGCCCACCAATTATTAATAAAGGAGGAATTTTTAATAGTGTTATTCTCAGAAGTTTGTGTAGGACAAATACCTCCAAAATATCCGTTGTTAATAAAAGTACAATTAATAATCTCATTGTCTTTTGATATAATAACAATCCCTGCCCCTTGGAAGCCGGATTCTCTAATAATTAAATTGCTAATTTTAACATTGTCAGAAGTGATTTTTATTACATCGTGCTTATATGATTCATCTCCATCAATTGTTGTATTATCTTCATTTTCTCCGATCAGTTCAATTGATTTGTTTATCATAATGTTTGATTCGTGATAAATTCCTTCAAAAATAAAAATTGTATCTCCATCGTCTGCATCATCTATTGCATCTTGAACTCTCGTATAGTTGTTTGGCCCACTACCTCCAACATATAGGATACCACTTCTATATTGGAATTTGTTATCATTCTTACTAGATACAGGCATAACTGATTCGATATAAAGGAACATTAAGACGATTAATATAATTATTATTTTTCTGTTCAATAAGATCATATCTTCCAATATAAAAAAATATACTTTGTTTTATTTAAATATTCTCATGTCGTTATGTATTTTATGTATTTATTAGAAAGTGTTATATATAGTGCCTTAAATAATATATATTGATATAGAAATGGTATCGATGTTGAAATTTGGTAGTTTTTTTGTATTTCTTATTATTATTTTCACTTCTATTCCAATTGCAACATGTATGAATCATGGTGAAAATAAGATTATAGGTGATGAAAAGAATAGATTCTATGAATATTTAACTAAAATAAAAAATACAGATGAAATCATAGACAATCTTTTACCCCAAAATGAAGTAACCCAATCAACTCCATGGTACCCTGGGCTTTATTTACTTATATTAAAAGATTATGTAGAATCATGCTTTGTGTCATTATTTTTTTGAAGACATAGTCAATTGCATCCTTTTGGGATT
>CAZUBH010000033.1:0-3533 GCA_964618505.1 uncultured Thermoplasmatales archaeon | reverse complement strand
AAAGGAGCACCTCATGCCCAGAGTCCCGGATGAAATTATCCAGAGCCTGAAAGTAAACACCTCGATGCTCACCATTGCCAGAAAGTACGGACTGGAGCCGAAGAAGAAAGGTACCAAAGGGTACATGGCAATCTGCCCGTTCCACCAGGTGGACGGCCGCCCCGAGTCGCAGCCCTCACTCTCTATAAGCCCGGAAAAGAACGTGTACCACTGCTTTTCGTGCAACGCCGGAGGGGACCCGATCAGGTTTGTAATGGATATTGAAAAGAAGACCTTTCCCGAAGCCGTGGATGTGCTCCTTGCAATGAAACCACAGGTGGCAAAACCGGACGACGGTGGAAGGGCGGCGAAAGGAAAAACACAACCGGCCGAGATGCCGGAAGCCGAACGGAGCAGCACGCTTGCGGAAGTGATGCGGAACAGCACCGAAATGCTTCGCAACAACAAAACCGGCCGGGAGTATCTGGAAAATCGAGGTTTGGACCCGCTCGAACTGCTCAAACACTACTCGATCGGGTTCTGGAACGGCAACCAGTACCCGAACCTCGCGGATACGGAGCGGCAGAAGCTCGAGCAGCTCGGTTTGCTCACCGACGGCCGCTACCTGTTCGAGAGCTGCGTGGTTTTCCCTCTGGTAAAGGAAAAAACCATTGCAACGATCTACGGCCGCAAAACCCACGGCGAAGGCTCACACTATCTCTTGCCCGGTATCCGCCAGGGTTTATACCTCCCAAAACAGGGACTCAACCCGCGCGAACCGGTGATCGTTACCGAAAGTATCATCGATGCCCTTTCCCTTTTCGCCGCCGGGGTGCACAATGTGTTGCCCTGCCTGGGAGTGAATGGTTTTCTGCCCGATCACCTGGCTTATCTCAATCAAAACTCCTTTCCTATTATATATGTAGCGTTCAACGGGGATGAGCCGGGGAACCGTGCCGCCGCCCAACTGAAACTCACCCTCCAGCAGTCCGGAATGGCGACCGAGAGCCTGGAACTCCCGCCGGAACAGGATCTCAACGACATGCTCCGGGAACTGGGCCCGGCTAATCTCAAAGCGTGGTTCACCGAGCGGATGAAAACCGAAGAGCCTCGGCCCACGGTCTGGGAGGATGAGCACGCGGTGTATGTGCTCTTCGATGATCGCGAGTACCGGGTCCGCCTGCAATCCCAGAGTATGGATTACCTCAAAGTGCAGATCAAAGCGTACCGTATCAACCGGAAAGACGAGTTCTACACCGACAAACTCGACCTTTACCAGAGCCGCCCCCGTGAGCATTTCATGAACAACACGGCCCGGAGTCTCGGCGTGGACGCCAAGGCGATTGTTAAGGATGTCAATGCACTCATCACTTTCCTTGAAGAGTACCAGCTCGAGCGCAAAAAACGGGAGGAACGCGGGCCGGTGTATAATATGCCGGATCATGAACGCCGGGAAGCTCAGGAGTTTCTGGAATCGCCGGATCTGCTTGAACTCATAATGGAAGATTTCGCTTCCTGCGGCATGGTGGGCAACCGGGAACAGTGCCTGCTTACATACCTGGGCGCACTCTCTCGGCTCATCGGCCAGCCCTACGGCACGCTGATTGTGTCGCGGTCCGGCGCCGGAAAGAGTTTCCTTCAGGATATGGTGGCAACGTTTACCCCTGAAGAGTTTCTTCTCCGCATGACTCGGCTCACCTCACAAAGCCTGTTTTATCAGGGGAAAACCGGTCTCAAGCACAAACTGCTCAGCATCGAGGAGGACGAGGGCATGCAGGAGGCCATGTACTCGATCCGCACGCTGCTCTCGGCCCAGCGCCTGCAGATCCATAGTGTGAAAACCGACTCCCGCTCCGGTGAACTGGTCCCTTATGAAAACATTGTCGAAGGACCCGCCTCGGTGCTGATCTCGACCACCGATCTTGCAAGCTTCACCTTTGAGAATGTAAATCGTTTCCTGGTAATACATCTGGATGAGAGTCCGGAGCAGACCCGCCGAATTATGGAGCATCAACGCAAAATCGCCGGGCTGGAGGGCATAAAGCAGCGGCTTGCGGCGGAGAAGATCGCTCAACGCCATCGCAACATACAACGACTGCTCAAGCCGGTTACCGTTGTGAATCGCCTGAGCAGCGGCGTGGAATATCCCGCCGACCTGCTCAATGCCAGACGAGAAAACACGAAACTGGATGCGCTCATCAAAACGGTAGCCCTGCTGCACCAGTACCAGCGCGAGACCAAACAAACCCGCTTTTTCGACACTGTAACCACCTATATCGAGGTAACCCAGAAGGATATCGATATGGTGCACCGGATCGCGGCCGAAGTGCTTCGTCAATCCATTGACGAGCTTTCAAAGCTTTGCCGCGAACTTTTGACCCAAATCCACGCACTCGTTGATGAAAGATACGCCGTGGAAAAGCCACTCAATCCCGACATGCAGCGATGGCAGGTTCGGTTTACCCGCAAGGAACTCGCGGACCGATGCGGGTGGAGCCGTTGGCATCTTGAAGAGCACCTCAAAGAACTCGTGGAAGCCGGCTACATTGCCGAGCGCATGGGTAAACGCGGGCAGCGCTACTCCTATAGCCTGGTGGAAGACACAATCCCCGAACCACCGAGGATTAACCTATGACCCGTAAACCGAAAAGGCGTTTGGAACTCAGACAAGGGAAAGCAAACCCGCAACGCCCGGCGTCCGGTCCGGACAGGGTATTTACCGGTGCATATTTTTCGATTTTGGGAAAACTTGTAGAACTTGCAGGAAGTTGCAGGTGCCGTTCCAACAACTTTTCTCCTATAAAAATCAATGACTTACGCGAAGTTGCAGGAAATCCGGAGAGAGTATATAGAGTTGCGCACAGAAAAGCTGAAAAACCGACCGCTGCCTCGAAACCAAAACCAAACCGGCAACCGTCGGCGGTTGGTCTGCCGGAGGTACATACAAGTACATGTTTTTCGATTTTGGGAAAACTTGTAGAAGTTGCAGGTACTTGCGGGAGCCGTTCCAACAACTTTTCTCCTATAAAAATCAATGACTTACGCGAAGTTGTGGGAAACCCGGAGAGAGTATATAGAGTTGCGCACAAAAATGGCAGCGAAAAGGAAAATGCATGAACCGGTTCCACCGCTTTGACGTCCTCACCGAATGGTATCGGGAACACCTGATAATCCGGGAATACCGCCCGCGTACCATTGCCGATTACCGCTTTGAGCTTTCCTTTTTTCGCCGCCACCTGGCTGAAACTACGGACATACAGGATATCGATGAACTCACCCCGGCAATAATCCACGACTACGCCGGGCACCTGTATCAACGCGAACTCGCAACCCCAACGATCCACCACAAGCTTTCGGTGCTCAATAGCTTTTTCGGTGCCGCCTACGAGCACAATAAACTCTACCTGGACCTGCGCAAAACGGTACGCCGTCCGCGGATCGGCAAAAAAATCCCCGCCGGAATCCTGACCGAGCGGGAGACAAAGCGGGTATTTGAGTATATCGAGCGTACCGCCGCCCGTGACGATATCGTAACACTTACCGATGCGGCCGAA
>CAZUBH010000032.1:0-3961 GCA_964618505.1 uncultured Thermoplasmatales archaeon | reverse complement strand
CGCATGTTATGGAAAGCCAAAACCAGCTTGTGCCGCCGCCTGCGGCCCCGTGCTCCACCAGCTTCACATAACGCCGTGCTCTACATACCACCCCTTATGTTGTGCACAACATAAGGGGTGCAGGTTGAGCCCCCCGCCGAAGCGCTGGAGGAAGGTCACCGCGCCGGTCTTCCCGTCGCGGATACCCAAGGCACGGCCGCGGCGGCGCTGCCAGGCGAAGAGCGTGCGCAGGAAGGTGCGCAGCAGGGCGGTGAAGAGCGGGCGGTCGACGGCCAGGCGGAAGCGCAGGGCCCAGGGGAAGGTCAGCACCCACTGGCGGTAGTCGGCCTCGGGCAGGAGCTGGTCGACCAGGTAGGCCGCGGTGTCGGCCATGCGGCGCCCAACACAGCTCGGGCACAGGCGACCCTTGCACGAGAAGGAATGGGTCGCGCAATGCACCCGTTGTGTACGAGCTGAAAGGTCAGTTTCGTATCACCCATCCGTTCCATCCCCGTTCCGGTCAGCAGTTCCATCTCCTCGGCTACCGCCGTAGCTGGGGCCGGGAGGTGGTGGATGGCCAGGATGCCGATGGGCAGATCATCTCGATTCCCCTCCCATGGACCGATGCTGAGCAAGATAGCGACCCATTCCTCGTGACAGCCGCAGGCCGCTCCTACTTCCGCCCTCAGGATCTGCAGGAGCTGGCGATGTTGATCGAGAGGATCGCGCCATGAGGCCGGTGGACGCGACCGCGGGCGCCGTGCGCGCAGGGGCGCGTGGGTGTCAACGGAATTACGCCCATGTCGTAAAGGTAATTGCGTCCCCCAGCGGCGTCCCGGCACAGGTGCGGCCATGGCCAGGATCTCCATTACATTCTTCAAGCAAAGACTTCCTGTCCAAGGAGCATCCGCACAAAGGTCTTGACAGGTGGAGCGTATGGGACATAGTTATAGATACGCACGCGTCCCCCATACCCCCGGAGGTTTCCCATGGCAGACGAGCGGTCCCCAGACCCAAAGATCGCCATCCTGCGCCGCGACGGCGCTTTGAACCGCCATCCCGAGCGCGTGGGCGATGCGTTCTTCGCGGAGGCGTTCTTCGACCCGCGCGACTTGGTCCAGGTCAAATACGAGATGCTGCGCCGGGTGCAGGTCGACGGAGCGTCGATCACGGCGGTCTGTGCGGCCTTCGGTTTCACCCGGCCGGTCTTCTACAAAGCGCAAGCAGCCTTCGCACGCCAGGGGTTGCTGGGGTTGGTGCCCCAGAAGCGCGGGCCGCGTGGGGGACACAAGCTGACGGGCGAGATCATCGCGTGGCTCAAGACCGTGGTCGCGGCCGATCGGTCGCTGCGGGCGCGCGACCTGGCCCAGCGGGTGAAAGAGCGCTATGGCTTCTCGGTTCATCCGCGCAGTGTCCGGCGCGCTCTGGTGCGGCGGGAAAAAAAACACCGCCGCGCGAGTCGCTGAAGGCCAGCGAACTCGGTGCGGGGTTGGTCTGTGCCTACGAGCAGCTCCGGCGGGAGCGTCCGTCGCGCTGCGGCGGCGTGCCGGCGGGGGAACTGGGATGTGGGTGCTTGATTCAGGCGGGGCTGGCAACCTGGATGCAGGCCTGGCTACGCCGCACCCACCCGTCGGCGGCCCCGTGCCCCACACCGGTCTGGGCGACCGGCCCGATCACGCGCCGCATGGCAGGGTCTGTGACCCTGCCGGCGAACCTGCAGGACGCGCTGACCCGATTGCTCGCGGGCATGGTGCTCCGATCGGCCTGAGGTGGGCGGGTGGTACGCAGGGGACCGCGAAAAGGCGCCCATCGGTCCCCGCGGCCACGACCAGGGAAGGAGGACGGTGATGACCGCAGGGTTGGGTGGCAAGATCACCGCTGAGCACCTCCGGCGCAAGGCGTATATCTATGTGCGCCAGTCGACCGTGCGCCAGGTGTTCGAGAACACCGAGAGCACGGCACGTCAATATGCGTTGGGCCAGCGGGCGCTGGTGCTGGGCTGGCCGGCAGAGCAGGTGGTGGTCGTCGACAGCGATCTGGGCCAGTCAGGAGCCGAAGCGCGAGATCGCGAAGGGTTTCAGCGGTTGGTGACCGAGGTGTCGATGGGGCGGGTGGGCATCGTGATGGGGCTGGAGGTCTCGCGACTGGCGCGCAACTCGAGCGACTGGCACCGGTTGCTGGAGATCTGCGCGTTGAGCAAGACGCTGATTCTCGATCAAGATGGCTTCTATGATCCCACCGATTTCAACGATCGCTTGGTGTTGGGGTTGAAGGGCACGATGTCGGAAGCGGAGCTTCACGTGATGCGCGGCCGCCTGCGGGGTGGCATCCTGAGCAAGGCCCGCCGTGGCGAGCTGCGCCAGCGCCTACCGGTCGGCTTGCTCTATGATGAGCAGGGGCGGGTGACCCTCGACCCGGACGAGCAAGTGCAGCGCAGCATCCGTCTGTTGTTCGCGACCTTTCAGCGCACCGGCGCCGCGTGCGCCACCGTGCGCGCGTTCGATGAACAGGGCCTCCGATTTCCCCTGCGCCTTCATTGTGGCCCTCGCAAGGGGGAGCTGCATTGGAAGCCCTTGACCGACGGGCGGGCTGCGAACGTGCTGCACAATCCCCGCTATGCGGGCGCCTATGCCTACGGACGCCGGCAACAGCGGCGCAATGGAGTGGATGGGACCGTGGCCATGGTGCCCTTGCCACGCGAACAGTGGCAGGTGCTGATCATCGATGCTCACGTGGGGTACATCACGTGGGAGCAGTACGAGGAGCACCAGCAGCAGATGGCCCGCAATGATCGGTGTCCAGCCGTGGCGCGCCCCTATCCGCCGCGCGAGGGTCCGGCGTTGCTGCAGGGGTTGGCGGTGTGCGGGATCTGTGGGGCCCACATGAGCGTGCGCTATCATGTGCGCCGTGGCCGGGTGCATCCCTACTACACTTGCAAGGGGGCCGGCAACACGCAGTCGCGCCCGAGGTGTCAGAGCATTCCGGGAGTGAAGGTCGACGCCGCGATCGGCAAGCTGTTGTGCGAGGTGGTGACGCCCGTGGCGTTGGATGTGGCGCTGGCCGTGCAGGAGGAACTGCAGTCGCGGATCGCGGAGGCCGATCGGCTGCGTCTGAAGCAGGTCGAACGGCATCAGTATGAGGCTGACCTGGCGCGCCAGCGATACATGCAGACCGATCCGAACAACCGACTGGTGGCCGATGCCCTCGAGACCGACTGGAACGAAAAGCTGCGCCTGCTGGCTGTCTCGCGGGAGGAGTATGATCGCCGGCGTCAAGAGGATCGCGTGCAGTTCGACGCCACGAAGCAAGCGCGCATTCGGGCCTTGGCGACCGACTTCCCCCGACTCTGGCACGATGAGAAAACGCCCGCGCGAGAGCGCAAGCGCATGGCCCGGCTGATCATCGCGGATGTCACCCTGATCAAGGACACTGTCATCGCGGTGCATGTCCGCTTCAAGGGAGGGGCTACGCGCTCATTCCACCTGCCGCCGCCACGCATGTCATGGGAAAATCGCAAGGTCTCTGCAGAGGTGGTCAAGGAAATCGATCGCCAGCTCGACGAGCACACCTACCGCGAGGTGGCCGCGATCTTGAACGGCAAGCAGATGGTCTCCGGAACCGGGCAGTCGTTCGATGGCGAACGAGTCAAGCGCGTCGCGCGGGCGCGGAGTCTGACCTCACGCCGTCAGCGCCTGCGCGCGTTGGGTCTCTTGACCCTGAAGGAGCTTGCGGAGAAGCTGGGTGTGTGCCAGAGCACTGTAAAGATCCGGCGGGCTGCAGGGCGGCTGGGAGTCCGCGCGTACCGCATAGATGACGTCGGTCGCTACATGTACGACAACCCCGACAACGCGCTATCCAAAGACGCAAGGGTCACGGAAAACACGCCTGTCAACTCGGGCCGAGGAGGTGCAGTATGAAGCACAGTCCAAGGCCAGCAGTTGCTCATGGCCGCACTCGGGACAGCGGATGCGCGCGAAGCCGT
>CAZUBH010000031.1:3123-4493 GCA_964618505.1 uncultured Thermoplasmatales archaeon | reverse complement strand
TGTGCCGATCCCCCGCATCGATCCGGCTATCAAGTCACGTCCAAGCCGCGTAGCCGGCGCCGGTTTCCAGTCTGGAAGAGCATAGCACAGGGCCCGTGGTGTGAGGCCAGAGTTTTCACTGCGGCTCGTCTGGGATGAGGTGTCATCTCAACAGGGCTGCCGGCGGTCGATCGACGGCGGCGGAAGGCTCGAGCTGAGCCGAGCAAGCGACGGCTACGAAGCCGAGCAGCTCGCATCTCAGATGAGAAGATCCTGCCGCAGACTGCTGGGCGGTGGCCTGGCCACATCGATTCGTTCGAGCACCCAGGCGAGCACGCGCTGATCATCCACCCCGCGAACGGCCGGCTGCACTGCGAACCGGTAGGCTTCTTCGCCCTTGGCGGCCAGCGTGCGCAGCGCCTGGTCGAGCCAGCGCGTTGCGGTCTTGAGGCCGTAGCCCTTGTTGTCGAACGCGACGCGCGCAAGCTCGATGGCCTGCTCGATGGCGCGGCAGGGATGCTCGCGGCGTTGCTGCTCTTGTTCCAGTGCCGCCTGTCTTCGGCGTTGCTGCTCTTCCCGCCAGCGACGTTCCTTGCGCCGAGCCAGCCGGCGCGGCCTGTTCTCATCGCGGACCGTGCGCGCGACTGCGAGCAGGTAGCGAGGATTGCGCTTGCGGTCGCAGGTGAAGCAGCCGCGCAGCAGGATGCGATCGAAGCGCCTGGCTGCTTCGCGAAGGTCCTCGGCCCTGAAGCCTTTGCACGCGGCGAGCCAGCGCTTCATCGACCACTTGAAGCCGTAGTCGCGGTGGAGTTGACGCGCCACGGTTCGGGCGTGCTCGTGGTGCCGAGCGCGTTCATCGAGCGCTTCGCGGATCGCGTCCTGCGAGCTGGGCTCGGCATCGTCGAGGCGCTGCTGCGGGCTGCGGCCGTCGATATGCGGCTGGGGGATGTACGGGTAGCACCAGCGCAGGAACAGGCCCACCACCGCGCTGCCCACGGTCTTGGCGAGCTTCTTGCGCCAACCGTGATCGGTCGGGACGTGGCGAAGGTCGATGCAGTGGAGCGCCTCGGCCAACGCTCTTTTGGCCGTGAGGAAGAACCTCTCGATGACCGCCTTGTCCGTGGGCGTGTGCGCCCGGGCCACGCGCATCTCGACGCCCTGCTGCTGCTCTGCGCTGTCCACTGTCGACTCGGCCAGGTATGGAGTGCCGCGGTCGACACGCAGGGCCAACACGCCGCCTGCTTGCTGCACGCCTTGGTCGAGCACCCGCACCACCTCGTCGGCCCGCTCGTGCTCGCACAGCTCGTAGGCGAACACGGTCCGCGAGTGCGCCTCCATCAACGGTATCAGCTTGAAGCCGAACCCGAAGCACTCGATGTCGGTCGTGTCCA
>CAZUBH010000031.1:0-3023 GCA_964618505.1 uncultured Thermoplasmatales archaeon | reverse complement strand
TCAGCGCCAGCGCCCGGTGCGGCAGGTTGTCGGGATGATCCCGGCCGCGCCGCGGCTTCGGCCGGTCTGGTTTTTTCTCTCCGGTGCGGCGGCCAGAGGCCCTGCTGAACGCGCCGTAAGACAGCCGGGGATGGCCGTGTCGCCGGCACAGCTCGGCGTTGTCGCGTACGAACAGCCGGTGCAGCTTGGCCAGCGGTTCATCGGGGAACAGGGCCACGTAGTCGGCGATGTCGCGGGCCAGCTCTGCGGGAAGCTTGCCGTGCGGGTTGTGCGGCGCCCGAGACCTCGGCGCCAGATCGGCGCCGGAGGCAAACTCGCGCCGCCAGCCGCGCAACGTCCTCGAGCACAGGCCCAGTTCGGCCGCGGCCTGTTCGTAGCTCACCCCGTGCTCGGTTTTGAGCCGCTCGACCGCCGTGACCACTGCCTCGCGTCGCCGCGGGCTCAGCGCTGCGATGCCCGCCGCGGCGATCACCGCTCGGGCTACCCCCAGCAAGCCCTCGACCAGGGCCAGGCGCTTGCGCTCGGCATCCCGGCAGGGATACGCGACCCTTGGCCCGGGCTGCTGCTGGCGCTCGATGAGCCCAAGCAGCTTGTCGTACAGCCGCCGGTACAGCCGTGGGGCCAGCTCCCGGCTGACGCCGAGCTGCTCGGCCGCTTCTGTCAAGGTGGGCACCTGGCCGCCGAAGTGCCGTCGCACCACCGCCAGGCAAAATAGGATTGCGAGACTGCTCGTAGGAAGTTTACGATATCCCATAGCCTTTTGGCTTGGGGCGCGTCGGATTTTGATCGTTCAATCAGTGGCCGACGCGCCCCTGTTGTCTAACTCAACCCTCGCTTCGACCCAGCTCCACCACCTGACCGCAGAAGCGTAGCTGGACCTTGCCGTCAACCATCACCAGTCGCAGCACCTCCAGCGCATCGCCCAGCTCCTCCAACGGCCCGCCGATGGGCCTGCTCGCGCTCGCCGCAAGCTGCCTCCCGCGGCTGCGCGCCTGCACCTCGGCCGCTACCCGGTGCTGCAGCCCGAAGTATCGATCAGCCGGCACCAAGCCGTCTATTCCAAGGTGCGCCCGGCGGAAGTTGTACTGCTCGACCCAGCCGTCGATGGCCTCGGACATCGCGGCGACCGAGGCGAACTCGCATACGTAGATCAGCTCCTTCTGGATCGCCCGGTTGACCGACTCGACCTTGCCCAAGGTCTGGGGGTGGTAGGGCCGCGAGACCGAGTGGTCGATGCACTCGCGCTCCAGGTACCTCCTGAACGAGGTCTCCTCGCGCACCGCCAAGAACTGCCCGCCACGGTCGGTCAGCACCCGCTCGGGCTTGCCGTGCGTCGCCACGGCCCGCTCCAGGCACTCCACCGCTTGCTCGCTGGTGATCGTCTCGCTCAGCCGATGCCCCACGATGAACCGCGAGAAGTCGTCGATGACCAGGTGCAGGTACACCCGCACCTGATGGACCCGCAAAGACAGCGCGTCCATCTGCCACAGCGCGTTCGGCCGTACCGCCTCGAAGCGCTGCAGCTCCTGCTCTCGTTTGGCTGTGCGGTGCTCGGTGCGGTAACCATTGGCCCGAAGCACCCTCGCGATCGCCTTGACGCTGATCCGCCAGCCGAAGAACCGCTTGAGCTGTGCCCGGATCTGCGCAGGCCCCATGGAGACGTGGTCCTTCTTCAGCTTCAGGATCTCGTCCTGCTCATGCTCCGACAGCCCTGCGATGTTGTCCCTGGGTGCTCGGCTCGCACCACGCTGTCCTCCGGGGTCGGCTCCGCCCAGTTCCACCTCAACCTGGCTGGTCGCTACAGCGGTCTCGTCGGCAACGCCTGGTTCATCCGGATAGTTGCCGTCTTGCTTGGCCTCCTTCTTCCAGCGGCTCAGGCTGGCCGTGCTCACCCCTTTCTCGCCAGCCACCGCTTCAAGCGTCTTCCCGGCCGCCAGCAGCTCGAGGCACTTGCTCTTGAACGCCGGGCTGTAGCGCGCTCCCCGCGAAGCTGTCCTCGCCTTTTGAGGGTTTGCCCTGGCCGCCGCCCTCTTCTGCGGTCGGCTCGACCTCTTGACTGGCTTCATCTTCGCCTTCGCCATGCTCGCCTCCTCGCCCCTCTTTGCAGGGGCCCTTGGGGGCGCCGGCCAGGCTTTCTGAGTGTGACTTGTTTAGGGGGTGATTTTCGGATCGATGTGGCGGTCAGCTACAGCTATGAAAGCCTGCTTGAGGGGGTGTCGTCATGAGTGGGCTGCACCAGCGCGGCAGCGACGGCGTGGACGTGCTGTTGCGCTCGCTCAAGCTGCCGTCGTTCGTGGCGTACCACGAGGAGGTCGGCGCCAAGGCGGAAAAGCAGGGCTGGAGCTTCACGCAGTACCTGTCCCACCTTGCGGAGCAGGAGATCGCCGATCGCGAACGGCGCCGGATCGCTCGCCTGCTGAAGCGCTCGAAGCTTCCTGCTTCGAAGACGCTGGCCACGCTGCAGATGGAGCGCTTCCCGGCCAAGGTGCGCCGCCAGGTGCCAACGCTCTGCGAGGGCGGGTTCGTCGAGCGCGCCGAGAACGTTCTGCTGTTCGGCCTGCCGGGCCGTGGCAAGACGCATCTGGCCTGCGCCATCGGCCACGAGCTGGTGACCAGGGGCTACTCGGTGCTGTTCACCCCGACCTACCAACTGGTCCAGCAGCTCCTCGTGGCCAAGCGCGATCTCGCGTTGGAGAAGCTGCTGCGGCGACTCGATCGCTTCGATGTGGTCATCTGCGACGATCTCGGCTACGTCCAGCAAGAGCGCGACGAGATGGAGGTGTTGTTCACCTTCCTCGGCGAGCGCTACGAGCGCCGCAGCGTGATGATCACGAGCAACCTGGTCTTCTCGAAGTGGGATCGGATCTTCAAAGACCCGATGACCACGGCGGCGGCCATCGACCGCGTGGTGCACCACTCGGCCATCCTGGAGTTGACCGGCCCGAGCGTGCGCAACGAGGAGGCGATGGAGCGAAACGGAGCCGGGCCGGGCAAGCGGCGCAAGGGGAAATGACGACATATTG
>CAZUBH010000030.1:0-7198 GCA_964618505.1 uncultured Thermoplasmatales archaeon | reverse complement strand
ATAATGCAAATATCTCCTCTTCCCAAGACCCAGTAATTCCAATTAAATGTCCTGTTTCATTGGCATTAATTGATGTATTTTCGATATTAACTATCCATTCGCTTTCACTAGCACAGGATAATGGAAAAATTGTCAAAAATATTGCTATTAAAACAACCATAACTACAAATTTTTTTAGAGGCATCCTTACCAAACCCTATATAGCAAATCAAATTAGTCTCTTATAAATATTTTTTAAAAAAATGGAATAAAATTTAGGGACTTTTTAATTTGAAAACATGATATATAAATGTATCTACTTTCTTCAATTTATCTCTAAAAATCGCATGTTTAGTTTTTAATTTGTTTTTTTATTTACTCCAATTATAAATTTGTCCGACTACACTTTATGAAAAAAGATTTTAACTGTCGGAACATACGTATAAACGGAATTTTAGAAAATATGGAGTGGAATATAATATGGAAGATAATTTAGAGCTTAAGGAGGAGAAAAGAAATATGGATAGAGTTAAAACAGGGGTTAAAGGCTTAGATGAATTAATTCAAGGCGGATTTCCAAAAGGTAGCAATATTGTAGTTACTGGTGCTCCTGGTAGTGGTAAAAGTATTTTTGCCATGAATTATATTGCTCAAGGTTGTAAAAATGGCGAAAAATGCTTGTATATTGCTGTTGATCAAATACCTGATGATATCGCTGAGCAAGCAATATTATTTAACTGGAATTTTAACCAATGGGAAAATGAAGGATTGATAAAATTTGTACATTTGAACCACAGATCACTTTCTGAAATGCATACTTACGACGAACTTAGAAAACTTATACAAGAAAATCATTATGACCGATTAGTTATTGATAGTACAACATCTATTACTGATTCACCACCATCTATAAATGATCTTGTTGATGGTGCTGATAGAGGATTGCAACCCTCAGCTTTTACTATGATGAACAGAGCTAATGTAATGCAGCTCTTCGAAATAACAAAAAAACATGGGACAACAACAGTTAGCATATCTCAGAAAGTAGAAGGAAAACCTGGGGATACTGTTGATAATATAAGTGAGTTTATAGGAGATGGATTAATACTAATGAATGCGACTGAGATGGGTGATTATCTCGAAAGAACTATTAGAGTTAAAAAATTAAGAAAAACTAAAATCGATGGTATTTCACATCCATTTAAGTTTACGGATATAGGTATATCCCTCAAATCTAAAGATGTTTAAATATGCCTGTTAAAGATAGAGTAGTATCATGGTATATTAGAAATGTAATATTACCTCAAAAAGAAATAATAGATAAACCTGGTTTTATTATAACTACTCTTAGTGGTAAACATCAACCAATATATCTTAGAGACCTCTTTTTATCTGAAAATCTTTTTGAAATACTTGAAAATGTAATTGTTGAAAGGTATGGTAATGACGGGAGACAAGCACTTTATTCTGCTGGTAAGAAATTTGGTTATGTATATTCATCCATGTCAAACTTTCCAACAATACAAACGTGTACAAAAAAAGAGTTTTCAGAATTTGCATATTTTTTAGTTAGATTTGTAGAGGGAACTTATGCACAAAATGCACAGCATAAAATAGATCTGGAAAATAAAACATTTGATCTTTCACTTAAAGATTATATAGTATGCAGAAAAAATGGCATAGGACATATTATGACCGAAGGGGGAACTGCAGGAATATGGGCATATGCAATGCAGGATAAATCTGTAGAAGGGAAACAGAAAGAATGCCAAGGTAGAGGAAATAATAGATGCATTGTGCAGTTTGGTCCTTTAGAATTAATGCAAAAAAAAACAAATGAAATTTTTAAAGAGACAGATTTACCAGATTTAAAATATGATAATATCTACAAAACAATGAATGAAATAAGACCAACTGAACATTCATCAAATTCTCTACAAAGACTACTTAACGCAGGATTTTTTACTTATAAACGAGGCATTCTTTCTTACAAAGATCAGAGATTTTTTGCTTGTGATGCACATGTTTTATATTTCCTAGAAGAGCAAATATCAAAACTAAAAAATGGTGAAGAAGTTCTTTTTAACACTTGCTTTGAATATGGGAAAATACTGAGAGAAACATATGGTGGAAAAGAATATAAAAAATTCATTCCGGATTTTTTTCCATCTCTTGGATTTGGAGATATTATTGTGTTTGATACAGAGGGCTATAAAATCGGGTCAATGTATTTTCCATGGACATCTTTATCAGAAAGATCAAAATATATTATTTTTAGAGGTTTAATGTCGGGCATCGTATCAAGTGCAATTGATAAAAAAGTTGAATTTAAAAATTATACTACACATATCAGGAATTATCTGACTTTGACTATAACCACATAAAAACATGCTTTTATTGATTTGTTCAACTTGATAATAGTATGAAACCTATGGCTAAAAGAAAAGGCCAATAATAAAATTCACCATCAACCATAACATAAGACAAATTGGATATATCTACATCAAAGTTTCTAGATTTTTGAATATAAAAAAAAGAGTAAAAGAACAAGAATGTCAAGAAAAAGGAATATGTTGGTAAAAGTTTTAGAATTATTCCAATAATTATAGGTAATATTGATATCAGATTGATTATCTGCAATAAGTCTATACTTTTTTCTCTACCCAATATTACAGGTAATGTAGTTAATCCAACATTTTTATCAAGTTTTATATCTTTAATATCAAAAAATATGGTTGTAATGATAACTCTAAAAAAGGCAAATATAAAAAATAACATAATTGTAGAATTTATTTCGTAGGAATGATAAATTGCTACAAAAAGAATTAACAATGCCCATGAAAGAGCAGTATATATCAATTTAAAGCCTATTATTTTTTTAAAAAGTTGTTTTATTGCTACAGAAAAAAATAGCCCTAAAAACAGAAGAAATGAACCGAACAATATAATTGAATTGTTTCCATACAGAAATAGGACAATAATATAACAAATTCCATATATTGATATTATTATTTTTCCATATTTTTGATATTTTTGTAGATGTTTTGATCTATTGGAATTTGTAAGCATATCCAATTTTAGTTCCTTAAAATGATTATAATTATAGATGCATTGTGTCCCTAAATATGATATTAATAAAAACTCCCATTTAATGGATATATTTAGTAAATAAATTACAGAAAGAGCAATAGCACTGGCACCTATTGATAGCCAATGACCACCATATATAAATTCCTCCCATAATATAGTAGAATATTTCATCGATGGACATATTATTTTTTACCCATTAATAATTTTCCTTTTTTTATTTTAATAATTAAAATTTAAATTATTATTTTAAAAAGTTATCCAAGCAGATGCAGCAAATATATTACCGATAATTAATACAAATGGCCAAAAGAAATATTCTGCATCAACAATGACACTTGATAAATATTGAATATTATCTTGAGAGCATCTTTTTGCTTTGTTAATATAATATATCCTATACAAACAAAAAATGAATAATGCCAGTGAAAACCAAGGTATGATTTGTGCCACAATTGCTACTAATAGAACAATAAATGAGATTAGGTTTATAATATCTAGAATTGTCAAAAAATTTTGTTTTCCAAAATAAATTGGTAGCGTAACTAAATTTTGTTTTCTATCACTTTCCATATCTTTTACATCACAAAAACTTGTATCAACAATGAAATGTAGAAAAACAAACATAAAAAATGGTAAAAACGACCAATCAATGATCTGATTGTAATAAATCATAGTGAATACAGTTAATAATGAAAATGAAAATGATGTATAAATATTTTTAAATCCTACAATTTTTGAAGTGAATTTCTTGAATACATCAGCATATAATAATCCTAGTAGTAGTAAGAAAATTCCAAATATTAAACTTTCAAGTGTACCATAGATGTATAGCATTATTAAAAATGATGCACCATATACTCCCAAAGTAAAATATCTTATTTTCAATTTGTTTTTGATATATGATGATCTTTGGAAATTACATGATGAGTCGACGTCTGCTCCTTTAAAACGATCATAATTATAAATACAAAAAGTTCCTAAATATACAATAACTAAAAATTCTAGGGAGACCGCTAAATTAAAAAGCACCATTGTTACAAAGGCTAAACCAGGTGACACACATGCTACTAAATGACCGCCGTAGATAAACTCATTCCATACTTTTTTCTTAAAAAAGTTTAATTTCTCTGTAATATTTTTTGATGAAATATTGTTTTTGTTGCAAATGTTTGGACATTCACATTCAGTCATTCTTCTTTTGCCTCTAAAATAATAATATATTAAGCTGACATAAAGCCCCAATAGAATAAATTCCTACAAAATTCCAAAAAAAGCGATTTTTTTTAATTTTTAGCGGAAAACAGAGAAAAATAGGTTGATTTTAAAAATTAGGGTTCATAATAGATGACGTATAGATATAAAAACTCATAATCGATATACATGCATCAAAAAGGTAGATGGAAAGAGCAGATGAGAAAGAAGAAATTGCTTCGTTGGACTTTGAGTTATCCAACTGAAAAAGATCCAAGACCTGCGCGTGTCCTTACTTTAGCAGGTAATATGCTTCCTGATGACATCATTGAACATTTTACCAAAAATAAGATTTTTTTCAGCGCAGAAACCGATATTTGTCACGGTGGAATACTACGTTTTTCAAAAAAAATGCTCGAGGATTACCCCTATGTTTTACATTTAAGTGAGTCTCTATGGAGGCTTGATGACAAAGATATAGCACTTAATATTGTCATGCAGCTTGCACATTTTTATCTCGGACACGATAACATTCCACGGTCAGAAAACAATAAACTAAAGGAACAACAACAAAACGAAGCACTGAAATTAATGAAGGAATGGGTTTACCAGGGTCGACAGGATATTAAAGCAAGTTAAAAAATACTAACAAAATAAATATTATTTTATGAACTATATAATAATATGAAATTGTCAAAAATATGTATAATTTTAATGATCTTATAGAAGGTTTTATAAGGAGAAAATACATTATATTTATGTATTTATAATAAGATAAAAATAATACAAAATTTTAATTTGAAAATGACCCCAAGAATGCTACTAACATTCAAGGGGTCTGGAGCCATGATAATATGAGTATCACAGCCCCAAAAGGCAATAATGTAGGTTGGAGTTTTAATAATTTCGCAAGTATAAGCTATGAACCAGTATTATGTTCTTGTGAAAACACTGATTTTGAACAGATTTCACATAGCGATATAATTGTATCAAATATTATCTCTGATGTTGGTACAGGTTTTATAAATCCATCAGAAGAATGTCCAGTTCGAATAGAATATTTTCTGAAATATCTGGATTTAACACCGATTATACCCTGTTTGAAGGAGTTATATGGTGAAGAATATCGTTTCAAATTCCCTGTGGATGCAATGTTGAAGACATTGATTTATTTTAAATTAAAACCTTACAAGTTTCTTACTGATCTTTGGAATGGCTTAGTTGCTACACCAAATTTGGCTGATGATCTTGGTTTTAAAGAAATACCTGATTATAACACGTTATATCATTTCCTCACTAAAAGACTTAATAGTAAAGGAAGTAAACTGTTATTGGATGCTTTTATAGAAGCAAATAGACAGGAATTGTTGAAACAAGATATATTGCTGGGTGAGGAGGTCGTATTGGATTCATGTCCAATACCTGCTAAAAAGAAAGACTGTGAGGCTGATTGGAATGGACATTATGAACTTTGGTGTTATCTCTGGCACAACCTACGCTGTATAAACACAGGTCTACCACTTAACTTCCATATTACAAACGGACGTGAGGATGAATCACATTTCCTTTCACCTTTTATTTTAAAGCTGAAGAACCTTCAGCATATTGATCCGATCCGTGTATATATTGACGGTGGTTATGCGGGTTTTGAAAACATTGCACGTATGTATGTTTATTTTGATGTTGATGTGGTTTGTAATATTGCAAAAGATTGGAAGTTTAGTGAAAAAGGAAACCCGGTAGAGATTTGCAGACGTTATAATAAATTGTGGAAGCAGCCATATTATAGGCCACAGGCAGATTTTGAACATATTCAGTATGCTATGATGATGAGTGATGAACCGCGTTTTAAACAAATAGGTATGTTTTATAGAAACAATATATTGGCTAGGTATGGGGAGTGTCCTGATGGTTATATGGATGATTATCATTTCCGTAATCGTGTTGAAAACACTCATGGAGCTGAGAAGAGGAAAACTGAGATTAAAAACATAGAAGCCAAGGGTATAGAACGAACTATGACACATATCGGTATGCATCTTATAGCCTTACATGCTATTGCTTTATGCCGGTTGCAAAATGGTGTTACAACAGGTTTGATTAGTCTTGCGGGTCTGGTTTGATTTTTTTGTGTTTTTACTGTTTATAAACCTTTCGTAGAAATTTTTTCTCTTGTTTTATTAGAGGGTTTTTTAGTTTTTAATCAGGTTAATCCATAGTTTTATATACTATTTGAGCAGATTAAAAAGTCCCAAATTTAGAAAAAGAAAAAGAGATTTTATTGTATTGTTACTTTAGATAGTATTATCTTTGCTTCTGCTGAATCAGAATCAGATGAGCCTTCAGCACACTCTGCACTTACTGTAATTACTGGCATGTCTGTAATTATTCCAAGACCGATTCCAAATACAGACATTGTAATTTCTGCCTCATCACCAGCTTCAATAACATCCTCAGTACCAGTTACTTCTTTTGTAAGAATGAAAAATCCGCCTTCTATTGTAATTGCCCATTCCAAATCTGTTGCGTCTCCTTCTCCTTCATTTTCTATCACAGCAGTAATGCCTGTGCCTCCTTCTATTGACTTGATCTTTAGATTTGGCTGTGCGTCAACGATTTCAAATGTCTCTGATTTTTCATCTTCCTCGTTTCCAGCATTATCCACTGAGTAATAATAAACAGTGTGTGATCCTAGGCCTGACACAACAGCTGGCTCGTTATATTCTTCGTATGATTCGTCATCAACTTTAATCATAGTAAAATCAACACCAGAGGAGTCATCAGTTGCTGAAAGTGTGACAGTAACGTCTGATGCGTAGTCTTCGCCCTGCATTTCACCATCAAGCTCTATTGTTGTTGACGGTGGCGTTGTATCTGGGAGCATTATTGCCAAAACACCAGGTGTTACAGTTGGTTCTGCATGAGCTCCTTGCAATAT
>CAZUBH010000029.1:0-9664 GCA_964618505.1 uncultured Thermoplasmatales archaeon | reverse complement strand
GACCTGTGGTCCCTGATTCTGCAGTTGTATTTTCTACTTGCATTATCCAGCCAGGGTCGCCTTTTAATAATGAGCCATCCAGTTTTTCGTCATTTTTAACAACTTCAATTCCAATCACAGAAATAGTTGTTGTAATCAATAGCATACAAAATATTATACTAATCAATTTCTTCATTTATTTTCCCCCATATCTGTCTATTTACTAAGAAATTATTTAAGAAGTTATATAAACTTTGTTTGATAAATATTGAATTTTTTGAAATAATTGAATAATATTAAAAGAATAGTTTTCTTTTATTACACATTCATAAATCAAATCTTTTTAAAGGTTTACTTAGATGTCTTCTAGCACATATAGGAACTTCATAAAGCCCTATTTTTACATTTCGTTTAATTTCTTCAGTTTTAGATTTATTACTTTTCTTACCACAAATTGGGCACTTAAATCCTTGATTTTTTCCTTTTGATTTCATATGCTTGTTGCAATCCATACAAAAAGGATTTTCGATTTTTTCTTCAATTTTGACAAGTTTTAAGATTTTTATTTTTTCTAAGTTAATAGTTAATGGTTTTTTTCTTACGCCGCCATAAACCTCAACTTTGTCTACTATTTTTAATTCTCTAATTATGTTTCTAAATTCCTTTGTTGGTTCGTATGCTGCACAGTCTATTTTTCCAGTTGAATCTTGAATTGTAAAAAAAACGTGGCCTCCCTTGAGAGTTTTAGGATTTTCAATTATTTCCCCTATAACTTTAACTGATTCGTAAGTGTTAATTTGATTAATTTTTCTTTTTTGTATATGTTCATCTGTACCCTGATTTGTCTCAAAAATTATCCAACTATCAATTTGTTCTGATTTAATCAATTTTAAAGATTTTATCAGATCATCTGTATTATTGCCCCTCACACCAAATAAGATTGGACAAGGAGAACTTGGAGTTATTCTATTATGTTTATTTGTATAATCATAATTGTCAAATGTTGACTTAAACTTCTTATCAATATTTTTCACAGATTGGTCATCAACATATCTTTTCAAACCCCATTTATCTTTTTTTCTATAAACAATAATTTCAAATGTTCTATCCTTTGGAATCCATGCAATTGAAGAAGTTGCACCAATAAGACCTCTAGAATTCTTATAACCCTGATAATCTGCATTACATTTATTCAAAATTTCTTTAATTTCTTTAATTTTAATTACTTTTGTAACAGCATTTTTATAAACATCATAATCTGGTTTGTTTTTAAAAAACACAATTCCAGGATTTGTCTTTTCATCGCTTATTTTTGAATTAGCCTCAACAACCTTTATTGATAGTTTTTTAATTTTATCAATATCGTTCTCCTTAACATCTTCTAATAATTTTTTTGAAGAAAATATATCCTTCTTATCAATATTTCCAATTTTTATTTTATCTTTGTTTCCTTTTCCAATCTGAAAAGAAATTGCGCCATTACCTCTAGTTTTCCAAGGTATATTTGGATTCAACCGTACCAATCTTGGATATCCTATGACATCATAACCATAATTTGTAATATTTTCAATTAGTATTTTTGCAGCATATGTGGTGCATCCGCCATTGTTCGAGTCTGTGTCATCTAAACCTATCCAGATTGTTTTACACCCAAAACCTTATTATAGAAGTACTACTTTAAGTTTAACAAGAAATGCAACGAACAGAATTATTCAAAAACATAAGAGAAGCTTTGACAAAAGCAGGATTTTACGTATCTGAGTTACATTCTATGCGTTTAACAGGTTTTGACATAATTGCAAGAAGAGACGATACATTATTAATAATAAAAGTTTTAACAAATATAGATTCTTTATCTGAAGATGTTGCTTTTGAACTAAAAACTCTTTCTTCATTGTTAAAAGCAAGTCCAATACTAATTGGCGAAAAAAATGGATCAGGATTGCTTGAAGATGATGTTGTTTATCTTAGATTTGGAATTCAGGCTGTTACCTGTAATACTTTAAGTGATTACCTACTTGAAGGAGTACCTGTAAGTGTTTATGCTGCACCTGGTGGGCTTTATGTCAATTTAGATAAAGATAAACTTAAAAAGATAAGAAGAGAAAGAAATATCTCTTTGGGGGAGTTTGCAAGACATGTAAATGTTTCTAGAAAGACTGTGCAAATGTATGAGGATGGGATGAACGCAAGAATTGACGTTGCAATTAAAATTGAAGAACTACTTGATAGTGATATAGCAACTCCAATAGATATCTTTAAGAAAGATAAAATAAAAGAGATACTAGAGTTAGATTATAATCAAAGAGTTACAAAAATTAAAGACTTTCAAAAAGAAATTTTGTTTTTATTAAGAAACATTGGATACAGAATAATTCCAATGGAAAGATGTCCTTTTGAGGCTCTAAGCAAAGAAAAAGAAAAAATAATACTTACGTCCATATCTGAGAGGAACTTAAGACTCGCCGATAAAGCTCAAGTAATCAATAAAATTTCAAAAATAACAGAGAAACATGGAGCAGTTTTTACAGAAAGCAAATTTACAAAAACAAACATAAAAGGAACTCCCATTATTTCAAAAAAGGAGCTTAAAAAAGCACGAGGACCTGAAGAAATTTTTGAATTAATAATTGAGAGGACATTAATTTTTTAACTAATAAAGTCAACCAAACGTTTATAAACAATATTATCATTCCCCGGACTTACATCATCCTGTTGGTTAAGGATAGAAAATAACTTGTAATGATGTAAATGGCAGAAAAAAAGACCATTGAGGCTGTGAAAACAGCTTTAGAAGAATCAAAGAAACTTGAAAGAAAATTCAAACAAACTATCGATTTAGTGATTAACTTAAAAAATATCGATATGAGCGATTCAAAAAACAGGATTGATGAAGAAATAATACTTCCACATGGGAGAGGTTCTGAATCAAAAATTGCCATTTTTGCAAGTGGTGAGCTTGCGGTTAAATCAAAAAAACTTGTAAATCTTTTAATTCAACCGGAAGAAATTGAAGATTTAAAGGATGACAAGAAGAAATTTAAAAAGATGGTAGAAGAACACGACTTTTTCATTTCTGAAGCACCATTAATGCCTACCATTGGTAAAACACTTGGTGTTGTACTTGGACCCAGGGGAAAAATGCCAAGGCCAGTACCTCCTCAAATTGATATCTCACCAATTGTAAATAATTTGAAAAAGACTGTAAAGGTTAGATCAAAATCAAATAAAACATTTCATACTATTGCAGGACAAGAAGATATGAAGGCTGAAGAAATAGCAGAAAATATTGATACAATAATCAAAAGATTGGAATCTAAACTTGAAAGAGGGAAAATGAACATTAAATCAATATATGTAAAAACAACAATGGGCCCCTCTGTCAAAATAACATAGGTGATTGCAAATGGCACATGTAGCACAGTGGAAATATGGCGAGATTGAATCTCTTACAAATCTTTTTACAGAAAATAAGATAATTGCAATTGCCCAAATCGGTGGAATTCCTGCCCCACAGCTTCAAAAAATGAGAGCAGGATTAAGAAAAAATGCTACAATTCGTTCTGCAAAAAACAGATTGATTTTACGAGCTCTTGATGAAGCAGAAAAAAAGGTTAAAGGAATTTCAAATCTAAAAGAAGAAGTAAACGGTCAATCTGTTATAATTGCCACAGAAATGAATCCTTTTAAACTATTTAAAGAAATTAAAGCAACAAGAACAATGGCTCCTGCAAAAGGCGGAGAAACTGCTTCACATGATATAGGCGTAAAAGCAGGTGATACGCCTTTCAAGCCAGGTCCAGTAGTAGGAGAGTTGCAAAAAGTTGGCATTCCTGCAGCTATTAAAGAAGGAAAAGTAGTAATAAAAACAGATAAGGTAGTAGTACCCAAAGGAGAAAAAATTAAACCCGAAGTAGCACAAATGCTAACTAGACTTGAGATTTACCCAATAGAAATAGGGATGTCACTTAACGCTGTTTTTGAAGAGGGGAATATATTCAAACCTGACGTTCTTGATATTGATGAAGAAAAATTCATTTCACAATTAAAATTAGCATCATCAAATGCATTTAACCTTGCTATTGAAACCGCTTGGTTGAATAAGCTAACAATCAAACATTTATTGATAAAAGCAAGAATGAACGCAATTTCTCTTGCAACAGAAGGAAATATTTATACAAAAGATACAATTAAGCAATTACTTTCAAAGGCAAATGCATCAATGCTTTCAGTAGCATCGAATGCAAAAGATGCTTTAGATGATGATTTAAAGAAAAAGCTAACTTAGGAGGAAATAATAATGGAATATGTATATAGCGCAATGCTTCTTCATTCCGCAGGACAAAAAATAGACGAAGCAAATGTAAAAAAAGTTCTTACTGCTGCTGGCGTAAAAGCTGATGATGCAAGAATTAAAGCATTAGTCGCTTCCTTAGATGGTGTAGACATAGAGGAAGCAATAAAATCTGCAGCTGTTCCAGTAGCTGCCGCAGCCGCACCTGCAGCTGAAGTAGGAAAAGGAGCTTCTGGCGAAGAAAAGAAAGAAGAGAAGAAAAAAGAAGAGGAAGAAGAAGTTTCTGAAGAAGAAGCCGCATCAGGATTAAGTGCATTATTTGATTAAAGAAGGTTTTTACCTTCTTAATTTTGTTTTTTTATTTTTTATTTATTAGCGTGAGCTATAAACGTTAATAAAAGTGGGGGACGGGATGCATTGGATAGGAGGAATGTGCCTTTAGTGGAAAGCAGTTACTAAAGTTAGCCTCCCCAACTTTACTTTGTCCCCCAGTCTTACATGGAGTTTATAAATAAATAATTTTCTCTTGTATTTTTATATCTGTTGCAAAAAAAATTCTAAGGAGGAAAAATTTGTTATTTCTTATGGATATCCGCCAACTCTTAATGTAGGATCTCCAAGTAAAATAAATTCCTCTAGAGTAAAATAATCATGACCTACATTGTTTATATAATCATTCTGTGATGAAGTTAGCATTTCTCCAACAGTTATTCCTTCCTCATAGGCTTTAAAGAAATGAACATCAAGATATCCTGCACCAGCATAAACTCCATATTTATCAACTAAGGTATAAGCAGTTCTTGTAGAGCCAATGGAAGCAATGCCGCCTTGCCCGTATTTATTTACCATGCTCCAAGCAAAGCACGGATAATAATTGGATGGGTCGTATTCTAATTTTGTAAGCTTTGTTAAAAGATTTACAACCCTCGGGTAATATTCATCCATATCTGTTATATTAAAATCCAGTTTTGCTGTAAGACATGCATCAAAAAATATTATTGGCTGTTTTTCCATGTTTCTTAAAAACTTGATAAAAGGAGTGAAATAAAGTGGTTGAAAAGGACCCATTGCATCAAAAAGTGAATTTGGCCTATAGGTTCCCCACCCGTGCTCAAAACCATGACCTGCATATGATAGAAAACCTGCCCCTTTGTTTATTGCTCTATTAAATGTTAGAAAATTTAAATTTCTTTTTGAAGACCACAATTTTTTATGATCAAAATCTGGCAATTGCTGAGCTACTTTTTCATTTGTTATTTCACCCTCAAAAACAAAAGGAGGTGAGCCAGAGGAAAGCGGAAATGTATCTCCACCCACAAGTATTATTTTATTAAACCAAATTTGATTATATGTTTGTGTTTCATAATTGATTATTTTTAATACAGAAATATCCACTTCTGTTGAATCAACACATGCAAGGCGACCTATGTGAACATCAGGATATAAATCAACATCATCTAAATCATTTGTCTCTGGAGGAAATGCATCAAAATTTATTTGTGTTTCACCAAATATGTCATTCTCATTTGAATCCCAACTACAAAATTCATATTTTGAATTATAGATATCTGCATAATATAAATCAGATAAAATATCTGGCTCCCACCAATTTGCATAAGTGGTTCTGATTGGTAGTTTTTTGACATCTCCAACTAAAAGAACGTTAGTTATGCCCCACTGCTCAACTGCAAATTTAATGAAATATTTTATTTTTTCCTGGTCGTCTCTTCCAAGATAAGAACTATATATCTCATCCAAAGTAACCAGCTTTGTTTTTATGCCGAAATCATTTTTATGAGTAACAAGAGGCATAAGATTTTCAGTGTATTCTTGTGGAGATATTACAACTAAATCATATTTATCAATAAATTTTGATTCTAGATTTTGCTCTTTAACAGTTATTTTCACTTGTATTTGATCAAAATATTCGACTAAATCTTGTTTTGGATTGTATTTTAATGGATACATTTTCAATGATAAAAATTTAACACGCTCATTGTCATTTGAAAGACCCATGCCAATATCATAGTCATAAGCTTTATTAGGATATGGCTCTGATTTGTAAACTTGTTCATTTAATTCATAATTTTGAATAAGATTTTTACCTACTAAACTGAAATTTGGAACTGGCGAAATTTGTTTTTTCATACTTAAGAAGTTTTTATCCGAGTTTGTTATTTCTATATCTACTATTTTTGCTCTAGGGGATATTTCAAAAGTTTTTGTAAAAATTGGAATCTTTGGACATCCACCATTTGTTGTAAAGGAATTAGATTCCTTTAAGAAAATATTATTAAATTGTTCATCTTCAATTATTTCTGGTTCAGAAAAATTTTGTATGAATTCGATTTCATAGTAATCTGAATTTTTATCAGTTAAAGCAGTTGATATAATTGATGAAAAACTTGCTGCAATTAAAATTAACATTATCATTACGACTATTTTAGTTTTGTATTTCTTCATATATTTCCCCTAATGTTTTTAATAGTAGTTTAATTAAGTACAATTTATTATTTAAGATTTTTTATTTTATAGAAAATATCAGAAGAATTTCCAAACAGTCATTTCATCTGTTATTGTAGTATCCTGATCGTCGTATGCTACTGCTTTTATGATATGTTTGAAAAACGCAATGCCGCCCCAAGTAAATTCAAATGGATATTCTTCATCTGTAATCTTTATTTCATCATCGATATAGAATTCAACTTTTACAATATTTGATTTTATATTGAATGCCTCTGCTTCAATATCAATGCTGCCAACAACTAAAGGAATTTCTCGCAGATAATATTCCCTCATTAAAAAATTCTGAATGTAAAGACCACTTAAGGGGTTAGTAATTTTTACAGTAAGTGAGTTCTCAGGTGCTGCAAAAGTTGTGTCATCTACAAAGTTTGTCTCTTGATCAAAAACTGAGCAAATTATCATTATGTTTTCTTTTGAAAAATCATCAAATCCTTTCAATGCAGGATCCCACTCTAAAGATGTAAATGAACCACAAGTTGAAACAGTAATTTCCTCTTCAATTAAATCAAGTACCGTAAAATGATAAGGTTTTTTGTCATTATTATTCCACCTAGAAATTTGTTCAACAACGTAAATTCTAAGTGTTCCAAAATACTGTTCTGATTCTGCATTTGAGACAAAACATTGTATATTTAACTTGCTTTCATTCCATTCAGTTTGAGCAGTTATTCCTATATCATGAACTTGTCTATTGCTACTATTAATTAGAGCATTTTCATATGTTTGTGTGGTATCTTGACCTCCCAAAACACTTTCAAAACCGCCATCAAAATAAACATCAGGTACTAAATAAGGCCCTTCATTTAATTGTTCAAATCTATCCATTGCAATATCTAATTTGTCAGTAACATATGTTACAAAGAAAAAGTTGTACTCATTTTCATCAAAAATTTCAAATAACTGATTTGAAGCAGTTACACAGGGAGGGCATGTTGTTAAAGTGAAATATTCTACAAGGATATTATGCTCCATTTCCCCTTCTGTAACATTTGCACTTGTTTCATCTGAACCCACATTTTCGTCCGAATCAGTTACCTGCAATGTGACATAATATTCTCCAATATCTGGATAAGAATGAATTGGATTTTGTTGATCGCTTGTATTGCCGTCTCCAAAATCCCAATGCCAATCATATGGTGGTTTTCCGCCCCCTACAGCTCCAAAAAACTGTATGGGGGTATTTATATTGCCAGAATAAGGGCCACCAGAATCAACATCCACATTTGATGAAACAACATCAAAGTAGGTAATATTTGTAACTTCAACCCTTCCAACATGCGCGACTACTTGTACAGCATAAGTTCCAATTGGGGCATCTTGCTCCAAGACATAATTCAATTCATAATATCCATCTGTTCCGCTTGCTGTACATATGGCATAAATAATTTCTTGATTAGGATCTGTTATATTTACACAAAGACCAGATTGAATGCCTTCTCCATTTTCAGTTACCCAGCCATATATGATTACATCTTCCTCGGGAAAAAAATATTCGTGATTTAGTAAAAGTGAAACATCATAAGATCGGCCTATATTTACATTTATAGATGCCGCAGAACTGACTGAAAATATTAGAAACATACTTATAACTACAGCTAAAGATAGTTTGTTTTTTTTCATTAAATCCCCCTAATTAACAATCATTAAGTAATAAATTAATATAATTTTATATTATTTATAACTTTCTTAAATTTGGATATATAAGTACAAATTTTATTAAAAAATTAAAAGATATCAATAGAAGTAGCATTTAAATATTAAAACTAAGGTTTGGCAAAGCTTTTAATAATCCTAATTAAAAAATTGAAAATTAGGTTTTGACCTAATTCTATTTTAAATATGGTTTTTAACTTGTATCTACCTCAAATTCGTACCAAGCTTCAAGCGCTGATTCGTCATCACAAATAAGTACATCACCATCTTCGTCTCGGAAGGAGGTATAGACTCTATATAATCCGTCACCATTTGTAAGATCACTTGTGCTTACAATTCCATTGAAGATTAAGTCTAAAGCTAGTTGATCACTTGAATTAATTGTCCTTGGAGTTGTTTCATTTATTGTATCGTTGTCAACAATCCAATCTCCAGAATCATTGTATTGTACTTGTATCAAAAGATAACCAGAGATGTTTGTTTCACCAACATTTTTGATTTTGGATTGATTATTATATTCAATTACAAGCTTTGGTTCTTTGCCACTACCCCAATCTGTTGAATACACATTTACAAATTCATTACCGCTAGGTGCCATAAAACCAAAAATATCTCTGTTGCTTCTCAGACAAAGCTTCGTCCAATTATCCTCATTAATCCAGCTGAGGTTGGTAAGACTAATATTGTTATATCCATTTGAAAAATCGTTAGTGCTAAGTGTTCCACCGTTATCACTATACAGGTTTTTATTATAATCACTGGATTGTAAAGGATCATGCGGATATGTTGGCTGACCGTTTTGAATAGTTATATCAAAATCAGTAGTTGAATAATCGCTGTACTTGTACAATGACAATGTTGCATTTTTTATTATTACATTGGAGGGGATGCTTGATGTGTTAAAAAATACAAAACCACGATAAACGTAATATTTGGATGGGAATTGTGCAATTGAAAGCTGTTGTCCTATTCTTATATAATTTGAAGAATCACTTACTGTCCCTGTAGAAGAGGTACGAGCAGTGTTATAGCTTGTACTGGATTTATAGATGTAACCATCACTTGTACTGGAGTATGTAGTTAAGGATGGATCAATTACAACTGGGAATTGCATTTCGCTTAGATCAGAAAGTTTCAAACCAGAAAGCAGGTAATTATTTCCATTGTACTGTATTATTCTGTAAGTTAGCTTTGTACTGTTCAACTCGTTTT
>CAZUBH010000028.1:0-10243 GCA_964618505.1 uncultured Thermoplasmatales archaeon | reverse complement strand
AAAAATTTATACCAAATATTCAAAAGTCCTAAAAGTTAGGTGTCTGACTATAATTTCGGACTAACCTCTGGAGTTATTACAACCCTTGGACTATTAGTTGGATTAAATTCAAGTACGAATTCAAAATTAGTCGTTATCGGGGGCATAATGATTATTGCCATTGCTGACGCATTATCTGACTCTCTTGGGATGCATACTGCTGCAGAATCTCAAAACAGGCTTACAAATAGTGACATTTGGGAAGTTACCTATTCTACTTTTTTATATAAATTTATATTTTCCGCGATTTTTATATTACCAATAATCTTCTTTGAATTATATAAAGCAGTTTTAATGTGCGTTCTTTTAGGTCTGTTTTTAATTTTTGTAAATAGTTTGATTCTTGCTCGAATTCAAAAAATATCGCCCTCAAAGGTCATTGCAGAGCATATCGGATTAACAATTATTGTCATTATTTTAACCCATTTTATTGGTCTTGGCATTTCTTATATTTTTAGATAAATCCAAACAAAAAAATACTTTCAGTAAACTTGGGAAAAGCTTGAATAGAAGATATTTATTGTGGTAAATTCCACTGTATTAGATTCATTTGGGGGCAATAGTTGAAGAAACTTATAATAAAAGGTGCTAGGGAGCATAATTTAAAAAATATTGATCTTGAGTTACCAAGAGATAAATTAATTGTAATTACAGGGCTGTCTGGTTCAGGTAAATCAACTCTTGCATTTGATACAATTTATGCAGAAGGTCAAAGAAGATACGTTGAATCTTTATCAGCATATGCTAGACAATTTTTAGGTCTTATGAACAAACCTGATGTAGACAGTATAGAGGGTCTCTCACCTGCTATTTCAATAGAACAAAAAACAACAAGTAAGAATCCTAGAAGCACTGTTGGAACGATAACAGAGATCTATGATTATCTAAGACTTTTATATGCTCGTATTGGAACTCCCTACTGTCCAATTCACAATACAAAAATTATTCCACAATCTCCAGATAAGATATCAAAAAGAATTCAAAGCGAGATATCTGGAAAAATCATAGTTTTATCTCCAATAATAAGACAAAAAAAAGGCACATACGAACAATTGTTTAAAGATTTAAATAAGGAAGGTTACACAAGAATCAGAGTAGATAAGGCCATTTACAGAACAGATGAAGAGATAATTCTTGAAAGATATAAAAAGCACGATATTGAAATTGTAATAGACAGAATTGATGTTTCGGATAAGTCAAGACTTAGTGAAGCTTGTGAAAAGGCTTTAGAAAAATCAGATGGACTTATTAAAATTCTCGATGAAAAAAACAAAGAGCATACGTATTCATCAAAAATGGCCTGTCCAAAATGCGGCATGGTTTTTGAAGAATTACAACCCAGAATGTTTTCATTCAATAGCCCTTTTGGAGCCTGTGAAACCTGCCATGGTCTTGGGATAAAAATGGATTTTGATCCAGATTTAATAATTCCAAATAAAGATTTAAGTATTGCTGATGGTGCAATAAAGCTTTATAAATCTGTTAGGGAAGGTTGGAGAATTCATTATCTGGGAAGTATTGCAAAGCACCATGGTTTTGATATTTTTACACCTATAAAAAATCTTACAGACGAGCAATATGATGTTTTAATGTATGGTTCGTCCGATTTAATAAAATATAAAATGGTAATGAGAAATGGAGATTCCCAGTGGTCGGGGAGAGGGAAATGGGAAGGGCTAATCCCTCAAACCGAAAGGTTATACAAACAAACAGAATCAGACTATAGAAGAAGAGAGATGGAGAGATTTATGAGGATTTCTCCATGCCCAGATTGTAATGGGAAACGTTTAAAATCAAAAGTACTGTCAGTAAAAATTTCAAATAAATCAATAGCCGATATAACTGATTTTTCAATAAAACAGTCAATTGGATTTTTTAATAATCTGAAACTAACAAAAAAAGAAGAAGAAATTGCAAGATTAATTTTAAAAGAAATAAAAGATAGACTAGATTTTTTAGATAAAGTTGGATTAAATTACTTGACGCTGTCTAGAAATGCAGGTACTCTTTCTGGCGGTGAGGCGCAAAGAATAAGACTTGCAACACAAATTGGTTCAAATCTAACTGGAGTTTTATACATACTTGATGAGCCTTCAATTGGACTTCATCAGAAAGATAATAAAAAATTGATTCACACTCTTGAAAGACTAAAAGATATTGGAAATACTTTGATAATTGTCGAACATGATGAAGAAACTATTAGACATGCAGATTATGTTGTTGATATGGGCCCAGGTGCAGGCATTCACGGAGGAGAAATCGTAGCAGTAGGTAGCCCTCAATATATAGAGAATAATCTAGAATCATTAACAGGCAAATATCTTTCTAAAAAAATGCAGATAGAAGTTCCAAAGAGAAGAAGAAAATATAATGAATATATACATTTATATACATGTTCAGAACATAATCTGAAAGATATAGATGTTGACTTACCCATAGGGGTTTTTACCTGTGTAACTGGGGTTTCAGGTTCAGGAAAATCAACACTAATCTATGACATTTTATACAAAGGTTTAATGAAAAAGTTGCATAATTCAAAAACAAACCCTGGAAAGCACAGAGTTATAGAATGTGATTCTGAAATAGATAAGGTAATTGTCATAGATCAAAGTCCAATTGGTAAGACTCCAAGAAGTAACCCAGCAACTTATACGAAAGTTTTTGATGAAATCAGAAAAATATTTGCAAAAACACCCGAAGCAAAACTTAGAGGATACAAACCGGGCAGATTTTCATTTAATGTTAAAGGAGGTAGGTGCGAAACCTGTCAGGGAGATGGATTGATAAAAATCGAAATGAATTTTTTACCCGACATCTATGTTGAATGTGAAGAGTGCAAAGGGAAAAGATACAACAGTGAAACTCTTGAAGTAAAATACAAAGGAAAATCTATTTCTGATGTATTAAAGATGACAGTAGAAGAGGCTTTAGAATTATTTGAAAATATTCCATTTATCAAAAGAAAACTTATGACTTTATCTAATGTTGGCCTTGATTATATAAAGCTTGGTCAAAGCTCAACAACTCTTTCTGGCGGAGAAGCGCAAAGAATAAAACTTACTAGAGAGCTTTCAAAAAGAAGTACAGGAAATACATTATATCTATTAGATGAGCCGACAACAGGGCTTCATTTTCATGATGTTAAAAAACTAATAAATGTCTTAAATAGCCTTGTTGACAAGGGCAATACCGTTGTTGTAATAGAACACAATTTAGATGTTATTAAAAGTGCTGATTATATAATTGATCTTGGGCCCGAAGGTGGGGATTTGGGTGGCGAAGTTGTTGTTTCAGGACCGCCTGAAAAGATTATCGAAAGTGATAAAAGTTATACCGCAGAGGTACTAAAACCGCTTTTAAAAAGGAAAATATCATCATGATTGATGTAAATAATTTACCAACAAGTCCTGGATGTTATTTATTCAAAGATTTTAAGGATAATATTTTGTATATTGGAAAAGCTAAAAATCTTAAAAAAAGAGTTAAATCTTATTTTCAAAAAAATAATTTAGATGTCAAAACACAAAATTTAATCAAAAATGTAGAATCTCTAGAGGTTATTGCAACTGATACAGAATACGAAGCATTAATTCTTGAAAACACTCTTGTAAAAAAACATCAACCAAAATACAATATTAGATTAAAAGATGCTAAATCCTTTGCATTTATTCAAATAACAAAAGAAGATTTTCCTAGAGTGCTTCTAGCAAGAAGAAAGATTGGTTTTGGAAACTATTATGGCCCTTTTGTTTCAGCACAAGAACGGGACTACATATTAAATTTTTTAAGAAAAACTTTCTCACTTAGAACTTGTAAAAAATTACCAAGAAAGGCTTGCCTCAGACATCACATAAAACTTTGTGATGCTCCTTGCGTTGGACTTATTTCAGAAGAAGAATATAATAAAAAAATAGAAAATATAAAATTAATTTTATCCGGAAAGACGGACAAACTTATCAAAAAACTAAGAAAGGAAATGAAAAAGGCATCAGAAAAAATGAAATACGAAAAAGCCTTAAATTTAAAAAATCAGATAGTGGCGATAGAGCGATTAAACGAGAGGCAAAATATCCAAAGACAAAAAAAGTACAACGAAGACATTTTAAATTATGTGATAAAAGATGAAAAAGTATATTTGATGCTTTTCAACATAAATAAAGGAACTTTGGTTAATAAGAATGAGTTTATTTTTAATTATAATAACGAGTTTTTAGATGAGTTTTTAACAAGACATTACACTGAAAATTCTATTCCAAAGGAAATTATTATTCCTAAAAAAGTAAGTGACGCGATTGAAAAATTCTTAACAAAGGAAAAGAAAAATAGAGTTTATATCAAAGTTCCAAAAAAAGGAGAAAAAAAGCAACTTTTAGATTTGGTCATCAAAAATATTAATATAACATTCTTTTCAGATTTGGAAAAAGTAAAATCTCTTAAAAAATCATTGAATTTGCATGAATCACCTAATGTCATTGAATGCTTTGATATTTCCCATCTAACTGGCACATCAATGGTTGGATCCATGGTTCAATTTAGAAATGGAAAACCCGATAAAAACAATTACAGAAGATTTCGTATAAGAACCGTTAAAAAAATTGATGATTTTGCAGCCATTGCAGAAATTGTAAAACGAAGATACTTCCGACTCAAAAATGAAGATAGTGAACTTCCTGATTTAATTATTATTGATGGTGGAAAAGGTCAACTAAATGCTGCACTTTCTGAACTTGAAAAACTTGATTTAAAAATCCCAATCATATCAATTGCAAAAAAATTAGAAGAAATTTATATTCCTGGGAACTCAAATCCAATCAGATTGGACAAAAAGCAAAAAGGCCTGCAATTTATACGAGAAATAAGAGATGAAGCACATAGATTTGCAATAAAATATAATCATTTATTAAGAAAAAAAGAATTGATAGCATGAGCGAATATAACTTCAAACTTAAAACAGATTTGAAACCAAAAGGCTCCCAACCTTATGCAATAAAAAGATTAACCCAAGGAATAAAACAAAAATACTCTAGACAAACTTTGCTTGGCGTTACTGGTTCTGGAAAGACTTTTACAATGGCAAATATAATTCAAAATGTTCAGAGACCTACACTTGTTCTTGCTCATAATAAAACCCTTGCTGCACAACTTTTTTCTGAATTTAAAGAATTTTTTCCAGACAATAGAGTCGAATATTTTGTTTCATATTATGATTATTATCAACCAGAATCTTACATTCCTCAAAAAGACCAATATATAGAAAAAGATGCTGATGTAAATCCAAAAATTGAGCAGATGAGAATATCTGCTACGGCATCATTGTCCTCTCGCCCCGACACCATTGTTGTGGCATCTGTATCATGTATTTATAACTCGGGCGACCCATCTGATTTTTCTAAATTAGGAGTTGAACTAAAGCCAGGTAATAAAATTAAGAGAAATGATCTTCTCAAGCTTTTTATCAATATTCAATATGAAAGAAACGATTTAGATTTACAACCTGGCAGATTTAGAGTTAAAGGAGATACTATCGATATTATTCCAACATATTATAATGATATTATTAGAATTGAAATGTTTGGAGATGAAATTGAAAAAATCAAAGAAATAAAAAAGATTACAGGCGAAACAACAGACATCTTTGATTATTTTTATTTATATCCTGCAAAGCATTTTGTAATTGCTGAGGATAAAAAAATTAAAGCGATTTCATCAATAAAAAATGAACTTGAAGGGCGCCTTAAACAACTTGATATGATTGAAGCACATAGATTGAAACAAAGAACACTTTATGATATAGAAATGATCGAAGAAACAGGTTTTTGTAAGGGAATTGAAAATTATTCAAGGCATTTTGATAATAGAAAAAAAGGTGAAAAACCATATTGTCTTTTGGATTATTTTCCTAAAGATTTTTTAATGTTTATTGATGAAAGTCACAGGACGATTCCTCAAATTCATGGAATGCATAATGGAGATTATTCACGAAAAAAAGCATTAATTGATTACGGTTTCAGGCTTCCGAGTGCATTTGATAATAGACCTCTTACTTTTGATGAATTTAAAGAATACATGAATTGTACAATTTTTGTATCTGCAACTCCTGGAGATTATGAAATATCAATTTCAAATCAAGTAGTTGAACAAATTATAAGACCTACAGGCCTTGTCGATCCAAAAGTGGAGGTCAGACCAATTAAAGGACAGGTTAAAAACCTAATTTTAGAAATAAATAAAACAATAAAAAGAAAGGAAAGGATTCTTGTAACAACTCTAACAAAAAAGCTTGCTGAAGAGCTAACTGAATATCTTGCAGAGCAAAATATCAAAACAAGATATCTTCATTCTGAAATTGATACTCTTGAACGATCTGAGATAATAAGACAACTAAGACTTGGTAAATTTGATGTTTTGGTTGGAATTAATCTTTTAAGAGAAGGAATAGATATTCCAGAGGTTGGTTTTATAGGTGTTTTAGACGCAGACAAGGAAGGGTTTTTAAGAGATGGCAGAAGCCTTATCCAAATAATAGGCAGAGCTGCTAGAAATCAAAATGCAGAAGTTGTACTTTATGCAGACAATATTACAGAATCAATAAAAAGTGCTCTTGGGGAAACAAACAGAAGAAGAGCATTGCAATTAGATTTCAATAAAAAACACAATATTATTCCAGCAACAATTGTAAAGCCAATAAAAGAAAAGATAGTAGACGTAAAAGATACAAAGCATATCCCTAAAAAGGATATACCAAAAATGATAGTTGATCTCGAAATAAAAATGAAAAATGCAGCTGATGATCTTGATTTTGAAACCGCAATTAAACTTAGAGATAGGATAAATAAGTTAAAACAATCAACTTTCTAATCTAAATTTTAATTATTTTTCCAAAAATTATATATAATCAATAGAAAAGATTTAATAGTTAATATTGTATGGAGCAAATCCAACATTCACTAGAGGGAGTAAAATATGTCTTATGATTTTACATTTGATCTTTCAAATTTATCTCAATCAGTTTTCAGAGAAATTACTGAATTTACAGAATTTGTAGGAATAACAGAAAAGATACACAGCTTTGCAAAAAAACTTGTTAAAAAATTTGATATTGATAAAATTACAGGTCTTCCTTTAATTGATTCGGTTACAATAATTGAAGATTTAATAGAATCGGATTTAAACAATAAAGACCAAAAACAGCATTTTAATAAATCTAAAGAAAGGCTTCTTTTATTGCCCCACTGTTGTAGAAAATATATGGATTCAAATTGTAAGGCAAAATTTGACTCTGAAACGTCCTCTTTTATATGTACAAATTGTTCTAAAGATTGCCAAGTAAACAAAGCATCTTTACTTGCTAAAAAACATAATTATGATGTTTATGTTGTTCCTGGAAGTTCATGTGTTAAAAAAATCTTTAGGAAGAAAAATTACGATGGAGTAATTGGGGTTGCCTGTACAGAGGAAATTGGTCTTGCAACAAAAATGCTTAAAAAGTTAGATATTGCTGTTCAAAGCATTCCTCTAATAAAAAATGGATGTGCCGGAACTCGATTTGATTTTGGTTCTCTCAGGCGCATAATTGCTTGTGATTTTAGCTAATTTTAATAATTACAAGGAAAGGATTTGAACATCAGTTTAATCTTAAAAATAATAGATTTCTCCTGTTAACGAATAAACATATAAATCACATGTTCATTTTGTTTTTTTGTGTTTGAAATAAAGGCAAAGATATGGCTAGAATTAGATTCAAAGTGCGTCATTGGAAAAGGCAGATCAGAATTGCTTAATAAAGTTAAGGAATTAGGTTCACTTTCCGAAGTTGCAAAATCAATGAATATGGCATATAGTCATGCATGGTCTGAAATAAAAGAGATAGAAAATGTTGTTGGTAGTCCAGTTATTAGAACTTCAAGAGGTGGAAGCAATGGTGGAGGTTCTTGTCTTACTGAAGTTGGTGAAGAACTTTTAAAAATATTTGAAAATGAAAAAAAGAGTTTAGATGACTATATATCTAAACGGAATGAAATATAATTTTCAAAGAGTTAACATACCAATGATGTTTTGTCTTCAATTTGTGCTTTCTGAAGTTTATTGCTATAATCAATGCATACTGTTTTTATTTCTGTGAACTCATCTATTGCAGTAGTTCCTGCTTCTCTCCCACCATTTCCTGTGTTCTTTACTCCACCAAATGGGATATGAACCTCTGCACCTATTGTTGGAGCATTGATGTATGTGATACCTGTTTCAAAATCCTCTATTGCTCTAAACGCAAGATTTACATCTTTTGTATAAATGGATGAAGAAAGCCCATACTCTACATCATTTGCAACTTTTAGTGCTTCGTCAAAGTTTTTAATTTTTATAACACTTAAAACTGGTGCAAAGATTTCTTCTTTTGTAATTCTCATACCGTGCTTTGCTTCAAAAATTGTAGGCTCAACAAAGAAACCTCTACTATATTCTCCTTTTGTTAGTTGTTTACCCCCATAGACAAGTTTTGCTCTTTCTTTTTTACCGATTTCTACATATTTTAAAAAAGTTTCAAGTTGTTGTTTGCATGATACTGGACCCATGTTGTTTTTTGGGTCAACTGGGTTTCCTATTTTCAAAGATTTAGTCCTTTTAACAAGTTTTTCCATAACTTCATCATATACTTTTTCATGGACAATAAGCCTACTTGTTGCGGTACATCTTTGACCTTGACTTCCAAATGCACCAAAAAGTACTCCATCTATTGCAAGGTCGATATTTGCATCATCCATTATAATCTGAGGGTTTTTACCGCCAAGCTCAAGCTCAACTGGTTTTAAGAGTTTTGCAGCATTTGTATAAACATCAACTCCTGCATCAACTCCGCCTGTAAAAGAAATTGATTTAACACGAGGATTACTAACGATTTCGTTTCCTACTATGCCACCTGATCCTGTTACAAAGTTTAAAACACCAGCTGGAAGTCCTGCTTCATCAAATATTTCAACAAGTTTTGCTGCACACAATGGAGTGAGGCTTGCTGGTTTGAAAACAATTGTGTTTCCACTTACAAGTGCTGCACCAATTTTCCAGCATGGAATTGCTGTTGGAAAATTCCAAGGAGTAATACATCCTACGACACCAATAGGTTGTCTGATAGTCATACAGAATTTATTTTTTAACTCTGAAGTAGTAGTTTCACCAAGTAGTCTTCTTCCTTCACCTGCGATATATTCAAGAAAATCAATTGATTCCTGAACATCACCTTTTCCTTCAGCGATTATTTTTCCCATTTCTTTGCTTACTATTTCACCGAGTTCATCTTTTTTTTCTTTCATAATCGCTGCAGCTTTTAGAATTATATCTCCACGTTTTGGTGCTGGAGTCTTTTTCCACATTGGAAATGCTTTTTCTGCAGCATCAATAGCCTTAACTGTATCTTCTTTTGTACCTGATGGAAAACTTGCAAGAATCTCACCTGTTGCTGGGTTTTTTGTCTCGATTGTTTTTTTGCTTGTTGATTTTGTCCATTTTCCATTTATATATAAATCGTATTTTTTGCTCATTTTATGCCTCCGATATTCTTGACTGAGAATAACGAACTTCATAAAAGATTTTCGCTATTCATAAGATTAAAAAATAAAAAAATTAAGATTAGATTTTTTTTTAGGCTTTTGTGGTTTTTATTGTTTTCTCGTTTATTTTTTGAGAGATAAAAACCATAGATAACCATATACAGACAATAGCTATCGTCATTGTTCCACCAACTGTTGCCATTTCTTGCAGCATAACTGGTATTTCTGCTGGTGTCTGCATTGCAGTTAAAAATGGGGGGTATAATACTACTTCTCCATGTGCAATGTGCTCTACTGCAAGCATTATTGCTCCGCCCCAAATCATTATGTTTAACCAGCCTATTTTTAGATTTTCAGGTATTTTTTTCCTGAAAACTGTTGTTACTATTGCAAGGCTCATTGGTGCTACAAAACATGCCATTTTTATGTACCTCCTATCCTTTTTGCTTTTGGTTTAGATGTTATTAAAAGTACCTCCCATAAAACAAAGATGGGTATCAACATCACAATTCCAAGTAGTGTTCCATTTGTAATAAGTCCATCTGTTTGAAGCTCTATGAATTCTCCTCCCTCATAGCCAAGAATATGATCTACAAGTATCATAATTGATGTTCCCCATAGCATTAAACTGAGAATGTCCAGCTTATAGATTTTTGGTTTTA
>CAZUBH010000027.1:0-12499 GCA_964618505.1 uncultured Thermoplasmatales archaeon | reverse complement strand
ACGATTTTGTGGAATGTCTTAATTTATCCTAGGTGAGAATAATGACACAAAACAACAACATAGTAAACATTTATATATTATTAGCACCTAACATAATATGGGGAAATATGAAGAGAAATAAGCCATACAAAATCTTGTTAGTTTTAATTATATCTGGCCTCTTTTTGGGAGGAACTTTTGCAAGTGCTCAATTAAAAACTGAAGATGAATCAGATAATAAAATTACAATTGAGTTTAATGTAGACTACTATGAACTAGAGAGCATTAAAGGATATGATGAACTTAAAGCTGAAAATTTTGGAAGACTACTTGTGCCTGGAAAACCAAATCTTCCTTCAAAGATTTTTGCGATAGCAATTCCGCCAGGTGCAGAAATAACAGATGTTACTTATGAAATTATTGAGGAAATACAATTGCCTGGAAATTATCTTATAGAACCTTCGCCTTTGCATAGAGTAATTGGTGAAGAAGATCCACAATTATATGCAAAAGACAAAGAAATTTACGATGAAAATTATGAGAATACTTATGGTAGCAACAATCCTTATCCAGAAAATATCGTAGAATTTGTAAGAAAAGCAGGTTATAGAAAATATAATCTAGTAGATGTTAGAATTACTCCTTTTTCGTATAAACCAATATCTAAGACGATTACCTACTATCCTAAAATTTCATTGGAAGTAAATTACAAGATTTCTAATCAAGCCGAAATAATATCAGATAATTTTAAATCCACTGAAAATGTTGCTAAAAAAATAATATATAATTATGAGCAAGCAAAATATTGGTATGAAAATAATGAAGTATCTAGAGGTTTAAACGACTATGTCATCATAACAAAAGATTCATTAGTTGGTTCTGTAGAACCTCTTGCAAATTGGGAAGCAAATAAAGGGAGAACAGTTGAAGTAGTAACAACTTCTTGGATAGAATCAAATTATAATGGTTATGACTTAGCAGAAAAGATAAGAAACTTTTTGAGGGATAAATATCCTGGAGGAGAATGGGGTATTCAAGATGCTTTATTAGTTGGAAGTTACACTGATGTCCCCATGCGAAGAACTGCACAAAATCTAGGATATGGCCGACCTAGGACAGAATTTTATTATGCAGAACTATCTCTTCCCGATGATCAATCTTGGGATGCAGATGGAGATCATAACTATGGGGAAAATTCAGACCCTATAGATTTCTATTCTGAGATCAATGTGGGTAGAATTCCATTTAATGATCCAGACACAGTTGAACATATTTGTCAAAAATCAATTTTATATGAGCAAAATGCCGATCCAACTTTTAAGAAAAATATACTTCTTTTAGGTGCATTCTTTTGGGATAATGATCCAAATCCAAGGACAGATAATGCTGTATTAATGGAGACCAAAGTAGACCAGCCTTGGATGTCTGATTGGACAATGACCCGCATGTATGAAGAAGGTCATTCAACTTATCCAATGGATTATAATCTTTTAAACAGCAATGTAGTTTCGGTTTGGTCTCAGGGAAAATACGGATTTGTTAATTGGGCAGGCCATGGTTCTCCCGGGGCATGTTGGAGATATCATTATCCAGACGATTATTTTATCTCAGTTTATGATTGTGACCAGTTAAATGACGATTACCCAGCAATAATATTTGCCGATGCTTGCAGCAATTCTGATACAGACGATTTTAACATAGGCATGGGAATGCTTGAGCAAGGCGGCGTAGGTTTTGTTGGAGCCACTAAAGTTGCTTTAGGTTGTCCTGGTTGGGATGATCCTTATGACGGATCTAGTCAATCTATAGATTACTTTTTTACAACTTTTGTAACCTCAGAAGATTACACTCAAGGCGAAGCATTACAAACAGCATTAGTTGAAATGTATCAAAATGGCCTTTGGTATGATAACAGATATGAAACTTTTGAATGGTGCTCTTTATGGGGCAATCCGAATCTGGGTATGACGCCAATAAGCGGTAGCGTTCCTCAAATTCCACAAACACCTGAGGGAATAGAATCAGGGGAAATAAATCTAGATTATGATTTTACAACTTCAACAACAGATCCTGAAGAAAACCAACTGTTTTATATGTGGGATTGGGGAGATGGCAGATATAGCGAATGGATAGGTCCTTTTGAATCTGGAGAAGAGATATCAGCAAACCACACTTGGGGTGATGAAGGAAATTTTCTGGTTAGAGTTAAAGCGAAAAATGAGCTAGGCATGATAAGTGCTTGGTCAGATCCGCTTAGCGTTTTAATAGAAGATTTATCTGAGATAGAAATTAGAGCAATTAGCGGTGTATTAGGAGTTAATGTCAATATCAAAAATACAGGTACTAGAAACGCTTATAATTTTGACTGGAGTATATCAGTTGATGGCGACCATTTACTCAAATCAGAAGATGTAGATGAAACAGTAGATGTTCTTGAGCCGGATGAATCAATACGAGTTGGAACTGGAATTATATTTGGCTTTGGTAAGATTGACATAGAAGTTGATGCAAAAGACGATAGTAAAACAGCAACAGCTATTATTCTTGGTCCGTTTATTTTTAACGTAAATACAAACTAAAATAAACAGCCTCTTTTCTATTTTTTATCCGAAATACTTATCTATAATATGGAGATACCCGTAGATTGTCTACTCCTAAAAGGGGACAAAATATGGGCGCAGAAAATCTTGATAAGGTATTTAAGCCAAAAAGTATCGCAGTTATTGGTGCTAGCAACAAAATAGGTTCTGCTGGGTATCGTATTTTTCGAAATCTTATAGGTTCTGGTTATGAAGGAATTGTATATCCAGTTAATACAAAAAGTGAAAGCATTCAGGGAGTCCATGCATATTCATCGGTAGATGAAATCCCTAAAGTTGTTGATCTTGGAATAATTGCAACTCCTGCAAAAGTAGTTCCAGATGTTTTAGAACAGTGTGGAAAAAAAGGGATTAAAGGGATACTAATAATATCTGCAGGATTCAAAGAAATTGGGGAAGAGGGAATAGCTTTAGAAAAATCACTTCTAGAGATAAAACAAAAATATGATTTAAGAATAGTTGGGCCAAATTGTGTAGGATTCATACTTCCTTTTCTAAATCTAAATGCAACATTTGCCGGTGCTATGCCTGAGAGAGGCAATATAGCGCTTATTTCACAAAGTGGCGCTGTTTGTGGAGCTATACTTGATTGGGCAGCTGCTGCAAAAGTAGGTTTTTCCTCTTTTGTTTCAGTAGGTTCAATGCTTGATGTAGATTTTGGCGATTTGATAGATTATTTTGGAATGGATATAAATACAAGAAGCATTGTACTATACATTGAATCTATAACCCATGCTAGAAAGTTTATGAGTGCTGCAAGGAGTTTTTCAAGAAGTAAGCCAATTATTGTAATAAAATCTGGTAGATATTCTGAAGGTGCAAAAGCAGCAGCTTCTCATACAGGTGCAATGGCTGGAGAAGATGACATTTATGATGCAGCATTTAAAAGAGCCGGTATCGTTAGAGTCAAAGATATTAGTGATTTATTTAACTGTTCATCTATTCTTGCAAAACAACCAAGACCTACTGGTCCAAATATTGCAATAGTAACAAATGCAGGAGGCCCTGGAGTTTTAGCAACGGATTCTATTATTGAGAAAGGTGGAAAACTAGCAAAACTTTCAGACGAAACAATCGAAAAACTAGACAAAGTATTACCGCCTCATTGGAGCAAGGCAAACCCTGTCGATATTATCGGAGATGGTGACGAGGATAGATATCAGAAAGCAATAGAAATTTGTCTGGAAGATAAAAATGTTGACGGCTTGTTGGTTTTAAGTGTTCCGCAAGTAATGGCAGACCCAAAAAAACTTGCAGATAGAGTTATCGATTTATCAAGAAAGACCACCAAACCAATTTTAACATCTTTTATTGGCGAGGAAAGTGTTCAATATGCAAGGCAACTTCTAAATCGAAATGATGTTCCTACATACGCATCCCCAGATGAGGCAGTTGAATCTTATATGCATTTATACCATTATGCAAGAAATTTACAACTTCTTTACGAAACACCAGAAGATTTGAATATTCAATTTTCTGATTCAAAAAAAGATTTTGTTAAGAAAATATTGGATGAAGCAATAGAAGAAAATAGGGATTTATTAAATGAAAGTGAATCAAAAGCCTTCTTAGAACTTTATGGTATTAAAACAACTAAACCTGTGGTTGCAAAAAATGCCGATGAAGCTGTTAAATTATCAAGAGAAATTGGACTTCCTGTGGTAATGAAAATACATTCTCCTCAGATAACACATAAAAGCGATGTTGGTGGTGTTGCTCTCAATCTGCAGTGTGAAGAGGATATAAGAAATGAATTTGAGCAAATGACTGCTAGAGCAAAGCAAAAACGTCCTGATGCGCAATTAGTGGGAGTTACAATTCAAAAAATGATTAAAAATGATGGTTATGAACTTATTTTAGGATCAAAAAAAGACCCAATATTTGGCTCTGTTGTTTTATTTGGGATGGGCGGGGTTTATACAGAGCTGTTTAAGGACAGATCTATAGGATTTCCTCCTTTAAATCAAGTTCTTGCTCACAGGATAATAGAAAAAACAAAAGCATACAAACTTTTGAAAGGATTTAGAGGAAAACCGCCTGCAGACCTTAAAAAAATCGAAGAAACAATGGTTAGGTTTTCTCAGCTTGTAATAGATAATCCCCAGATTAAGGAGATAGATATTAATCCACTGATAGTAAATGAAGAAAATGTTGTGGCAGTCGATGCAAGAATAGTCTTAGATAGAGAAATGAACCCTCCTCATCTTGTGATAAGTACATATCCTTCCAAATATATCAAAAAAATAACACTAAAAGATGGCATAGATGTTCTTTTAAGACCTATAAAACCTGAAGACGAGTTTTTGTGGCTTGATATGTTTCAGAGTTTTTCTTTGGAAACTGTAAGATATAGATTTTTCAGAATAATAAAAGAAACTCCACATGAAATGAGGACAAGATATTGCAACATAGACTATGATAGAGAAATTGGAATTGTTGCTGAAGTAAACGACAAAGGAAAAAAGAAATTTATAGGAGTTACAAGAATAATACTTGATCCTGGTAGAAACGATAGAGCAGAATTTGCACTTGTAGTAAGTGACGAATGGCATAGAAAAGGACTCGGTTCAGAATTTTTAGATTACACCTTTGAAATTGCAAAAGATAAAAACCTAGAGAAACTTCACGGAATTGTTTTAAAAGACAACATTCCAATGATTTCACTTTGTAGAGAAAAAAATTTTAAGTTTTCAGAAGGAGATCCAGGAGAATACAAAATAGAATATGATTTACTAAAAGATGACATTAAAAATACAACTCTTGAAAGTGGTAAAAATATTGAAGAAAACTCAAAAAAAAACTTAAGTGAAGAAATAAAAGCAAAAAATTAAACTATATTTACCCATATAATAGGAATATCAGTGGGTATAACTTTTTTTGATTTTTTCTTTTCACTCATTTAATTACCTCTCATTTTTAAGCCAAGAGATCTTGCTCTGTTTGCTACGACAAAAGACTTTGCAATAAATTCAATGTCAACAGCCTCTTCAGGTGATGATACTTGACCAACAATCAACATTTTTTTTCACTCCTCAATTCTATTTTGTCGGTTTTGTTTAAAAGGAGTTGTTGTACAACCATTATCAACCATCTTTACAATTGTTATCGAAACGAAAAAACAAAAAAGTAATTTACAATTCGTCTTTTGTGAAAAAGGATTTTTCAATTGCTATTTTACTAATTTTGGTTGCTCTTGCATGGGCAGGTTCGTTTATAGTAGTGGAGGGCACATCTGTTGATATTAATCCTATTGACTTAGGTTTTTTAAGATTTGTAGTAGCAACACCGATAATGATGCTAATACTTTTTTTAAAGGGTAAAAAACCCATTTTTTCAAAAAAAGATATTATCTATCTTTCAGTGTTGGGTCTAACAGGGGTTACCTTTCTATATATATTTCAATTTGTTGGTATTAGATATACAAATGCACCAACAGCGTCTGTTTTAATTAATACAAATGTTATATTTATTGCGATAATGTCTCTTTTTATATTAAAAGAAAAACTGACAATTTTGAGATTTCTAGGTATAATTATTTCTTTTATAGGAGTAATAATTATCATACTGTCAAATTTTACAAGTGAAATATTTTCTTTAAACAATGTTTTTTTCATCGGCACACTAATGGTTCTTATTTCAGCGTTTTGCTGGGCTACTTATTCAATTGTTGGAAAACACATGCTTAAAAAATTTGATGAGCTAGAGATAACATCATATGCGTTTTTATTAGGAACTATTTTTTATATTCCTTTTGTGGCATCAGATATTTTACCTAAAATCCAGTCAATATCAATTAGAGGTTGGCTGGCAGTTTTATATCTTGCATTGTTTTGTTCTGTATTTGCATATATGGGTTGGTATTATGCTCTTAAAAAAATAGAAGCAAGCAAAGCAGCTGTTTATCTTAATTTTATACCTCTTTTTACAATAGCTCTTTCTATAATCATGGGGCAAAAACTTACGCCACTATTTTTTTTAGGCGCTATATTAATAATACTTGGAGTCTATATAACTCAAAATAATTAAAATTTGGATTGTCTATGTTTTGTGTTGAATGTGGAAAAGAAGATAAAATTTACAAAAACGGAGTCTGTGTTAATTGCTATGTAAAAAATAACAAGTTTACAAATGGACCTGAATATATTGATATTTATGAATGTAGTTCATGTGGTCTTTTTAAATATAAAAATTTGTGGCTTGATAAATGTTTAGAAGATGTTTTAATAAGATTTGTTAAGGATACTTTTTCAATAAGTAGTGAACTTAAAAAAGTTAAAATAAAACCTGATTGCGATAAAAAAGATAAAACGATTAATTGTAGGATTTATATTACTGCATATATAGAAGATTGCAAAATAGAAGAAGAACATATTGTAAAAGTTAGAATAAAAAAGACAGCCTGTGAAAACTGTTCAAAACAATCTGGCGGTTATTATGAAGCTACTTTACAAATTAGAGCCGATAAAAGAAATCCGTCAAAACAAGAATTAATAGAAATACAAAATTTTGTTGAAACACTAGTAAAAAACTATCAAATTAAAGGAAATAGAAATCTTTTCATCACTGATATTGCAGATGAAAAGGGCGGAATGGATTTTTATTTAAGCGATAAAGGTCTTGCCTACACAATCGCAAAAAAAATTTTAGAAAGATATGGTGGAGAGCTAAAACAGTCATCAAAAAATGTAGGTATGAAAGATAGTAAACAAATCTATAGAATGACCTACTCAGTAAGATTGCCATCCTACAGAAAAAACGATTTTATTTTTTATAAAGATGAGATTTATTATGTAATATCTACAAGTACCAATAAAGTACATTGTATGAATGTTTCTAATTGGAATGAGATTATATTTGATAGTAGAGATATTCAAAAAGCAACTGTGATTGGTGGACAAGAACTTGTTAAAAATATGATTGTTGTTAGCCAATCAAAAAATGAAATTCAAGTTATGGATTCTAAATCATACAAAACGTTTGATTTAAAAAAACCTAAAAAAGTATTTTTTGATAAAGAAAAAGCAGATGTTTTAAAGTATGAAGAAGGACTATTTTTACTTCCTGAAAAAAACAAAATTGATAAATAGTACAAAAGTACTTTACCTGATGGGAGAATTTTTATGGCAAAAGAAAAAACGTCAATGAATATGGATGAAAAAATGGCAAGTATGCTTTGTTATGTACTCACCTGGTTAACTGGGTTAATTTTTTATTTCATGGAGAAGAAAAATAAAACAGTTAGATTCCACGCTTTGCAATCAATATTAACTTTTTTACCGTTAATGATAATAGGAATGGTTTTGTTGGATAGGAGCACCTAGTGCAAGTTATAGGGGTGCTTATGGTCCGTATGGTGTGCCACAATATAGTTATAATCCGGGTATACCAGCACTAATATATGCTTCATGGGCAATATATCTAATAATTTTTATTCTATGGTTGGTTTTGATGTTCAAAGCATATCAGGGAGAAAAATTCAAACTTCCAATAATTGGAGATATTGCTGAGAATAAAACTAAATAATTTTTCAACCTTCTTTTTTTTATTTATCATAACTTCTTTATTAATCCTATTATATTATTGATGGATGCGTGTAGCATTAAAAATTGCATACGAGGGTAGCAAATTTTATGGCTTTGCAAGACAACCAAATCTCAGAACAATTGAAGGAGATTTGATTAATTCTCTTTTAAAAAACAAATTGATAAGAAATCTCGAAACTTCTAAATTTAGGTACTCAAGTAGGACAGACAAAGGTGTTTCCGCGTTAGGTAACGTTGTTGCTTTTAATACAGGGTCCTTTTCAGATGATCAACTTGATAATTTAAATAAAAACTTGGATAATATTTTTGCATATTCTTTTAGAGAAGTTCAATCTGATTTTTTTCCAAGATATGCAAAAAATAGAATCTATAGATACTATCTTAAAAACGATGGATTTGATTTAGATACAATAAATTCTGCTTGCTCTATTTTTACAGGTAAACATGATTTCAGTAATTTTGCTAGAATTGAAAAAGAAAAAAATCCAATTAGAACTGTTGAAAATATTAACATATTAAAAAAGCAAGATTTTTTTATAATAGATTTTTACGCACAAACTTTTTTGTGGAATCAAATAAGAAGGATGATCTCTGCAATAAAAAAAGTTGCAAAAGCAAAAATAACTTTGAAAGAAGTAGAGAAAGCATTACTCTTTCCAGATATAAAAGTTGATTATGGACTTTCAGAAGCCAGACCTTTAATATTAAAGGATGTTATCTATAATTTTGATTTCAATACTTCAAAAAAATATATAACAAAATTAAAAAACCTAGAAAAAAATCTAATTTTATCTATAGAATAGTTGTTCGGTTTTTCCCAAACATTTTCCTATTGTTTATATATTTATTAATATAATCTAACTTTGATAGAAATGATTACAGGATCTGATGAAATAAAAAGATTATACCAAGATGCATTTTATTATCATCTTATAAGGCAAGGTTTTTCAAAAAAGAAAGCAGAAATGGAATCTAAAAAGGCCTTTTAAAATTGATATTTAACTGGATAAAATACTTGCCATTTTTATATAATCTTTATCCAAAGGCTTTTTCATTGACCAGGTATCTATTAGTGAAGTTAACTTTAATTCGTTGTTTTCAATTCCTATCATCTTATCTGTTTCTTTGTTCATTATTGCAAGTACAGATTCATAGCCCAATCTACTTGCAAGAACTCTATCAAATGCAGTGGGACTTCCACCTCTTTGTTGATGACCAAGAACACTTATTCTGATGTCCCAATCCACAAGAGTTTCTATCTTCTTTTTTATCTCAAAGGCATTACCTGCCTCATCACCTTCTGAAACTACAATAATGCTACTTTTTTTTCCTCTTTTATGCCCCTCTTTTAGTTTTCTACAGGTCTTTATTAAATCACTTTTAGTTTCAGGTATAAATATTTCTTCTGCACCACCTCCAATTCCCGTATAAAGGCCAATATAACCTGCACTCCTGCCCATAACTTCTACAATAAAAAGTCTAGAATGCGATGTAGCAGTATCTCTAATTTTGTCAATTGCTTCAAGTGCTGTATTTACAGCAGTATCAAATCCTATAGTAAAATCCGTACCATATAAATCATTATCAATAGTACCTGGTATTCCAACTCCTTGCATAGGATGTTCATTTAAAAATTCATGAAGCCCTCTAAATGAGCCATCTCCTCCAATTACAATTATACTATCAATTTCATTTTTCTTTAAGTTTTGAAAAGCCCTCTTTCTACCTTCTCTATCAAAGAAATCTTTACATCTAGCAGTTTGTAAAATTGTTCCCCCATATTTTATTATATTACTTACAGAGTTGGCCGATAGCTTTTCCATTTCACCATCTATCATGCCTTGATAACCACGATAAATTCCATAAATCTCATTTTTATTAAATATTGCAGTTCGAACAATAGCTCTAATAGCTGCATTCATGCCAGGAGAATCCCCACCACTTGTAAGCAAGCCAATTTTCCTTTCGGCCATGGTTAATGTATGCTTGTCATCATTTTAAGTTTTATTTTTTCTTTTAAAGGTTAAGTAAATAAAGTAAGCAAGACCGCCATATAAAACAACAGAACCAAATATTAGCATTATAATTGCTGAAAGACCTATGCTTCCACCTCATGAGATTTTTTTATTTTCATAAAAACAAAAGATAAGATAAAAATTGTAATGCATGGAATTGCCCCACAGATAATCAAAATCCACCAAGGATGACCATCATATGATTTTTGGATGAGATCGATAATAGAAATGAGTAAAAGTATTGTTAAAACAGAAGGTATAACATATCTTATTAGAATGTCCCACCACTTACCTATTTTAATTTCTGAAGTTTTATTTGCATGATTTCTAAACCTTTTTGTACCAAATATCCATCCTAATACGATACACTCCACTAGTCCTATCAAAACAAGACCAAAATTAGCGATAAAATGATCGACTATATCAAGCCAATAAAGACCACTTCCAGCAGTAAATGCTAGGCTAAGAAAAAAACCAGCTATGCAAATCATGCCTGTAACTCTTGTTTTTGATAGTTTCCATTTTCCGTTTATTCCTGAAACTATAGGCTCTATCATAGAAAAGGCAGAATCTATGCCAAAAGTCAGAAGCGCAATATAAAATATAATGCCAAAAAAAGAAGCAGCAAAAGGAAGAAGAGATATTGCGGTAGGATATGTTATAAAAGTAAGTGTTGGGCCTCCAATTCCCAACTCATTAATTCCTATATTTTGAGATGAAGCAAGATACCCTACAACACTAAAGACAGTAAATCCAGCGAGAAACGAAGTACCAGCATCTGCAAGAGAAATAATAAATGCGTTATTGTTTATATCTGATTTTTTCTTAAGAAAACTTGCATAAGTAATCATTATTCCCTGTGCAACACCAAGCGAAAAAAAGATTTGGGCATAGGCTGCTATCCACACATTAACATCTCCTAATCGAGAGAAATCAGGAGTTAAATAATAGCTTATACCTTCTATAGCGCCCGGTAGAGTCAAACCTCTTATTGTCAAAATAATTAAAAGTATTGTTGGTAGAGGAACTGTTATTGTTACTATTTTACCAATGCGATTTACACCTTTGTAAAGAATTAAAAAAACAATAAGCCATATTACAATCAAACCTATTATTACCGGAACACTGAAACCACCTAAAGATGTGGCAGAACCAGTGGCCCCCAAATAACTTTCAAAAAAAGTTCCAGCATTATCAGACCATCTCAAATCAATAGAATATATCATATAAGAAAAACACCAGGACATCACAACGACGTAATATAGGGCAATAATAAAAGGAACAAAAACCGACCACCATCCAATCCATTCCCACTTTTCACCTAATTTCTTAAATGCTTCAGGGGGTGATTTTCTGGCCCAATGCCCTATTGAAAACTCAAGAATCATAAGAGGAATTCCAGCAGTAAAGAGTGCAACAAAATAAGGAATTAAAAATGCCCCTCCACCGTTTTCATAACATATAAAAGGAAATCTCCAGACATTCCCAAGGCCAACTGCTGAACCAATTGCAGCCATGACAAACGCAAATCTAGAATTCCAAAGTTCTTTTACTTCTATATTACTACCCAAATACAAAATAATAAATTGACTTATAAATATATTTAAAATTATATGCAAATGTAATTAAATATAAACTTTTATGGCAAAAGCCTAGTCACTAATACAACTTCCCCTCCGCAACTAGGACAATATCTCAATCTTTGGGTAAATCTCCTGTTGCAGATACAACATTTTAACTCAATCATAGGTCGTCTATATGATTATTATTTTATTATATATTTAAAAATGTCGATTATATATACGTTAATTGTCGAATAATTATAATAAGAAAAAAACTACATACATTTATTTATGTGAAAACTATTTTTGCCAAGGTTTAAGCAGGGGTAGCCAAGCTCGGTCAACGGCGATAGACTCAAGATCTATTCCTGTAGAGGTTCGGGGGTTCAAATCCCTTCCCCTGCATCTTTTCATGTATTTTAACAGGAGAAAATCATATAATTTCTAAAAATTATTCCCCTGCACGATTTCACCGGTGAAATTTGGATTAAAAGTTCTAAATTTATTTCTATATGTTGGTTTTAATAGCAGATAAGTTATAATTTACGAAAAAATTATTAACTGATAGTAACACGTTTTTCAGATAAAAGTAGCACGATTTTTATTTTTTTGCTACCAAAATTGTTAAATAATAGCCATTTATTTCCGTGTTACGAAATTAAAAAAAGTATTACGGAGGAAAAATATATTATGTGGCTTGTAACAACATTAATTGCAGCAATGGCTGTAACCGCAATATGGTATGTAAAACCAAAAATCTATAAGCTGGACATTCTCAGTTTAATGCTATGGGGAACATC
>CAZUBH010000026.1:0-17164 GCA_964618505.1 uncultured Thermoplasmatales archaeon | reverse complement strand
TTTATATGGACGGAATACAATAACTACTATTTGAGTTTTGAGACAACGTCGTATTCGACTTTTTTATTATTTGAAAATATTATCAAAAATCTCTAAAATAGATTGAGTCAAACTTTTTTTATTATTTGAAGTTGTAATTTTTTGAACTTTTTCTTCAGCATCAATATTTTCTTCTAATAAATGGACCATAGTTGAACCTGGGCCAAAACCAGCTTTATCAACTTTAGCAATATACGATCCTTTAAGATTTGATGGAATCTCAATAACCGCCGTTCCAGATTCATCAGTAAATACTTCTTTACCTGCAAATTCAATTAATGCATTTGATATTGCTACTTCATATTTGTCTAAAACCACTTTAAATTTTAATTTATCTTCATTTTCCACATAGGTAATTAATAATTCTTTATCCGGATTTCTGTTGACAATCTCCCAATTATAGGTGCTTTGTTTCGATATTTTATTTGTTTTTTGTTGGGAAACTTGTTTGGATGAAGATTCTTGGTTTAAAACTGGATCTGAGTTGGTTGTGGGATTAGATGAGGAATCCGACTGCTCAGAAGAAACAGACTCCTCTTCATTATCTGTTAATGCATTTGAGAAAACTTTAGATAGAACACCATTTGCACTAACTATTTCTCTAATGCGATCCGTGTTGGTTGAACTCATTTTATTAGATACAGAATTAACGGTATTTGAAGATACCAACCTATTTGATGTTAATGATTTAGCCTTTTTTACGTTTGCATTTGAAAGCGAATTAGATAGACTTGCAGATGTAGAAACAGCACTATAACTAGCTGAAATAACAGTTACAAAACCCTGCATAACAAAAAGCAACGATATTATAAAAATCAGCATCCTTTTTTGTTTTTTTCCGTATCTCATCCAACCCACAATTTACTCTTGTTTGTCTAGCTATATAAATATAATTGGTAATTCTGTCATTATGTAATTTTACAAAACAGGTAACAAACGTACAATAATTGCTTTATAGTCATAAAAACAACTTTTATTTGGTGAAATAAATTTCTGGGAAAGTTTTAGAAAGAAAAGACCACACCCACATCTTCGTTCCAAATACCAAATCTTTTTTAAAGCCAAAACAAAAAACAAAACAAAAATTCAAGATTTTTGAGTTAACTATTGCTTTTTCTTTGATAATTGCTGGTTCTTTAATAATGATTTATTTTTACTAATTCTTCAATTTTTTTAAGATTTTTTTCGAAATTAATATAAAATAGGAATGACTAATATTAACATGATACAATTATATCTGGGAACAAGATAAAATGATAAGCATCAAGGTTTTCAAACATGGGGAAGATATTGTCATAGGTGCATGCGATAAAAACCTTCTTGGGAAAAAATTTGTAAAAGGCAAATTTCAGATTGACGTTTCAAAGGGTTTTTATGAAGGAGATGTTATTGATACAGCAACTCTTGAAACATTTCTTAAAGATGCTACAATAGCAAATCTTGTAGGAGAAGAAACTGTAAATTGCGCAATAAAACTTGGTCTTGTTGACTCTGATTGTATTTTAAAAATTAAAGGAATTCCACATGCTCAAATTGTCAGGATGCTTTAATTTCAAAAATCTTTTCTAGTATCTTTTCGTAGTGACTACCTTTCCAGTAGAATTTATTGCATTTTTTACAATACCAAAAATCGTTTTTATTTTCAAAAATTCTTTTTGGAACGTTACCTTCTGCAAATCTTTTATCAACTTTTTTTAAAGTTTCATTGCATATGTTGCATCTTGTAAGGATTTTATCCTCATCAAATTTAATTTCTTTTAAAACAATATTAAGTTGTTCATCAAGATCAGTTGTTTCTATCTGAACACAACTTATTTTGTTTTTTCTGGCTCTTATAATGAGTTCTTTGTCTCTTGTAAACATTATTCTATTTTCACTTTTTGCAATATCTAATAATTCGTCATCTGTAATTTTTTCATTAGAAAAATACGTATCGATTCCTAAAAGACGTAGCCATTTAGCAAGAGAGCCTAGCATTTGGTCGCAAAGTATCTTCATTTTATCAATCTATAATGTGTTAAAATCCCTTCGCCTAAAATTTTTGCTTCCAATAATTTTAGTTTTATCACATCTTTATTTTTTATACCTAATCCACCAGCAACTGTTGGTGTATCTCTTCCCCCAATAATCATTGGCCCAATGTATATGTAAAGATCATCAACAAACTTATTTCTTAAAAAATTCCAAATAACTTTGCTACCCCCTTCAACAAGAAGCTTTTTCACTCCCTTTTTGTGAAGATAATCTAGTACAAATCCAATATCCATCTCTCCATCTGCGTTTTTATCACATTTTATTACTTTCACATTTTTTTTATCAAATTCTTGTTTCTTTGAAGAAAAGATCAAAGTTTCTGCAAATTCATTTAAAACATGAGCCTCTTTTGGAGTTCTAAATTCAGTATCGAGGACAATTCTTAAAGGATTTTTTGGATTTTTTACATATTTTTCTTTTACTGTGAGTTTTGGATCATCGGATAAAATTGTACCAATTCCTACAAGAACAGCATCAAATTCATTTCTAAGCTCATAAACTCTTTTTATATCTTCTTCAGAAGAAATCCTAATTTGCTTTTTATTTGGAAGTGCGATTTTTCCATCGGCAGACATTGCACAATTAATAGCTACATAAGGTCTTTTCATTGGTATCACTTTGGATACAATGGGCAATCCTTTTTGTTTTCAGGACAAATATTTTTAGACTTACAAGATGGTCCAGCATTTTTAAAAATTGTTGGTGCCACTTTTTTTACTTCTTGAAGCATTTTATTTGCAAGTTTTCTGATTTCCCATTGTGCATGAAGACAACATCTGAGTTCGAAAAAATTGAGAAGAGCTCTTGCATTCATCGTTACAATAATGTTGGTATGCGTTGCATTAGGCAGTACATATCTAGCATCCTCAGCAGGTATTCCCATATCTAATAATTTATTATATTCGTCCCATATGTTACTCATAGTTTTTTCATATGCTTTTTTCATTTCTTTGTTTTTTTCAATTTTTGGAGGAATAGCATATGATGGTTCTTTTAAATCAACATATCTTTGACTTTGCTGTGCGTAACTTGCTATCCTATGCCTTACAAGTTGATGGGTTAATGACCTGCTAACATCACTTATTGCAAATGTAAAACAGGCATGCTCAATAACACTAGTATGCCCCAATCCCATTACATGTTCTAAAATAGAATTTAACTCTTTATCGGGCGATTTGTCTAATTCTTCAGGTTTTGCTTTACTATGGGTTAGTTTTGCAGACATTGCGGGTATTTTCTCTGGGTTTGGAGTATGTCCGATAAGTTTAACGTTCATTTAATCTTCAAAAACTAAATAAACTAATCATTTAATATTTTGGCGTATATTTTAAAATTTATTTAAACCGTAACTTTTTAAAAAGCAACATGATTACACTCGATAAACATATCATAATCCGGGAGGCAAAAATGATAGGATTCATTGTAACAACGATAGTATGTTTCATTACCTATTTACTACTGACAACAGGTAGTGGAACAGAAATATTAGGCCTATGGAGCGTATACGAAATTCTATTTGGTGCAATTCTTTCTTTAATAAGTGGATTTGTATCATGGACTTTATTCATAAAAAACAACCTTAGAATGCTAAATCCCATAAAATGGGTTTTATTTTTGGCTTATATTATAGGTCCATTTTTTATATCGCTAGCAAAAGCAAATTTTGATGTGGCTTATCGCGTTTTATCAGGAAAAATAAATCCAGGCATAGTCAGAATATCTCCCAATTTAAAAACAGATTTGGGTGTTACAATGCTTGCCAACTCAATTACATTAACACCAGGAACCTTAAGCGTTGACATTGATGAAAATAATAATGATTTGTATGTACATTGGATTAATGTCGATAAAAAAGCAATACAAAAAAAACCTGTAGATTGTAAATATGTATGCGGTGATTTTCCAAAATGGATTAGGAGGATTGCAGAATGATCGAGCTTTTTAATGAATATTTGTTAGTAATTGGCATTTTATTTCTCAGTGTTTTAATGGCGATGATTAGAATAATTAAAGGCCCAACTGCTCCAGACAGAGTAGTTGGTCTTGATACGATTAATACTATAGTAATTACTGCTATGGTTTTATTTGGGGCTGCATATCAGGAGGTAATTTACATTGATGTAGCAATCGTATATGCCTTACTGTCATACATATCTACACTATTTATTGCCAAATATTTAGAAGGAGGAGATTTCTAATGTCAATTTTTGATGTGGTAATATATATACTTCTTGCGGTAGGTGTTTTTTTCAACCTACTTGCTGGCCTGGGACTTTTAAGATTTCCTGATGTTTATACAAGACTTCATGCGGGTACAAAATGTACGACATTTGGTTCAATATTTTTGATTGGCTCTGTAATTTTATTGGGATTGAAATCATGGTATCTTGGATCTGTTAATGGCTCTGTTCTTTTGATACATTCAATCGTTGCATTAGTTGCCATTTTAGTTACAAATCCAACTGGCGCACATGCTATTGCAAGGGCTGCTTATAAGTCTGGAGTTATACCTACTGGAGCAGTTGTAGATGATCTAAAAGAAAAAGATACCAAGAAAACAGCTAAGACTCCTGCTAAGAAAAAAACAACAAAGAAAAAGGAGGTTAAAAAATGATAGTAGAAATACTTCACATAGCGCTGCCAATTTTGATTTTAATATCTTCAATAATTGCTGTAATGCTAAAAGATTTGATTGCTGCAGTAATTGCTGTTGCGGCAATGAGTCTGCTTCTCTCATTAGAATTTTACATACTTCAAGCCCCTGATGTAGCAATTGCTGAAGCAGGTGTAGGAGCTTGTCTTACTACTGCTATTTTCGTAATTGCTATTAAAGGTACAAAAAGAATGGAGGGTGAAAACTAATGTCACAAAGAAATATGGCTGCAATTGTATTTTTCTTTATAGTTGCAGTATTTCTAATATTTTCAGCTCTGATGATGCGTCCTTTTGGAGTACCTGTAGAATCAGAAATGGACGATTATATTATAGAAAACACACAAGGAGAAACCGGTGCAAATAACGGAGTAACTTCTGTAGTATTTGATTATCGGGGATTTGATACTTTAGGTGAAGCTACCATACTTTTTACTGCGGTTGCTGGCGTAGTAATGCTTTTTAGGAGGTTGAAAAAATGACCGAAATGTCAAAGATAGTCAAAACGATAACTGCAATTGCATTTCCATTTGCATTAATTTATGGCCTCTATGTTATAGCACATGGGCATTTAACGCCTGGAGGAGGTTTTCAAGGAGGTGCTGTTGTTGCATCTGCCTGTGCAATGGTTTTAGTTGCTTACGGTTCAAAATGGATATTTAAAAATAAAGACGAAGAAAAATTCGAATCTAAACTTTCAATTTTAGAAAGTTTAGGAGCAATTGGATTTATTGGACTTGCCTTTTTTGGCCTTATTTTAGGTCTTGTGTTCTTCAACAATTTCCTTTTAGGAAATGATATTTTGTTTGGCGTAATTCCAAATTCTGGTGCTGCAAATATCAACACCGGCGGAGTTCTTCCTTTAATGAATTTTGCTGTTGGTTTAAAAGTCATTGCAGGTCTTTTTGCAATTGTTTTTATTATGGCTCATGCAACAACTGCATTTAAGGAGGGAAACAAATGATCTATAACATTCCTTATCTTGCAGTTGTTGGTCTAATTCTTATAGGTCTTTATGCTTTAATTTTTAAAAGAAATCTAATTAAAATGATAATAGGAATAACACTTATTGAAAGCGGAGTAAACCTATTTTTAATAACCTTAGGTTATAGAAAAGGCAGCATTGCACCAATATATACAAGCTCACCAGGTGGAATAATGTCTTTACCTGTTCCTCAGGCATTAACACTTACTAGTATTGTTATCGGAGTTGCAGTTCTTGCTTTAATGCTTTCTTTAGTTATCCATATTTATAGACACTATGGCACTTTAAATGTCAATAAAATCAGGAGGTTGAAAGAATGAACATCATGGATTCTTTGGTGAATCATGCTCCTGCACTTATTGTCGCAGTTCCTTTATTAGGCGCATTTCTAACACCTTTAATAAGTAAAATCAATGGAAAATTAAGAAATATCTTTGTAATACTTGTACTCGGTTTTAATTCAATTCTAATAGCTTTACTTTCAAACGATGTGATAAACAATGGCATCAGGACGTATATTTTCGGCTCGCAAGATATGAGTCTGCCTGTAGTTAGAATACTTTTTGAAGTAGATGGATTAAGCATTTTCATGGCAATTATTTCAACAATTCTTGTGTTTGTTGCATCAATTTATTCATGGGCATTTATGCAAAAAAATACAGGGCTTGACAAATATTATACATTACTACTTTTAGTAATGGCAGGAATGCTTGGCATGGTTCTTACTGGAGATATGTTTAATTTCTTCGTATTTTTAGAAATAACATCAATTTCTTCGGCAGCATTAGTTGCTTTTTGGATTGACAAAGCCGAATCTGTTGAGGCAGGATTCAAATATATCTTGGTTAGTACCATTGGAGCTTTATTTGTACTTCTTGCAATAGCTCTGCTATATGGACAATATGATGCTTTAAATATGGCAGTATTATCTAGTATGATACAATATTCATTTTTAGATAAGATAGCTCTAGTTCTACTTGTTGTGGCTTTAGCAATGAAAGCTGGGCTTGTTCCACTTCATATGTGGCTTCCAGATTCATATGGAAGAGCACCATCTTCAATCTCTATAGTTTTGGTTGGAGCAACGCTTGCAAGTCTTTATGGTGTTCTCAGGGTAGTTTTCACTTTATATGGAAATGTCTTGACTAAAATAGTGAATTTTGATATCGCAGCTCATGCATTTATTGGTTGGTTGATAGTAATAATGGCAGTTTTATCTATTGGAGTTGGCGTTTTAATGGCACTAATCCAAACAGATTTGAAAAGACTAATAGCATTTGCTGCTGTTGCAGAAATTGGCTACATGTTTCTTGGAATAGGTACAGGCTTAGTTGCTTTTGGAGCAGAATATGCAACCACTGCAATTACTGGAGGAGTATTTCACATATTCAATGATGCCTTAGATGTTGGTTTGTTATTTCTTGTAGCTGGAGCCATATATTATACTACAAAAAAGACGTCGCTGGATGAGATGGGCGGTCTTGCAAGAAAAATGAAATATACTACCATACTTTTTGTAATCGGTCTTTTAGCAGTTGCTGGAATGCCACCTTTGAATGGATTTGCATCAAAACTCTTGATATATGAATCTGTATTTCATTTGAACCCAATACTATCTATTCTTGCGCTACTTTGCAGTATTCTTTTGCTTGCTATTTTTGTAAAGGTCTTTTATTCAGCATTCATGGGACCTGCAACACAAGATTTAAAAAATGTAAAAGAAGCGCCAAAAAGTATGCTTCTTGCTATGAGCATACTTGCAGGCATAATAATTTTTATTGGACTTTTCCCGAATATTTTCATAGAAAATTTGGTAGAGCCTGCAGTAAATTCTTTAACTGTAAATTATGAAGCATATGTTCAAAAAATAATACCTGCATTTACTAAAATTTCGGGGGTGATTTAAAGATGTTTACAATAGAAACCGGAAGCGGATTTTGGAATCCGATTTTGTGGGTTATTTCAATTGTTATTGCAACTTTAACCATTGCAGTTATCAGAAGCTTTGGAAATAAATCATATAAAAAAGATACTGAACAATCCAAGGTTTTCCTATCCGGCAATCCTGAATACGAAAAAGAAAAAATGCATGTAAAATCTAGCAATCTATATTGGGGGTTTACCGAGAGCATGAAGGCCTTTTATTATATTCTAAGAAGACTTCATACAGGCAATGCAAGTGATTATGTATTGTGGTTTGTAATTGTTCTTGCAATATTTCTAATAATTGAGGTGATCTAATGAATCTGCTTAGTTATTCTGAAATCATTATAGCAACAATAATTGGTACTCTAGGAGTTACATTTTTTGGACTGTTTTTTGGATTAATTTACAAAGGTGTTGATAGAAAAGTTTCAGCTCATATGCAAGGGCGTATTGGACCACCTATAATACAGCCATTTCGCGATGTAAGAAAATTGTTTGTTAAAGAAAATGTAATACCTGAAAATGCCATTCCTTGGATATTTAATCTTGCACCACTAGCTGGTCTAATAGCAACGGTCACAATTCTGTTGTATTTACCAATAGCAGGATTTGATCCCGTACTTTCATGGATGTCAGATGGATCAGTTATGATGGGAGGGGATTTAATTTTAATTTTATATCTTTTAATGATTCCTTCTCTTGCTATGGTTATTGGAGGATTTTCATCAGGATCTCCATATTCTATTGTTGGTGCACAAAGAGAAATGGCTACAATGATTGCTTACGAATTTCCTCTAGCAATAATTATTGTAACTCTTGCTTGGAAACTTGGAAGCGAACAAGCTCTCGGACTTTCTAATTCATTTGCTTTGACGACTATTGCAGCAACTCCTATTTGGAATAATGTTGCAGGACCTTTAGGTTTAATTGGATTTGGATTGCTGTTATTTGTACTTGTTATCGTAACGCCTGCAGAACTTTCAAAAATACCTTTTGACTCGCCAGAAGCAGAAACCGAAATTGCTGGCGGGCTCTTGACAGAATATTCTGGTAGAAATCTTGCAATGTTTTATCTTACAGATGGAGTAAAAACAGTTGTATTGGCAACACTTGTTGTAGCTTTATTTTTCCCATATAATCTTTCGACAATTTTTGGTTTAGGTGCTTATGTTGGTATTGCTGCTGATATTATTTTCTATTTAGTAAAAGTATTGCTGGTTATATTTTTCTCAGTTACATTAATCAGAGTTGCTACTGCAAGACTTAAAATAAATCAGATAGTGTATACATACTGGATACCATTAACACTTATAGGTCTAGTTGGGCTTATTTTTGTAATGTGGGATGGAATTCTAGTAAGCATATAATCTAATCATCTTTTTCTTTTTAATAATAGTAAATATCATAAATCAAATCCTATATTTCACTTCGAACTTACTATGAATAAATTTGAGAAAAATGATTTGGCAATATCTTCAGTTTTTTTTATTTTTCCAACAATTGCATTACTTATTGGATTTTTCTTATATCCATATCCACCTACAGAAACATCAATTCAAATTGTAAGTATTTTTTTATTTGCAGGTTTAATATTTCTTGGTATAGGCTTTTTGTTAAAGGAAAAAAATAAAGGCGGTATTATCAAGATTATAGGTTGGTCTTTATTTTCATTATTCTGGGCAATGCAACCTCAATTTTTGTATTTGTCAGAGGATGGAGATCTATTTAATGCGGCTGTTTGCGTTGTAGGCGTATATGTCTTAATGTATATTGCATACCATGAATTCATATCTCTTAAAGAAGAAAAAAAACCTTCATGCTTAAACTGGATGGCTGGGGGAACATTTATTGCAGGAATAATCTATTTTTTGCTAGATAACAATATCTCTCCAATATTAAAAGATGGACTTATAGAAACAGTTGCTAGTCATACCACTATTTTGCTTAATTTATTAGGTTTAGAATCAGTAAGAATTGGCTCTACAATATATTACAACAATCAGCCAATAAACATTATATTTGCATGTACTGCAATTCAAGCGATGGTACTTTTTATTGGTATGATAGGTTCTTTAGGTTCTGTAAAAATAAAAACAAAACTATATGCAATTATTGTTACTGTAGTCCCAATTTATTTTTTAAATTTAATTAGAAATGCTAGTGTAATATTTTTGGTTGGAGAAAAAATCACATCTTTTAACGTCGCACATAACATAATTGCAAAAGCCGGCTCTCTAACCACACTTATTATATTGCTTTTCATTGTTTTTAAAATAGTTCCTGAACTTTATGATGAAATTATGTGTGTTATCGATCTTCCAAAAAGAAAAGGACCATTAGAAAAAAGGATATTTAAAATTGTGAAAAAATGAATATAGCAAAGGGTGGTTTATTGTGGATTTTTTCATCTTTTTTTGTAACTTTACTGGTTTTTCTTTTAACATTTTTTTTTAACGGCTTTTTAAAATATTTTTTGCTTTTTATTTCAGTTTTATTAATACTTGTTTCAATAATGCTTATTGTATTTTTCAGAGATCCTGATAGAAATATAGGTAATGACATTGTTGCGGTTGCTGATGGGAAAATAAGAGAAATTTCAAATGTGAAAGATAAAGACATTGGTGAATGTATAAAGATTTCAACGTTTATGAATATACATAATGTTCATGTGAATAGAATGCCAATATCGGGAAAGACCTTATCAATTGATCATTATAAAGGAAAGCACATTCCTGCATTTAAAAAGGAATCGGAAAAAAATGAAAGAGTTGTGTCAATTATAAAAACAGACATAGGTAAAATCAAAATAATACAAATAGCAGGTACTGTTGCGAGAAGGATAGTTCCATATTTTAAGCAAAATGAATATATTGAAAAAGGCGAAAAGATTGGATTAATAAGAATGGGCTCAAGAGTTGATCTTTATTTGCCGACAAAAATAGTAAAAACAATAACTATTTCAGTAAATGATAGATTAAAAGCAGGGGAGAGTACCGTTGCAAAACTCAATGATTAAATTACTTTCTATTGCAGATATTATTTCAATTACAAATTCATTATTTGGCTTTCTTTCCATTATATTTTTAATTCAAGATTATATTCATATTTCATTTTCATTTATTTTAATTGCAATACTTGCAGATGGTCTTGATGGTTTTGTTGCAAGAAAAACTAAAAAAGGAAAGCTAGGAGACTATCTTGAGGCAATGGCAGATATGACCTCTCTTGCAATTGCGCCTGCTTTTTTTGTTTATTATCTATATTCATCAGAACTATCGTGGGCAAGTTTTAGTCAGATTTTGCTTATGATAATTCTTTTGTTTTTTTTATGTTGTAGCATTATACGACTAGCTTCCTTTCACATAATAAAAAAAGATAATTATTTTGTGGGTTTGCCAGCATCTGCTGCTACAATTATTATTTTAGTTATATCTTACATTGGAATTGATATTAGATTTATTTTCGCTTTAATTTTTATTATTTCAATTGCGCTTATCTCACCAATAAAATTCCCTAAAACAAACCTAAAAGTGAATTTTATTGCTGCGGTTCTTATTATAAGCTCTATAATTTTTGCCAAAAACTTTTCTCATTTTAGTTTGTATGTGCTGTTTTTGTCGATGATAATCTATTCAATTATAGGTTCTTTATATTTAAAATTTAAAAATAAAAAAATTAAGTAATATTTTGATTGATAGTATCTAATATTCTTACGTAAACAATCTTCGGTATTATTGTTGTTGGATATATGTCAATGTTCAATGCCCATAAATCTGAACATTCTATGTCAACTATCCAATTCATACTCATAACAAAACTAAACCAAGATAATTGTGTTTCAACCATTTCTCGACTTACTCCAACATATACTTCTACACCTTCAACAATTAAAACTATTGCTCCAATTTCTTCATCATATGAAACTGAATCTATTGTTCCGGCAACGCGTCTATTTCCGATTGATGCAGATACTATTGTTGTTAAGCTGCTTGCTATTAAAAAACAAAATATAGCCAATGCTATAACTCTCTTGTTATTAATATTTATAATTTTTTTCATCTTATTCCCCTATTTATCGATTATTTCCGATTTAAAATCGTAATATCTGCGTTATATAATTTATTTTAAAAGTTATGAGTTTTTTGAATTGATATGACTAAAAACAACTTTTATCTGGTTTACTTAAAAAATTTAATATGAAATAATAATAAATTTAACTCCCAAAAGATTTCTAAACAAAAATTGCATTACATATTGCTATTATGGATGATATACCAAAGATTGGCATAACAGGAATGCCTAGCGTAGGTAAGACTCAGACTCTAATCAAAATTATTGAAAAGATAGAAAAAAGTGGTTACAAAATAGATGGGATGATCACTGGCCCTGCTATTGAAAACAAAAAAGAAGTCGGAGTTTATGTTGAAGACTGGCAAACCAAAGAAAAAGGAGTTTTTGCACATTTAGATTTTGATACCAAGGATAAAGTAGGAAAATATGGTGTTGATGTAAAAGTTCTTGAGGAAATTGGAGTAAAAGCGGTTGAAAGGGCAATTAATGACGATGAAGTTGATGTTATAATAATTGATGAAATCGGAAAAATGGAAATGCTATCAGAGAAATTTTGTGAAACTGTTATAGAAGCACTCGATTCTGATAAACCCATAATGGTAACACTACATAAAAAGTCTAGAACGCCCCTTTTGCAAGATATAAGAAGAAGAGACGACATAAGAATACTTGAGGTAACAGCTGTAAACAGAAATTTATTGCCTTATAAAATTGAAAAGATAATGGCCGAGAAATTACCTCCATTGTTTTGAATATGACTGCTGCAAAAATTAAAACCATAAATGAAGGAAAAACTGAATTTTTTTCTTTTGTTAATAAAACTTCAAAGACAGGCCCCGGAATAAAACAGGATGTTCCTTTTTACAATCCATCTATGGAGGCAAATAGAGATCTATCGATTACTGTTGCTCAATGGCTTATAGATGGTGAAAATAAAACAGGATTTTTAGACGGATTAGCTGCTTCTGGCGCGAGAGGAATTAGATTTGCAAATGAGCTGCAAGGAGATTTTAAAGTTACTATAAACGATTGGAATAAAGATGCTTTTGACTTGATAAAAAAAAACATAGAAAAAAATAATTTAAAAAATGTGGATGCAAAAAATGAAAATCTTAATGTTTTACTTTCAAAGGAAAAATACGATTATATTGATATAGATCCCTTTGGCTCACCAATATATTTTGTTGATTCAGCAGTAAGAAGTATCTCAAATAATGGAATACTTGCATGTACTGCAACGGATTCTGCAACTCTTTGTGGAGTATATCCAAAGGTTTGTCTGAGAAGATACTCATCAAAACCTTTTCATTGTTTTTTTATGCATGAGGTCGGCCTAAGGATATTGTTGGGAGCAATCTGTAGAGAAGCAGCTAAGTATGAAAAGGGAATCGAGCCGATAATGAGTTATTACAATGATCATTATTTCAGAGCATATGTTAGAATAAAAAAAGGAAAGCAATATGCAAACAAGTCAATGGAGCAATACTGTATTTTAAATTCAGATGATTTTGTCAATTTTAAAAAAATAAAAAATCAAATGGTAGGTCCTTTGTGGATGGGAAATATGCAAAATAAAAATTATCTAAAACAGATCAGAACTTTAATTTTTGAAAAAGGGTTTAAAACAAAAAATTTCTTATGTAAGTTTCTTACGATACTTGAAGAAGAAGCAAACGCACCTGCATTTTTTTATACAACAGATGATATATCTTCATATCTAAAAATATCTCCTCCTAGTTTTGAAAAAATTACAAATGATCTTAATAAGAAAGGATATAAATTTTATAGGACGCATTTTTCCCCTACTGGATTTAAGACAAATGCGCCCTTTAGCAAAATTGAGGAAATTTTTAAAGATTAAAACACATGACTGGTTTGTGAATTAATGACTAAAAAACTCAGAGTAGGTGTTTTGGCATCTGGCGGAGGAACCGATCTTCAAAGTATAATTGATGCTTCTGAAAAAGATATGATAAGTGCAAATGTTGAAATTGTAATATCTGATAAAAAGGATGCTTTTTGTCTTAAAAGGGCTGAAAAGCATAATATTAAAAACTATTTTGTTGACCCTCAAAATAAAAAAAGAGAAGAACATGAAAAAGAAATAGACAACTTACTTGAAAAGCATGATGTCAAACTAATTGTAGAAGCAGGGTATATGAGGATCCTGTCCTCTGATTTTGTTAAAAAATGGTATGGAAAACTTATCAATATTCATCCAGCGTTATTGCCATCTTTCAAAGGAGTAAATGGACAAAAGGATGCCTTAGAATACGGTGTTAAAATTTCTGGCTGCACCACACATTTTACAGATGAAAAAATGGACAATGGACCGATTATCCTACAAGCAGCAGTAAAGGTTTTACCAGATGATGACAGGGACAAGCTAGCTGATAGAATTTTAAAAGTTGAGCATCAAATACTTCCCAGAACCGTTGATCTTTTTGAGCAAAATAGACTAAAAATTATTGGAAGAAAAGTGGAAATCTTGCCTGGCAACTCTTGGAAAGACAAATATAGCACGATTTCAGGCGTTTTGTACTCAGAAGGATATTAGAAAACATGAACTACAAAGAATCAATAAACTGGTTGTATAGTTTTAAAAGTCATGGCTCAAAACTAGAACTCGAAAGGATATCACATCTTTTGTCAAGGCTAGGAAATCCCCAAAACAATTACAAAACAATTCATGTGACTGGCACTAATGGAAAAGGCTCTGTATGTAACTACATTTTTTCTGTTCTTAATAAAGCAGGTTTTAAGACTGGGATATATATTTCACCACATCTTCAAAGATTTTCTGAAAGAATTGTAGTAAATGATAATGAAATCTCAAATAAAGATGTCGCGAACTTGATTTTACAAATCAAACCTTTTGTTGAAGATATGCAAAAAGAAAATAATTCACCGACCTTTTTTGAAATAGTTACCACAATGGCTTTTCAGCATTTTAACAATCAAAATGTAGACTTTGCAGTTATTGAGGTTGGACTTGGCGGCAGATTTGATGCGACTAATGTAATAAATCCAATGGTTTCAGTTATTACTAATATTTCATTAGAACATACAAAAAATTTAGGTGAAAATGTAGAGTCAATTGCCTTTGAAAAGGCAGGCATAATAAAAGAAAAAACTCAAATTGTAACAGCTGCAAAAAATCCCGCTCTAGCTGTGATTAAAAAAGTGGCAAAAGAAAAAAAATCAACTATTAAGACCATTGATGACTCTTACTGGAAAAGAACATATCAATCAGATGATTATCAAGAATTTCAAATTAATGGACTTATAAAAGAATACAAAGTAAAAACATCTCTTTTAGGTTTGTATCAAGGAGAAAACATAGCCTTGGCTATAATTGCACTTGAGATCCTTCAAATGAGGGGAGTATATTTAACAGATGCTAATATAAAAGAGGGTATTTATCAATCCTTTAATCCCGGAAGAATGGAAATTTATTCTAAATATCCTACAATAATTTTAGACGGTGCCCACAATCCTGCAGGTGCTGAAATGCTTAGAAAAACAATTGAAAATGATTTTGATTATAAAAAATTGATAACTGTTGTGGGAATTTTGGAAGACAAAGACATAAACTCTATGCTTAAACATATTGTTTCGTTTTCTGATATAATTATTATTACCAAATCAAAAAACATGAGGGCATGCGATCCAAATTTAATAAAAGAAAAAATTAAAGATTTAGGATTTTCAAAAAATATAATTATAAAAGATACAATTCTTTCTGCACTAGACTATGCAAGATCCGTCGCAACAAAAGAAGATGTTATTTGCATAACCGGCTCTTTGTATACAGTTGGAGAAGCAAGAAATTACTTATCAAATACTTGAATTTTTAATAGATTTTTCTAAGTCTTTTATAAAGTTTGTTTTTAGGAGTTTTTCTCCATTTCCTAAAGCGTCTTCGATATCTTGATCATAAAATATGTTTCCTAAATAATCTATTTTTATTTTTGAAAGCTCATCTTCTATAAAAGAAGATTTTTTCATCTTCATATTTTCAAGTATTCCAATAATTGGTATATTTAATTCTTTTAAAATTTTCAAAAGTTTTAAAACTGCAGCATAAGAAACCTTAGAAGGTGTTGTTACAACTAAAAATTCACATCTTTTGATGTATCTAATCACGTCTAAAACTTCGTCACCAATTCCAGGCGGCATGTCGATTATCAAATAGTCTAGTTTTCCCCACTGTGTTATTGCAAGGATTTCAAGAATTATATTTGTTATATCAATCCCTCTAAAAGCCGAAGGTTTGTCTTCTGTAAAATATACAATTGACATAAAACCAATATCATTTATTTTTGGAGGAATTATTCCATTTTTTTCTTCTGGAAATTTCCCTTTCATACCAAGGATTATATGAGATGATGGGCCGTACAAATCTAAATCTAAAAGTCCGACTTTTAAACCTTTATTTGCTAGGTCTAATGCAAGATTTGAAGCAACTAAACTCTTTCCAACTCCCCCTTTGCCACTAGCAACAGAGATGATTCTTTTCACATCTTTCAATCTGCTTCCTATGATGCTTTCTCTAGCGTCCATATTATTTCTCTCCTTTAATTTGAGAAATTGAAACGCCTCTTCCTGAGATGATCTCAAAATCAGGGCTTCCGCATTTGGGACATCTTGTATGCACAAAGGCAACTTCTGGAATAAAATGGATTGCTTCTGATTCATCTTCATTTATTTTCTTTTTTATTTTGTCAAAACCCCAGTTTTCATTACAATTATTGCATTTTAATTTAGTTTTCTCGATTTCTATTGTAAATTTAACCTCTTTTAAAATATCATATGTTTTTACAACTTCATTTAAAGCAAATTCAAAAATTTCGTTTTCAATCTGTTGCAATTCTCCAATTAGGATAATTATTTCTTTAATTTTTGATAATTTTTCCTTTTCCGCTGCTTTAATTGAAGATACAATAACTGACTCAGCAAGTGCCCATTCATGCATAAAATCACTTCTAAAAATCTAAATTAATTTCCTAATGCTTCATTTAAATCTTTAACAAAAGATTTTACATCTACTCCATGTACAACAGCTATATCTTTTAATTTTTCAAAAGATGCTGCCATACAACCAATACAACCCATATTGTATTTGGCAAAAACAGGTATGGTTTGTGGATATTTATCAATAACTTCTTTGATGTTCATATCTTCTGTGATTTTTGCATCTGTCATTATTTCACCTTTTTAGACCCGTTAACATGCTTTCTATTAAAATGTTTGCCCTTAAAATGTGAGGAGGACCGGACGGTCTGACGGGAGAGGAAAAAAGATTTGGATGAGGTGGGCTCCGTCCGGTAGTAGATGCTTATAGTTTGAAAAGAATTTATTTGTATATAAACAAAGACGAAGGATCATTGAAACTATTTTTAGGCTTTGTCTCAAAAGTACTCCTCCTCAACAATTTTTCTTACTAAAACCATCAGA
>CAZUBH010000025.1:0-27943 GCA_964618505.1 uncultured Thermoplasmatales archaeon | reverse complement strand
ACGATTTTGTGGAATGTCTTAATTTATCCTAGGTGAGAATAATGACACAAAACAGGATTCTGACACAATAATTACTTGATAAATACAAAACTAAATAAAATAAAATTTTAATTAGTGATTATATGATTGATTGGATTGTTTTGCTTATTTTTTCTTTTCTACCGCCAATAATTTACACCATATGGATAAGAAATACTGAAAAATGTAATAGAGAGAAATGGAAGATAATATTCTTTTGTTTTTTATGGGGGGCAAGTATTGCAATTATTGCTTCAATTATACTTGAATACATACTTCAGATATCCCTTGTTGGTTCAATAAATGATTACAGTCTTTTTTCGTTAATTACTGTCGCGGTAATTGCTCCTGTTGTTGAAGAATTCACAAAACCTCTTGCACTTAGAACAAAAACTGTTAGAAAAGAAATTGATGAACTTGAAGATGGTCTCATTTATGGTGCGGTTGCTGGTCTTGGTTTTTCTGCAACTGAGAATCTGTTTTATGGAATAGAATTCATGAAGTACGGAATTCTTTTGTTTTTGGCTTTGATAATAATAAGAAGTATTGGTGCATGTATACTACATGCCTCAGCAACAGCACTAACCGGATATGGATATGGAAAAACCATAATGCAAAAAACATCTATTATTCGTGTATTACCTTACTTTTTCATTGCAATTTTAATGCATAGCTTTTACAATTTTGTTCTTACCTACGAGTTAATTGGAGCAGCAATTGGTCTTTTAATTGCACTAGCATTTGTTTGGTTTTCAATTACATGGGTTAGAAATAAAATTAAAGAATTGGATAAGCTAACCTGTTAGTTATTACTTGTAATTTCTGGGTATGAATATTTTCTATTGGGTATGATCTCATAATGTTTGAATTTTGGTGGCTGTTCCTCATTTAATGCATTATCAGTAGCCCAAAATGTAATATCTACTGGACCTTCACTTATTCCAAGACTGTCTAGAGAAAAATCTAAATAATCCCCATTAATAAAATCATTTATTGGCTCATGAAAGGGAGATAATATTTCATAGTTAATTTGTAAAACTCCAGATAAACCATCTTGGGCAGTTATCGATATTATAACATCAGATTGTATGAAATCTTCAATAGGTGATATTTCACTAAATGGAGATATCCCATCTACTAAGAAAGGTAATTGATTATGAGGTATTTCTTCATTTCCAAGTAAATCAACTGACCAAAATTCTAGAGTTATCTGTTCTTGTAATATTCCGTATTGACTAAAATAAAACTGATCAAACTCGCAATTATCTGATGTATTTCAGAATATGGGTGAATTATATAATAGATAGAGTCTACGCCAATGCCCATTCCATCAGTTGCAGATAGCTCAATTGTTTCCTCTGGTGTTACAATTCCACCAAGTGGCATTACATCAGATATTGGTGCCTGGTTATCAACCATATAATGGGCCATGGTAGGGCAAAATTGTGGGTTTCCTGCCCGGTCTGTTACTATAACAAAGACGTCTACCCATTGTTCAGGATCAACCTGATGATCTACCAAAGTAAATTCATAGTTATCATTGAGAATATCTATGTGAACGGGTTCACCAATATCAGGTATAATATCAATATGAATATTTTCAACACCAGAACCACCAAAATCATTTGTTGATATTGAGATGATATCGTAAAGACTAATTATGGAACCATCTAAAGGCGAAATTGTGCTTTCAGGTAGTGTATTGTCAATATTTATTACAGTCAAATCTTGACCTATAAAACCATCTTGATCTGTAAGTTCAACAGTTATGGGATATGTCCCATCTTCAAATTGTGTAGTATCCATCATTGCAACAAAACCACCATTGGGGCTGGAATCGTAGAAGGCCTCTTGATATTCAGCTGTTTTTTGCTTGGGTGAAATTACCCACATGCCTGTTACAAGATAAGTTTCAAAATCATATTGAACCCAGCTAAAATGACCTCCAGCTGTTGATTGATTTCCCCAAGTTGTTCCATGTGATCCGCCATCTTCTGGATCGATGTAAGTAATACCGTGCTCGTCATTTCTTCCGCCTTGATTGCCGGCGACGCCACTACCAGTAACGGCATGCCCTGAACCAAGCGAGTCATCACTAGTACCTGGAGTGCTATCATCACCATTATCCCAAGGTCTAATACCTAAAATGATCTTTTCATTATTGCGTAGTTCTTCTTCGAAGCGTTCATAGGTAATCTGGTTGCTACCATCTACTGGATACCAAGTGTTTGATGAGTCATTTTTCTGTATTTTCACTCTGTATACTGTGACCTCATAACCTTCATCATTACTACAACCAATACCTTGGGATTCTAACCAAGATTCAATACCCGATCCTACGCTATCAGTTTCATTTTCATTATTAGGTCCTCCTGTTGATCTAAATGCATTTGTACCATTATCATCTGTTCCCATTGCACTGGCAAGGCCTTCGGCAAGCGCAGTCAAATTGCCTTCTTGACCATCAGGGAAAACTCGGTTATCACCAAGACCGGTAAGAGCATTTGCCGCAGCTGTTGGTGAACATGTGCCTTTTCCAACATTATGACCATCTAAATTTCCCAAACCTGACTGCTGAAATCCATTTCCTCTAGTCTTTAATCCTGGATAATCATATAACCAGCCTTGCATAGAAAATGCATTTGGATCATCAGTGTTTATAAAAAATTCAACATCTCCACTTACAAATTCATCAAAAGAAGGGTAAACAATATTTGGAATCGGTGGTTGATTATCAATATGTATCTGTCTAATGCATTCGCCAGAGTATCCTAAGGAATCAATCATAGTCGCTTTAAGATAACAATTGCCCTCAGGAATTTGAGTTGTATTCCAAAATGTCGTCCATCCTTCATCACCAATTTTTAAGTCTTCTAATTCTTTTGTAGGATCTTCTGAAAAATAAAAACCGTCAAAGCTACAATTGTTATCAGAACCTATATATATCCAATCAATACCATTCAATGAATAATAAAAAGTAGTTTCTGTGATATTTTCTGAGCCACGAATTTGTTCAGCTCGGATATTATATAAATCTTGGGAAATCACTGCTGTTTGCCATGTAGGTTCATATATGTAACTATCAGCAATAGGACTAGTAATCCAAACCTCAGGAGGATTGAATTGTTCTACAGTAAAATAAGCATTATGTTCTGGTCCAACATTTTGAGCATTATCAACAGCATAATAAATAATTTCTACAGGGCCTTCAATAATACCATAACTGTCTAGGATAAGTGTATATTCTTCACCAAAACCAACTCCATCATCTACATATGCTCCATAATGGTATATCTCATAATGTATATGGTCAATACCAGATCCATCAAAATCATCAGCAAAAATAGTAATTGGATCAGATGGATAGATAGTTCCACCTGGTGGAAGAATCCGACTATCAGGCGGTGTGTTATCGATGTGAATAGTGATAGTGTCCATCCCCGTGAAGTTTTGTGTGTCGGTCATTTCAACACAGAATGAATGATAGCCATCTGAAAATTGTGTAGTATCAACAGATACAAAATATTCAGGGCCTTGTTGACTCCCGGGGCCCATATAGAACATCCATGAACTCCAATCCTTTGGTGAAATTGACCAGACTCCAGCGATTAGTTCATAATCTAAATGACAAAAACCTCCCTCGGTTCCCATGGTTCCTGTCCACCATCCTCCATCTTCAGGATCAAAATAACCTATATCGTGAGTTCCGGCAGGGTTATCTTCTGAATTAGTACCATTCACATTAATAAAATGCCCTGGTGAAATACTGTCATCACCGGTTCCAGGTTGATCATCGGGCCCCCAATCCCATGGTACTTTGAAGATGATGACAGATTGACCTCTACGCAGTTCATCATTAATAAACTTAAATGACACTTTATTGCTCCCTGCAGCTGGGTACCATTTACCGCTATTATTTCGCATTTTTACGCCGCGATGTTTCACTTCATAACCTGAAACAAAGTTACTGCAACCAATGCCTTGTTTCTCCAACCATGCTTCGATAGCAGAACCATAACTATCAATCTCTTTTTCATCATTGGGCCCACCTGAATCTACCCATGGTGTTGTACCTTCATCAGGATCAGTGTTCATCAATTCTGATAAGTTTTCACCAAGAGCTTGATCATCATCAGGTGCACCCCAAGGATACATTAAACTATTTCCCTGACCTTTTAATGCATTTGTGGCAGCCGCAGGACCACAAAATCTATTTTTACCATCAGCACCGTTTTCTCCGATTTCACTCTGTTTCATTGTCCCTATCCCTGTTTGCTCAAACCATCCTGGCCCCATATCTATCTTCTGTGGGTTGTAATCAATATAATACAGATCCATTGACTCAATATCCATTGCTGGAGATTGTGTCCGAAATTCAATATTACCAGAAACTGGTTCAAGATAGTCCGGTTGCAAGTATGAAACAGTTGGAGGAGTTCTATCTAGATGAATAGGGCGGATTATTTCTCCTGTTCTTCCACCAGCATCGGTCATCGTAGCTCGAAGCTGATAGTCTCCTTCCGGCAAACTAGAAATATCCCAGAGATGTGTCCATCCTTCAGTACCAATCCTTCGATTTAACCCTGTGGTCGGAAGAAGCAGCGCTCCTTCGAATCCTTCATAGTCATCAGTGCCAAGATACTGCCAGTTCTCTCCATCAGATGAATACTCAAACATCGTGGAGAGAATTGGAGATGAACCGTTCACGCAGTTGGCTCGTAGAGTTACAATATCTTCATCTATAACCGCTGACTGCCACAGAGGATCACGCATATAACTTGAAGGAGAAGGATCAGTAATCCATACTTCAGGGTTTATGACGCCGGTATTTTGTACATTTACTTGAAGTGTTTGCGTACCAATAAAGCCCTCAGAATCAGTAGTTTGTATGAAAAATAAATGATGCCCATTATCATATTGAAGACTATTTATTGACACATGTAGGCCATCAGCAGGATTTGAATCAACTCCTTCACTTGTTGTCTGCGTTTTCGTCTGATTCTTTGGGCAAATAATCCACATCCCAGCAATTATGAATCTGTTTTGACTTCCTTTTGGATAATACATATATGGAAGTCCAGGTAATTCCTCATGCCACACACCCGTATCAGTTTGACCATTGTTCGGGTCAACAAAACTAATGCCGGTTGTTCCGATATCGCCATAATTCCCAACTTGTCCTGTATTGACACCTCTTCCAGTGATAAAATGGCCGCCATCAACTGAATCGTCGTCTATGCCAGGTACTCCATCAGGCCCCCAATCCCAAGGCATTATATAAAGCATGACCGATTGTTTGCTTTTTATGGCGTCAGCATAGGTCTGAATGCAATGATGAGGATCTATTTCCCCCAAACGAGGATACCATTTACCAGTTGAGGTGTTTTTCTTTGTGGATATTCCTGACGATTTTACAGTGTACCCGTTTTTATTACTACATCCAACTCCCCGACTTTCTAAGTAGTTTTTAATGCCACTGCCAACCATATCAACTGTGGTTTCGTTTCCATCTTCATTTGTTGGAACCCATGGAAGAGTTCCACACCAAGGAGTGGTCATTAAATGTGGGATAAGAGTAATTGCTAGGTAGGTGTCATTGCCTATACCATCTGGTGGGTAAAGACGCTTATCATTCTGTATTTTTAAGGCGTTGGCTAGAGCAGTAGGTGCGCAAAAGCGGTTCATACCTGTACTATCGTTTTCACCTACATCGTGTTGATCGACAGTTCCATGCCCTGTTTGATTGAACCATCCTGAACTATTTGATTTCTGTTGGGTTTCGTCAATAAAATGTAAGACTTCCATTTGTACAACATCTGGAGCATCACAAATGACTTCAATGTCGAAGACTCCTTGTACTTGCTCATTGTATGGGGGTGTAACAATCGTTGGTACTGGTGGTGTTCTATCAATCATTATTTTACGAGTATCTTCATACAATCCGCTTGGAGTATCCATCACGGCTCTAAGCAAGTATTCGCCTTCAGGCAGCATTGAACTATCCCAGTAACCTGTCCATCCCATGTCACCAATCATTGGATTTTGACCAGAGGGAAGTAACTCACCGATGAACTCACCAGAGTAATCTATGTTGATAGGAATCCATGATTGACCATCGTTATCTGAATAAGAAAACTCTGTTGAGTAAACCAAATCGGCAGGATCTAAGGTTGAGGAACGTAGCAAGATTAGATCATCACTGATCATTGCTTTTGACCAATTGGATTCATACAACACATTAGTTGCCATTGGATCGGTGATCCATACTTGTGAAGGACGATAGGGGTTGAGCAGAAACGCCCGTACATTATCATCAATCATACCGTGTCCAATAATCTGTCCATTATCATTAATATCATAAGCTTCAATAAGTTCCCATTCTGAACCAGGTAGGAGTAAATCATTAAGATCGTAAATCTCTTCATCTTCCCAAAGAACAGCGTGAAAATCTCCTTGGCTGTTAAGAGCTGATCCTACAATTTGCCCATTATTGTTAATAGCTCTTGCAATAATCTTTGGACCATCCAGACTTGGCAGGCTTGCTACAGCATTATTTTCCCATAAATAGGCGTGTTGACCTGTACTGTCGACAAAATAACCAACAACCTGACCAACATCATTGATATCATAGGCGTAGCTATTAATTGCACCAATTGGTGTTTCAAGTGGTATCATGCCAACTGTCTCGTTCCAAATGAAAGCTTGTGAGTGGGTTCCATAATCATCAGTTATTGAGCAGGTTCCAACTACTATATTATCATTGTTTAAACTATATGCAACACTGCTGTTATAACTAGAGATTACCCCGAGGTCAATCATTTCTGTATCTTCATGATACAAAAATGCATGAGGGGGTTGCCATTGATCAGGCTCAACATAAGAAGTTCCAACAATATAACCTAAGTCATTAATGTCATGAGCATAACTCACGTTTCCATCTGGCAAAACACCGATTTCGTCGGTTGGTTCGATAACATGATTATCATCAATAAATCCTCGAACACGCCATTCGTCAGTGTGTGAACTACCTGCGATTATACCTGTTGCATTGATGGCTTCTGCTTTACTCCAAAGGCCCCCAAGCGTACCTAATGGAGTGATTGTTTGATTTTCCCAAATGTATGCTTCTTGTAAGCCATATTCTTCTCCAGAACTTCCAACAACTTGTCCTTGCTCATTGAGGCCATATCCATAACTTGCGTTGGTTGTTTCTCCTATTATGCCAATGTTAGTTATTAGATATGTACGAAGAAGTCCAAGAGGTAACATGAGAGGATATCTATCTATATTAGAGCCGCCAAGTATTGAATATGGGGTATCTCCAATTCCATCCCCATTTTCATCTACTCCTGTGTAATCGCTCCAGTAATTTCCTCCAGAGGGATAATCATTATCCCAAATATTATTGCCTATATCTTCAGCCTGAACAAGATTTGAAAGTATGTTATTATGATAAATTTTGTTATCATTTACTCCTGTAAAGAATTTAATCCCAATCTCTGTGCTATTTTCGATTTTATTATATCTAATGATTGAATTTTGTGTTTGTCGAAAAGTTATTCCCCTTATATTACCATAAATATTATTATTTTCAATCAAACAGCCTTGGATTGGTAGACTAGAATAATAAAAAAGACATATACCGTCACCATCAATATCATCAGGATACATCTCGCCTGTCGTACCACTTATTGTATTATTTGATATAGTGTTATTGTCTGCATCGTCATAAAGTTGAATGCCAAAAGCAGTACTATCTGAAATTATATTATTTTGAATTGTGTTAAAACGTCCGCCATAAATAAAAACTGCTGCTCCGTTTTCATAAAATTCACTATTTTCAATATTATTGTAATTTGATTCTTGATAAATCTCGATAGCATCGTCATTGTTCAACGAAGCATATATCTCGTTAATTGATGTATGGCTTGAGTTAGAAAGAATTATTCCGTTTTTAGTAGTTGTAACAGTTATTGTATTTATTGTAGTATATTCAACATCGTCGAGAAAGAGGCAAGCATCTTCGTCTTCAGAACCGCCATTTTGAAGTGTCAAATCCTGAATATGAACATTATCTTCTTGGATGGATATTATTCTTTCAGAGCCACTTCCATCAACTATAGTTTGTTCTTGGTTTTCACCAATTAGATCAATTGTTTTGTCAACAGATATATGTTCAAAGTAAATACCTTCCTTAACTATAACAGTGCCTGTTTCTTCAACAGCATCTATTCCTTCTTGAATATTGTCAAAAGCATCATATCCCCAAGTATGGCCGTCGTTATATCCGCCTTCATAATAATCATCATCAACATAAACAATTGAAGGATCGGGGAATTCTGGTTCCGTTGTAAAAGACCAAATAGATCCCGCACTAGATTCACCAAAAGAATCCCAAGATACTATTTTCCAGAAGTATTCTGTCTCATATTCTAAAACATCTAACTCATGAATTGATCCGGTTTGATTGAATCCAACCTGTGGTGGTGGGTTTGTTGTTCCAAAATAGACATCATATGTAACAAAGTCTCCAAAATCTGGATCTCCTCCAGACCAAGCAATATCGTGATCGATTGATATATCATATAATTCATCATCTGGATCTGGATTTGCAGGTGGGTAAGGCGGAGTATTAACGCTAGTGATTATCGTATCAAAGTTCCACACAGGACCTGCCTTTGATATATCATAATTATCATAGGAGATTATTTGCCAATAATATGTTGAATCAGTTTCTAAAGTACCGGGACCATAATTAGTACCGGTCTGTTTTTCTGAAACTAGAGTTAGTGGTAACTGGGTTCCAAAATATACATCGTAGGTTACAATATCCTCAGAGTCAGGATCATCACCAATCCATGATAATTGAATATCAATAGAGACTTCAGTATCATCATCTTGAGGAGTTGGAGTATTTGGCTCATGTGGAGCGCTATTTTCATTTGTTTCAAATTGCCAAATTCTTCCTTTTGTAAAAAGTCCAGCATCATCTTCTGAGTCAATCTTCCAATAATATGTAGTTTTGTTTTCAAGTAGGCCTGGATCAAACTCCAATTCCAGTTGATTTTCAGATACTAATGGAGGATTGGGATCAGTTCCAAAATAAACATCATAAGTTACAATATCTTCAGAGTCTGGATCGCCACCTTCCCAGGCAAGACTAATGTATCTTGAAGCTCCATTATCTTTATCTGGTGGAAATGGGTTTGATGGAAGATATGGTCTATTTTCTCCATAAAATAATTTTAAACTATATGATCCGCCCAAGTCGTCAAATACAAACAAATCATTAAATCCATCTTCATTAAAATCGTCAAGAGAGACACCTTGTGGATCAACAGCTGGAATTGTATCAACTAAATCTCCATTACTATCATATATTTGTATTTCTCCAGGAAGTGAAATCACAATATCATTGAGTAGATTATTATCATAATCTCCTATCATTATTCCTCTTGGATTCACTCCCGGGAAAGAAAATGTCTGTATTGGAGTTATGTCATGAGAATACACAATTACTTGTTCAAAACTAGAGATGGCTATATCGTTAAAGTTATCATTGTTATAATCACCAATTGACGTATCTATTGATCCAAATATGGGAATTGATTGAACTTGTATTCCAAATTCATTAAAAATCTTAACATTTAAAGGATTAGTTATGGCTATATCCTTTACCCCGTCGTCGTAGAAATCCCCAATCGAAGTACCTAGAGGGCTTATCAAAGAGTCCATAAGTGAATTATATCCAATATTTGCATAATTATAGTCGCTCTTGTATGGAATTGGCACATAGAGGCAATCGGCATCTAGGATAATCTCACTATATGGATCATAAGCTCTTTCACAATCTTCCAACAAAGTTCTATTGTCAATTAGACCAAAAAATATCTCGACTTTGCCATTTTCAAGAGTAACTGCCAAATCATTGTATCCATTATGATTGAAATCGGCAATCGAAACTGCCTGAGGGCGATCGATACCTGTATATTGTTTGATTATATCTCCTGAATTATCTAAAACAAATACTTTTCCGTCTCTATATTCAGCTATAGCAATATCATTTTGACCATCGTTATTAAAATCACCAATGGATACGCCAATCGGGCTAGTAAAGCCTGTTAGCACAGTTTGTTCACTCATATCTGAATTATAAACAGTTACATTTCCACTAAGATATTCGGAAATAATAAGATCGTTATCTAAATCATTATTATAATCTCCAACACAGAGCCCCATGCACTGATTTAAATTGTGTAATTCTTGAATGATTTGCCCAGTTCGATTATATACAAAAATAGATTCGTTATCTTGAACGTGAATAACTTCCAAATAACCATCATTAGTCAAATCACTGACTGATGATGTAACCATAGATGTTAATCCAACAAGGTTTTCTGATTCACTTCTTCCACCTAATATAACCTCGTGATTTAATCCATTATTTTGAATTATTTCTTGAAATACAGAATTTGCAAGTCTATCATGCAATCGAACTGTACTTTCAGGATTATTTAAAAATAAATCAAAATTAGAAATAAAACCATCTGAAATTCTAAAGGGGTTATCTGGATTATCTGGCTCAGGTGGTGCTGTTAAATTGATAGTTATAATAGAACTCCATGGTCCAATACCATATTGATTAGCTGCAGCTACTCGATAGCATTGTTTTGTATCTGTAGATTCAGGCCTGAAAAGTTTAACATCTAATAACGGTCCACTGTAAGTATGATATTCTGGACTTGTTGGCCATCCACAAATAGGACCCGGTGCCCAATATTCTGCTTCTTGCAAAATATAAAATGTTGCATCAACAACTGATGTCCAATTAATCCAAAATTCATTTGCTGCAAGAATAGATACACCTTGAGAGGGAGTAACTATAGTTGGTGATGTTGAGGGAGGTGACCCTCCACTTGGAGCAAAGACCTGCATATCTACAACATTACTCCAAGGAGAATATCCATGCTCATCATATGATCTAATGCGATAGAAATAATTTGTAGTCGTTGGTGGTACTTGTACCCGGCCGTTGTACATTAAAGGATTAATCATAGTTCCAAAGATATGTGAAAAATTAGTTATATTTCCATCAAAAGAGGCGAATGCATGAGGATAACCTGTTTGAAATGTTGGGTCTGTGTTTTCATAAAATTGAATATTTTTATTTGGAATTGCATTCCAAGATATATCATACGAATTATATCTTTCGATGAAAGAACCAGGATCTAAAAGTGGAGGTTTTTCTGGCGCCTTATCTCCAATTACTTGTACTTCAACAATATTGCCCCAATTACCTTCAACAGCTCCTGATGCTAAACCTTTTACTCTGTAAAAATAACTCTGAGTGTTATTCCTTGTATATGTTCGATTAAAACTAACAATGGGTAATTCATGAAGGCCATTTGTTAGCCATTCAGTTGTCTCATTATCTAAAAAGTATCTAGTTACTGATTCCTGAGCTTTATATAATTGTTCTCCGTCAACATGATTCCAATTAATAGTAAATTCATCACCTGAGAAAACTACATCGTCGGATGCATATAACACAGGGGTATCCGGAATGATCCCAGAACCAACAACCGTTTTATTTATCACATTACTCCAGGGCCCCACCATTTTATATTGATCATACTCTCTATTTTCGGCTCTTATTCTATAGTAGTATGTACCAGCATCTGAAGCTTGATTCTTCTTAAAATACGTAAAATTAGTGGAGTTTGACAGCCATCTTTTACTTGTTGGCGAACTAAAATCTTCATCATCGTCTTCTTCGAGATAATAATCAGTTGCAGTACTTACGTTTCCAACCCACTTAATGTCATAATAAACTCCCCAAGCGGAAGTATGCTCTGGTGTCAATAATAAAGGAGCAGAAGCAGGTGGTGGAACAATTTGAGTACTAAGGTTTCTACTATAGGGACCATATTTCCATTGCTGACCCACCTTTTCCATCTCAGCAACTTGGTATTCATAAACAGTAATGTTTTCATCATCATGACTTATTGCATCACAATGACAATATGCAGTATCATTTACTACATATTCATTTGGACAATCATCATCTAAAAACTTTGTATCATTAATAAGAACTTTCTCCATATAGCAGGTTTGATTTGCCGTGAGATTAACCCACTTGTATTCTTTTAATTGCCAACCATCTCTCCAGCCATTTCCACGTTCCCAATGAACGCTGTAGACTTGACCAGAACCATGCTGAGTTGGAAGGTCAACGACAGTTGGTATTTCTAGTGGTTTTCTATTGATTTTAATGACTAAATCATCACTTGCTAGACTTTCTTGACCCAATCTATTTACTGCAACAACTCTATATTGAAACCTATGATCTGTATCATTTTCTCTTTTTAAAAACGGCATAAAAGTCCATGTTTGATTTGGGTAAAAATAATAGTTTGATTGATCATCTCTTCTTTCTTTTACATAGTAGTGAGAAGCGCCATCAACCTGATCCCATGACAATAAATACACTTCATACTCTTCAATTTCAGAATGAGTTAAATTAATCACAGGTTTATCGGGTGGTGCTAAAACCTCAATAACCGTTGAATCTGTATCAATTCCTCCATTTGCATCAGTGATTTTAACAGTTATTAAAAATTGACCTTCATCAAAGGAATGATTATAAAGATATATTGAGTCTTGAACAAGATTATCAAATGATTTAAAAGTGTTTACAGATATAACACTAGAATTTGTCTCACTTTTTTTAGTTGCAGTCCATTCAACGTCATATGGTCCACATCCTTTTGTTATATCTGCTTCAAATTTTATTGATTCATCGTTTCTAAATAGAGTTTTTGTTGGTGATTTTAATTCTACAATAGGCCTTTCAACTGGATGATAATAGATTAATGAATTATGCATCCATACTCCTTTTTGATAATCATTTGTCTTTTCTAGATCTGTGAAAGGGTCACCAGTCCAAAGGAAATTAACATAGCCGGTACCAATGCCACCTGCTCTTGCAGCCGAACTGACTTTAATGTATAAAAAGTAATCTTTGTCTTTATCTATTATCTGATCATCATATCTTACTACGCCCGCGCCAGTTATTGTTTCGTCCGTGCTCATTATCGCAATTGTAAATTGAATAATATCTAGCATCTCTCCTGCAAATGGAAAACCAATTGCCTCTTCAACAACTTCTCCATAAAGGTTAGTAAATATGGTACAATAGATATCTTCGAGATAGGCTTCTTCATCCATTTGCATGCCGCCTTCTGCAAGTTTTTGTTGTTTTTCACGAGTCCAGTGAATATTTCCATAAACAGTATTTGTCATCGCAGAAAAACCGGCGCCAACATAGTATCCATATTCGCCAACTCCCGGCCATGCCGAATTAGTATCCGCAGTTCCGGCCCATGAAACTCCATAGGTAATATCTGCTTTTCTACCATCATTAATCCATTCTAATGGACGAAATCCTTTGGCATTATAAACCTGCAAATCTGTCCTTGCTCTCAAAGTCCAATGATATCCATCTGCAAAAGCCCATGATTGTGCCTGTTGTGCAAATGTCGCAGCATCTGCGCGATAGTTGCTATCATAATATGGGACATAATAATCTCCAGAAGCGCCTACATATTCAATTCTTTTATCTGCATCGCGAATTTCAATAAATCCCCCAATAATTAATGGAGATGCGCCCTGTGAGTTTACAATTATATCAATGTCATCAATTTCATATCTTAGAGGTGTAATGTAAATGCTATCGTGAATTCCAATTACATCTTGAACATCATCGTAACCACAAACATACTCCTCATTTACTGTTTGTTCAGATGGTGTTCCTCGCAAATATGTTCCATATATCTTAAACGTGATATTATCAGCTTTGTCAATTGTTACACCAGAATTGATGTATGTTTCAAGATGAGCAACTATTGTATCGCCATAAGAACCGCCTAAATTCAAAGTATAGGTTGCTTGATTGGTATCAGACGACTCTAATACAAAATCAGAAAAATTAAATCTTTCACCTATTGGTGGATATTCATCATCAAAATCAGAACGTTCCATCAAAATTCTTTCGTAATCAACAGCGCCGTTTTCTTTTTCACAGTCACAGGATTCTTCTAAAATTTTTTTTACAGTTTCATCATTACTTTGGTTATTGATTATCGATTCACCAAAACTTTGAGCAGTGGCTGAGAAAATAAGTAAAAACAATATGCCTACCACTAAGGCTTTATTAATTATCTTTTGCATAATTAGCCCCCATGTCTTATATTAGCAAGACAATATGTTTCTTTCTTTTATATAGTTTTTTAATATTATATGTTAATAAAAAAATAGTAAATTGAGAAAATTTCTCTAATTTATATGTTTAGTAATATCTAAGAGGTAAATTATTTTATCTCGGCTCTATTCTAAATTTCTGGTTGCTTATATATCTATCGCCAATCGTTCCTTCCCATCCAGAATCAATCCAGAATAAATCCATATCGCCCAATATATCAAAACCCATTGTTCTAGCATATGCTCCAATAGATGCCCCACCTGTTGGTTTTTTACCATCGCCACAAATTGCACTTAAATAATTTAATCCTCTTTGGTAAACATAGCTATCTTCAGCATAATTTTCTGAATTTACCTTAAAATAAGCCATGCTTTTAGTAAGATTTCCTTCTTCATAACCTAATGCCCTTTTAATTACCTGCCCATCTAAATCCTCATAACTTTCAAACGCAGATTCACCATTGTAGGTTTCTGTTGCCAAATAAAGCCCTGGTTCTACTTGCATTGGTGAGCTATAAACTCTACATTTCATAAAAGATCCAAAAGGAGCGGATTGTAAAGGATATGTTTGTATTTTGTAACTATAGGAAATTGTATAAGGAATATCAAAATCATAAAAAATCTCTAGATCACTTAATTCGGCAAAAGCAGAACCCCGCCATTGAAATTCATGTGTTTCCTCACCCATATCAAATATATATCTATTCATTTCTTCATCCCAATTAAAATCATGAAGAGAAAGTGCAAATTTATCTCTTATTTGTTCATATTCTAAGTAAATAATAAAAGTTTTTCTTTGACTAATAATTCTAGGAAAGTATTTATCTTGGCTCTCATAAACGTCATTTATCGTTAAGGCTTTTTTTGGATCATTTGATATTGCAAAATATCTTGATTGTTGTCCCTTGAAAGTTTTAACATCTTGGTTTCTTATTATAGCTGTTTCATCAGTATTTTGTTTTGATATTATAACCTGTGAATTGACATCTTGAGATCTTTTACCAGATATAACGCAAGTTGATACCAATAAAAATGATAAAAAAATCACCAAGCTTGTTTTTAATATTGGATTTTTCATTCTTAATTTCCCCCATAGATTGTTTTTATTGTAGTACCTCAACATATATTTATATTTTTCTGTTATAATATTTTTTACTATATATATATTATCCTCTAATTCATATCCATCTCTCATCCTTTCCATCTCCTCAATTAATTCTACTAAACAGAATTGTTAATAATTCTGTATTTGATAATTTAAAAATGTATTGAGCTAGAATATCGTATTGAAAAAATAGCGGAATTATTTACTTTGATGGATTCTGACAAAATTTTCTATACTTCTATCATATGTTCTTTCTACTTCGTCCGGAAAATAGCAAGCTGGAAGTTCTCCTCTTTTTCTATGATAATGAAGACATTCACAGCATAGTCCCTTTTTAGAACAAGAATAAGTACAATTACAATGTGCTTTGTTTTTTTCTATTTGACACTCCGACATTATTTTCACCTATTTCTAATAGTTTTTTAAAATCTTCTTCGTTAATAATATTTGTCCCCAATTTTTTTGCCTTTTCAAATTTTGAACCAGGGTTTTCACCAACAACAACATAATTTGTGTCTTTTGTGACTGTTGTTGCTACAATTCCCCCTTTTTCTTTAATCAAATCAGAAGCTTTTGGTCTAGTAATTTTCTGCAGACTTCCAGTAAATACAAATTTTTTTCCTTTAAGCAAAGTATCTTTTTTTGATTTTTGTTTTGTCTTAACCCCAATATTTTTTAGTTTGTCTATAAGTTTAATATTTTCCTTCGTTGAAAAAAATGTAACAATTGATTCGGCCGATTTATCTCCAAGTCCATGGATTTCTTCTAATTGCTCAATATCTGCTTTTGCAAGCTCAGCAAGAGAATCATAGTGAGAAGCAAGTAGTTGAGCTGCATATTTTCCAACATGTCTAATTCCCAATGCATAAATTAATCTTGACAAACTTTGAGATTTACTTTTTTTTATTGACTCAAGTAGATTTTCTGCAGATTTATCTTTAAATCCTTCAAGTTTTAAAATCTCCTCTTCTGTTAAAGAGTATAAATCTGCTATATTTTCAATAAAGCCATTTTCAATTAATTTATCTATTGTTTTTCCACCAAGATGATCTATATCCATTGCATCCCTTGATGCAAAATATTTAATTCTCCATTTTAATCTTGCAGGGCACATCTTATTTGGACATCTTACATCGACTTCTTCTTTGACATGAACAACATTTGAACCGCAGACTGGGCATTTTCTAGGTGTTCTTTTTTGCTTTTCAGGGCCTTTTCTTTTTTCTTTTATACTTTTTACAACCTGGGGGATAACATCTCCACTTCTCTCAACTAAAACTATGTCTCCAATCCTAACATCTTTTCTTTTAATTTCATCAAAATTATGAAGAGTTGCCCTAGATACAGTAACTCCTCCAACCTGAACAGGCTCTAGTATTGCAACAGGTGTTAACTTTCCTGTCCTTCCGACTTGAATTGTTATATCATTTAGTTTTGTAGTTGCCTGTTTTGCTGCAAATTTATATGCAATTGCCCACCGAGGATGTTTTGTGGTATTGCCTAGTTCGTCTTGTTTTGATATATAATTTACTTTGATTACTGCCCCATCTATTTCATAGTCAAGTCCATCTCTTAGATCTTCGAGTTTTTCACAATAAATTATGGCTTCTTCAATATCGGCAACTTTTTTTGTTAAAGGATTGACTCTGAATCCTGCCTTTTTTAAGGCTTTTATTGATTGTTCATGTGTTGTAAATTTTTTATCAGAATAAGATATGTAATAAACAAAAATATTAAGAGGTCTTGATGAAACAATTTTTGGATCAAGTTGTCTTAAAGAGCCTGCTGCTGCGTTTCTAGGATTGGCAAAAACTTGTTCACCTTTTTTTTCTTGTTCTTTATTATATTTTCCAAATGCACTTGTTGGAAAGTATACTTCACCACGAACCTCAACATTATTTAAAACATCATTTCTTAATTTCAATGGAACGCTTTTTATTGTTTTTAGATTAGAGGTAATATCATCTCCTCTGACTCCATCTCCTCTAGTTGCACCTCTTACTAAAATCTTATTTTCATATACTAATGCTACCCCTGCCCCATCAATTTTAGGTTCAACAACATAATCTACTTTACCAACATTTTTTTCAACCCTTTCATTAAACTCCCTGAGCTCATCATAAGTGTAAGTGTTATCCAATGAAAGCATTGCAACTTTATGAGTAACAGTTTCAAAACCATCGAGGGGTTTACCACCAACTCTTTGTGTAGGAGAATCAGGTGTTATTAAATCAGGATATTTTTTTTCTAATGATTCCAATTCTTTTAGAAGCTTATCAAATTCAAAATCTGAAATTATTGGATTGCTTTCTACGTAATATTTATAATTGTGAAAATTTAACTCTTTTCTAAGTTGTTCAATTCGTTTTTTTGCTTCAGATTTTTTCATTAAGATAACCCAAACATCTTTTTAATTTCTGATATTTTATAGGTGTTAATTACATCTTTTTTTTCAAGCCAGCCTCTTTTTGCTGTTGCTATACCAAATCTCATGAAATTTAGTGTGGAAATATTGTGAGAATCTGTACCTATTATTATTTTTACATTTTTTTCTTTTGCTAGCTTTGCATGACTATCCTTTAAATCTAACCTGTCAGGAAATGCATTTATTTCTAAAAATGTGTTTGTATCTTTTGCGACTTTAATTATCGCATCCATGTCTAAGTCAAAAGGTTCTCTTTTACCAATCATTCTGCAGGTTGGATGTGCTATACAATTAACGTATTCGTTTTGCATAGCATCTGTTATTCGTTTTGTAGCCTGCTTTTCTGTCATTTTAAACGTTGTATGAATTCCACCATAAACAAAATCAAATTTTTCGAGTATTTTATCTGGATAATCTAAAGTTCCATCTGGTTTTATATCGCATTCGGTTCCACAAAGAACTGTGAAATCTTTGAGTTTTTTATTCAGTTTTTCAATTTCTTTTATCTTTTTTTCAACTCTTTTTTCTGAAAGACCATTGGCAACTTTTAGTGATTGTGAATGATCTGTAATACAAACAAAAGAATATCCCATTTTTTTACATGAATTGGCAATTTCTTCAAAGGAATTACTACCATCACTCCACGAAGAATGGACATGAAAATCACCGTTAATATCATTATAATCTAGTAGATTAGGTAATTTATTTTTTTGTGCTTCTTCTATTTCTCCCTTATTTTCCCTTAGTTCTGGTTCAATATATTTTAAACCCAATAAATTGTAAATATCTTCTTCACTTTCACCAGAAACATATTTTTCTGTATCTTTTTCAAAAAGGCCGTATTCATTTAGTTTGTATCCATTTTTTATTGCTATACTTCTCATTACAACATTATGTTCTTTAGAGCCTGTGAAATATTGAAGTGCAGCACCATAACTTTTTTTGTCTACAACCCTCAAATCAACTTGAATATTATCATTTAAAAGTACACTTGTTTTTGTATTCCCCTTGAGAAGGACTCTTTGTACATCCTCATAATTAGAAAAATAATCCATTACATTATCAGGTTTTTTCGAAGAAGCAAGAATATCCAAATCTCCAATTGTTTCTTTCATTCTTCTCAAGCTTCCCGCAATACTTGCTTTATCTACATCTTTGCATTTTTTCATATAGTTGAGATACTTTTCACCGTTTTCATAAGCAAGATTTAGTAAAAACCTTCCACTGACATTTTCTTTTAATGTTATACCTCTAAGAATGTTTCTCTCAGTTATTTCACCAAATCCTTCAAGATCTCTTAATTTGCCTTTTTCGCAAGCTTTTCTTAATTCTTCGATTGTTTTGATTTTAAGTTCTTTATACAATACAGATACTTTTCTTGGCCCAAGAGTCGGTATCTCAAGAAAAGATAGTAAGCTTTCAGGTATTTCTTTTTTAAGTTCTTCAAGAAATTCAATTTTACCTGTTTCTACTAACTCCGTAATTTTTTTTGATATGGCCTCTCCAATTCCTGGTATATCTTTTAATCTTTTTTCTTTTACAAGAACTTGGATATCTTCTTCTAAAACTTCTATTCTTTGCGCAGCAAGTCTGTATGCTCTTGTTTTAAAAAAATTATCTTCTTTAATATCAATTAAATCTGCTATTTTATACAAAATTTCTGCTACAAACTCATTTTTCATTTTATTTCTCGCACTCGCCAAGATAAATCAAAATCTTAACCTGATCTCCATCTTTTAGTTTTAGCTTTTCCCTTAATTTAAAGGGAGATATGAACTCTAAAATATTTGAATAATGGCTTCTTTTAGGAAGAACAATAGCTCCTTTAACTCCGTTTATATTAGACTCAAAACAGATAACATTACCAAAAGTTCTATTTTTTGTAGTAAATCCTTCTATTAACAAACCGCCACAGTTTCTTAAAATTCTCAACTTATTTTTTTGTACATACTCAATTTCAACATTTAAAGTTCCGGGATGAGGCATGAATCCTAATTTTTCTTTGAACTGATTTGCATATCCTTTTTGCTCAGTGTAATATTTTCCTTCACCAAGGCCTGATACAATTTTTCCCTCAAAATAAACTTTATTTTCCAAATCAAAAATTTGTTTATATTTATAATATTCATTTTGAAGCTCGTTTTGTCCATTTTCAGTAATTTGTATTAATTGTTTTTTAATACCAAGCTCTCTTGTAATCATATCTTCATTGTCTAATTCTAAAAGATATCTTGAAGCGGTTTGTTGACTTGTATCAAGTTGTTTTGAAAGTTCATGCGAAGATATTTCTATTTTATTTCCAATCGCTCCAAGAAGCGCGAGTTCCTTTAAAGTTTGCAAAAGATAAGGTTTCATTTCTCCCCCCTAATCTCCCAAAGTATGAGCTAATTTTTCACCTTCTTTTGTAAATACGTATTTATTGTTCTTTTTTTCAACTATGCCATTTTTAACAAAATCTTCTATAGTTCTTTTTGCAATAGTAGTTATTATCCTATGTTTTTTAGCAATTCTATCAACATTTGTTTCTCCTGATGCTAGTTCATTAAATATCGCTCTTCTGAATTTGTTTGAGATTATGTATCCTTCGTCTACAGACATACCAATATGTTAATTTACAGGCAACACATAAAGCTTTTCAATTTTATGTTCGAAAAAATTCCAATAATACTTACAGCCGACCAATTAATAGACCGTGCGCTTTCAAAATCGCAAAAAATAATAATTAATGATAGAGACGCAAGATATAAAGCAAAAAAAACAGTTATTGCAAAAACTGATTCTTTTATAAAGGTAATAACAAATCAACTAGAAAAATATGTAAAAGAATTTCCATCTATTGATAATCTAAATCTATTTTATCAAGAATTAATTGAGATACAGCTTGATAAAAACAAACTTAAAAAATCTCTAGGTGCCGCGGATTGGGCAAGAAAAACCATCCTAAATATTTATTACAAGCAATCATCTTTTTTGAGAAAAACGGGCAATGTTGATTTTTTAAAACAAAAGCAAAAGGAAATCTATGGTAGAGTCACCTCTGTTTTAAAACAAATAAACCCTGAACTAGAGTTTCTTGCAAAAGCTCAAAATTTTTTAAGAATACTTCCCACACTTGAGGATTTGCCAACAATTGTAATAGCAGGTTATCCAAATGTTGGTAAGTCTTCACTTTTAAGAAAAATATCTGCTGCAAAACCACAAGTTGCGCAATATCCTTTTACAACAAAGGAAATTTATGTTGGACATATAAAAAGAAAAATAAAATTTAAAACAGAAAAATATCAAATAATTGATACGCCGGGGCTTTTGGATAGGCCACTATCAGAAAGAAACAATATTGAAAAACAAGCAATAGCAGCACTAAAGCATCTGGCAGATTTAATAGTCTTTATTATAGATCCATCAGAAACATGTGGATATTCAATAAAGAGTCAAAAAAATATGTTAAGTCAAATTAGTACATTATTTGAAGATGTTCCCATAATCATAGTTGAAAATAAAACTGATTTAAATTCTTTGGATTCGGACAATTTAAAAATTTCTTGTGAAAATGGAAAAGGCATTGATAATCTGTTAAATGAGATTATGAAACGTTTTGAAGTTAGTTAACATATACACTCATCTGCGCATATACATACATGTACATCTGCGAAAAACGAACTTAAAACAATAACTTATTTTTGTTATTTAGCTAGGAAGGGAAGAATTTCAGTTTTATAACCCCCTCTTTTCCCCCTCAATTAATTCTTCCCTTTTTTAACACCTTTTCCGGCAAGACTATTTTCTATCTTTTATTGATTCCATTATCTCTTTACCAAAATCAGTTATTGAGTAAAGTCTAATATTTTTATTAGTTTCTTTTTCTTCAACTATATTTAGAGAAATAAGTGATTCAGTTACTCTATAACGAGGTTTCATTCCTCTGAGGGCACCTATTACATTTGAAGAAGTTGCTCCAATATTGTAAGCTATTTCTGAAGTATAACTACATCCAGGATGTATTTCAAAAAGATACTCAGCTATTTTCTTTCTTATCATACTTCTTCTTAAAGAACGTATGGCAACAGGCCGTTTGGTACCGATAGTATTCTCTAATGAACTATCTCCATGCATCCCATCCATTAACCCTCAAAAAACGAATGTTTTTTCTTCTTTATATAATATTTGCTGATGTATAATTATATGATTATGCGTAAGGATAGTTACCTGCATATGCAAGCACATATACTATTTTATGGATATCTAGGTGAATATATAACTGCATATGCATGTAAATATGCATATTAAAAATTAAATCAGATTTGATAACAATTGTCTAACATGATTTAAATACTTGTTTTGACACAACATTGAAGAAAGGAAGTGGTATGATGAGAAAAACAAAAGTTGTATTGTTAAGCTGTTTAGTAATGATATTGTTATCAAGTGCAATTTGTGTAAATATATCCAGTAAGAAAATAGAAAATATCCAAAAATTTGTTATCGAAAATTCTTTAACAAATAATTGGGGACAAATATACGTACCAGGTGGAAAAATAATAAGAGTTGATGATTGCAATGAAGGATTAAATGGACTTGCAAAAGCTTATGATGAGGAATTTGGAGTTAGTGCAGCACATACGTTTAATCAAGCTTTGGGAAAAGTCACAAACAATGATGACATTTTTTCTTCAAATATGATAGAAAATAAAATTATTTTAAAACATAGAAATCACCAAGCTGCAGGTCAACTTAAACAAATGGATTTATCTGCTTGTGCTATGGGAACCACCCATACCGAAGTAAATTTTATACCAATGGCTAAACATGATGGAATGATTAGATTACATATTGATATTGAATATTCAATGATGGTTACTACGACTGAAGATTTCATTGGTGGAATTACAGTCTTTGTACAATACTATGATGATTATAATATTGATGATTGGTCTTTTGAACTGAATGATGGTATTTATCTAGAAGAGGCAGGGTCAGAAGGTTTTAGTGACACATATAATTTTTTTGTTGACATCCCATCCAATACAAACTGTTATTTAAATATAGGCACTGGCAGTAGTGCTGGATCTCTACAAGCAGAGGACATAATTGGTATGAGTCAAACATTATCTGATATAGAAGTAACAATTTCTTTTTAAATCAAATCTTTTTTACTTCTTTTACAAAAATATTTGAAGGGAAACATAATTCAAATATAGTAGATTTTAGTGGAATATGAAAAATTTAACAAACAAATACTTACATTATACAAAGAGTTGAATTTAGATCCTGATAATTCAAAATTTAAGCATATGAGCTCTCTTGGCGATACAATAGCGCAGATGTCTTATGTTTTCCCGCCGGGTTCGGGTAAGTATAAAAACAGAATAACAAAAATATCTCCAAGTTATTATCCTTTTGTAATCTCATATATTGGTTTTGGGGGGATGGTTGACGATATTTTAATGAGACAATTGAATCCTAGCCCAAGCCTAAGAGTGGCAACACATAATGCTTCCTTCAAATATTTAATTATCACAATGAAAATGAAAGTAGATATTGGTCTGCCATCTATAATGATTTATCCAAATACTATCGGTAGCAGAATCGCATCAAATTTTTGTGTTAGAAAGATAGTGAAAACCAATAGTAAATCCTTTAATAAAAAATTTGCATTATCAATTAAAAATAAACAAAAATGGTTTCTTGATTGTATAGATGACAATATTATTGACAGTCTAATTAAGATTGATTTTCCTAAGTTGAGTGGAGCCATATTTCAATTTTCAAAGAATCATTCAACATTTGCAATTGTTCCAAGGACACTAGGAAAGGATATGTTAATTAAAGTTATACAAGTCTTGAATAGGTTCTGTAATAATATCGAAAAAATCTACAAAAAATAAAATGTAATTGGATTTGTGACATAAATATGGATATGATAAATAAAACCAAAAATTTTTCTAAAAATTTTTTAGGATACAAATTTAAAAAATATAAAATAATATCGTTAGCAATATTTGCACTAATTCTTTTTGCATTGCCAGGATGCGTTGATAATCCTTCTACAACAAATGGATCTGAAAATATTCATTATACAACTGCTTTAGAATTAGCCAAAGATATAGATATAGCCTCTGGGAACTGTTTTAAAAAAGAGTATAAATCATATAAAGATGGTGATTTAATCGCTATAAACGATGTAATTGATGAGATTAAATATGTTGGATACAGGGATCCCTCGTATACTCAAGTAACTTTCAGATTTACCCAAATGATAGGAATATATTTTCGCTTCGAGGGAAATATTACTGACTCTTTTTTTGTTAATGATACCATACAAATAATGTTTCATATCAAACATGTACACTTTAATTATTATAATGAAATAACAGATGAAGAAAAATGTTATGACTTGGAATTACCTTCAGAAGGATTTAATCAAAGTTATTGCGAACAACATCGAGAGGTTATCATGCCAAGTAGTTGCATAAAACATCGATAAAAAGTGCGGGCGCCGGGATTTGAACCCGAGTTATAAGCTTGGCAAGCTTAAGTGATACCAGGCTACACCACACCCGCATGTAAATTAAAAACCAGAAAGTAAAAGTCCCTTAAAAAGTATTACGATTGATTTTGTTATATTTTTTTGTGAATAAATTTAAATATTTTAAATACAATATAAATGATAAATGAAGAAAATCTGGATATTTTTATTTGTATTATTGATAATAAATTCTTCTTTTGTCATTAGTAAGAATTCTGAAAATGAGCAAAATTCCTTTGAACCTGAAGATATAGAACTTAAAGATGATGCTTTTCATAAGTCCCTTAAACCATATTTTTCAGAGTGGTGGTATTTTGATGCTGATTTAGAGCAAGGAAAATCTATACAAATAAGTTTTATTGTGTTGAGTATCCTAAACAGGGGTTTGATTTTAACAAGATGCAATTTTTATGAAGATGGAGAGCTTTTAATTAATGAAAGGAAAATAAATTTTCTTAGCAGCTTCTATGCATCAGAAGAGATTCCTCTAATAAAAATCAACAATAAAGAAGTTATGAAAGGACACATAGATGTTTCAACAAAGGATTGGGTTTATGATTTGAATTTATCATTTGAAAAAATTTCTTTAAATCTAAGATTTGTTGGTGAATCAAAGGGTTGGAAAGGAAAGACCTCTGTCAGTGACTGGGGAGTGATACTACCATATGCAAAAGTACTAGGAGCAATTAAAATTGATGATTCAAATATTGATGTTATAGGATCTGGATATCATGATCATAATTGGGATATGCATCTAAAAGCTGGGCTTAATTTTGGTTGGTATTGGGGAAATATAAATTCAAATTCCTACACAATTACTTGGGCAGATATTTTGACAACAAGGGTTACTCAAGAACCTTTGATTGTGTTAAATCAAAAAGACGGATCTTATAAAAATATTAATGAGAAAAATATTAGATTCTCAACAGAAAGTTTTAGTTTGAGAAATGGCCATGTGATACCCAACTCGTTTTCAATTTATGCTCAACAAGAAAATATTGATATACACATAGATATGAAAGTAGAAGATGTCCATTATATTAAATTTCTAGGAATGGATTATTGGCGATATCATTTACAATGTACAGGTTATGTAAAAGTTGGTTCTAATATTGAACAAATAAATGATATTCATATCGCAGAATTTTTAAAGTTTAGGTAAATTGCAATTTAAGTTATGGGAGAAAAAAAAGATGAAATGTCATCTTTAATTTCCAATCAAATATGTTTATGATGATTATTTAAAGTTTATTTGATGAAAATTGAATTTTTTAAAAGAATTGAAAAAATTACTTTCCAAATAGATTAAGATCTTTCCAAGTCTCATTAAAGTTTTCAAGTGCAAGTTGTCGGCCCAAATGTCTATCGTATTTTCTTAAAATTTTCTTAATATATTTTTCGTCATTAAGGCTATATCCTTTATCTTTTCCATGAGATACAACATCAATGATATTTTTGTTAAGTAATTTTGTTAAATGATAAGATAAAAGAGACGGCGAAATATGCAGAAATTTATAAATTTCTTTATGCTGTAATTTTTTGTATTCTAAAAGTAATAATACTATTTTTAAAGGTATTTCATTTCTTAACAAGGAAAGAATTATTTTATCATCTTTTCCTATATCTATATCTTCAATGTAATATCTCTTGTAATATGATTCTTTATTTTTAATGGAAATTACGGCGCTATTTTTTTCCATTTGCAAAAGATGATAGTCTGCAAGCTGTGGACTAATTTCAAGGATGCTTGCTATTTTGCTCAGATGAATACCTGGTTTTTGAGAAATGAGATTTAAAATTTTTTGCTGCATGTCATCTGTTCTACCTGTTCTTGTTTTTTCATTTATATTCCTGATAAAAAATTGTTTAAATCCTTTTTCCTGCTTAAAAAATATCTTTCCAGTTTTCTCTAAAATATCTAAATGTTTTTTTATTTCATCAACATTCATGTTTAATGTTTCTGCAATTTTACTTATATGAATTCCTGGGTTATTTTTAATGAATCTGAATATTTTATTTTGAATTTCAATGTTTGAGATCTCTTGCATTTTATCTTTTCAAATAGCTACAAAAAAAGCTCAGGCTTTATTAAAATAAATAATCCTACATAATGTCTTGAAAGTGAAATGGATAAAAGGATCAAACAAGATACAGTTATAAATGTACTAATTAAATTCTTATAAATTCTAATATTTATCACCTTTTTTCCTAAATAAGGTTCTCCTCATACGTTTGAAATTACTATTTATGGGAAATATAAAAACTAAAAGGAATATTACAGTTATCAAAGAATAAACAGCAATTGCAACTGGGCCTCCTAATATATCGACTATTTTGTAAATGGTAATTTCATGTTGGCTGAAATGAGGTATGCTTAAAATTAGCCATAAACCACCATCTTCCTTTTCTAATACAAACCATTCAAATTTGTCTTCATCGACCAATAAAACATCATCAAGGCTTGAAGCCTTATCGATTTTCTTATCATCAACAAGAATACCAAAATCATCATCTTTTAGGACATTTTCATCCAATTCAAATATTACTGTTGTTCCTGATGTACCTGTTTCAGCTCCAACTATTAGTGAAATCCTTTCATCATTAATGCTTTTAACAGAAAATTCTATATCATAGATATAAACAATAGCTTGGTAATCAACATTGTTATCATTTTCGTCAAATATGATTTTTCCGGATATTTGTCCATTTTTTATTGCATCGTCGATTTTTATTTGATTTTCATCTTCTCCATTCTCACTATTAGATTGCTCAAGATAAAAATTAACGCCTTGAGCGCGGTTGACCTCAACTTCGATATTATGTTTTGTTTGTGATTCAAATCCATTGCTAGTTACAGTAACTGTATGTATACCAACTGGTATCACAATACTGTACCGACCATACTCGTCAGTTATCTCACAATTACTTGTTTTATCGCTAAATTTGATGCAAACGGTAGCTCCTTGAATTGGCTGAAAGTTTTTGGTAAAAACTTCCCCATATATGTAACCTCTTGGCTCATTTTCCTGTCGATTTAAAACCCGTATTGTCTTTGTGTCTGAATCATAGCCGTTTAGTGATGCTGTTATTGTAAAATCACTATTTTCATCAACTTGTGGAGAGTCAAACGTCACTTTACCCCCATCGGTAGTTTTTATTTCTCCATTGAATTCAACTTTAGCATTATCAATTAGATCACCTTTTGAAGTTACTGTTACTTCAAAAGAGCTATCTTCCATAACAGAACTGACACAATTAATGAGTAGTTCTGGTATTATGGGCGATATTGTAACTACGTGAGGTTCTGACCAATTACTTTGCTGCCCATATTCATCTTTTGCTTTTATCTTGATTTCATATTCTCCTTCGGCCCAACTATGATTTGCAGTAGGTTCTGATAACCAATCACTATGTGTTGCATCTCCCCAATCAAATTTATAGAAAATATCATGGTTTTCGATATCTGATACTTCAGTAGTTGAATATGAATAGTTTATATTTTCATAACCTTGACTGGGGCCTTGAGGTCTTTGAGGAGTTGGTGGCGGATAATTCTCGCCAACTATTGTTAAGGTCCCATTGATAATAATAGGATGATGTACGCCTCCAT
>CAZUBH010000024.1:0-31126 GCA_964618505.1 uncultured Thermoplasmatales archaeon | reverse complement strand
CAACGGCGCAAGGTTGAGGGCCTTGTCCTGTAGAGGTCCGCGAGTTCAAATCTCGTCCCCTGCATTTTTTAACCATTTTTACAGGAGAAAAATAAATTTTTTAAATTAGATTTAATACTTCATTTAAGAACTCTTCTGCATATTTTAATGCCGTCTCAGCACTTTCTTGATGATACGTAAGCCCATAATCTGCTTGATGTCTTAAGCGCATACAAAGTTCAAGATTTTCAATCATTTCTGCATTTAATCTATCTTCTTTAACATAAAGTTCTCTTAAAGCAATAATTAAACAAAAATGACTTTTCTCCCGATATCCTCTTTTTAAAATTAATGCTTTTGCAGCATGAAACATGGAATAATATGATTGAACAGCAGTCCATTTAAAATCGCCTTCATCAATGCTGTTTCTTGCTCTTTCAAGATCATATTCTGCACTCTCAACTTCTTTTTGAATCATCTCATTTGAAGGTTTAATCTTGGTTAATCGTCTTTCTTTAATACAACGTTCAAAATCATTCATTTTTAACATCCCACAAAGTTATTCCTTTATTTATTTCCTGATAAAAACCTTTGTCTTTTTCTTTAATTCTCATTAAATCCCCAATGTTTACAACAATTGCCTGGATTTTTCTGTCAAGCTTAGTATTTAGAATCTTTTTATTGATCTTATCTTTTTCATTAGTCAAAACAAGCAAATCTATATCACTTTCATAAGTATCTTCGGCTGTAGAACAACTACCAAAAAGAATAATTTTTTCTGAATTTTCTTTAAGTTTGTCTACTAAAGTTTTTAGTTCATTTATAGTTATAAATACCTTATAATTTTTTATAGAAGGATTCATTTGGTTGATTTGATAGTAAATATTTTTTCCACTTTTATTTTCTTTAATAAAATCCATCTGTTTTAATGATTTGAGTGTTTTATGGGTCCCGCCAACACTTTTATTCATAATTTTAGCAATTTCTCTAATGTAAAATTGTTTATCTGGATTTCTCGCTAAAAATATAAGAATTTGCATGCCTAAAGGTGTTATGTTCATTTTATCGAACATATGTTCGTTTTTTCGAACCATAATTATAAGTAACCGGGATAACTATATAAAATTATCCCATTAACAAAAAAAAATTGAGAAATATAAATTGAAATTTATTAAGAATATTAAGGAATTTTTATTAACCATGAAAATTAGTCAATAGGGGAAACTGTATTTATTTTACCGGTAAACTCGAGTCAATATCTCGCCCCCTGCACTATTATTATTTTAATAAAAGAGGAAGGATAGTGTAGAACGATATGCATTTAAATCTTCCATACTTTTATATGTATGATGGTTTTATATAAATCAAGAGGAAAGCAAAAAAATACTATTCTTAAAAATAAATGGCTCTCTGGATTTTTTCCTGTTGAACTATTTGATGGAATTAAGCGCCAACAGATTTTTAGTTATGGTTCGTTACTAATGTTTTTGCTATTAATTTCCCCCATCATCGTTTGGCTTTCATATAATCCAGATTCTATAAAAAACCCAATTATTGCTCTTGCAAAGTTTAATGCATTTATGGCAATTTCCACTCTTTCAATTAATTTCTTTTTGTCAACAAGACTGAAATTGTTTGATACACTATTCAAAGGTTTAGATAGGATGTATAGAGTCCATAAGATAATTGGACGCATATCCTTGTTTTTTATTCTCTTGCATCCCCTTTTCTTAATGATTTCAACACATCAAAATCTTGACATTGTTTTGACATATGTTGTACCACTTGGTCCTTTTGAAATAGCAATTGGAGTAGTGTCTGTTTATATTTTTTTAATGTTGCTTTCATTAACAGTTGCAATAAATTTTCCTTATCATTGGTGGCATAATAGTCATAAGGTTTTTGGAATAGTGCTATTATTAGCAGGGCTTCATGCAGTTTTTTCTGGCTCAGACATTAGTAGTTATCCCGCTTTAAGATTCTGGGTTATATTTCTATGGGTTCTTGGAATTATTTCTTGGCTGTACATGCTTTTATTTTACAAAGTTATGGGGCCAAAATTTTCAATTGTAATAGATAAAGTAGATCATTTTGAAGATGTAACAGAATTGACTTTTAAAAAACCAAAAGGATTTATTTATCAACCTGGACAATATCTCTTTATTCGTTTTCCACGTTTTGAAGGTTATAAAGAACTTTTTCCTTTTTCAATATCAAGTGATCCATCTCAAAAAAACATGAGGATTTCTGTTAAAAGAACCGGTGATTTTACCTCAAAACAAATTCCAGAGATAAAAAAAGGAGACAAAGCAATAATAATGGGCCCTTATGGAAAATTTGGAGAGAGTTATTTAAAACATGATAAAGATATGCTCTGGATAGCCGGTGGAATTGGTATTACTCCTTTTCTTTCATTGGCAAAACATGAATCAAATTATCCATCAGAAAGAAAAATAATATTGATTTGGGCTACAAAAGACAAGTGCATCGCTTTTCATGATAGTGAACTAATTGCTGAAACAAAGAAGAATAAGAATTTTGAATATATTTCTTGGTTTTCAAGTAAAAAAGGAAGATTAACTATTGATGAAGTTGAAAAGATTATCAAATATAAGATACAACTGAAAAACATAAAGATTCTAATGTGTGGACCTCCGCCTATGATTTATAATTTATCAAGAAATTTTCATAAGATGGGAGTTAAGTATAATAATATAGTTTTTGAAGATTTTAATATGTTGGATTAATGAGTTATCATTTATTATAAAATTTATATTAATAGCGCGAATACAAAAGCTATTACAAAACTACCAATTGCTCCATTTATCACTTCAATTGCCAAAAGTTTTGTAGGATATTTTGATTGAACATACATGTCAAACAATCTTGGAATTATTTTAACGGCAACAAGAATTATTCCAAAATATATTACATTGAGAATTAATGTACCTGGTAAAACTGGTTTTATATAAAGATATGCAAATGCAAAGATAAAACATTGTATTAAAACACTAAAAACAAATGTATTTATGATAAAGCTTTTGACATCTTTTCTATTTTTAACACTCGGATCATCTTCATATTTTTTGTATATTTTTCCTACATATGGATTCATATATAATATTGCACCAACAAAAAACCATACAATTGTTGCAGCAAATCCTCCAATTAACCCCTGAATTATATCTACAGCCATGTTGAATAGTAAAAAATTAATATTATTATATATTTTGCTATCAAGTTAATTTAATAGAAAATTTTATAAACATCTTTTACAAGTAAGATTGTGAGGAAATTGTCCTATGAAGATGAGCGAAGAGCCAACATTTGAAATTAGATTATTGTGTCGAAATTGTAACAAAGAATGGGTTGAAACCATAGATAAAGGCACTTATATCAGATATGAAAAAGACAATAATTATATGATAAAAAAAGATGATTCATATAAAAATCGAAAATATTTTTCTTGTCCTAAATGTGGTGCAAATAAAAAAATTGCAAGATTGCCTTTAGAATAATTACATTGTAAAGTTTAATTATTTCTTTTAATATTACAAAATTGTGAGCATATGGCATCTGATGAAGAATTAAGAAAGCTGGCAAGAAAGAGTGCAGAGACAAAGGTTGAATTTTATACACATTTTGCTATTTATATTGCAGTAAATGCATTTCTTATAGCTATATGGTGGGCAACAAGCGGGCCTTCGAGTTTTCCTTGGTTTGTATTTCCATTGTTTGGTTGGGGAATTGGTATAGCAGCACATTTTATAGAAGCTTTTAGAGGCCACTCATATACAGAAAGATTAGCAGAAAAAGAATATCAAAAGTTGAAAAATAAATAATAATCTAAGGACTTAGTCTGGTTCTATCTCTAGGAAACAGTATACATTCTCTTATATTATTGATATCCAATAATTCCATTAAAAATCTTTCAATTCCAAATCCAAAACCCCCATGTGGAGGCATTCCGTAACGAAAAGCTTGAAGATAAGAACTAAAATCTTCTGGGTTTAAACCACAAGCTTTTATTCTCTTTTTAAGAAGATTAATATCGTGAATACGTTGACTCCCAGAAGCCAGTTCAACTCCTTTACATTCTAAATCAAAACCCCTTGAATATTTTTTTTCTTCAATCATTGTGTAAAATGGTTTTGATTCAATTGGATATTTAGTAATAAAATAAAACTCCTTACCATCTTTTTTCATTATATCTCCCAGAAGTTTTTCATCTTCAGTGCTTAAATCCTGACCCCATTCAATTTTTGATCCTTTATTTTTAAGCAGTTCTAATGCATCATCATAATTTATTCTGTCAAAAGGAAGTTTGGGGATTTTTATTTCTTTGTTTAATATATCTAATTCCTTTTTGCATAAGCTTGCTTTTTTCCACATATTGTGAACAAGTCCTTCAAGAATTTTCATTACATCTTCTTCACTATCTATAAAAGCCATTTCAAGATCTACTGCAGTTGATTCATTAAGATGCCTTCTTGTGTTGTGTTCTTCGGCTCTAAAATACCATGCAATCTCATAAACTCTATCAAAACCTGTGGCCATTAGACTCTGTTTGTATAACTGAGGAGACTGTGCAAGATAAGCTTCTTTTTCAAAATATTTTAGTTTGAATAAATTAGTTCCGCCCTCAGAAGAACTTCCAATAATTTTTGGGGTATGAACTTCAATAAAATCCTTTGATCTTAAATATTCATGAATTGAAGATATAACTTCGCTTCTTATCTTGAAAATTGCTTGAATTTGTTCTTTTCTAAGATCTAAAAAACGGTTATCAAGTCTTGTGTCAAAGTCTGACTCGACTTTATCTACTACCCCTAAAGGAAGCGGAGATTCCGCAGCCGATAGAATATCAAGTTTTTCTGGTAGAATTTCGTATCCATTTCTTACTTTTTCATTTTTTTGACATAGACCTTTAGCAATTAATACAGATTCCCTATTTAGAGATGTTAATTTTTCAAAAATTTCAGGGTTTTGTTTTTTAAGTACTGTGAGTTGAAGAGTTCCTTTCTTATCTCTCAAAATAACAAACGCTATTGAACCCAAATTTCTAATATCCTCAACCCAACCTGCTACAGTAATCTGTTTATCATAATTTTTTTCGTCGATATCCAAAGAATAGTAATCTCTTAACATGATACAGACCGTATTATTGTATTGAATTTAGTCTTTTTGATACAACATCGAGAGTTTTTTTTAAATTTTTTTTATTATTCCACGTTAAAATAATGTCGTTGATTTCATTTTTTTCTAATTTTTTGATTTTTTTAATCCAATTGGAAATATTGGGTAAGGCTCTAGTTATATTGTCAACTATAGTTATATTCGCTGTTTTGGCTGTTCTAGATAATGGGTTTAAATCTATTGTTATTACTATTTTCCCCATATCTCTTAAAGCCCTACACCTATCCCCATCTTCAAGAGGAACTAAAACTACATCAGCTGAAAAAATACCTTCTTGTTCACATAGTGCTCTGTCATGGTCAAGCCCTTTTATTCTTTTACTAGAATTTAAACCATATACTTTTTCAGCCCCATTTTCTACAAGTAGTTCAGATATCTTTTTTATCCTAGTTTCTTCTCTGTGAAAAAGATTAATCTCAATTTTTGCAGGTATCAGCTCTGAAAGTTTTACACATTCTTTTGCAGAAAGCGCTGCAGCATTACCATTTACCGAAATTACTGGATTTTTTGCAAGGATGAGTTGAGCTGCTGCAGCTTTAGCAGCTTCGTCTGCAGTTTCTATTGTTTTTTCACCTAACAAATAATCAAAAGCTTCCCCCCTACCATGTGCAATAAGACCTGTATCGTGAACAATGCCATTTTTTGTGGCTTCTGAAATTCTATTCCTTGTTATAAGAGATTGATATCTAGGATGATTTTTTGGAATTTTTGTAGTCATATTGATTAAAATAATATATTATTGTTTTTAAAATTATGTTATAAAAAAGGAAAAATATGGAAATTATCCATACATGTTTGGTTGTGGTATTTGACTTGCGCCAGAAACCATTGGTTTTGCTTGTTTATGGAATTTTTGAAGTTGTTTTTCTATTCTTTCTGCCTCATCATAAAGCGGCCCAACGTTAATATCAACACCAATCACTGTAGCAATAACATTGATTGCTGAAGCAGCCGCCCTCGCATCAGGATAGTTTGGATGTGCTTCTGAAAGAATTGAAATTACATCTAAATTTTCGTGTTTACCTTTATTTAACAAAACTCCTGAAACACCTGCTATAATTCCATTTTTAAACTGAGGAATATTATTAGATTGCAACATCAGTCTTGCTTTTTCTGTAGAACCTATCGCATAAGCATCGACAACATTATCTTCGCCAGATTTACCCTCTACAACCATGCCCTCGGGAGATATTAACAATTTACATCCTTTTGATTTAACCCAACTCATAATTGCATCAGAAAGAGGATTTATCAAATTCGGTTTTGGTTTAAATTCAGAAACAAAAACAACCAATTTTTGACCATTAGCCAATGTCCCCGCATATATTCTAACAGGCGACAATGGCTCCCCTGTATGAACGACAGAAAGTGTTGGGAAATGTGGTGAATTCAAAGCACCGATTTGTTTTAAACCCAAAGCATCAATCAAATAATTTGCAACAATTGTACTCACAAGACCAATTGAAGGAAAGCCTGCAATTACATTTGCATTTTTTAGATCAACGTCTTCAAAATCAATTATCTGAACATCATCCAATTGCATCACCATCCAAGTAGACCCTAATATGTTTTCTAGCATTTAAAATTAATTGGTAGGTTGTTATCCTTTAACTACTCCTAAAGGTTTAAGTTTCACTACTTTTTTAGAAATTCCTGCCCCGTCTGTAACATCTATAACATCATTTACATTTTTGTACGCATCTGGAGCTTCCTCGGCCATTACTTTCCAACTTGCTGGATGGGCATAAATACCTCTTTTCTTGAGAAGCTCCATTATATTTTCTCCACGCCAATTTTTTGTTGCTTGATGACGTGACATTACTCTACCTGCCCCATGACATGTAGAACCGAAAGTTTCTTCAGCTTTTTTTGTTCCTTTTAAAACATAACTTTCCGTACCCATATCTCCAGGAATAATAACAGGTTGACCAACAGTTCTATATTTCATTGGAACTTCTTCTTTATCTGGACCAAATGATCTAGTTGCTCCTTTTCGATGAACGCATACCATTCTTTTTTTACCTTCAATTTTGTGTTCTTCAATTTTTGCTATATTATGGCAAACATCATAAACAATATTCATTTCAAGATCTTTTGAATCTTCATTTAATATTTTTTCAAAAGAGTTTCTTATCCAATGCACTATCATTTGTCTATTACACCAAGCAAAATTTGCTGCACATGCCATCGCTTTTAGATAATCTTGTCCCTCCTTAGAATTAATAGGTGCACATGCAAGTTGTCTATCTGGAACAAATATTTTATATTTTTTCACAGATTGCTCTAAAACTTTTAAGTATTCTGAACAGACTTGATGGCCAAACCCTCTTGAACCGGTATGAATCAAAATAACAATTTGATTTTTTTGTTTAATACCAAATGATTTTGCAGTATTTGAATCATAAATTTCACTGACTTTTTGAATTTCTAAAAAATGATTTCCGGCACCAAGAGAGCCAAGTTGAGGAGCTCCTCGTTGCTTTGCTTTTTGAGAAATTATTGAATTATCTGCAATTTCAAGACATCCTTTTTCTTCAATATATTGCAAATCTTTTTCCCATCCATAACCATTTTCAACAGCCCACTTTGCACCCATAATCAAAACATCGTTTAGCTGCTTTCCATTTAAACGTACACGTGCTTTTGAGCCAAGACCTGAAGGAACATTCTTAAACATTTCATCTACTAGATTTTTTATTTTATGATAATTTAAATCGTTAGTAGTTAAATTAGTTCTAACAAGTCTGACACCACAATTAATATCAAAACCAACTCCTCCTGGAGATATTACTCCATTTTCTGCATCGGTTGCTGCAACACCTCCAATAGGAAAGCCATAACCCCAATGTATGTCAGGCATTGCAAGAGAATTTCCAACAATACCTGGGAGCATCGCAACGTTTGCTGCCTGTTCAAGAGCATTATCTTTTCTGATTGAGTCGATCATTTTTGAGTTTGTATAAATTATAGCCGATGTTCTCATTTCCAAATTATTGTTTTCACCTTTATAATTTGAAGGGATTTCATATCTAAACTCATCTAATTTATTTAAAGGGCCATTCCATGTCATAGTGCTTCAACTAACAAAATTATAGACACTTTTAGTATTTAAAAGTTAAATTTTTAAATTATTTTAGAATTTATTTTTTCTTTAAATAGGGAAGACCTGTCTTTTTATTTACATGAACTTCATAGCCATCTGGCAATGGAGTGGGCTCTCCCTCATCGGGTTTTGTTTTGCTGAAAAAATGAACGGTTCTATTTTTACCATTGCCTGTTGTGATTTCTTTTTTAAATAGCCGGTATTCGCCATATTTATAACTCTTATCTTCTGATAAGTCTACATCTTTTTCATCAGTATAAGAAACCCATTCTGTTTCTTGTTCTTCAGTTGATAAAGTTTTCCTAGAGTTTATGTCTTTTTTGGTTTTTGGTTTTTTCTTTTGTTGTTTTTTCTTTGAATTTTCTTGTTTCTTTTTTTGTTTTTCTTCTTGTTTTTGTTTTTTAAGTTCAGCTTTTTTCCTCTTTTTTTCCTCTTGTTTTTGTTTTTTGATATCTTTTTGTTTCTTTTTTATATCTACTTTATTTACAGGTTTTGGTTCCAAAGTTTCTTTTTTTATATCTGTTTCAGTTGTAAATGTCTGAACCTCAGCTTTTACTTCTTCTTCAGATACTGCTTCCCAATTTGGAATTTCTTCCTCTTTTTTTGGTTTAACTTCAATCTCTTCAGTTTGAAAAGTTACATTTGTCTCATTTTTTTCCTCAGAAATTTCAGTTTCTTTTTCTAAAGGTTCCCACTCCGGAACTTTTTGCTCTACATTTTTATCTTCGGCTAATGTTTCATTTTTTTCTTCAATAAAAGTAACTTCTTGAGAAGTATCTTCTATCTCTTCTTTATTTACTTCGGAAAATTTAATTTCGGGAACTTCAATTTTTTCAATTTCATATAATTCTTGATCTGAAAAAAGGTCATAATCAGAGTCTATTTTATTTTCCCGAGCAATGTCAGGTTCTTCTGTTATTTCTCCAACTTCTTCAAATTCTTCTATATCTTCTTCAGACTTTTCCTCTTGTTCAAATTTATCTTCGTGAATATTGACAGTAGGCTCTAAGCTACTTGACTGCCTCAACAATTCATTTACTGAATTATTTTTTGAATCACCAGATAATCTTTTTCTAATAGACTCTAGATTTTCATTATTTTTTGTATACGACTTTTTTACATTAGGATCATCAGGGTTATCGAGAATTTTTCGTAATTTTTTGATGTCGTCCTCTTTGGATTTCTTATCCTGAGACATGGTACCAAGTAGTATATAAGAATATAGATATATTAATAAATTTTCCGTAATTTTATCAAATTTTATTTTTTAATATAACTAAAAAGATTATTAAATAGAAATCATATTTATTTTTTTCTGATAGTAATGGACTTTCAGGGTAAAGACATAATATCAGTTAAGGATTTTTCTAAAAGCGAAATTAATCATATAATTGAATATGCAAAAAAGATGGTCCCTTATGCGAAGGGCGAAAAAAGTACGGATTTATTAAAAGATAAAATTCTATCTTCACTTTTCTTTGAGCCAAGTACCAGGACAAGATTAAGTTTTGAAAGTGCAATGAATCGTTTGGGGGGAAAAGTGATAGGATTTGCTGATCCAAGTGCAACATCTCAAAAAAAGGGAGAAAGTCTAGCAGATTCAATTAGAATGGCAGATGCATATAGTGATGCAATAGTTATAAGACATCCTCAAGAAGGGGCAGCCAGATTATCTGCAGAGTTTTCGGATGTCCCTGTACTAAATGCTGGTGATGGTGCGGGACAACACCCTACACAATGTCTTCTAGACTTATTTACCATAGTAACTGAAAAAAAGAAGATTAAAAAAACTAATGTTGTGCTATTAGGAGACTTAAAATATGGACGCACAGTACATTCTCTTGCTTATGCTTTAGCATTATTTGGCGCAGAATTAACATTTGTATCCCCACAAACATTAAAAATGCCAAAAGAAGTAATTGATGAATGCATAAAATTTGGTGTTGACCCTGTTAATACTTCTAGTCTAGATAGAGCAATAAAAGAGGCAGATGTTCTTTATGCAACAAGGATACAAAAAGAAAGATTTCCAGATCCTGAAGAATACAATAAAGTAGTAGGCTCCTACAAAGTCGATCTTGAACTTTTGAAAAATGCAAGAGAAGAGCTAATTATAATGCATCCTTTACCAAGAGTTATTGAAATTGACCCCGAAGTAGATTCCACTCCTCACGCACTATATTTTAAACAAGCTTTCAATGGAGTTCCAGTTAGAATGGCTCTACTATCTTTAATTTTAGAGGGTGAGAAATTATGAAAAAGCTAAAGATTACGCCAATTAAAAATGGGACAGTAATTGACCATATAAAACCTGGACAAGCACTAAAAGTTTTACATGTTCTAAAAATACCGGAAACTACAAGTTCTGTTGTCAGCGTTGCAATTAATGTAAAAAGTAGATTAGGAAAAAAAGATATTGTAAAAGTTGAAAATAGAGAACTAGATACAAAAGAAGTAAACAAAATAGCATTAATTGCCCCTAACGCATCAATAAATATTATTAGAGATTACGAAGTAATTGAAAAACATAGGGTTAAGTTATCAAACGAAGTCGTAGGGCTTGTAAAATGTTCAAACCCAACTTGCATTTCAAATGCAAGAGAGCCTGTTCAAAGTAGATTTACAGTAGTGAGTGAAGACCCTCCAACCCTAAAGTGTTATTATTGTGAAAGAGAAACCGAAGATATTATTGATAGAATTATTTAATTTCTTCAAGGATTTCTTTTGCTCTATCAATTTTTACTTTACCTTCTTTTACCATTTGGTCTGCTACTTTATCAATTTGATCCCCACTTGCACCTGCCATTACTGCAATATTTTTTGCATGAAGTGACATGTGGCCTTTTTGTATGCCGACTGTTGATAATGCAAAAACTGCGGCAAAGTTTTGTGCAAGGCCTAAACTTGCTACAATTTCACCGAGTTCTTTTGCCGTTTTTATTCCTAATATCTTTTTACAGAGCTTTGCTTTTGGATGGATGTTTCCTGCACCACCAATTATTCCAATTGCCATTGGAATTTCAATTTCTCCAACTAAATCTCCATTGTCATTTTTGTAATACTTTGTAAGTGAGGTATACTGCCCATCTTTTGCAGCATATGCATGGGCTCCTGATTCTATTGCTCTAAAATCATTTCCAGTTGCAATAATTAATGAATCGATTCCATTCATAATTCCCTTATTATGTGTCGCTGCACGATACGGATCGATTGCTGCAAGAGTATATGATTCTAAAAAAGCATCAACAATGCCATCTCCGCCCATCTTCTGTTTATCAAAAACTGCCTTTGCTTTTACTAATCTTTTATCTGCAAGATTTGAAAGAATTTTAAGTCTAACTTTCCCACCTGTAAGTTCCTCAAGCATTGGTGCAAGAGCTTCAACCATAGTATTGACTGCGTTTGCTCCCATAGCATCTCTTACATCAACTATAAGATGAGTTACAATCATTTTTCCCATGGGACTATCTAGTATTCTTACCTCAATGTCTTTAGCCCCTCCACCAAATTTAACAAGGACCTTATCCTGTTCATTTGCTAGATTAAGAAGTTGATTTTTATAATCCATTATTTTCTGAGCTGCACCAGCTATATCTTCAATATTTAATAGTTGAATTTGTCCTATCATTAAAGGATCTGAACTTTCAGTGATAAATCCGCCTTTTATTCTAGCAATCTTTGCAGCATTACTTGCTGCTGCAACAACGCTTGATTCTTCAGTTGCCATTGGTAACAAATAATCTTTACCATTAATGTGAAAATTTACAGCAACTGCTAAAGGCAGTTCAAAATTTCCTAAAACATTCTCAATCATTCTGTCTGAAATTTCAAGATCAAGGGAAGAAGAAAATAACTCAGCTTCTTCGTTTGATAGGCTTGCAAAATTTTTAACAAAATTTATTCTTTCCTCAACTGGTAGTTTATAAAAGCCCGATACTTTTGATGATTTATCATCTGACATTTTTATATCCTCATGTTTTAGTTTTTCAAGAAATCTAATTATTGTTTTTATAATTGTTCATTACAGTTACGTTTATTGACGATATGAACCTAACCATTTTCCTTTATACCCAATTTTTCATTAAGATAGTTGTAAAAGGTATGATATAAATCTCCCCTTATTTCTCCTTTCATTCTAATTTCAACTGTATGATCTTTTTCACCATGAATCTTCTTTATCGTAATATTTGCAACACATTTGTTCACATCTTTAAGAATGGCAACAATCTCTAGAAGTTTTGATCTGTCTATAATTTCCTTAAATTCATTAAGTCCTTTTATTGTCTCTCTCAAATCTGTTTTATCTTCTGGATGATCATATAAAACGTTCCCATCAGCTATAATTTTTGCAGTGTTTTTGAATTTAGCTTTTGCAAAACCTCTTAATATAATTTCAGCAGTTTGAAAAAGATTAAAATCTTCTTCAAAAAATTTTTCACCTGTTAGGGTTGATTTTAATTTAGACGATAAGGATTTTGGTTCGATTTCTGTATGTTTTACATCAAAATCAAATTTTATATGCAAGTTTTTCAATTTTATTTTTTTTCTATCATGATCAGATTTTTCTTTCTTTTTTTCTGGATAAGATGCATCAACCCAATCCATAATCTCTTTTGGCCCATAAACCCATGGAGGGTTTTGAAAATTTGGATTTGCCATATATCTCATTGAGGTATTTAATTAATCATTAAAAGTATTGCCGCAAAAATATTACTTAAGTATTGATTCCCGAGTTTTTACAGCCATTCCATAATTAAAAGAAAGCATTTCCTGCCTGTTTAAAAGGCAACGACCTACTGCTAAAAGATTATCTTTTTCATCTACAATCAGACATTCGTCAAGCGGTCTTAGCTCTGGATCGCATTCTTTTACAAATTTTGAAAAAACACTTTTTCCATCTTTTATAAATTGAGCAGCATCATTATCAACTACGACTCTTAAGAAAGGAGATTTTACAAAGTTATGAAAGATTTTTGCTCCTTCAATTTTTAAACTGAATAATCCATCTTCAGCACGCATTGATAATATATGTTTATTATCCAGATATATATTTCTTATCTTGTGGGTTTTTTTTGATTTTACGAGTTTAATTTTTCTAGCCATAAGGGTTTTTGAAACATTATGGCCAAATTGCATATCTGCAACTGATTTAATTCTTCTGATATCTATCTCTGGAGAATTTGCTATTTTATTTTCTTCAAATTTTTCCACTTCTTTGTCATTCAAAAAATTTTTTGTTAGCTTTTCAGATAGTTTTTTTGTTTCAATATCGATTTTGAGAGGAAATATAGACTGAGCAAAAGGATACATTTCATCTAATTCAATTGGAACAGGTCCAAGATGTGAGCTTACCACACAATTTGTATTTCCATTTTCTAAAATTGAATCCAAATATCTTGAATAATGAGAAAAATAGGGTTTTTTTGCTTCTGGCATCAATATTATTTTTTTATAATGATTGTTATATCTTTTCTTTAGTCGTTCATGCTGACGATAGATTAAAGGCCTGTGCAGTGTTTGAGGACCTGTGTAAAAAACAGCTCTTTTTTTTGAAATCTGCTCAAATTTTTCTAGCCAAATTTTATTGTTTTTTTTCCTCAATTCTTTTAGTGCTTCTAAAAGATAAGGATTTGAGTTTGCTCTTCTTTCTACTAATTCCCACAAACTGCCTTGAGTTATTGCGTTCCTGATTTTTTTAATTTCTAAAAAGCTCACATACAAATTGTGCTTTGCTATCTCTTTTATTCTATTTTCCTTTGGCATTTTTTTCAAATCTTCAGCACTATATTTTGAACAAACTGGGCAATTACAAGGAGTTTCAGAAATATTATCCAAAATTTCAGTACCCCAATCAAATATAAGCCTATCATCTGCCGCATATTTGATATATGCCGAAGAATCAAAAAGATCACAACCAAGAGCTACTGCGATTGGAAAAATAAGAGGATGGCCCGCCCCAAATAAATGCACAGGTTTAGATGGATCTAATCCTTTTTTGGAAGCTAAAATACATTTAACAAGATCTGTATATCTCTGATTTTCCATTAAAGGAACTACCCCCCCTATTGGAAAAAAATCTGAATCAATTTTACTTAATTCTTTAGCGCATTTAAGCCTCAATTCTGGATAAATAGAACCTTGAATTGTACAAGCAAGATTCATATCTCCTTTTTCAAAAATACTTCTTTTTGCTCGTTCAATTGTCTCTTTTACGCCCTTTAAAGCTTCTTTTTTTGTTTGACTTGGCGTTCCAAAAACATCAAGAATCGTGCCTATATCAGAACCTATATCTCTTTGAAATTTTATAATTTCAATAGGGTCAACATCCACATCCCCATAAACATAAGATTGGAATGTTCCCGAATCAGTCATTATAGGGCCATCAAAGTCAATTAATTTATGTACTCCATTTGCTAATGATTTTTTACTTAAATTTTTGCTTTTATTTATAATGTAAGAGTTTGTTATGACAATTTCAGTACCAAAAAGATTTTTCATTTCTTTTGGAGAAATAATCAGTTTATTTGGATTTATAACTGGCATTAAATTAGGTGTTGTAATTGTTCCATGATTGGTTTTAAGTTTACACAATCGTCCCGCCGCATCTCTATCCTTTATCTCAAATTTCATCGTGATTACCTAATATTTAAAACTTTGTTTTGTCTTTACACCTTTACCATATAAATATAGAGTTTTAACTATGCACCAATTTGTATAGGATTTATTATTCTTTTTAATGTGGCAATTGCAGATAAGGAAGCCATGTAGCTTGTTTTAGGATTATTTGGATTTGGCATATTTTCTATTTCGGCCCTTAATCTACCAAATTTACCATGAGCAAGAATTTTATGACTATTTCTAGTAGCTACAGGGTCTACCACGATTTCAACCTTTGTTTTATCAAAACCTATTCCTGCTAGAGACAAACTTCCTGCTACGTTTATATTCTTGGGAAATTTCTTGACAGCATCTCTTGCAATTCCTTCAAAAACAACGGTTCTTTTATTAATATCTTTATTCAGAGCTCTTGGAGATTTAGTTGTAACCAAAGTAACCTCATCTATCATATCCACACTTGCAGAAAGTATTCCATCAATACCGCAAACTGCGCCAGATGGAATATAAATTTTGCAATTATTTTTTCTTGCTAACATTTCTAAATTAGATCTAAATTTATCGTCAAATAAGCTTCCTACACTCATTAAAACGAGATCTTTTTTAGATTTTAATACTAATTCTGCGTAATCTGTTACGGCTTTTTGCGATGCCGCTTCAAAAACAACGTCAACATTTTCTAAAAATTCATTAACTTTTGATGTCTTTGATTTTTTAATTTTTTTTTGTAGATTTTTTGAAGCTTTTTCATCAATATCAAAAAGATATATAGTTTTAATTTCATTCATTTTATCTGCAGCCAGAGCAACGTCTGTACCAATTGCACCACAACCAATAATGCCAAGATTCATAATTATTATACCAAAACCTTAAAACAGTTTGTTAGTATAAAAAATATTGTAATGAATGATATTAAAAGATTCTTAGAAGAAGATTTGAAAAAAAAAGGAGATATTACCTCCAACGCTTTATTTGAAAATGAGAACTGTAGCGCTAGGATATTATCAAAAGAAGATTGCATTATTTCTGGTCTTGAAGAAATAAACAGAATTTTTAAAAATGAAAATATAAACACATTTCTTTTTTTTACAGATGGAAAATTTATAAAAAAAGGAAGTAAAATATTGGAGCTTGAAGGTTCTGCCAAATCTATCTTAAAAGTTGAAAGATTATGTTTAAACATTCTTGGAAGGATGAGTGGAATTACAACTGAAACTAAAACCCTTGTTAATATTTGTAAAAAAATCAATCCAGAAGTAGAAATTCTTGCAACTAGAAAGACTACGCCCGGGTTTCGCAAATTCGAAAAAAAAGCAGTAGTAGTTGGAGGGGGGAAAACACATAGACACGGTCTTTTTGATGCCGTCCTAATTAAAGATAATCACTTGAAAGTAGTGGGATCTTTAGAAAAAGCTATTGACAAAATTAAGAAAAATATAAAAGATAATCCGATAGAAATTGAAGTGGAAAACAAAAAAGATGCAATTGTTGCTGCAAAATTAGGTGTTGACATAATAATGCTTGACAATTTTTGTCCAGATGATGCAAAAAGGACGTTTAAGCAAATAAAAAATATAAATCCGAATATTTTAATAGAAATATCGGGTGGCATCAACAAAGACAATATTGATGATTATGCATCTTTTGCAGACAGGATTTCTATAGGCTATATAACTCATTCTGTTAAATGCATAGATTTTTCTCTAGAAATAATCTAATCTTTTAGGAAATATTTAATAATTAAAATAACATTACAATATTGGAAAAAATATAATATTAATATTGATGGGAGCCTATTTATGAGGATGGTGGATAATTAATGCGCAAGATTATTGAAGATGCTATCGCCAATAATAGTAGTAAAGATAAAACTACAAAAAAACCAAAAAAGAATGAAAAAACTCCAAAAAGTATGCCAGAAAAAAAGGCAAATAATACAAAAATTGCCGGCATAAATAACGATGAGCTTGAACAAGTTCTCGCAGGACTTACAACTAAAATAAAAGTAGTTGGATGTGGAGGTGCAGGAACAAATACAATTTCAAGGTGCCTATCTGAAGGAATTGGCGGTGCGGAATTAATAGCATTAAATACAGATGCTCAGCATTTACTACTTTCTGAATCGCCTTATAAAATTTTAATTGGAAAACATTTAACAAAGGGTTTAGGCGCAGGTTCTCTACCTCAAATAGGTGATGAAGCAGCAAGAGAAAGTGAACATGACATAAGAGAGGCAATGGTTCCTGCGGATATGGTGTTTGTCACTTGTGGGCTTGGCGGTGGAACTGGAACTGGCTCTGCTCCAGTTGTAGCCGAGATAGCGAAAAATTCAGGCGCATTAACAATAGGGGTGGTAACCCTTCCATTTGGTGTCGAAGGTATGATAAGAATGGAAAATGCTGAATCGGGATTGAAACGATTAAGAGAAATCTGTGATACCGTAATAGTAATACCAAATGACAAATTACTTGACATAGTGCCAAATCTTTCTTTGAATGCTGCATTTAAAGTTGCTGATGAAGTTTTAATGAGGTCTATTAAAGGCATAACTGAGATGATTACAATGCCCGGTCTTGTAAATCTTGATTTTGCTGATTTAAAAACCGTCATGAAGCGTGGTGGAGTTGCAATGATAGGACTTGGCGAAGCTGAAGGAGAAAACAAAGCTATAAATGCAGTTTGCGAGGCTTTGAATTCGCCACTATTAGAAGTTGATATATCTGAGGCAACAGGGGCCCTGGTAAATGTTACCGGCGGAGATGATATGACAATTTCTGAAGCAGAAAAAGTCGTAGAAGAAATTTATTCTAAAATAGATCAAAATGCAAGAATAATATGGGGAACAACAATAGAACCAAATCTAAAAAGAAGTATTCGTGCAATGTTAGTTATTACAGGCGTCAAATCAAAGCAGATTTTAGGTCCTTCAAAAAGAACTTTTGAAAATAAAGAATTTGGAATAGACGTTGTTGCCTAGAAATAGGCAAATTCTTTATATATTACTTATTATTTGACCCTTACTTATTACAGGTGTCTAGATTGAAAAATGACAATAGCTTTATGGATAGAGCACAAGAATTGCAAAATAGAGTAGAATCGAGAGTAAATAGAGTCGGCAAGGGAAAGTATGGTAGAGTTTTAAAGATGGCGAGAAAGCCAACAAATGAGGAATATGAGAAAACTAGTAAAATAACTGGAGCAGGTATCTTGATTGTAGGCGCACTTGGATTTGCTATTTATTTAATAAGAGAACTTGCAGTTCCTTTCGTTTTAGAATTTTTTGGTTACTAAGATATGGTGTTGGCTATGCAGAATTCTGATCTTTTGGATGAAGAGGAAAAAACAAAGATTTTTACATTAAAAACACAAGTTGGCAAAGAACAAAGCGCTGCTGATTTATTGAATAGTAGGGCGTTAAAGTCAAAATTAGACATACCTGCAATATTAGTAACGCCTGAACTTCGTGGTTATATATTTGTAGAAGGCTATGATGAAGAACTTTTAAAAAATGTTATTAAAACCATGTCTTACTCAAGAAATATGCTTGATGGAGATACACCCATAGATCAAATAGAACATTTTCTAACTCCAACATCAGCTGTTGCAAAAATTACTGAAGGAGATACAGTTGAAATGGTAGCAGGCCCATTTAGAGGAGAAAAAGCAAAAATTACACATATTGATTATTCAAAAGAAGAAATTACTGTTGAGCTTCTTGATTCAATGGTGCCGATACCAATAACAGTTAGGGGAGAACAAGTAAGATTAATTAAAAGAAAAGAAGAAGATGATAAAGAAAAGAAGGAGTAATTATCATGACAGAAACTATTGAAGCACTAGTAGATGGTGGAAAAGCATCGGCAGGCCCACCACTTGGGCCAGCATTGGGCCCCATGGGCGTAAATATAATGCAAGTTATTAATACAATAAATGATAAAACAAAAGAATTTGATGGGATGAAAGTTCCTGTAAAGGTTATTATTAATCCAAAAACAAAAGAGTTTGAAATAGAAGTTGGGACGCCTCCTGCTGCTTCGCTTATATTGAATGAAGCGGGAATAGAAAAAGGGGCGTCAAATCCATCAAAACAAAAAGTTGGCAATATTACAATTGACCAAGCAATTAAAGTTGCAAAAATGAAGCAAGATGGACTTTTAGGAAAGGATATGAAAAGCAAAACAAGAGAAATTATAGGTACATGTACCTCAATGGGAATTACAGTAGAAGGTAAAAAACCAAAAGAAATTCTAAAAGCAATTGATGAGGGGCAATACGATTCTAAATTCTCTTAAGGCCTCTTTGAAAAAACTGCCTTATTGATAAAACCATTCTATCTCTTCTATAATCTAAAGGCATTGTCGTACCTTCACCCCACGTTTTTTTCTTTTCAATTTGAGAAATTACAGAATCTATTTTGAAATCTGATGTATCAACAATAGTATATCCTGAGCCTGCGTATTTGGGGTCGTGAGAATCGCTTCCCCCAGTTCCACCTAGATTGAATTCTTTTGCTACTTTTGTAGTTTTCAAATTAGTCTGTGGCAAACTACAACTATTAAAAACTTCAATTGCAGAAAGTTTTTTGTAAAATGTTTTTAATTTTTCTTTTTTAATACCAGACATGTTTCTATATAAATGAGGTACAATAGGAGTACCACCTAAATCAATAATTTTATCAATCGTTTCTTCAGCAGTGAGATCTTTTGATATGTTTTTTTTAACATTCAGAGCTAGAATATGACCATCTTTAGTCGATATCTCAAGCCCTGGAATAACTATGAATTCTTTTGGTTTTTCTTTTAATGCTTTTAGTCCACCTTCAATTGAATTATGGTCAGTAAACGCCGCTCCAGATATGCCCTTTTGCATCAGATTTTTTATTATTTGTTTAGGGGTTCCGCAAGCATCTTCAGAATACTGTGAATGAATATGTAAATCTAATTTTATCATATTGAAAAAAGTTAGAACTTTAGCTCATATTAGAATTTTGTCTTTTTAAATACCGAAAAATTCAATAAATAAACGGAAAGTATTAAATACAAAAATTTTATTGTGGCGCTTGGGAGAGGCAAAATGTTATACGGAAAAGATAAAAACAATAAACTATTTGGTCATTTAGAGTTAGTAGATAGAGAATTATTTTTTATTTGTTCAAACAGAAGAGACAATTAACCTATTTTTATTAAGAAACTTTTTAAATTAATAAATTATTCAATATTTTAATTAGAGTTAGGATGGTGATGTATATAGATAGTTTTGGGATGGGGACAAAAGTTGATACTAATCAAGATTTAAGAATAACCACTGGAGTTGGTGGATTAGATGACCTTTTAAAAGGTGGTTTTCCAAAAGGAAGTATTAACCTTGTCTCAGGAACCCCAGGTACTGGAAAAACCATTATGTGTTTCCAATATCTAAATGAAGGATTAAAAAAAGGTGAGAAATGCCTATATTTAACATCTGATGAACGTATAGATAATCTAAAAGGACAAGCTAAAAAATTAGGTTTTAATTTTGAGGACGCAATTAATTCAGGTCAATTGAAATTTTTATTTTTGGATCTCGATAAATGGGATGTTCACAAGGAGATGTCTGATGAAATTAGATCGAGAGGATATTCAAGAATTGTACTTGATTCATTAACGCCTCTTTCAGAGTATCCTGTTTGGATGACAAATAAAGGTGCAGAAATCATTCCATCAAAAGAGCCAAGCCTAGAAAGAAATATCTTTCCGGTGGATTCGACACAAGCTATCAGAATACATGTAAGAAGATTAATGGGAATTTTAGAAGAAGAGTCTTCAACATGTCTTGTAACTTCTGAGATACCTGAAGGTTCAAGACTTCTTTCAAGGGACTCTGTATCAGAATTTTTAGTTGATGGAATATTGATACTTGACTTAGACACTACAATGGATAGAAGAAAGCTTACAATTAGAAAAATGCGAGGTACAAAACACACTCTAAAACCACAAAACATAGACATACTTGACGGTGGAATACAAATAGTATAATCTACATAAATTTTTTAATATTATGAAAAATGCTAAAATAGAATCTTTTCAAACTTTTTATGTTTCAAAAGAAGAAAGTGCTTGTCCACTAATCCCAAACATATTTAATCTTGCAAAAACTCTAAACAAATTAAAAATCGAAGGGGATTCAAATTTTACAATAAGCATAAAATTTGGAAAAAGAATAATTATTAATTCAGAAAAATCAAATTTTAAAAATTTGGAAATAAGTGATATTTTGGAAGTGGTTGATTATAATCCGATTAAAAAAACTGCACTAATAATAGGCAAAAAAAGTCCCTCTGAAAATTTACCAATACATTGGATTGTTCAAAATGCAAAAGATCATGTAAATTTTGTCCTTCAGATTGATAACAAAGATTTAAGTATAAAAAACATACCTGAAACTAATATCCAAGGAAAAACAATCTCAATTGATTTAATTAAGGATATATTGAGAACCTTGAAAGAAAAAAACGAAATTATAGTTAAAAATAAAGGCCTTATTATTGTTGGACAAAGTTTAAAAGATATAGAAAAATCTATCAAATCATTTTGGGGAAGTTAGAATGAAAATACAAGGTAAAGAGGGAAGAGCTCTATGGTTAGATGATGGGGAAGTAATTTTTATAGACCAAAGAAAGCTTCCATATTCGATAGAATACTTTAAAGCAAAAACAGTAGAAGATGTTGCATTTGCAATAAAAGATATGGTTGTTCGAGGAGCTCCTGCAATTGGGGCCGCAGCCGTATACGGCATGGCATTGGGAAAAGATAACGTTGAAAAATCTGCAAAAATCTTAGGATCAACAAGACCCACAGCATATGATCTTTTTTATGCAATAGCTTACATGAAAGAAAAAATAAACAAAAATGAAGATGCATTTAATGCTGCCAATAAATATGTCGAAGATATAATTGAGCGTTGCAGAAAAATAGGTGAAAATGGAAATAGGATAATTAAAGATGGTATGAATATTTTAACACATTGCAATGCCGGTGCTCTTGCTACAGTTGATTATGGAACAGCACTTGCTCCTTTAAGAGTTGCTCATAAATTTGGTAAAAAAATTTTTGTTTATGCTGATGAAACAAGACCAAGATGTCAGGGTTTGCTAACAGATTGGGAACTTGAACAAGAAGGAATTGACCATGTTGTTATTGCAGATAATGCTGCCGGACATTTTTTAAAAAATGGAGATATTGATCTTGTAATAACTGGAACAGATAGAATTGCAAAAAATGGAGATTTTGCAAATAAAATAGGGACCTATGGAAAAGCAGTTGTGGCAAAAGAAAACAAAGTTCCTTTTTATGTAGCTGCACCAATAAGTACGTTTGATTCTAGTATAAAGTCAGGTGATGACATAATAATAGAAGAAAGAGATAGAATCGAGCTTGCTAAAATAAATGATAAAGAAATTTATCCCAATTATACGAATGTAAAAAATCCTGCTTTTGATGTAACTCCAGCTAAATACGTTACTGGTTACATAACCGAAAAAGGAATATTTTCAAAGCCTGAATTTTAGATATATTGCTGCTTAATAATGCTTTCAATTATCTCTCATTTATGCTTATAAACAAAATCAAATCTTTCCTCTTTTGAGGAAAGCACATGAGCATATGGAAATATGTTATAAAAAGTAATTTTGGGACCATAATTACAAAAAATTATAAATATGCAGAAGAAAAAAGTAAGAGTGGATATGTTGTTTTTTGTAAAAAAGAAAATACTATCAATAAATTTTATCACTTTTAATTATCATATATAGAAATTGCTTGCTCAGCCAAGTATAAATTAACTAAAAGATGTGTTTTACACATTTCTTCTAATTTTTCTTTTCTTATTAAATCAAAAAGACCATCTGTAGGATCCCATAGCTCAATTATAAAAGGAATTACGTCATGATTTGCATACATCCAATCCGAACAACATCCTGGAGTATAATACCACAATCCGCTTTGAGTATTATTATAGCCGTTTATCTTTGAAATGTTTTCAGAGATATATAAAAATATATCTTTATCTTCAGCAGATTCTTCAGTCCATGACCAAGGATATAATATTTTACCACTGAAAATATGATAATCTGCCGAGATACAAATTGATCTGTTTTCTACAAATTCTTTTACTGCTCTACTTTCATTTTCACTAAATGGATATTCTCCCCTATAAGTTCCTCCTTTGTAGTAAGGCAGTAGAGATAAAAAATCTAGGCTTGGATTCATCACTGTTGTTTTTAACAAAAATGCCGGAAAGTTATTCAATACATACATCAAAGGAGTTCTAATAAGTTCATTAATCCTAAAATGTCCATAAACATATTTAAAAGAATTATTATCAGTTTCATACCATTTATAAGCATAATTTCTGTTAACATCGACTCCGCAAAACAGGCTTTCGCCTAAGATGCAGTCATTAGGTTTTTTATTTTTTCTTGTATTTGCCTCTACACCATCTGGATTAACCATTGGTATGAAAAATATTTCCGAATTATCTACGATATCCATAATTCTTGAAGTAAAAGAGTTGTTTACATTTGGACAAGTATAGTTTTCTACAATTGATTTTAAAGTATAAATCACAGCTTGATAACCTGGCTTTTCATTTCCATGAACACCTCCCATAAACAACACTTCTGCTTCATCCTCATCAAAAGATACATTGTCTGAAATTTTTACAGACCAAATATCCCTTCCTTCATATGTGGTGCCTATAGATTGATAAGAAAATATATCCGGAAATTTATTTTGTAAATCCTCAACAAGGTCTGTTAATTCAGCATAGTTGTAATACAAATTGTTAGATTTTGATTTAAATTTAAGAGAAACAGTTAATGGTGATAAAAAAGACAAAAAAATTAAAAGAAAAATTATTGAGAAGATCAGTAGCTTTTTCATCTTCCTTCATTTATTGATTGATAAGGGTTGAATGCCGGATCTCCATAAAGTGTGAATTCATGTAATGCTACGTACTTTTTACCTAGTACATTTGTTGCTTCATTTGTCGCTGCATTTTCATAAAGCATATCGTTGTATTTTTTATCTAACCACCCATGGCCTGTTGATATTGGCAAAGGTGGGGACCATAAAAATGTAGAGTTTGCATCTTTTGGAAGATATTTATTCTTAGCGTTTCTCAATGCCGTGCCTGTATCTGAGTTATTTTCTATCATATCTAGAATAAAATCTTCGCCAATAAGAGCTCCAAAGTGTGAATCTGGGTACTCGCCTTTAAGTTTTAAATCAAGAAATGCTTTTGTTAAACCAAGAATACCAAAACCTAAACCTCCTGGTAATGGTCTTGGTTCCAAATAACCTGGATCAGCTGTGACTCTTGTTGCTCCAACATAAGCATTAACTCCAGCATGAAGATAGGTTTGGGACAGCGTTTCAGTAGCTTTAATTCCATCAGTTCTACCTGTAACACAACTTACTACAAAAATAACTGAAGGATTGTAAGCCATATTCTCAACAGATCTTATATCATATGTTCCTTTAGCAGATAGTCCGCTTCTTATATAGGGATATATTCTTGAAAAAATTGTGACGAATGGAAATCCTCTAGAATCCATTAATACATCGCCATGTTCATATATATTAAAAAGTCCGTGGGCAAATGTAAAAATAAGATTGCTGTCAATTTGATCTTCACCTCCATTTACCTCTTCTGCAGAATCAATATTATAGATGAAGTTTTTTGGAAATAGTAATTTATTCAAAAATCCAAGGTCTTTTATCATCTGTAATTCTTCTTGTGTAAAGCCTTCTCTTTGTGATTTTAAAAACATTGTATTTTTTACTTCGGCAAATCCCTTCTCCATTTGCTCTTTCATTCTTAAATTAATAAATGAGCTTTCACCAGTTGGGAACTTAGTTGGTTCTCCTCTCCCGGAATATAATAATTGACTTAGTCTAGTTATGATTGGTAGATTTTGAAATTCAAGTCCACAGCCGGTTTGTACTAGACCATTGTCTTTCCAATCATCAAGATCATCTACTAAATTTTCATAAAAAATAGTCCTTGCAATTAGAGCACTACAGTCCTGTACATCTGTACCTGTTACTCTGCCAACAATGTTTTCTTGGAAAGGCCAATATGAATATGTATTGTTCTCTGGATCTGCTGGATCAATATCTATATCTCCATAAACAAAATCGCTTGGAAGTGCAAATCCTAGTAAATATGCATCCATATCTGGAGTTCCATCAGGGTTTTTGTAAAAATACATTGGAACCATAGTTGGATCTGCAGTAATTGCCACATATGCTGGATTTTCAGCATAATGGTCTCTTAGCTCTTCAAAATTTGAAATATCAATCTCTGCAATATCTGCCAGAATCTCGTTAAGCTCTTCATGAATTCCAAACGTATGTTCATTTGCGGGTTCAATTAATTTAGGATTTGTACCCGCTTGGCTTACACCCGGACAAGTAGAACCATTAAATAAAACGTCATCATCTGCTGCAAAAGCAAAATCTGACTTTGCAAATAAAACTCCTGTATGATATGCTGTCAAATAAGGAGCTATTGAAGAAAGATTATACATTAAAGGAACTACTGTACTGTCCATTTTTTCCAGTGTAACTTTTGCATTATATGAGGCTTCACGTGATGCAAACCAATTACCAAATATTTGTAATTGATAAGTACCAGGGTTATCATAAATTGTTACTTCAAAATCAAGTACATCTTCGATGATATCTCCCTCTACGTCTCTTTCCTGTACATTACCGTTTGAGGAAGCGTATATGTATGTGTTTGCTTCGGGGTCTAAAATCATCGCAGATATTTTATCACCTAAAGATTCCGCATTTTGATATTCAATGTTTTCAACCATTAATTTTAATTGGCAATATTTATAATCAGATGGAATTTCAAATTCATGTATAGCCATTGCTGGATTTTTCAAAAGATCAACAGTTTGTGTAGGCAGAGCCACTCCAGGAGCAAGAGTTCCTTCAAAATCAAACTCTGTAGAATCAAGAATTTCTGGATATGTAATGTCAAGTGGATTTGCTAGAGTTATATAATTTACATCTTGATCCAACACATTTTTTATAATATTTAATTTGTAAGTAATTATCTCATCAATATTGTCAAATATTGTTGTACAATAGTGAGTAGTTTCAAGATTTCCACAAATAAATACACTTGTAACTCCTAAATCATCAAGTATACTTTCAACTTCAACATCTATTTCATCTGTTACAATAATTGGTATTGATAGATAAGATGCAAGAGGTGTTGCAACTATCCCAAGTTCATAGCCTACTTGGTCTTCTTTTATAATTAGTGCGGTATCTGCCCCCTCCCAAAACATTTCTGCAGCATACAATGAAATTTCTTTTGGTGTGAAATTATTTCCTATTGTAAAATCAGCATAGATGCCAATTTGTTCTTCAGCTCTTTCTACTGATTTAGAGGGATTATTAAAATTCTTAACATACAAAGGTATAATATTTTTGACACCAGTTTCATTATAGTTAATTGCAATAGGGGTTGCAATCAATGCATAAAATGGATTTGAGTTTGAAACTTCTATAGCTGAAGGGAGATCTACTTTAAATCTTGAATTAACTTTCAATGAGTAATTTTTACTTGTCAATTGATTATTTATTGGTGAAGAGCTTACAGCTACACCAAAAGAAGCGATAATCAATATAGCTACTGCTAGCATAGAAATTGTCGAATTTTTAAAAACCATTTTCATCAAAATAAATTATTATTTATGTATTATTTAAAAGTTATGTTAATTTTAATATAAATATAAATATAATAATTAAATACTTGTTATTTTAAAAAGTTGTATAAAATTAATTATTTGTTTCTTTTTTTCTCAAAAATTATTAATGAAATAACGATTAAAACTGAAATTACAATTATTGTTAAAATTATTGTTGAATTTTCTTTTATTGCATCGAGTAATTCTTGCTCATCTTTATTTTGTTCATCTTGTTCTTCCTCACCACTATCTTCATTGTTGTTTTCTTCATCGTCTTCTTCACCATCATCTTCCTCTTGCTCATCATCTTCAGATTCGTCTTCATCTTCAGGCGGATGCTCTATTGTTTTTGTATCAAGAGAATAAATAGTCCCATTTGAGCCAATAATAATTGATTGATTATAGATTATGGGATCTGATACAATTGGCGTTGTAATAAAATTATAAGTATCTGAATCAATAGTTAATTCAGGTGCAAAATGCCACTCAGATTTTCCATTAGAGCTATTCAACGCATAAAATCGTCCATCATCACACCCAAAAAATACAAAATCTCCATAAGCAACAGGATCAGAATGAATAGATGCTCTACAAGAAAATATCCATTCAATACTTCCATTGTATAAATTTAAAGCATAGACATTATTGTCTGTATTTGGAACTATTATAAGATTGTCGTTTATTGCAGGCTTTGAATCAAAGCCCCAGCCTAGTTGCGTTTTCCAGATTAATTCGCCATTAGTTGCATTTAATGAATAAAAATAATTATCCCAAGAGCCAAAATAAACCATGTTTTCGTTGTAAATTGGCGAAATAGTAATTTTACCATTTGTTTGATATTCCCAGTTGATTGAATTGTTTTCAGTAAGTATTGAATAACAACTTTTATTTGAATTAATATAAATATAATTGTCATGCTTTTCAGATATGTAGATTTCTTCTGATAAATTAAATGAAGATTTTACTTCGCCATCGTTTTTTGAAACTTCAAATACACTTCCGGTATTATTTCCAAAATAAATTGAATTGTTAATTATTAAAGGAGTTGAAAGTACATCCGAGGTTTTCTTTTCCCATTTAATTTTACCTGAAAAATCAAGTGCTGTTATTCCCTCTGAGTGACCAACTATTAATAAATTTTTAGAAGTAATTGGTTTTGTCGGCTTTTCTCCTATGTTTTTGGACCAATCAACTTTGCCTGTCTTTGGGTCGATAGAATGAATTTTACCTGATGACGTTGTTAAAAAGAAATTGTCATTAAAAACAGTTCCTTTTGAATAAAAATCATTTGTATTTTCATTTATATTCTGTTTCCATATTATCTCTTCTTTTTCTCCGTAATCTGCTATAGATCTATTTAATTCAAAATTTTTTTCTGCTGGAACTCCATAAATTCTTGTCCAACCACAAGGAAAAACTTTTTTAATTATTTCTTCACTGTTATTATTTACTGTAAAGTTTAGTTCGTGTTTTGGATTCCCAAAAAACGCCCAAATACCATGATTTTCAACAAGGTTTGTATCTGATATTTTTGTATCAGTTATATAATCACAAATTGGAGAGGATGTTGCGATTTCTTTTACAACATCCACATCAATATCTCCATAATATTTGTTGCCTAATTCTTCATAAGCTATGTCCCTATCAATAGGCCTATATCTAAGACTATGATATCCAAATCCTGGAATTCCTACTACTTTCCATGCCAATGTTTTAATATACTCTTTTAAGTCGAATTTTTCAAGTCTTAATCTAATATCAAAAGGGTTGTTAGCACTCCAGTAAAAACCATCATAGGTTCTCCAAATAGCATATGCTCTGTAACCCAGTTCAAATCTACAAATCTCCCCGGTTTTTGTATCTCCAATGAGCCAAACGGCATTCATAGATCCGTCATTTTCGTTTCTAAGGTTGTAGATAACATCATCAATATTTTCTGCATATTGTACAGATTTTCTGGCTCTTACTGAAAGTGGAAGACCTTTATTGTCAAAAATACCTTGTGGAAGAGTTGTTTCTAGAAATACTATACCATTTATATTTTGATAGTAATCTTCATCACTCCATATATGACCTGGTGATGTCGGAAACATCATTCTATAGCCATTTGAAGGATTTATATCAAGTATAACATTCCATCTTAAAGAAATCGCATATGTCCACCACCACGAGCTACCTCCACATATTGTCGAGTGTGTAATAACAATTTGTCCATTTGTAGTTGCATTACCCGATGCAATAAAACCATTACAATGATGTGCTTCACCCCAGTTTAGGAAGATATCAATAAATCTTTCGGCACCCATTTGAGATGCCCCATAGACAACTTCTTCTATTTGGTGAAAAAATTTTCTAACAGGATGAATTCCTTTTGGAATAGTTGAAAGCTTTGACATAAATTCATACATTTGATTCATTGTAAGAATGTCTTTAGCAGTCACATTTCGGTTATGAATTTTTAATCCTTGAGCATTAACTCCGTCTGCAATTCCCTCTATTTCAGACTTATATTCTGGCGGATATTTATCCCAATACATCTTGTGGCATTGATTTGTACAAAAGTTCCACCATTTTTCTGAAACATTATCGTATCTTTCCTCAGACAGTCTCTTGGTCAGAATGCCCAACAAAGGATGATTATGAATGGTATTACCCCAAATATTTAACATATCCGCAATTTCTGCAGAGAGTAAATAACCATGCTGATATCCTCTATCATATGCATCTCCTTCAATATAACAATAAATCCATCCTTGATTATTATATCTAAATCCTTTTTTAAATTGCATAGAACTATCAAAAGAGTTTGAATCTGCATTATCAGCATTGATTATAGACAGTGTTGAAAATAACAGAATGAAAACTAATGCAAATGTTTGAAATTTCTTCATACTTCCCAATTTTAAATGCTATGTGTAGACAATATTAACTTAATTATTATATAAGTTTTATTATTAAAAATACAACAAATTAATAAAAAATTATTTTTTGTAATGAAAAACATAAAGAGTTGGAATTCTCTTTTTCTTACCTGTCCAATAACTGCATTTTGTACATTTAAATTCAATGGTTACTTCTCCACCCCAGATGGTCAAATTCTTTACTCTTTTTAGTATATTGCTACAAACAGGACAATAATTTAGGACTTTTTTAGGATCTCCCTCCCTACTATGAATCTCAAGTCTTGCTAAATTGTTATTAATCACTAATTTTCTAAGTCTGTTCTCACTGACATGAAATTTTTTCTTTTTTGTTTTTAGTTCTTTTTCAACAAGTTTCTTTAATTTAGTTTGAGCGGAAATTGAATGATATTGCTTTAAAATCTTTTTCAAAGCTTTTTTGACTTTTTCATCTGAAGGGATGTTGTAAGTCATAATAAAGTAGATTTAAATTGATTACTTAAACTTTTTACAATGAAATATGTTTAGCTTATTTTTATAAAAAGAAAAAGAGATTTATTATTTTTTAGCTCGTATCAACCGTGAACTCATACCAAGTTTCGAGTGCTGATTCATCATCACAGATGAGAGGTTCTCCGTCTGGATCTCTGAATGCGGCGTAGACTCTGTACTGTCCGTCTCCACTTGTAAGGTCGCTTGTACTGACTTCTCCGTTGAAGATCAAGTCCAAGGCTAGCTGGTCACTTGAGTTAATTGTTCTTGGAGTTGTCTCATTGATCGTGTCATCATCAACTATCCAGTCCCCAGAATCGTTGTACTGCACATGTATCAATAGATAACCAGAGATGTTTGTTTCTCCTGTGTTTTTTATCTTGGATTGATTTCTGTACTCAATAATGAGATACGGATCGTAGTCATCAAATCCAAATTTTTCTTTGCTGTAAAGGGCAACATACTCATTTCCAGTAGCAGTCACACCATTAATATCTCTGCTTGATCTGAGGCAAAGTTTTGTAGTTCCACTTTGGTTTATAAAGCTGTGATTTGTAAGAGTTATATTGTTTCTTGCAGTTGAATAACTTGTAGTATTGAGGCCTCCACCATTTCCTGAATAATAGTTTTTGTTGTAATCTGCCGATTGTAAAGGATCATGCGGATATGTTGGTTGCCCGTTTTGAACAACAATATCAAACTCGGCTGAAATTGATGAGTCGCTGCTGCCATATAGTGATAGTTTTGCAGAGTCTATTACAATGTTTGAAGGAAGAGATGATGTGTCAAACATCAAAAATGTCCTGTACAAGTAGTAAACATATGATGGAAATGCAATAGCTCTTCTTTGACCCAAGTAAAGATAATCAGATGAATCATATACAGTACCTGTACTTGAGGACCAAGCTGTACTGTAGCTTGAGCTGGATTTTTGTATATAGCCGTCATTTGTTGATGAGGCAACTGTAAGTGTCGGGTCAACTACAACCGGGAACTGCATTTCTTCTAGATCTGCAAGCTTGAGTCCAGACAGCAAATAATTGTTTCCATTGTACTGTATTATTCTGTAAGTTAGCTTTGTACTGTTCAACTCGTTTT
>CAZUBH010000023.1:0-33485 GCA_964618505.1 uncultured Thermoplasmatales archaeon | reverse complement strand
TCTGATGGTTTTAGTAAGAAAAATTGTTGAGGAGGAGTACTTTTGAGACAAAGCCATATAATACTTTCAATTATGTGTTTTTTACATTTATAAACAAGTAAAAAGATAATTGATTTAGAAAGACGTAAGATAAGGGAGATATGCCAGCCCCTGCTGGCATTCTGCCAAATATTAAAAATCATCAAGTTTTTTTGTTTTGTTATTGCTCACAAGTTTTTGACATGTTTTCCAAGATTTTCTTGTGTAAGGAGGTAAGTCATTATATCGCTCCATCCATTTTTTAAGAAATTCTTTTGTAATTGGATCTGCAGGATAGCCACTTCCCAAAGGTACATTAAGTTTTTTTGAAAGTTTTTTTGAAATTTTTTCAACTTGTTCGTCTCTAAAAGTTTTTGCTACAATTGAAGCAGCACTTACAACGGGGTAAATTGAATCTGCTTTATGTTTTGAAATTATTTTTGGTTTATATTTGATTCTTGACAAAATATCATTTGCAAATCTTTTTTCATTTACGTCAGCTGCGTCAACATAGCAAATCTCTGGTTTTAAGTTATCAATTACTTTTGAAAAAGCATTAACTTCTATTTGATTTAATGTTAGTAATCTTCTCATTTCATCTATATCTGATGCAGGTATCGTTAAAATTTCAATTTTATAAGAAATTTTTTTAATTTCTTTTAATAGGCTTGTTCTTCTTTGCGAAGTGAGTAATTTTGAATCTTTGACATTTATAGATTCTAGCTTTTTTTCGTCTTTAATCAAAACTCCGGCAACTACTAAAGGGCCAAAACATGGACCGCGGCCCGCTTCATCTACACCACAAATCATCAAGTGATTGAAACAATTATAGGTAAAAAGATGTTTTGGAATAATCATAGTCAATTTTTTATTGGAAAACATTATTCAAAAGCGCATCGCCGACGTAGCTTAGCTGGTGGAGCGGCTGATTCGTAATCAGCAGGTCGGGGGTTCAACTCCCTCCGTCGGCTTATAAAAATTTCCAAGCATCAAAAAATATATCGTCTAATTCGTCGCTATTTAGCTTTTCTTTACTCATGTTAATCTTTTTGTTGTCACTAGTTTTTAACAATCTTTTTCTTTCTGCATCCCTTAGCTCTTTTACAATATCTGGTTCAAATCTAATTTTACCCCTCCAGACAATAAACGGAAATATAAATCAGTTTAAAAAAATAACTTAAAAATTAAAAAAAGAAAGATTGTTTGTTTTACCCAGTTACCCAAACAAGAGGGCCTAAAACAAAGCCTGATGATTCAACTTCTATTGTATCTGCATTATCCGATTCAACAGTAATAACTAAATCTATTTTACCTAAGCCAAATATTGGTTCTTCTGTGCCTTCTGTTTTTATAGCATCTACTTCAATTGTGCCATTACAATCACTACAGCCACTTGAATCACAAATAGAGGTTATGTTTATTTTTCCTAAAAGTCCTCCAGTAACAGTTATTGCAGCAATAACTCCATAAGCCATCGAATCACCAATGTTTTTAATATCATAGTTTACAGAGCCTAGACCGCCTCTGATTGAGTCAATACTTAGTTCAGTACCTTCAATTACTTCGAAGTCTACTGTAAATAATTCATTACCGCCATTTGATTGAATTTCGATATCATAAGTATATATCCCCACTTCAAGACCTGCAGTATCTATATCAACGGAAATCTTATCTTCCTCAAATTCCGATTCTCCTTCAATTGGAGATACTTCTAGCCATTCGCAATCTTCAACAATAGTGTATGTTAAAGTTCCCAAACCGTTGTTCCATATCTCAAAACTTGTATCCTCTATACTGCCCTCAGATATTTGACCAAAGTCATATGATTCTGGTGAAATTGCCAATTTGGGTTCTTCATTATCCACAACGTTCAAATAAACCATGAAAGTGCCTACCCCTTCTGAAGTATCTATTGCTATTGGACAACTATAAGAATCGGCAGTAAGGCCAGTTGTATCAACATAAACTGTTATTGGGTCATGTTCTCCACTAGTAGAACCACTCACCGGATCTACATCTACCCAGTCACATTCCCAACTGAATGAATAAGTTACCGTCCCGCAACCTCCACAACTCCATAGTTCAAAAACTGTTTCGTCTGTAGTGCCTTCAAGCATGTTTCCAAAATGATGAGATTGTGGGTCGTATTCTATGTTTCTATCAATTGGTTTACTTGAGGCAACTGCGTATACTGATGCTATGAACATCAAAAGTATAACTAATGCTAATATCTTTCTAACCATATAATTCCCCTTTTATTTCATTTAACAATTGTTACATTATATGATTTTTCTAATATATATAAGTTTTTAGAAATAAAAAATATTCAGTCCATTTTGGAAGAATTTTTATTGAAGTAAAATAAAATACATCCAAATACAACAAGTGTTGAAGATAATAAAATCATGATTAAAGCTCTTTTCAGATGTATAAAAACCTGTACCATAGAATTCTGCACCGCCTCCATGAGAAATTGCATACATTCTTACAGGTAAGTAGGTTAAAAATGTTAAAATTCCGATAAAAACTAATGTTTTACTGAATCTATCCAATACAATTTTTTTATCAATTTTCATTTTACTAATTACCTAAACATCTTTTAAGTTAGTATAATCTTTTCTACAAAATTTAGGTATACCAAAATTTATTTAAACTATTAAACACATAGTATAATTTAGGCTTACCAAAAAACTTAGTGAGTATTGTGCAAGAAAAAATCGTTTCATTAATCGGGCTTAAAAAAAATTCCTTTGCTGAAATAGTAGAAATCGGCGGAGGTTTTGGATTCCGTAAAAGATTAAATATAATGGGGATAAGAAAAGGCGAAAAAATCAAAGTAATATCAAGACAGCCATTTAGTGGACCTATTACAATTGAAGTTTGTGGTAGTCAAATGACAATTGGAAGAGGTATGGCACATAAGATATTAGTTGAAGAGTTAAAATGAAAAAAATAGTATTAATGGGAAATCCCAACGTAGGTAAAAGTGTCGTTTTTTCTAGACTCACAGGTGCAAATGTTATAGCTTCTAACTATCCTGGAACCACTGTAGATTTTTCAAAAGGAAAAATGAAATTAGATAATGAAACAGTAGAAATTATCGATGCCCCCGGGACTTATTCTTTGGAACCTTCAAATAAAGCAGAAGAAGTAGCAGTAAAAATGCTGAAAGAAGCTGATATAGTTATAAATGTAGTCAATGCAACAAATCTTGAGAGGAATTTGTATTTAACTATTGAACTTTTGGAAAAAGATATTCCTGTTATTATTGCTCTTAACTTATGGGATGAAGCTCATCATTTAGGAATTAACATTAACGAAAAAGAATTGGAAAAAATTCTTGGCGTACCTGTAGCTCCAACAGTTGCATTAACAGGTGAGGGGATAAAATCACTTGTTTCAAATATAAAAAATGCAAAATCAAGTAAAAAAATAAAGCCTGCAAAAGAAGAAGATAGATGGATAGAAATTGGTTCAATAATAAAAAAAGTTGAACACGTCGTTCATAGGCACCATACACTTAGGGACAGAATATCTGATCTAACCATTAATCCTGTCACGGGTATTCCCATATCTATAGCAGTCATTCTTCTTTCATTTTGGATTGTCCGTTTGATTGGAGAAGGTATGATTAATTATATTTTAGATCCAATATTTGAAGGAGGGTACTTACCTATTATTTCAAAACTGAGCGATATAATTGGGCCTGGATTTTTACACAGTTTGTTAATTGGAGAATATGGGGTTGAAGTAGATTTTGTCGAATCTCTAGGTATTCTTACAACAGGTCTTTATGTACCACTTGTTATGGTTTTACCATACATTATTGCATTTTATTTTATGCTTTCAATTTTAGAAGATTCTGGCTACATGCCCAGACTAGCAACACTAGTTGATAATATATTTCACAAGCTTGGAATGCACGGTCATGGGATAATACCAATGTTTCTTGGACTTGGGTGCAATGTGCCTGGCGCTTTATCAATTAGAACTCTTGAAACTAGAAAGCAGCGATTTATCTCGGCAACACTTCTTGCAATTTCAATACCTTGCATGGCCCAAACAGCAATGGTTTTTGGAATACTTGGCCAACATGGTGTTTACTATATTGGCCTTGTCTTCCTATCGCTTGGAGTTTTATATGTTGTTTTGGGCGTTATCATGAACAAATTTATCAAAGGAGAATCTCCAGAAATATTTCTAGAGATTCCTTCATATCGTCGCCCAAGTCTTAAAGCAACCCTCAAAAAAACATGGATGAGGATTAGGTGGTTTTTAAAAGATGCAATACCTCTAATGTTGATTGGGGTTCTAATTATTAATATTTTATATTTCATAGGTGTTTTACAAGCAATTGGTAATGCATTATCTCCCATAATGAACAACTTATTTGGCCTACCTGGTGAATCTAGTATTGCTCTAATTACAGGATTTTTAAGAAAAGATCTTGCTGTTGGAATGCTTTTACCTCTAAATCTGCATCCAATGCAGTTGGTAATTGCAGCAACAATGCTTACTATTTATTTTCCATGTATTGCAACCTTTGCTGTCCTTATAAAAGAGCTCGGAATAAAAGATATGATAAAATCATCTATTATTATGATTGGAACTGCAATTATTGTTGGCATTATTTTAAGAATGATTTTATTGGGTGTATAAAATGAGAAAAAAAACGATAGAAGATTATGTAGAACTAATTTATAATATCCAAAATGAGAAAGGAAAGGTTCATACAAATGATATTGCCCAATTTCTAGATATAAATCCTGCAAGTGTGACTGAAGTATTTCAAAAGCTAAGTTCTGAAGGTTATATCGATTATGAAAAATACTCAGGCGTTACGTTAACATCAGAGGGTGAAAAAATTGCTATTGCCACTAAAAAAAGACATGAAACTTTAAAAAATTTTTTAACAATTTTAGGCATTGATGAAAATATCGCAGATGAAGACGCTTGTAAAATTGAGCATGTTGTAAATCCCATAACAATGAAAAGACTTTCAAAATTTGTTGAGTTTGTAAACAAATCAAAAGAGAGAGCTAGATGGCTAGAGCATTTTGATTACTACTTTGAAACAGGTAAATATATTGGATGTAATCCTAAAAACCCTTCAGATTGCCCAGTACATGGAAAATAATAATTTAAAAAAAGAAAAAAATTAATGGATAAGTCCAAGTGAAGTAAGTTCTTGGGAAAGTTTATCCACTGCAAGAGAAACATCTGATATCTTTCTTGCTCCAGTACATACAATTTTTCCAGAACCAAAAAGAAGCATTGCTACACGTGGATCTCTAATTCTATAAACAAGCCCCGGAAATTGTTCTGGTTCATATTCAACATTTTCAAGACCAAGTGCCATAGCAACTTCATTAAGATTAAGCTCTCCACCCAAATCTGAAATTGCTACAATATTCTGAATAACAATTTCAGGATCTTTGTAAACTTCTACATCCAATTTTTTAAGTTTATCTGCAATTATGTTAATTGTGGTTCGCACATCATCTATATTTTTTGCACCAGTACAATTTGCTTTTCCACTTCTAAAAAGAAGTGTTGCTGTTTTTGGACTTGAAAGTCTATAAACAAGCCCCGGAAATTGTTCTGGTTCGTATTCTGCTTCTTCTAAAGATTGTGCTATTACGTCTAAATCTAATTTTTCTGCAAAAGACGTAGATGCTACAATATTTTCTACAATTACTTCTGGCATTTATTTTTCCTCCATTTTATAACATTCCTAATGACGAAAGCGTATTCGCCATCTCTTCAATTGAATTTTTTATTTTTTCGGGATCTTTTCCGTTACAAACAATTTTTCCCGAATCAAAAAGCAATATAACAGTATTTGGGTCATTTGTTTTGTAAACTATGCCTGAAAATTTAGTTGGGTTGTATTCTGCTTTTGGTAGTGAGTTAGATATTGATTTAAGGTTTAGTTTTTGACAAAGGTTTTTTGAAATCGTCATATTTTCTATTGTTTTTTCAGGATTTTCTGGAAGTTCTAGCCCCGCTGGTTTTATTTTTTTTGCAAGATTGCTGATTGCTATTTCAATATCATCAATATTTTTTAGGCCAGTTATAATTATTTTCCCACTTGACAAAAACATTATAGAAGCTCTAGGTTCAATAATATCCAATATAACCGCTGGAGTTTCATTTGAATCGTACTTTGATTCAGGAATTGAGACAGACAAATCCTGTAGATCTAAAGATTCTTTGAGATGTATAGAAATAACTACGTTTTCGACTTTAAAGTCTGTCATAAGATAAGCTCCCCTCCTGAAGTATATAAAGGCTTTTTATAAACGTTTCGTAATGAAAAATAAATTTTTAACAATAAAAAAAAGGAAAAGGGAGATTATTCGAGCAGTCCGCTCCATTCAGTGATCCAGACCTCTTCATAATCCCAATAATAATAGCCTTTATCGTCTATGCCGTCAATTTCTCCTCCCCAAAAGCCATGCCACCAGGGAGAGTCTACATATACCTTAAACCATCGTTTTTCCCAGTGACCATTATAACACCAAGATGCAGGATCACAACCGCATCCATTACAGCCCATTGCACCAACAACAGAAACAGCTGTTGTTCCAGTTATAAAAAGTGCAATTAAAATAGCTACTAGCCTATTTATATTTCTCTTTCTATTATTCATCTTTTTTCCCCATATCTCGTTTATTAAAAATAATAAACAAATCTATATGATAAGCTATTATAGTTATTATATTTAAATATTTCTATTTTTTGCCCTTATATTACCAAACTTTATCAATGTCTATATCCAAGTCTTTTTCTTTTTTCTTTTTTTCTTTTTTGTTTTCATTTATTTTGTCTAAAACGCCATAAAACTCATGAGTTCTGTCATCAATTCTCCGCTCGCAACTTGCAACTGCAAGTTCACCCCTTGTTTTTTCAATTAAGTTTCTTACCATATCTTGTTTTCTTTTTATTGGTATTAAAGAAGAAGGGTAATCAAAATTAATTATCGCATCGTAAATATTGTCCATATGTTCAAGATATGAACTTGCTTTTTTATTATCGCCAGACATAACAGAATCAAGTGCACCTCTTCTTAGCTCTCCTACAACATCACAAAGACCTAACAAATACGAGCTATAAGTGGTCTTAAGTTCATCTGGATCAGGAAGGTCCTCCCCATGCAGTATGTTATAAAAACAAAAAGCTTCAACATATTCTTGAGATGCATTCTCCACATAACCTGCATGGAAAATGTCAGGAAAATCTCTAGTTAAGTCATATAATTTTATTATTTCAGATGAGGCTTTTTTTATATTTTTTTCAGCCTCTTCTATTGAGCCTCTATGTAACTTTTGAATTGCTTTTCGACAACCAATTATAATTTCTCTAGAAGTCTTCAGGGCTTTTTCCCTTACTTTATCTTTATTTTCAATATGTCTATCAATCTTTTCAATAATGTTATCTAGATTTCTCATTGTAACAAGAAAACATTTCCATTAGTTATAATTTTCCTTCACATGAATTTTCTATTGACGCAGAAATTGGGTTCATTGCCAGTTAACACTTTAATCATTTGCTCTGCGCAAATTGTTCCTGCACGAATTTGACCCTCTTTAGTATTTGCACCGATATGAGGCGTTAAAGTTACATTGTCAAGTTGTAATAAAGGATTATTTTCTGGCGGTTCATTTTCATAAACATCAAGCCCGGCACCTGCAATTTTTCCTTCTTTTAATGCATTATATAATGCTTTCTCATCAACAGTTCCACCTCTCGCACAGTTAATTAGATAAGATGTCGGTTTCATTTTTTCAATCATATTTTCGTTGATTATATAATGAGTTTTTTCTGTGTGGGGCAAATGAAGAGATATAAAATCTGACTTAGAAACTAAATCTTTTAAATCTTCAATTTTTTTTATGTTGTCCTTTGAAAGTTGATCTTTTGAAAGAAATGGATCAAATCCAATTACGCTCATACCAAAAGCCTGAGCATATTTTGCAGCTTGTCTACCAATATTGCCACATCCAACAAGTCCAAAAATTTTACCGCCAAGCTCAATACCTTTTAGTTGTTTTTTAGCCCACCTGCCCTCTTTCATTGTTGAATCTGCTTTTGCCATATGTCTGGCAAGAGAAAGCATATGTCCTATAGCAAGCTCTGCTACACTAGCGGTTGAGCCTGTTGGAGCATTAACAACTGGAATTTTGTTTTTTGCCGCAGTTTGAATGTCAATGTTGTCTACACCGATACCGGCTCTACCAATAACCTTTAAATTACCTTTTGCTCCTTTTTCAACTACCTCTTTAGTTGCTTTTGTCCGACCTCTAACCATTAACGCATCATAATTTCCAATTTCTTGAATAAGCTTACCAGCATCCATTTCTTCATAAGTCACATCAAAACCCTTATCTTTGAAAAGTTGAATTGCTTCTTCTGCCATTTTATCATTAATAAGTATTTTCATAACTTAGCCTCAAGAGTTGGTATAAAAAACGTAATAAAAAGTTTGTGCTTAATGAAACATTCTAAACTGTAGGCCTGGGTATTGAGCCTTATCAAGTAATTTCTCTTCGATTCTTAAAAGCTGATTATATTTTGCATTTCTGTCGCTTCTAGCCGGTGCTCCGGTTTTTATTTGACCAGCACTTGTTCCAACCACCAAATCAGCAATAAAAGAGTCCTCGGTCTCGCCACTTCTATGACTAACAACTGCTGTCCAGCCTTCATCTTGAGCCATTTTAATTGCATTTAATGTTTCTGTAACGGTTCCAATTTGATTTAATTTTATTAAAACTGAGTTTGCAGCATGAAGTTCAATTCCCTTTTTGATTCTTTTTGTATTTGTAACAAATAAGTCATCACCAACAATTTGGATTTTGGTTCCAAGCTTTTTAATCATCTCAACCCAGGAATCCCAATCATCTTCTGCAAGACCGTCTTCAATACTTACAATTGGATATTTTTTACATAATTCTACATAAAAATCAACCATCTCTGAACCAGAAAATGACTTTTTGCCAATTTTGTATGTTCCATCATAGAAAAATTCACTTGAAGCTGGATCAAGCGCTATGTGCATTTTACCTTCAAATCCTGCATTTGATACAGCCTTTAACATTATTTCAAGTCTATCTTCAACATTTATCATTTGTGCTGGAGCATATCCTCCTTCATCACCAATTAAAACTCCTCCAGCTCCAAATTTTTCTTTTAAAAGTTTTGCCAAATGATGATAGGTCTCAGAAATCATTCTTATGCCTTCTGAAAATGTTTTTGCACCTGTAGGCATCAACATGTGTTCTTGAATAGAATTTTCTTGACCAGCATGCTTGCCGCCATTCATTACATTACACATTGGCACAGGTAATACATGAGGCACAACGCCAAACAACTCCCCAATATACTGAAACAGAGGTATTTGTTTTGAAGCAGCTCCTGCTTTAGTTACAGCCATAGAAACTGGTAATATTGCATTTGCTCCAAATTTTTCTTTGTTTTCAGTTCCATCCAATTTTAGCATGATATTATCTATGGTTTCTTGGGCCGCACAATCAAGATCAATAATTTTTGGAGCTATTTCTTTATTAACATTCTTTACAGCGTTCAGCGTTCCCTTTCCTAAATATCTTAACTTGTCCTTGTCTCTGAGCTCTAAAGCTTCATGTTGCCCAGCACTAGCACCACTTGGCGTCATCGCTCTAAATATTCCATTGTCAGTTACAACATCTACTTCAACAGTTGGGTTTCCTCTTGAGTCTAAAACTTCTCTAGCCTTTATCTTAGATATCTTGGACATTAAGGGTTCGCCTCAATTTCGAAGTATATATTGTAATCTCATAAAACTGTTTGTTTTAAAAAATTTATGAACTTGTTTGAGATTTGAATCTTTTGTATCGATTTATTTTATTTCTCTTGCTAAAATTTCTAAAAAACGGAACTTTTTCAAATTGTGGCATCTCAGCCTTTTCAATAATTAAACTTTCATCGCTTTGTACTCTTCTAAAATTATCATGATCTCTTTCAGTAAGAAGAGTTATTGCATCTCCATATTCTCCAGCTCTTGCAGTTCTACCAATTCGATGAATATAATCTTTTGATGTCTGTGGAACGTCATAGTTGTAAACATGAGTTACATTTTTTATATCAAGCCCTCTTGCTGCTACATCAGTTGCAATCAGTACTTCTGTTTCTTCATATTTTAAAGAATTAAGTGATTTCATCCTCTTATGTTGGGTCATACCTCCATGAATAGCAGAAGCGTTAATACCTTGTCTTTTTAGATTTTTTGCCACTATATCTGATTCCCTTCTAGTCCCACAAAAAACTATTGAAAGTCCTTTTGTATTGTGTTTTAGTAAATGAACTAAAAGAGAAAATTTGTTATTTTGTTGGCATATGTCATAATAGACTTGTTTTAGTTTGTTTTTGTCTACATGTTTTTTTGTCTTTATTATAATAGGGTTTGTCAGATGTTTACTAATTATTCTTTTATGTTCGTATGAAGTTGTAGCACTAAACATTAATGTTTGTCTTTGCTTTGGAACATAGCTAATAATATGTTCAACATCTTGTATAAATCCCATTTCAAACATTTTGTCCATTTCATCTAAAACTAGAAATTTAATTCCTCTGAGATCTATTGTTTTGCGCCTTATATGATCAAGCATTCTTCCAGGAGTAGCGCAAACCACATTTGCATACTGCATATTTTTTATCTGATTTGATATACTTACTCCACCGTAGACGCTTAAAGTTTTGATATTAAGTGATTTACCAAAATCTCTGAAAACGTCTGATACTTGAACGCAAAGTTCTCTTGTTGGTGTTAAAACAAGAACTTGTAAACCATTATTTGGAGAAATTTGACCTAAAATTGGAAGTACATATGCAACTGTTTTTCCAGATCCAGTTTCTGCCTGTCCAACTATATCCTTTCCATCACAAATTTTAGGGATGCATTTTTCTTGTATTTCTGTAAGATCGTTAAATCCCATATCTTTTGTTTTTCTAAGAATCTTTGAGTCGATTCTGATATCTTCGAATTTCATTTTTATTATTCACCTGTATCTAATTATATTTATTTTTTCTTATTTAATTTAATCGGAAACAAAAATTACAAAAATTCGATAAACGAAATTGTACAATTTTTATTCTTATTATTAACTGGATTAAGCTCTATCTAGATTAAATAGTTTTCTATTCGACAAATAATTTTTTTAATAAAAAGCAAATTACCAAACATTAAAGTACCCTTCTTTCTTAAGGAGCCTGAATTTGTCATGGTCGATAATCTTAAATGCCAGTTTTTCGGTGGTTGCGAAGAAGTAGGTAGTCTTTCGATGCTTTTGGAATTTGAAAACTATAAACTTCTATTTGACTACGGAATGACGCCCAGTAAACCTCCGCAATATCCGCTGCCTGCTCCTCCAGTGGATTCTGTTTTTTTATCTCATGCTCATCTTGATCACTCCGGCATGATACCTTGGTTATGCTCTCAATTTGATTGTAATATTTTAACAACAGACATTACCTCAGAGATAAGCAATATTTTGCACAAAGATTCAGTTAAAATTGCAAAAATGGAAGGGTATGGTTTGCCTTTTACAAATAGAGATGTAAAAGAGGCGGAACATTGTTTTAATCCTGTGGAATATTCACAAAAAAGAAAAATTGGTGAAAATTATGAAGTAAATTTTCACTCAGCAGGACATATTCCTGGGTCATTAATGTTTGAGCTAAAAGGCGATAAAAATATTCTATTTACTGGAGATTTAAATGTTCTTGATACCCAACTTCTTAAAGGTGCAAATCCAGTACCTTGCGATGTATTGTTTTTAGAAACTACATATGCTGGCCGAGAACATCCAAAAAGAGCCGAATTAGAAAAAAGATTTTTAGATAAAATAGATGAGGTAGTTAAAAGAGGAGGAGTTGCAGTAATTCCTGCCTTTGCCGTTTCTAGATCCCAGGAACTTCTAATGGTGCTAAAAAATTCTGGATACAATATTTGGTTTGACGGGATGGGTAAAAAAATTACAAAAATATTTTTAAAATACAAAAAATATCTAAAATCTCCAAAGGATTTGAAGAAGGCATTAAATAAAGTTAATTTAGTTCATTCCGATCATGGAAGAAAGCTTGCTTTAAAATCTGAAGTAATAATAACATCCAGCGGCATGATGGATGGAGGGCCGATTTTGAGCTACATGAATAAACTAAAGTCAGATAAGAGAAGTGCCGTACTTTTAACTGGATATCAAGTTGAGGGGACAAACAGTAGACTTTTAATTGAAAAAGGAAAGCTTAACTTTTATGGAGTAATTGAAGATGTTAAGTGTGAAGTTGATTATTTTGATTTTTCAGCTCATGCCGGACATAGTGAATTAATAGAATTTGCTAGAAAATGCGGCCCTGAAAAAATAGTTCTATTTCATGGAGACAATAGAGAGGTTTTGATCGATCCTCTAAGTGAATTTTCAGAGGTACATACACCTAAAACAAAAGAAATAATAAATCTGTAGCAGATTTGTTATCAAAATTTTCAATTATTTATTTAACTTAAGAAAGGAAGAAAAATATGCCTGAAGAAAAAAAATCCGAAACAATGAATCCAAGACAAAGATATGACCTTAAAAGAAAATTAGAAGAACTTAAAGCCTGCAAGGGAAAACATACAGAGCTTATTTCTTTATATGTTCCTCCCTCAAAGCAAATATTTGATGTTACTTCCTATCTTAAAAATGAATTTTCTCAATCTCAAAATATTAAATCAAAAACAACTAGAAAAAATGTTCTTTCTGCGATAGAATCAATAATGAGTAGATTAAAAACTTTCAAGCAACCTCCTGAAAATGGTGTGATTTTCTTTGTGGGTCATAAGAGTACAAGTGGGGATCAAACTGAAATGGTTGCCCATGTAATTGAACCGCCATTACCAATTACAACTTTTCTTTATAGATGCGACTCTTTATTTTATTTAGAGCCTTTAGAACAAATGCTCACTGAAAAAGAAATTTACGGCCTTTTACTAATAGATAGAAGAGAATGTACCGTTGGAATTCTTCGTGGAAATCGCGTGGAACTTCTAAAATACATGACCTCTCAAGTTCCTGGCAAACATGGTAGAGGAGGACAGTCTCAAAGAAGATTTGAAAGACTTACAGAAATTGCAGCACATGAGTGGTTTGTAAAATGTGGTGAAACTGCTAGCGATATATTTCTAAATGAGGACAATATTAAAGGTATACTTATTGGTGGTTCAGGTCCAACAAAGCAATATTTTATGGAAGAAAATTACCTTCATTATGAAGTCCAAGATAAGGTTATAGATACTTTTGATACTGGATATACAGACGAATACGGACTGAAAGAGTTGGTTTCTGCGGCGTCAGAAACTATGACTGAACTGAAAATATCTAAAGAAAAAAAGGCAATGAAACAATTTTTAAAAGAAGTTACAAAAAGCGAAGGTAGTCTCGCTGTTTATGGTGAAAAACAAGTAAGAAAAGCACTTGAAATGGGTATTGTTGACACCCTGCTTCTTTCAGAAGATTTAAGAAGATATCGAATCAAGTTAAAATGCCAAAGTTGCAATAATGAAATCGAAAAAACAGTTCATGAAGACGACTTAGAAGGATTTGAATCTCCTAATTGTTCAAAATGTGATACATCTCTACAAACTGAAATTGTAGAAAAAATAGATTTAATAGATGAATTTTCCGATCTTGCAGAGCAAACAGGAGCAAAGGTCCAATTAGTTTCAAGAAATAGTGAAGAGGGAGATTCCTTATACAGAGCCTTTAATGGAATTGCAGGTATCCTAAGGTATTCTGTAGAGCTCTAATCTAATTGTACATTATTTTATAAGATTTTTATATAAAAGCATTTAATAATCGATGGTTTTATAAATAATGAAATATATTATTCATATGGTAACAAATGATATCTAGAGATGACTTTAAATCCTTTATTCCAGATAATAAAAAAATTCCGGAATTAACCATAAAAGCAATACTTGTTGGCGTCCTTTTAGCCGTTATTCTTGGTTCGGCGAATGCCTATCTTGGACTTTATGCTGGAATGACTGTTTCTGCAGTTATACCAGGCGCTGTTATGGCTTTTGCACTACTAAGACCTTTAAAAGGGACTATTCTTGAAGTAAATATTGGTATGATGGGTGCAGCAGCTGGTGAAGCTCTTGCTGCTGGAGTTATTTTCACAATACCTGCATTAGTTATTCTTGGTACATGGACAGAAATACTTTGGTTTGAAACTACCGTTATAGCACTTTTGGGCGGCATATTGGGCGTTTTATGGATGGTGCCACTTCGTCGTGCACTTGTAATAAAAACAGACCTACCATTTCCTGAAGGTGTGGCAGTCGCAGCAGTACTAACTACCACCGTAGGAGATTCTAACCAAGGCCAGGCTAAGAAAAAAAGCCCAGGCGGCGGTATTAGTGGTATTTGGCTAATGGTTGGTGTTGTTGTAGCAGGTTTATTAAAATTTGGTCAAACTTCACTTAAAATTTTTAGTAGTAAAATTGATGATGTTTTTAGCATAGGGAAATATAATATAGGCGGAGGAGAAAATGATGCTCTTTTATATGGAGGATTTGCAACCTCTCCTGCACTTCTTGCAGTAGGGTGGATAATTGGTCCCAAGATAGCATCTTTTGTTTTTGTTGGTGGTCTTTTAGGATGGATAATTATTACCCCACTTATTGTACTTTCAACTGGCATCCCTTCAGGAATGTCTCCAATAGATGGCTTTTTCCACATTTGGGGAGAATATGTTAGATATATTGGCGTTGGAGCTATGGTTGTTGGTGGTCTTTATACTATATTTAAACTCAGATCCAATCTTGCTGAAGGATTAAAAGAAGCTATAGCCGGTATAAAAGGCGGAGATGTAGAAGCCAAAAAAAGAACTAATCAGGATTTAAATTTCAAAAGAGTTTTTTTAATGATATTTGGACTTACGGTGCCCGTTTTTCTTATATATGGATATATATCAAATTTATGGGCAGTCTCTGCATTTATGTCTGTTTTTGCAATACTTTTTGCATTTGTTGCATCTGCAATAGCAGGTTACATGGCTGCACTTTTAGGCTCATCTAATAATCCAATTTCAGGCGTAACTGTATCTGTTTTACTAATAACTTCACTTATACTTCTTTTCTTTGGAGTGAGCGGAGCTGGAGCATTTGGTGTGGCAATACTTATTGCTGCAGTCATTTGTTGTGCAGCAGCCATATCTGGAGATGTTCTACAATCAATGGCCTGTGGAAGGATGATTGGTGCAACACCTAAAAATCAGCAAATTGCTGAAATGTTAGGTGTTATTGCAGCAGCACCATTTCTTGCAGTAGTCATACAAGCATTAGATCAGGCTTATGGAATTGGTACAATGGACCTTCCCGCACCTCAGGCATTTCTTATGGGTGGTATCGTAAGAGGTGTTCTAACTGGCGATATGGTTTGGCCATTTGTTGTTGCAGGCATGGTTCTTGCAATTGTCTTGATTCTTATTGATTTACCAGTTTTGCCTGTTGCAATTGGAATATATTTACCATTTACACTCGCAGTTCCAATATTTGCAGGGGGTCTAATTAGATCATTTACGAATGGCCAATTGAAAAAGAGATTTGGTAGTGCAGAAGAAGAAGAGGTTTCTGATTGGGATCTTGCAATAAAACAAAAAGATGTGAAGCCAAAAGAAAAAGTTATAAGAACAGGACTTCTTTTCACTGCAGGGTTAATTGCAGGAGAGGCACTTATTGGTGTTCTTGTTGCATTCTTAATTATTGGAGGAATAGATCTTGCAGTGTTTGCTGAGGCGCCAATAATTCCAGGAGTGCTTGTTTGGCTATTCATAGCTGTATTGCTTGCATATATCCCTTTGAGGGAAATATTTGTCGCAGAAGAGTAGATTACCAACAGAGGAAGAATTTCTAGAATTTGTACCAAAAAGATTTGAGTTTGAGTGGTACGAAAATGAAGATGGGAATATCGTATTAAAAGTTCCCAAGTTTAAAAGCGACTTGGGAAAATCTTTTTGTAAGTTAATAAAAAAAGATGATAAGTTTGTTGCCAATTTAGATGGTTTGGGTTCCTTTGTTTGGCTAAATATTGATGGAGTTAAAACAATTGGAGAAATATTAAAAAAATTGAAGAAAAAGTTCCCTGAAGAAGAAAATATCAAACAGAGATTATTCTTATTTTTACAACAAATGAGAGGCTTGAATTACATAGATTATTAATATATATAGGGAATATAGTTTATTTCAATAAATTTTATATTAATCAATATCTTTATTTAATAATGGAGAAATATATGAAAAAAAAATATGTTTTAATACTAATTATTTCAGTTTTATCATTAATTTTGATAAGTACAAACGTGGTTTCTTCTTTTAATAAAACAAAACCTTTTGAAAACACAATAGATAAACCAAAATTTATTAACTGGCTTTCATCAGATACGTTCCTAAAAATAAACTATCCTCTTTCATCAACTCCACTTATTACTGAAAAGCAAAAGGATTTTTCAATTCGATTTGAATCAAGAGAATTTGATAATGTATGGATACATATAGAAACAGCATACGAACCAGTGGTTGATGAAATATGGCTAGAAATTGACGATTTAAATAAAAACAACGGTATTTGGGAAGTAATAACCTCAATTCCAGAAGAGGTGCCTGAAGAGCTTTACAATATAACTATAGTTGTTGAAAATCATGGAAGATATTTCTATTCAACTCAGCCAAGAGCAATTAGTGTTGTTGATGAAATTTCAGATTCTTTTTCATTTGTCCACATAACTGATTTTCATGTTGGAGATCCTAGAGGATTTACTGAAAGCATTACAGAGACAATTGGATGGAAATCAATTAAAAAATGCATAGAAGAAATTAATCTTTTACATCCAGATTTTGTTGTAATTTCTGGAGATTTAACTTTTGGACAACTTTATCCTTTTGAATACAGTAGAGAATATAAAAAATGTTTTGAAATGCTGCAGCTTTTTGATGTGCCAACCTATCTCTGTCCCGGAAATCATGATGGATACAGAAGAATACTTGAAGATGGTCTCAAAATGTGGAATAAATATTTTGGGCCGCATTATTATTCATTTGATTACGGGGATTTTCACTTTCAAGCAATAAATTCCTATGATATGCCGGCGATTAGTAGATTCACTCTATTTTTTATAACTCTAAATTGGGGTGGCTCTATATCTGATTCTCAAATTAATTGGATAGAAGAGGATTTAATATCAACAGATTCTGAAAACGTATTTATGTTCATGCATCACAATCCTTTGTGGGAAACAACAAGTGATTCGCTAGTAAGAAAACCTTATCAAAATAGAGCAAAGCTGTTATCCTTAATCGATGAGCATGATGTTGATATGGTTCTTGCAGGTCACGTGCACTTTGATAACGTCACAATTGAAAACGAAACCATATTTCTTACAACAACTACCCCTGAGAGCGAGATTAGAGTTGAAGATGGCTACTGGGGATACAGATTAATCGATATTGAAAACGGAGAAATTGAAAACTATAACTATAAAGAACCAAAATATTCGATTCCTTCCTATCATCTAAACCACTCATTTATCGATCCATTTACGGCAAATATCCAAAATGATCTTGAAATGGATGTTAATGTACTGCTAAGATTTAAGGTACCAAAAAATAATTATGATGTAACAAACGGAGTAATACTTCAACAAAGAGAAAATCACTTCATGAAAGAAATATATGTGATTTCATTAGTAGAAAAACAATCTGAGCTTCGAGTCACTCTCACTGAAATAGCTTAGGAAAAGTTATTACTCTTCTTTTTCATAAACAATTAAAATGAAAAAATATGAATTAATAGAACACACTGCAGATGTTGGAGTCAAAGCTTTTGGAAACTGCGTCTCAGAAGCATTTGAAAATGCTGCCATTGCAATGTTTGATATTATAACAGATAAATCTAAAATTGAGCCTGTTGGCGAGTATAAAATTGAATTAGAAGCACCAGATATTGAGCAGTTGTTGGTCGACTTTTTATCTGAGCTTTTATTTTTAAACGGGGCAGAGAATTTGGTTTTTGGTAAATTTAATGTCCATATCAAAGATAAAAACCTTATAGCTAAAGTGTTTGGAGAAGAATTTAATACTGACAAACATAAAATAGGTACTGAAATAAAAGCAATTACTTATCATATGCTTGAAGTAAATAACAAAGAACCTTATTTTGTTAAAGTTCTTTTTGACATTTGATTTACTTTCGGCGATCTATAAAAAATGCTTATATTCTTTTATAAATATTTTTATTTAATGCCAAAAACAGGTATAGCAAATCTACCTCTTCATCCTGGTAAAGCTCCAAAATGGCTATTTAATAGAATGGTGAAATTATCTCAAGGAATAATAGAAGTAATTTCACATGAATTTGGAAAAGATGAATTTATAAAAAGAATATCTGACCCTTTTTGGTTTCAAGCTCTTTCTTGTGTTATTGGATATGACTGGCATTCAAGTGGTACAACTACGGTTACATGCGGTGCAATAAAAGAGGCGATTAATCCTTTTGAACATGGATTTTGTATTGCCGGCGGGAAGGGGAAAGCGTCAAGAAAGACTCTTTCAGAAATAGAAAAAATTGGAGATAAATTTAATCTTTCTTCACGTTCAATTGAGAACTTACAATACTCTAGTAGGATGTCTGCAAAAGTAGATAATAGTGCAATTCAAGATGGTCACAATCTTTATCACCATGTAATTTTTTTCACAGAAAATGGAAAATGGTCTGTTATTCAGCAAGGCATGAATCAAAATACAAATTATGCACGAAGATATCATTGGCATTCAGAAAATATCAAAACTTTTGTCTCTGAACCGCACAATGCAATACTTGGAAATAGGCAAGATTATGTACTTGATATGACGGCAAACACCAGTTCTTCTTCACAAAAAGTATCAGTTGACCTGGTTAAAGATAACCCCTCTCATCTTAAATCTGACTGGGCAAAGCTTGTTATACATTCAAATCAAAAAACTCTTGATAATTGGGATAAAAAAGAACCCGAAAATAAGATGGAAAATCTACATATGCCAAGAATTATTGATTGGAAAAAGATGAAAGAAATTTACGAGTTTCAACCAAAAAATTATGAAGAATTATTATCAATAAGAGGTGTAGGACCAAATACCGTTAGAGCACTTGCACTTATATCTGACTTGATTTACGGAGAGAAGCCTTCTTGGTCAGACCCTGTAAAATATAGTTTTGCCGTTGGTGGCAAGGATGGTGTTCCTTATCCTGTGGATAGGAGAGCAATGGATGAATCTACAGTTTTTATTAAGCAAGGAGTTCAAAAAGCAAGAATTGGTGAAAAAGAAAAACTAAGAGCAATAAAAAGATTAAAAGAATTTATTCCAAATTAAATATTGAAAAATCTCGTTTTGATAGTTTAACGCATTATTTTTAAATACAAAGATATAGAAAGATTTTTAGAGTGATTACTTTGACAAAAAGGCAAATAAAAAGAAAGATACACTCTAAAAGTTTTAAAAGAAATTCTGATAAAAAAGATAGGAACTATTCTTTTGGATTTCTTGCTGGAGATTACTAGATTTCGATTTGTTGATAACTATCATAAGCTAATTGCATATAATATATATACTCATATATATCGTCTGAATATTTTAATTGATTAATTGCTTCTTCTTGATAATCTTGTGCATCTAAAAAGTATTGATAATTATTACAATCTAAATTTTTTCCAATATATTTTTCATATTCGTGATAAACCATTTTAGTAATTAGAATTGAATGATCAGAAATACTTGAATCTGTTATTATTTCTGCTTCACTAAACATTTTGGATTTGCTACCTTCGTCTAAATCTACAAAATATGGTTTTATGTTACTACTGTTGAACCACATCCAACGTTCAAGACCTCTTGTTATTGGCGTTATGTGATCCCTCGTAGTATTTTTTTCATCCTCTGGATGGCAAATTCTGTTTATTATCTGATTTTTTGTTTCAGAACTTGAGTCGGCTGACATGGGATCTAATAAAACCCAACCATAATCTGGAATATAATACTCAACCATGTATTGCATTTGAGTCCAGCAATCTTGCTTATTCACAAGAATTACCCTTGCCGGAATATTATTAATTCTTAAAAAAGCACAAGCAAGATGAGAACGTCCCGTGTCTTTTCCTCCCAAAATAAGGGTAGAAAAAGCATCTTGGAAAAAATATATTCCAAAATTATTTTGAATTAGTGAACTGAAAAACCTGTGTCTTTTAACATATTTTGCAACATCATCAGCATAATTTATCATGTTTATTTTTGGTGCTTTCAAATCCTTTGCTTTATCTCTTAATACAACATTTAGTGTCTGTACAACATTTGATCTAGAAAGCCATATTTTTGTTTCTTCAGGCAAATTAAGTCTTCTTGGAAATAATTTAAAAGAAGGCATATCGCTAAAATCATTGTTTTTCACAAGGACCCAAAATGAAAAATGAATTAGTTTTATCTCGTCTATTTTCATTTCCCCAATTGTAAAATTTGCTAATCTGTTTGGTTCCATTTTATCTTTTGTAATTTCGTAATTAATTAAATTCACAGTGCTATCGTTATGGACTTCAATCAGAATTGGAACTTGAGATCCATAATCTGGAGGGAATGTGTATCTAAAATTGAATTTGCTTACATTTTCTTTTGCTCTTAAGTATAAATAATGTTCACTTCTAAGAAGATGAACTTCTTCACCGATCTCTTCTTTAATTTTAGTACTAATCGATATTTGTGAAAATGATAAAAATACAAATAAACAGGAAACAGTTAAAACTAATAATTTACCAGATAGTGATTTAGTTTTACCTTTAAATCTGTACATATATGAAAAAAAGTTGTTTTGCAAGGTATTTATAAGTTATTATAAAACAATCATTCGTACTTTCTAATTCCGTCTGTTACTACCAGCTGCTTTGATTCTAATTCAAAAAAGTTCGTAACTTCTGAAATAGATTCTACTTCAACTGTTCTTTGTGGCCCATATGAGTACGAGATACTAGATAGAGAAGCATTTAAAGATTCATTACTACCTTCCCCAACAAATAGTCTTAGATGATAGGCACTTTCAACACCAAAATTTTGATTTATATCTGCTTTTATTGATGCTGTACAACAAGCACATTCAACAGGTATCCATCCATTGTTTCCAATTGAGCCGCCAACAAAAACTTCAGACCATGCATGGCCTGTTGCAATAATATCGCCATTTTCTTCATTTATTAGAAAGCCTCTAATAAATCTTGCAGGAATTCCTGCAGCTCTGCATAGAGATATGTAAAGAACAGATAAATCATCACAATCTCCGGTTTTTTTCTTAAAGGTCGTAAATGCAGGCTGAACGTCAGATTGTGAAAGATGTATTTCATAGTTAACATTTTGTTTTAACCATTTGAATAGCTCTTTTGCTATAATAAAAGAGTTATCTGTGTCCTGATTAAGTATAACTTGATTTGCAGTAGTTTTTATATTAGGATTGTTTGGATCTATTAAAACAACATCGCCTTGATATTGTTCATTAAGATATCTATTTGCGATGGTAGGATAGTACTGACTTATCTGCTCAACAGTTAAGGCATTTTCTCCTTTTAAATCAGAGACAATAAAACTTTCTGCTTCAATATTTGCAGTAATTCCTAACTCCATTGTCCTGCTAGTTTTGCCTGAAATATTCCAAAAAATAAAATCGTTGCTACCAAATGTTTTTGTTTCATATTCCAAACTATGCAAAAGTTGATAAGAATGCATTCCGGATAGCACTTCAGGTATGTCGCATTCGTATTTAATTGTATAAGTGCCAGTTCCTTCAGCATTTACACTATATCCGTATTTAATTGTATAACTTATTTTTGTAGGATGCTTTTCATAAGTTGTTGGAAAAGAAGAAAAAAAATCAAGGCAGCCTGTAAGAAAAGTCAAAAAAATTAGTATAGAGATAATTATCGCTGATATTTTTATTTTGCTCATTTTTACTTTCTAAAGAGTCCTTTTTTTACATTTCTTGAATTTCTATATTGACATCCGTTGTTCATTGGACATTTTATACATTTTGGATCTTGCTCCAAGCAGAAATTTTCACCGAGTTTTGAAAGTGAATCTAAATATCTATAAACATTTTCTTTCATTTTTTCTGCTTCTTTTGTAAGTATTTCTATTGTTTCTTGGGGATCATCTGTTTTAACCCAGCCCAATCTTTTTGCGACTCGATTTACATTTATTGCTTTTTGAGTATATGTGCTACTTTTTTTTTCAGAAGGAGGAGAAGTTGCTACTGCTTTTGGAGGTTTTGGCACTTTGGGTATGTTTGGCTTAAAATCTGTAGGAGAACCATCTTTAAAGACAGTTACTGACTTTCCACCATGACTTGTTTCCCTAGTCCTAACCTCCATCATAATAGGGATTTGAATTGATGCACCAGATATAAGTGCAGTACCAATTGGCAATCTTTGAATTTCATTATATGTTTGACTTGTGAGGCCTTCAACTGACTGAATAATAGCCTTTAAATCATTTGGATTTGTAACTTTTAATATAATATTTGTGTTGCATTGAGAAATGATATTTTTATCAACCTTTGCAGGTCTTTGACTTACAATACATAGTCCCATTCCAAATTTACGACCTTCAGATGCCACTGTTCTCAATATGCTTGATGAAACTGTGTTTCCAAAACCTCTTTCTGGACAGTAGTTGTGTGCCTCCTCAACAATTAATAAAAACGGTGGGATTTTACCTGCTTTTCTTGAATCAAACAATTCTTTTGTGAGTCTTGCCACAACAACATCTTGAATATCCGGTGGCACTCCTTTCATATTAATGAGTGAGCATTTTCCTTTCTTAACTAGTTCGTCAACAGATGTTCCATGATCAGAAAATACACCTATCGAGTCAAGAGATTCAAGAGATGCTATAACATTCCATTTTGCATTACTTTTACTTCTATTGACTGCCTCAATTATGTCTCTTATTGTGTAATGTTCTTTATATTCTTTCATTTCTTTAATTGATTGATATAAAACACCTACTTGAGGGCCAGAAAGTTTTGCGTGAAGTAAGTCGATTATTTCTCTTGCTTTTAGATTTATTCCGTTAAGTGTTATGTGTTTGACATCTCCCTTGTTGCCTAATGGAGAATATGCATGTATTTGACTTGAATACTGATTAGGTTTAACATTGAATTTTTCCATATTTTTTTTGTCTTTGCTATCCTTATTTGACTTCGTAAGTGACATATATTCCCCATGCGTATCAATTATCACCATCGGGATTTTTTTCTTTAAAAGTTCTTCAACAAGAACGCCACATGCATAGGATTTTCCCCCACCTGTTTTTGCAAGAACACAAATGTGTTTTTGAACAAGAGAATCTACATTCAGATAAACAGGTAAGTTGTGTCCTTTTAATAGACCTAAATAAGCTCCATTTTTACTGTCGTTTTGCAGCCCTAAAACATGTCTGATTAAATCTTCATTTGCAACAGTTACTTTTGCACCAGCATCAAAAGGAGTTCTAGGAGCGAGTAGCTGGTTTCTTCTATCTCTGTAGCCAATTACATCTGCATAAGCAGATATGTTACTTTTTATAAAAGGCATTTCTTCATCTTTACGCAGCGTAGTTGCATCACTAAATTTGAGATCTGAATATCTCTTAACATCCATTACTTGAGCAAGTATGTAGCCTTCTTTGTGTGGAGCGGTCACGTAATCAAATTTTCTAAGATTTTGATTGTCTACTGTAAAGTTAAATTCAGTAGATCCAACATCTCCGTAAATAATTCCAATAGAGTCGTTTTTATTCTGCATTCCATACCCCTTATGCGATAATAATATCCTGGGTTATTATAGTTTTTGTAATTTTTTACTTAGAGAATTTGGAAGATTTGCACATATTTCCAAAGCTTCGATTTCCATGAAATGAAGTTTGCCTGGTATAACTATGGTATGCAAAGGTTTTCCAAAATCTTTTTTGATTAAATTTTTAATTGTATCTGAATTTAAAGACGGTTTTGGCGAGCCTGCCTGTGAAACCACACAAGCTACGCTATCTTCTTTTATTATATTTTGCTTCATTTTGTCTTCCATTTCTAAAAGAAGTTCTAAACCTTCGTTTGCAGTCATGTATTTGTCTTTTTTAGATTGAATATCCAACAAAACTAATGTATGAAGACCCATTTCTTTATTTTCTTTAATAAAATCATAGGGGCTTGTTGGAAAATAATCTTTTTCAGGGTATGCAAGAGTAGTGGTTCTTCCAAACTTATAATTTTGCAATCCGAGAAGTCCTGGAGCTGCTGTTATAATACTTGCATTGTGAACAATATCTGTTTGTATGTTTTTTTTGATTGCTCTAATTCTTAAATCTAAATGTGTTGTCGCCATCATGGGATCTCCACATACTAGGAAAACTACATGATTGTTTTTTGCAGCATCTAAAATTTTGTCGGCTTTTTCGGTTTCTTCTCTTGAAAGTATTTCTATACTTCTTCCAAATATTTTTCTTATTTTATTTAAATCAGCACCTATTAATCTGGACGTGTATAATTCAGCAAAAATAAAATCGCACTTTTTAATTTCGTCTAAACCTTTTAAGGTTGTATCTTTTTCATCAAATAACCCTAGACCAACAAAGCTTAACTTTCCTTTATTCATGAAACTCATAAGCTCATTTATTTGCCATTGAAAAATGTTTTTGAATTGAAAAAATTCGAAAGTGTTTAAAACCAATATTGCATTATGAAATGTGGGCGACAACTACCGGCTCTTTTTTTTACGTCGAAATAATAAAGAACATAGTTATTTTGTTTTTAATATAAAATGTAAGGAGAAAATAAGGAAAGATTTAAATTATGTTACTCTATATTCCTCTTCAGGAGGTAGTTTATGGCATACACACATGAAGGTTGGACCTTATATACACGAGATGTACAGTTAAAAGGAGGAAGAAATCAAACAATTTATTTCTTCAGTAAGAGAACACCAAAAAGTGGAAATCCTTGCGACTTACCAACTGGTTACTCTGTTGGAGTTAATAAAAGAACGGGTCTTCCATACTTGAAGAAGAAGTAAATTATCACCTTCTTCTTTCTTTTTAATCTCTATTTTTATATTATTTTTTCTTAAGTTTTTTAATAACAAAGAGCTGGATATGTCACGCAGATATTCAAAAAATAAAAAAATACAAAAAAATATTGCAAAAAAAAGAATCGAACATTTGTTTGAACTTTCTGAAAGATATGCATTGAGTAATAGATTTGAACTTTCAAATAGATATGTTCAATTGGCAAGAAAAATTTCAATGAAATATTTAGTACCAATACCTAAAAAATATAAAAGAAGTTTTTGTAAACATTGCTACTCATATTTATTGCCAGGAATAAATTCTAGAGTTAGAATAAGTAGAGGAAAGATAATTAGCTACTGTTTTGAGTGTAAAAAATTTACACGTTTTCCTCTAAGGGAAAAGATTTCATCTGAAAATAGAGTAGACAAGTAATATAGATATATACTTATCCAATATGCTTAAATAACAAATGGTTATTACCGATACCCACTTTATATATCTAACGGAAGAGAGTTGATATGACAACTGCGTATGACGTGCCTGCAAAAGAGCTGATAGATGCTTTGTCAAAAAAGTTACAAAATGAAAAAGAATTAGTTCCTCCAGAATGGAGTGGTTTTGTAAGAACTGGAGTTGACAAAGAGTATCCTCCAGAGGATAAAAACTGGTGGTACACAAGATGTGCATCTATTCTAAGAAAGATTTACATTAATAATTCCATTGGTGTCGAAAGATTAAGAAATGAATACGGCGGCAATAAAAACAAAGGATCAAAACCTAACAAAGCCAGGGGTGGTAGTGGTTCTATTACAAGAAAGGCTCTGCAACAACTAGAAAAATCAGGTTATGTCTCAAAAGCTAGAGGAAAAGGTAGAATGCTCTCTGGAAAAGGTAGATCACTTTTAGATAACACTGCATTTGAAATTAAAAAGGAATTAGTTAAAACCTATCCGGATTTAAAAAAATATTAGACTATATCTGAGGATATAGAAATATGGATGATGATTTAGAAAGTATTAGAAGGAAAAAATTGCAAGAGTTGCAAGAACAACAGCTACAATCTCAGGAAGATTTAGAAGAACAAGTTAGGCAACAAGAGTTAGAAGAACAAAAAAAGGCAATATTAAGAAAAATTCTAACAAATGAGGCACGAGAAAGGCTTGGAAGAATAAAGGTTGCGAGACCTGAAGTTGCAGAAAACATTGAAAATCAACTGATAATGCTTGCTCAATCAGGAAGGCTTAAAAATAAGATAAATGACGAGCAATTAAGGGAATTACTTTCCAAATTGATTCCCAAAAAAAGAGATATTAAGATTAGAAGAAGAGGAATTTAAATGTCTACTCACAAATCATTAGGTAAAAAAATCAGATTAAATAAGGCAACAAAAAGTAATAGAAGAGTTCCTGCCTGGGTTATGATTAAAACAAACAGAAGATTTACTAGACATCCAAAAACAAGACACTGGAGAAGAAGTAAACTCAAGAAAGGTTGATTTTTATGGCTGAAAAGGATTCTGAAAAAGAAATTGAAAGATTGTATACTATTCCTCTAAGACGTGTTAAACTTGGCAGCTCATCAATGGCTGCTCCAAGAGCAGTTAAATTTGTAAGAAGTTATATTACAAAACACATGAAAGTAGAAGAAGAAAGCGTTTGGATTGATGATTCCTTAAATAAAGAATTATGGTCAAGAGGCAAATATAAAATTCCAAGTAAAATCAGGGTTAGAGCAGTTAAATTTGAAGATGGTGTTGTTGAAGTTACACTTCCAGAGCTTGGTGTTAAAAAATCAAGAAGAGAAATTTTAAAGGAAGAAAAAGAAAAGAAAACACCAATTCTTAGAAGAGAAGAAGTTTCTGAAGAAGAAGGTGTGCCCGGAGCAGAAGATTATGACATTGCACCCGCAGCAGATGGTGAAGTAAAGATTAAAAAGAAAAAAGCTCCAAAGGAAGAAAAGCCCAAAGAAGATAAAAAAACAGAGAAAAAATCTGACAAAAAGCAGGAAACAAAAAAAGAAGAAAAAACCAAAAAAACAGAGAAAAGCACTAAACCAAAAAAGTCAGATAAAAAAGAAGAAAAGAAAAAACCTGCAAAAAAGTCAACAACTAAAAAGAAAGCAACTCCTAAAAAAACTAAAAAGTGAATAACATATGCTTGAGTTGCTGGATTTTAATGAAAATCCAAATCTAGGCGTTTATTGCAGAGCAAATGATTCTGTTGCTTTTATTCAAAAAGGTCTTTTAAAGAAAGTTAAAAATGTAATTTCTAAATCTTTAGATGTAGAAGTTGTTGAAGTCACAATTGCTGATTCAACCATTATTGGCTCTCTTCTAGCAATCAATTCAAAAGGAGTAATTGTTTCAAATATTGTTGACAGCAATACAATAAAAGAAATTGAAAAACAAGGACTTGATGTTTTTATGATCGAAGACATTGTAAATGCAGCTGGAAATGATATTCTAATAAATGATAAAGCAGCTCTAATTCATCCTGAAATTTCTAACAAATCTATGAAAAAAATCAAAGATATGCTCGACATAGATGTTATGAAAGGCACTATTGCAGGTCTTGAAACTGTAGGAATGGCTGCAGTTGTAACAAACAAGGGTTGTCTTTGCCACCCAAAATCAACAGATGAAGAAAAAATTATTTTAGAAGAATTGTTTGGTGTTAAAGTCATGATAGGAACAATAAATCATGGCTCACCGATGATTGGTTCAGGTCTTGTTGCAAACACAAAAGGTGCAATAATTGGAAATAAAACCACCGGAATTGAAATGGGAAGAATTGAAGAAGCTCTTGGATTTTTAGACTAATTTCTCTCCTTGGAAACTCGTTGAATTGTAAATTTCCGAAACTTTCTTATATTAATTAACCTATTCATTTTTAGGCGGAGAGATGGGATTGCAAGTATAACGTTAAATTTTTTAAAAGCGGTGTTTAACACCTCCGCCGCCTCCCCCATATATTTCTAATCATTATGTTTAATAATGTTTACTCGATTTAGAGGTCGATTTTATGAAATTATTGCTGATTCACAGTGACTATATTGAATACGAGGTAAAAGATAAAGCCATAAAAAATCCTGAAGAAACAGAAAATAAAAGTGGCCGACTTGAAGAAGCTTTAACGGTTTTTACAGCTGTTGAAAAAATAGATGAAAAATCTTCATCTCAATCGGTTTCCCAAGCAGTTGCTGAAATAGAAAAAACTGCAGAGCAGTTGAAAGTTAAAAATATAATGCTTTATCCTTATGCTCATCTTTCATCAAATCTCGCAAGCCCTAAAAAGGCTCAAGAAATACTCATAGAAATCGAGTTTGGACTAAAAAATAAAGATTTTAATATTAAAAGATCACCTTTTGGTTGGTATAAAGCATTTAAGATTTCATGTAAAGGCCATCCGCTATCTGAGCTTTCAAGAGAGATAATACCCGTGGGCGAAGAGACCGACTCATTAAAAAAGGAGAGAAAGCTTAGTTCATACTGGCATATTCTAACAGAGGATGGAACATTACATGACATTGACAAGTTTGATTTTAAAAATCTTAAAAACCTAAAGACTTTTGCATTTTATGAAAAAGAAAAAACAAGAGCCGTAAAACAAGAACCTGCCCATGTTAAACTCATGAAATCACTAGAAATTGCAGATTATGAACCTGCATCTGATGGAGGCAATATGAGATACTATCCAAAAGGCAGGTTTATAAAAAAATTAATTGAAGAGTATGTAACAAGAAGGGTAGTTGAATACGGCGGTCTTGAAGTAGAAACGCCAATAATGTATGATATGAATCATCCAACACTTTCAAAATATTTACAGAGATTTCCTGCAAGGCAGTATCAGATTGAAAGTGACAAAAGAAGTTTTTTCTTGCGATTTGCAGCATGTTTTGGACAATTTCTAATGGCTCATGATGCTACAATTAGTTACAAAGATTTACCTTTAAAAATATATGAACTCACAAAATATTCATTCAGACGAGAACAATCTGGAGAACTCACCGGGCTTAGAAGACTTAGAGCATTTACAATGCCTGATGTACATGCAATGACCTCGGATCTAAATATGGCCATGGATGAGTTCAAAGTAAGGTATGATTTATGTCTAAGTGTTCTAAAAAAAATTGGGATTGAAAATGAAGACATAGAAATGGCGCTTCGAACAACTAAAGAATTTTATGATGAAAATAAAGAATTTTTAGTGGAACTTGTTAAAAAACTTGGAAAACCAGTCCTGCTTGAAATGTGGGATGAAAGGATATTTTATTTTATATTGAAATACGAGTTCAATTTTGTTGATATGTCCGATAAGGCCTCTGCACTTAGTACAGATCAAATTGATATTGAAAACGGTGAAAGATATGATATTAATTTCACAGATAGCGACGGCTTGCAAAAACATCCATTAATCCTTCATTGCAGCCCTTCAGGCGCTATTGAAAGGGTGATTTACGCTTTGCTTGAAAAAGAAGCATTGAACATGAAAAAAGGCCAAAAGCCAATGCTTCCAATATGGCTTTCTCCAACTCAAATAAGATTTATTCCTATCGGAGATGAGTTTACCCATACTTGTGAGAAATATATTGAAAAACTTAGAAAAATGTCTGATAATAAATATGTAAGAGCCGATATTGATGATAGAGAAGAAAGTGTGAGTAAAAGAATCCGTGATGCTGAAAAAGAATGGATTCCAATCATAATTGTTGTCGGCGATAAAGAAAAAGATACAGGAAAATTTAATCCTAGATTTAGAAAAGAAGAGATAGGTAGTAGCTCAAAATCTTACTCTTTAAAAGAGATGTTTGACTTAATTGATACTAAAACAAAGGGATATCCTCAGGAGCCTTTTCCACTACCAGTTTATTTATCAAAAAGGCCAAAGTTCAAATAATCTTAGATTATAGGATAGATGCCCATGATAAAAAGAAGTGATATTCAAAAGCTAGTAAAATCCTATGATAAAGACAATATTACAATCGGTGTTTTGGGAGGCCACTCTGGTCTTGATGTTTGTCGCGGTGCAAAAAAACATGGTTTTAAAACTCTTGCAATCTGCCAAAAGGGACGAGAAAAGACTTATACAAAATACTACAAGACTAGGGAGGATGGTAGAGGGTGTATAGACAAAACCATTGTACTTGATAAATTTTCTGATATAACAAAACCTGACGTTCAAGAAAAATTGAGAAAGCTAAACACTATATTTATTCACAACAGATATTTCTGGGTTTATTTTGATTTTAAAGATATTGAAAATAACTTTAGAGTTCCTATTTATGGGACTCGATCCATGCTCAAACTTGAAGAAAGAGACGTTCCTAAAAATCAATACTATCTTTTGGAAAAAGCAGGCATAAGATTTCCTAAAATAATCGAATCACCAAAAGATATTGATAGGCTTGTAATTGTAAAAGTAAATGAAGCAATCAGAGGTTATGAAAGAGCCTTTTTTTATGCTACAAATTATGAAGATTACAAGAAAAAAGCAGATGAACTACTTTCAAAAAAGATGATTACAAAGGACGCCCTTGATAAAGCAGTAATTGAAGAATATGTTATTGGTGCTCAGGTTAATTTTAATTATTTTTACTCAACAATTAATGATGAGCTTGAGATAATGGGAACTGATACAAGAAGACAAACAAATCTTGATGGCCTCATTAGACTTCCAGCAAATGAGCAGCTTGAAGTTTTAAAATATATGAAACCAAAAATCATTGAAACAGGCCATGTTGCAGCAACAACTAAAGAATCGATAATAGAGAAGATTTTTAATCTTGGAGAAAAGTTTGTTGCAACGACTAAAAAAGAATGCCCTCCAGGAATCATTGGACCTTTTGCACTTCAGGGAGCAATTGCAGCAGATAAAGGTCGTGAGGAAATGGTCGTGTTTGATGTTTCAATGAGGATTCCAGGTAGTCCTTTAACTAGGTTTACCCCACATTCTGGTTATCTTTATGGAGATTCTATTTCTTATGGTGAAAGAATTGCAATGGAGATTAAACAAGCAATTGAGAAGGAAAAATTAAGTGAAATTGTAACTTAGGTTTTTATTTAGTTACTAAGTTTTTTGAAAAAAGTACAATGTATTCAAAAATAACAATCATAAGAAGTGTTATTACAAAGATTGCTACAAAGTTAAAAACACTATAGATTGCTGCTGTTTCATATCCCATATATGATGCTATGTCACCAATTCCTGCGACATTTGCATATAAAGAAAATATTAGTGCAATGATTATTTCAGGCCACCATCTTTTGTTTTTTGGCCAAACTGGTTTTGATTCTTTTTCTTTTTCGTATTCTTTTAGACAATCTACGATACGTTTATCATTATCTGAAAGGCATTCATCTATTTCAGTTTCTTTATCTGATTTTTTAGATTTATTTTTAAGATTTTCTAAGAATTTTTTATAATCTTTTTCAGAATCTAATATGATCGGTTGTCCACGATAGTTGCAATTTTTGCATGTTTGAGTCCAAGATGTTACTCCGAATGTTACTCCCTGATTCATGGTTCCTGCAGAAATGTCTGTACTACCACATTTGGGGCACGCTGTAATTTTCATACAAATCTATTTTTTAGATACAGTTTTTAGTTTTAATCTTTTTGTTAAAAAGATTTATATTTAGTAATTTACTATATAAAGCTAAGATAGGGAGGAAAAGAATTGAATAAAACATTATTTTCCTTAGTTGTAGTTCTTTTGCTTTTTTTGCCTGTATCTTTGAGTGTTTCAAATTCAGGGTATTCTAAAGAGTATAATGACGATAATTACGAAGATATGATAAAATTTAAAATGAAATATAGCAACATAGAAGGTTCTAACTATTTTGAAGATTACGATTTTGATGAATTACATTTTGTAAATAGCCAGATAGAATCGATTCAATCAGGTGATAATATTCAAACCACAAATCCAGATGATGGTCCAATGGATTCTTCATGGCCTATGAAATGTCATGATGCAAGGCATACTTCTCAAAGTCCCCATAGCACAGAAGATAATCCACAAACAGAAAAGTGGAGGTTTCTTTGTAAATGGGGCGGACATATTGAAGGTTCGCCTGTGATAGATGCTGAAGGTAACATATATTTTGGAACAATGGGTTCAGATCGAAAGTTATATTGCTTGTATCAAAATGGAACAAAAAAATGGAGCTATCAGTTAGAGGGTTTTGTATGGTCAACTCCTGCATTGGGTGAAGATGGAACCGTCTACCTTACTTGTTGGGATGGTTTTTTACATGCATTTAATCCTAATGGAACTAAAAAATGGCAATATAGTCTTGGTGGTGATTCAAGTAGCTCTCCTGCAATAGGGGAAGATGGAACTATTTATTTTGGATCGACGAGTGGCTTTATTTTTGCTGTAAATCCAAACGGTACATTGAAGTGGGAATATGAAACAAACGATTGGACAATGTCAAGTCCTGCAATAGGGGAAGATGGAACAATCTATATCGGATCTTATGATTCAGGATTATATGCAATGAATCAAAATGGTTCTTTAAAATGGAGATTTGATACTGGTGGTTATATCAAATGCAGTCCTTCAATTAGTGAGGATGGAATAATTTACATCAATTCGTGGGATAACAATCTATATGCGATTTATCCAAATGGCACACTGAATTGGAAAACTAATGTTGGTCGGGGGATGAGTGGAAGTGCTTCAATTGCAGAAGATGGAACTATTTATTTTTTTACTGAAACTTTGGATGCATATTATCCAAATAATGGAACTTTAAAATGGAGATTGGACGTTGGTGGAAATGGAGGGAGAGCCTCTCCTGCTATATCGTCAGATGGAACTATCTATGTTGGAAATCATGAGGGATATTCTATAGTTGCAGTTAGTCCTCAAGGTGAAGAAATATGGAGAAAAAAAATAAGTAATCAGAAGGTAGTATCATCACCAGCAATAGCTGAGGATGGAACTATATACATAGGATCATCCTGGTATAGTTATGGTACTTATAATTATGGATATCTTCATGCGTTTGGTCTGGGTGAACTTAATGCTGTTGCAGGAGGGCCATATGAAGTTTATGCTGGACAGGAACTACAATTCAATGCAGATGTATTTGGGGGCATTCCACCATATGAATATCACTGGGATTTTGGCGATGGAAACGAATCTGATTTGGAAGACCCAATTCATATCTACAACCAACTTGGGACGTACAATGCAACATTTACTGTTACGGATTCCGAACAAAACGTAAGTGTAGATTATGCAGAGGTAACTGTTACAAGTGGGCCTCCTATTGTAAATATATTATAGTAAAGAACCAAACCTTTATGACTTATAAATGCCATACCCCTTACTA
>CAZUBH010000022.1:0-36622 GCA_964618505.1 uncultured Thermoplasmatales archaeon | reverse complement strand
ACGATTTTGTGGAATGTCTTAATTTATCCTAGGTGAGAATAATGACACAAAACAGTAGAATCAATGATATTTTTAATCCTAAATGGACACTGGGTACCTGGACTAGCAATATATAGTTTTTTCCTCACATTTATAATTTTTATTATTGCACTATTTTCCCCACCATCCCCATTTTAACATATTTTATGTTTGTTTATAAAATATAAAAATATAACTGCAATACTTCCCAATGAAAGTATCCTTCTCATACTCTTCCCTACTTATATATAGGGGTAAGTGTTATATAAATGTTATTCGTATATATTATATTAAATGGGGGAATTGAAATATCTAAAAATAAATCTCTGATATTAATACAAATGTCAATTATTATTTTATTGTTAATATTTGTAGTAATCTTTCCTCAGATTAAACCAGTTTATAGTACTTCATCTATCGACTATAATTCAGACAAGTTTATAGATTATAGAAATGATTGGAGCATAGACAAAGATGATCTAAAAAGTAACTCACAATTATTTATGACATACTCTGAAGAGAACATATTTCAAGAATCAGAAAAGAAAACATATATGACTTCAAATAAAAGACTTTCCAACTCCTCCTGGCCTATGGCCTATCATGATTTACATCATACTTGTCAAAGTCCACATAGCACTGAAAACAATCCTGGGACTGAAATCTGGAGATTTAGAACACATTCTGTGGATGGAACCATTGAAGCAAGCATAGCTCTCGACATGGATGGAAATATATATTTTGGATCAATGGGTACAGATCGAAAAGCCTACTGTTTGTATTCAAATGGAACAAAAAAATGGCATTATCAATTAGATGGTTCAGTATGGTCAACACCTGCAGTTGATGAAGATGGAATAGCATATTTTACATCATGGGATGCTGGGTTGTATGCAATTTATCCTAATGGAACGAGAAAGTGGCGATTTGGTGCTGGAGATCCAATAACTTCCTCACCTGCTATTGCAGATGATGGAACTACATATTTTGGATGTTACAATAAAAAGTTATTTGCTGTTGATTCAAATGGAACAAAAAAATGGGAGTTTTATGGTGGCGGTGAAATATTATCTGATCCTGCGATAGGTAATGATGGTACAATTTATTTTGGATCAAGCAATGAAAAATTATATGCGGTAAATCCAAACGGCACTCTTAAATGGCATTTTACGACAGGGGCCGATATTAAAGGTCACCCGTCAATTGGACCAGATGGAACCATATACTGTCCTTCATTTGATGGTTATCTATATGCATTATATTCCAACGGAACATTAAAATGGCAGGCGGATACAGGAAGCGAAGTTGCAGCTGCTGTTGCTGCTATTGGAAAAGATGGTACAATTTATGTTGGAACAGAGTTACTTAGGGCATTTTATCCCAACGGCACTCTAAAATGGAGTTATGATATAGATGGTTATCTGTGGGGAACGGGACCTGCAATATCTGATGATGGGACAATTTATGTTGCAAATGATGATAAACGCAGCTTGATAGCTATCAACACAGATGGCACTTTGAAATGGAAAATAGATGAGTTTTGTAATTATAATGCTCGATCATCTCCCATAATTTCAGAAGATGGGACTATATATGTAGGGTCTTCATGGTATGATGGAGAGGGTTTCTGGTTTGGAAATTTACATGCTTTTGGAGAAGGTGAACTTGATGTAGTTGCAGGCGGTCCTTATGAAGTATATGCAGGACATGAGCTACAATTTAATGCAGATATTTTTGGAGGGATCCCACCGTATGAATTTCACTGGGATTTTGATGATGGCAATACATCTGATTTAGAAGACCCAATACATGTTTATTATGAACTTGGAAAATATAATGCAACATTTACAGTAATTGATTCTGAGGACAATGTAAGTATTGATTATGCAGAAGTAACTGTTACTAGTGGACCTCCTATTGTGAATATCTCAAAACCAAAAAATGATTGTTTTTATCTGTTCAATTTTTTGATAAAAGATGATTTTCTAACAAATCTTGTCATAGGAAGAATTGAAATCGAAGTAGAAGCTTCTCAGATGATCTATGGAATTGATTATGTCGAGTTTTACATAAATGATGAACTGATTTTTACAGATTATTCGGAGCCTTACGAATACACGTGGAGAAAAGGTGAGTTTCTGACTTTTGATTACGATATTGATGTAGTTGCTTATGACAATTCTGGAAATTATTCTTCTGATTGGATTGGTGTTTTTAGAATTTTATAAATATTATTGATATTTACTAGGGTTAAATACTATACAAAATAAATAATATAAAGTAATAAATTATAAGCGGTATTAAACATAATGGTCTTGCTTCAAGAGTTGGGGGTGGACAAAAAACAGTTGGAGGTTCTCCTTCAAAATTCGTATTTTCAAAATCTTGAATTAATATTTTTAAGATGTTAAAATCTAAATTATTACATTCTTTGTTTAATATATCCTTATATTCTTCAAGTATTTCTCTAAAATCGATTCGATAAGGGAAGTGCAATGATATTTTATTCTCCTTTCCTAAGTAATAAGATTCTAAAGATTTGACATTTTCACCATGTTTATATTTATCTACTCTCATCTGAAAAAGAGGCGAGACCTTATTACAATTCATCTTAGAATCGTAACTGATAACAGAGTCATAGGACATAAGAATAATTATTATAATAATTACAATACTTCCTATTGAAAGTATTTTTTTCATATCTTTTCCCCATAATATCTATTTCTGAAGCTTTATTTAAATCTTTAGCTACTTTTTAGAAATTAAACTCAGAAAAAATTACAATGAAATAGTGTTGAGAAGATCTGTTCTTGTGATTATACCAACCAAGCTATCTTTTTCAATTATAGGAAGGGCCCCTACGTTTTGTTTAATCATTATTTTTGCTGCTTGTTCTGCTGTTACTGAAGGAGTCGTCCAAAAAACAGGTGATTTCATTACATCTTTTACAAGCAACTCATCAATTTTTCTTTTTTGTCTTCCAAGCGAAAATGATCTTTTAAGTTTAGCAAATGCAAATGCAACCTCAACATCAGAAATTATTCCAACAATCTTTCCTTGTTCTGAAACAGGTATTCTTGCAACGTTTTCATCAACCATGATTCTTCTTGCATGAACAACTCTATCCTCAGGAGAAACTGTGTTAACCTTTTTCTTCATGAACGTATTTATTGCTTTTTTACTATTAACAAGATGTAGCAAGTCAGCTTTTGTCAACACTCCAACAAGTTTTTCTTTTTCAACAACTGGTAGCATTGTTGGACCCGGCTCACCAACTTTTTTTAAGATATCTTTTACATTTGTATTTGGGTCTATCTTTTCTATGTTTTTTTCGGTTACAGAAGAGGCATGAAGTCTTGACGCAGTAATTCCTCTTTTTCTTATAGAACCAAGTTTATATGCAATTATATTGTCAGTTGTAATACCAATGATTTTTTTATCTTCTAAAACAGGTAGTTTTGTAATCTCATTTTTTTTCATTAAATCAAGTACATGTTTCAAATCTACATCTTTATCAACAGATATAACATCCTTTGTCATGACTTCTTTTACTTTCATATTTTCACCTAAAACAAAAAATTATTCATATCTTAATGCATCAATACAATCCTCGCAAAGCAATCTGCCATCAACATTTTTCAGATTTGCAGATAATGTATTGCAATCTTCACATTTGCCTGAAAATATTTGTTTTTTATAGTGTTGTTCATCTCTTGTTTTAATATCATACCATTCTCTAGATATCTCATGAAGAACTGGAGAAATCCTTGAGATATCTCTTTGAGTAATAATGCCTATGAGTTCTCCTTCCTCAATTACAGGCAATCTTCTTACATTACATTTGCCCATTGTTTTCATTGCTTGTTCTAACGTAACATATGGGTCTATTATAACTATGGGGCTGCTCATTACATCTTTTACTAAAACTGAATCCGGAGATTTATTTTCTGCTACAACCTTTCTTAAAATATCACTTTCCGTAAGAATGCCTAAAGCCTGTTTTTTTTTGGCAACAATAACATTTCCAATTTTTCTTTTTCTCATTTGAATTGCTGCGTTTAAAACTGTTGTATCTGGTTCTACAATGAGAGGATTTGCTTTCATCGCCTCTTTTACAATAACCTCCTTACTCATTGAAGCACCTTATTTTTATTAAATAGCCCAAACATTAAAGGTTTTTAAAGTATTTTACTTTTTTTATATGAGCAGCAATTATGAAAGAGAATTTAAAAGAATCCTTGAGGGGGATAAAGAAACTTTAACAAAAGTTACAAAAACATGCTCTCCTATTATAAAAGATAATTATCTTAGTATCTGTGACAAGCCTTTTATTGTTGTAAGAGCAGCTGGTTCACTCGGCGTTGATCTAGTATCTATTAGAGGCGACATTTCATTTCTAATTGAGATAAAAAGCAGTAACTCAGATACCCTTCATTTTAGTAGCGTAAATGGAAAATTGCAAAAACAAGCCGAAAAAATGAGAGATGAATGTGAAAAAACAAAAACACTTCCAATTTATGCTTTTAGATTGAAAGGACAAAGAGGGGATTCGTGGCGACTATTTTCAATGGATGTTAAAGGCCTGGAAGGGAAAACAAAAATACTTCATAAAAGACTACCAAAGTTAGAATACAGTAAAAGTAATAACTATATCATGAGATGGAATAACGGTTTAACTCTATCTGATTTTATCTCATATCTTTGCAGATAATTATACAAAATCTTTTTAGTAGGTTTCACATTACCTGCTACTACGTTGATAGGTCGATTGATATGAAAAAATTACTTGTGGCTTATGATGGTTCTGAGGCATCAGAAAAGGCTTTACAAATGGCTGTAAAATGTGCAAATAGTGAAGATGAAGTTACTATACTCACTATAATACCTGCAGCCTTGGGCGAATCAAATTTTACAAATATGCTTCTTCCAACTATAGATTTGAGTACCGTTGTACAATCTGGAAGTTTTAAGCAAAAAGCCATGGAAAATATTACACAAAAATCTAAAGAAATTGAAAGTGAAGTAGAAAAGGTCGATGTTATTGTTGAATCTGGCGATCCTGCAGATGAAATTTTAATAAACGCAAAAAAGCTTGATGTCGATATAATAATAATGGGTTACAAAGGCTACGGAAAAGAAGGAAGATTTTTACTTGGTAGCGTCACTGATAAAGTCGTAAGACATGCAAGTAAATCAGTGATGGTTGTAAGATAACTGTGGTTAAATGCATCCTGCCAAAGATATTTGCGGGATAAAGAGTAATAAACTTAAAAACAAAAAGATTATTTTAGCAGTTACTGGGAGTATTGCCGCTGTAGAGTCAATAAAACTTGCTAGAGAACTCATTAGGCATGGCGCTGAAGTATATCCTTTAATGACAAAATCTGCAACAAAAATAATTCATCCAGATTCGATTTGGTTTGCAACTTCAAACAAACCAATAGTTGAACTGACTGGAAAAACGGAACACGTTTATTTTTGTGGACTGACAAAAGATCCCGCAGATCTACTTTTAATATGTCCTTGTACTGCAAATACACTTTCTAAAATTTCACATGGAATTGATGATAGCCCTGTAACAACATTTGCAACTACTGCAATTGGTTCAAAAGTTCCAATTTTAATAGTTCCTGCAATGCATCTTTCAATGTATCGCCATAAAATAGTGCAGAAAAACATTGAAGTTTGCAAAAAACAAAATATTAAATTTGTTGAACCTACAATTGAAAGAAATAAAGCAAAAATGCCAGATATAAATGAAATTTTGGCAAATGTTTTAAAAACTGTAAATAAAAATGATTTAGAAAAAAAAGAAATATTAATAATTGGAGGAGCAACCGCAGAACCAATTGATGATGTTAGATTGATAACAAATAAAAGTTCTGGCAAAACAGCGATAGCCCTTGCAAATAATGCCTTTGAAAGAGGAGCAAATGTTAAGCTTTGGTATGGACATTCAGAAAAAGTTGTACCTTCTCATATTTCAGTTAAAAAATTTGAGAAAGTTGATGACCTATTAAAATTAATTAAACAAAACAAAAAACCATTTGATAGTGTAATATTATGTGCTGCAATAGCTGATTACATTCCTAAAAAACATAAAGGAAAAATAAAATCAGGAAAAAACAGTTTTTCGTTGGAATTTAAAAAAGCACCAAAAGTTATTGAATTAATTAGAAAGAAAATGCCAAAATCAAAAATTATAGGTTTTAAAGTAGAAGAAAGCAAAGATAGAATTAAAGAAAAATCACTTAATCTATTGAAAAAAAATAATCTTGACTTTGTAATTGGAAATACAACTTCTGCATTTGGATCAGATAAAAATGAAATAATAATTATTGATAAGAAAGGAAAAACACAAAATAAAAAGGGTAAAAAAGAAGAACTAGCAAAATTTATCTTAGATTTAGTTAAATAATTGATTATTATGAAAGCAGTAGCATTTGCACCAGCACATATTTCAGGATTTTTTGAACCAGTTTATTGGCAAAAGGACTATTCAAGATCTGGTTCAAGAGGTGCTGGTATAAATCTTAATTTAGGTGCAAAAAGTGAGATTTTTGTTTCAAGCTCTTCTGAGCAGTCTATAGATGTTAGTATTAATAATAAAAAATCTAATGCTCCAGTTACTAAGCTTGCTATTAAAAATATAATTGGAAACAGTCAACTTTTAGTAAAAGTCAATACGAAACTAGATCTTCCAAGAGGACAGGGTTTTGGAATGAGTGGTGCTGGTGCCCTAAGTAGCGTGCTTGCTCTTTCAAAATTATTACAAATGCCAAAAGAAGTGGCGATGAAAGCAGCCCATTTTGCCGAAGTTGCTCTAAAAACAGGCTTGGGAGACGTTCTTGCTAGCAGTTTTGGAGGAATAGAAATAAGACGAGAGGCAGGTCTTCCACCATGGGGGTTTATTGAACATATTCCTGGAAATTATGAAATTGTCGTTTGTGTTATTGGAAAAAAAATAGAAACAAAAAAAATGCTTATCAACTCAAATAAAATAAATGAGATATCATCAATTGGAAAATATTGCATAAAAAAATTGCTTGAAAAACCATCTGTGGAAAACTTTTTTTATCTTTCCCAACTTTTTACAAAAAAAACAGGTCTTGCAAGTGAAAAAGTAGAAAATGCAATAGATCAGGCAAATAAGTTAGGCATGGCAAGTATGTGTATGCTTGGAAACTCTGTATTTGCATTTGGTAAAACCCAAGAGCTAGCTAGAGTTCTTTCAAATTTTGGAAAAGTTTTTGTTTGCAACATAGATGAATATGGTGCAAGAGTTTTAAATGCAAACAAATAAAGTGGATAAAAAATATCTTGATAGAATTAAGAATGTTGATTTTCAGCCAATTTTTATATTAGGTTTGCACAGATCGGGAACCAGTATTTTATATAAAATACTTGCAGAAACTCATAATTTTAATCAAGTAACTGCTTATCATCTGATAAAATACAACGAAATACTAAGTAATTTTATTGAAAATAAACAGGCAAAAGAAAAAAAGCAACTAACAGAATATATTAGATCAAAAGGTCAAAAAGATAGAGGAATAGATAGATTACAAATTGATTCAGACTTTGCAGAAGAATATGGGTTTTTGCTAGGAAAATACTCGAATAAATATTATCTAGATTCTAAGAATTACCAATATTTTTATGATCTTTCCAAAAAAATCCAATATATTTCTGAAAATAAAAAGCCTCTACTTTTGAAAAATCCATATGACTTTGATAATTTTTTGTATATAAAAAAAACGTTTCCAAATGCGAAATTTATATTTATTCATAGAAACCCAAATGATTCTCTAAGTTCATTTTTTAAAGCGGTAAAATTAATATTGAAAAAACAAAATCTTTATACAACTCTTCTGTTCAAAAATTACAAAAAAGTATATGAAAATCCATTACTTTTATTTCTTTCAAGATTGTTTTTTTCAAAAACAATTTTTGGTTCACTATTTTTAACAAAAAAAGCCAGTAAGGCGGTCAATATTTATTTAAAAGATGCAGAAAAACTATCAAAAGATGATTTTATATCAATAAAATATGAGGATTTATGCAAAGAAACTAACAAAACAATTGAAAAAATTTTAAGTTTTCTTGACTTGAAAAGCAAGGATATTGATTTTAGTAGGTATATTAAAACTAGAGAAACTAAGCATGATACATACGTTTTGTTTTTACAAGGTTACATCTATAGAAAAATGAAGAATTATTTTAAAGAATTTAGTTATGATAATAGAGTTGCAAAATCAAACTTCCGTTGATTCTCCAATATCATCAGCAACCTTATTCATTTCTTCAATAGTTTTTAATATACAATGTATTGCTTTTTTTGATTATGATTTGACAATAAATTCTAGTTTAACCAGTGTCTTTGATTGAAGTTGAAAGTATTGGCACTATTTATTTTTTTATTACTATTACATTTGGATAGCTGTTATTTATTCCTCTCAGCCAAGCATCGTATCTTCTTTTATTGACATAAACATTAAACAAAACACATATCAACCCACCATGAAAATATTGATCATATAACAAGCATTTATTTGCTATAGTTTCTAATTCTTTGTTACCCGTAGGTCCTTTTATTTCAATTGCCACCTCATTTACAACAATATCGGGTCGTACTGGACCGCGAGATACTTCAACCCCAACATCACCATCAGGGAATTCATTTTTTAAATGTGTTGCCAGAGTATCTTGGTAGGGCATTTCTTCTCGATAATATTTTCTTGGAGGATTAAATTCAAGTATTGATTTTTCCAGCTCTTTAATAAAGGTTCTACCTTCTTGCTCCATCATTTCGTTAATTTCTTTTATTTTCCACTCAGCCTTCTTTTTGTCAATATCTGCTAAAATATCCCTTATATTAATATGATTTCTTTTTGCAAAACCAATAATATTGTCTAAGCTTACCCGATTTTTTATTCTTGTAATTAATTCATCATCTTTATAAACATAAGTATAATCTCTTGTATACCATTCATCTGTTCTTTTATCAACTTTCCATTCTGTTTTTCTTGTTTTAGTTGCTATTCTATATTCTTTGCATAACGATCTTAATTGTCCTTTATTCATTCTCCTTAAGATTTGATCCTTCCATCTTCTTATTTGCATAGATTTTTTAGATGCATCAACAAGTTTTTTTGAACACTTAACAATACCTTTTCCTATTGTCACTGCACTTTTTTTTAATCTATTTTTCCAGCCCAATCCCTCTTGTTCAATTTCTTCTTTTGAAGTATTTGGTTGAATTGCTTTTTCTATTTCCGTAGATTTTTGTCTTTCAATAATAGGTTTTGTAATTGCACGTTCCATTCTCTGATGTTCTCTGCATAGTGGTCTATTAAATTTGTCCATTGAATAGCTATATTCCCCCCGGGTGATTTCTTGACCACATTCACAACAGAATGGCATAATAATCTCCTCAACAAGTATTCAACAAGTTATTTGTATTGATTATTGTTATAAAAAGATTATTTTTTATAAATTTATTGAAAAACTAAAACGAAGAGTTTAAAGCAGGTAGTAAAAATTTGGTTTATCTAGTTTTTTTATAAGTTCTTCCGCCCCAATTTATCTTAGTTTTAAAAACAGACGAAAGATTGTTATAAGCAAGAATAAAAAAAATCAAAGGCATCATCAACCCATAACTAAGTGAAGAACCTATTTTCTTTTTAGGATATAACATTAAATTTTTACATACGATATGGCCAATCCAGCCAATTATAACTTCCATTGGAATTGTTAAAATCATCAAAACACCCGGTAAAGTATAACCTAAAAACAATAGGAAAAATCCAGAAATTGTGGCAATTTTAAGACCAACTGCTCCAATAACAGAAATCAACCAACTCGGAAGATAATACCATTTAACCCAAGTAAGTTGTCTTGTTCCCCATTTTACTATAAAATGAATATTTCCTTCAGGCGGACTTTCGATAAGACATTGTGCAATAAACTTAATTTTTAACCTTGATTTTCTAACAGCGTTTGTTAGAATTAAATCATCTGAAAAACCTTTTTTCCATTTATCCACTATCTTTAATCTTTCAAATGTTTCTCTTTTTATTGCAGAAGAACCTCCCCAAGCAAAACTTGTAAAAAAGAAAAATAAAGAAATGCTGCAAGCCATATTCCAGACACTTAAAAGCAAGGATTGAGAATCTTTTGGAAAATACCATCTATATCCTGTAGTTACTCCTATATTTTTATCTTTTAAAGGAGGAATTAAATACTTCAACCAATTTTTATGTGGTTTTATATCTGAATCTGCAAAAACATAAACTTCGGGATTTTTTGATTCTTTAATTCCAGATATAAGTGCAGATATTTTACCACTACTTCCGCTAATATATCTTGACATTACAACCTTTGTATTTTTGTATTTTTTACAATTTTCATATAATATAGGGTACGCTGGATCTTTTTTAGAATCTACAACAAAAACAACATTATATTTTGGATAATCAAGATTACATATAGCCTTAATATTATTTTTGAAACCTTCTTCTATTCCTTTACAAGGAACTATTACGGTCGCCAAAGGAAGATAGTCATAAAATTTTTCTTTTTTATATTTTAATCCTGCCAAAATCCACGCAGTTGCCATGGAAATTTCGCCAAATAATGCAATTAAAGCAAGTATTAAAACAGCTAGATATATCATATACATCTTTTAGATAATTTAATCATTTGTATAAACCTTATCATTTAATAAAAAGATGAAAATCTTGATAAGCTGATACTCCAACCCACAAATAATTATTTAATCCTTGAATGGAAATTTTGGCTTTAATTTCTAGTTCCAAACCATCAGGAATTATCCTCCCCCCAATTGGCGGAATGAAAAGTTTACTGTAAGGTATTACTACCTCCCCATAAAGAGTAGTTGTATTTTCTGGTTTTATTATTCCATTTTCTATTGTTACATTTGCAACCTGTGTTTTTGTATTTTTATCAACTCTGTTTACATTCAGTATTATATCTTTTGCAGTTAGTTCTAAATTATTTGGGTTATCAAATTCAATTGATATCTCTCCAACAAGACCGCTTAAAGATGCGTGATAGTCTCCTCTTAAATTGCATTCCATAGGTTTATCTGAAGGAAGTATATCTTCTAAATCGGGATTTATGATAACAGTTTTAAGATTAATTGGAATTATCTTGGCATAACCTGCAATATGACCAATTACATTTGATTTTACATATACTGCTAATTTTTTAGCATTTAAAAAATCTAGATCTAAATTAAACATTTGATTAATCGATGTATTGTCTTTTGCTACAATTATTAAATCCGGTAAAGCATAAAAACCGATAATTTCGTTATTTTCATCTTTAATTTCAACACTGGTGTTTTTAAGACTAACATTTAGATTATTAGGATTATAAATATCTGTCGAAAAACTTATGTTGATATTGTTTTTGTCAATCTCCCCAAAAGAAATTTGAGTATTAATTTCAGGAGATACCAAATTATCAATCAGCTCTCCAACAGAGGTAATTATGTTAATTGAAAACGGAATAACCTTTTCAAAAAATATTATTTTTGCTCCAATTTCGCCTTTTACTACGCTTTTTAAGGTTTCAGGGTCTTGACCATTATAGTTTACCTTTGAAATTGTAGTAAATGTTGAATTTTTATGAGGCGGTATTGCTCCTCCTTTTGTTGTTGTACTTGCTATTTCTTCACCATCAATTGTAGTTGTAACTATCTTTAAGTTTTTAGAAATTATTTCAAAATCATTTGGGTTGTAAATATCCATTATTGTTTCTACTGTTGCTTCTTCTGAATTTACGTCTATAATTTCAATGGTAATCGTTGCATCAGGAGCCTTTATAGTTTGAACATTTACAAAAACAATTATTGATACAAGTAGAATTATGATGGAAATCATCAGTAATATTAAAACCGATGTTTTATTTTTCATATAGGCTTCTTATATATAAATATGTAAATATAATATATAAAATGTTTTTGATCATATTTATTTAAAGAAAGTATAAAAAGAAAATCTATCTAATCACAATTCATCTTCTTTTCCGGTAGCAAGGTTGATTAGATGACTTTCTCCATCTTCGGGACCTTTTGCAAAGAGTATGTCTTCAGAATCTATCTTTGTATTTTTATTAGGGCCATAAAGCCATCTATCATTGTGTCTCATTGCAATAACAGTCATTCCTGTTTCACTTGAAAGTTTCAATTCTCCGAGAGTTTTTCCGCAAAGTATCGAACTAGGTTCAACTTTAACTCTTGTGAAAACCTGATCGGATTCACGTATACTCATTTTTAAAATAGGGTGAAGTTCAACATCTCTTAGCTCAACATCGGCAATTTCTACTGCAGCATCTGCAATTTGTTCTCCTGCATGAGCAATTCTTAGAAGAGTGAGCGACTCATCAATACTGTGTTTTCCTTTTCTTACATCATCAAGAGATTTTCTTTGAAGAGTATGATACAACTTATCCACTATTTCTTCTAGATCATAAACTTCCTCTGCAATGTTTTTGTTATCATAAAGTATCGAAGAGTAGGCAAGATCAATCATTAGCTCTGATTTATCTTTAATCTCTAGAACCAAATCTTCTGAAGATTTTTCTTTAATTTTCAATCCAAAACCTCCATTTTGCCTTTTAGAAAATTTTCAAGGTCTTCATATCCTTCATCTGTACCCCTAACAATTAGCCAATCTTCTTCTTTTAAAATTGTATCTGATTGTGGATTAAAAATCCAGCATTCTCCCCTTCTTATTGCAATAATTCTCATTCCCGTTTCTGATTCCACAGATATATCACCAATTTTACTATTGCATGCATTAGATTTTGATGTCACTTTTACTCTGAATAATTTTTCTTCGGCTTTTGCAAGTATTTTTGGAAGTATGGGCCTGATATTTTCTTTTAGAGATAGAAGTTTTGCAATGTCTCCGGCTGCATTTGATATAGTTTCTGCTGCTTCTGCCACCTGTAAAATACCTGCTAGTTGTTCAGCATCTTTTTTAGTTCGAGTTGCCATCATTGCCATCATTCTAATATCATAATTAAGTTTGTCCATCCTTACATCCAGATATTTTACTTCTTCTGCCATATCGTCGCTGTCAAAAAGAACTGCAGAGTAAGCAAGATCGATAATAAGTTCTGAAATATCTTTCATTTCCGTAAGAATATCTTTTACAGGAGTTGGCTCATATTCAATTTCAGAAAATTCCTCTTTTTTCCATTTTGGTGTTCTTTGAAGTTTACCAAAAATGCCTTTTTTCTTTTTATCACTCATATTCCAACTACTCCAATTAAAATAAATAAAAATAAAATTCCAAAAGTATCGCCCACGGTTGTAACAACTGGTGCAACCATATCGTCAGGATCTAATCCTTTTTTAAAGGAAAAAAATGCAGTAATAACACTAGTTATTGAAATAAGCAATATAAGAAGAATACCTGTACCTAAAACAATAGATACGAACTGCATTGGTGCTACTCTCTTTAGTATATTTCCAAGATATGCAATATAATATATAAATATTGCAAGTAAAAAGTATACTAAAAATCCTATAACAATAGCGCTGAATAGATTTTTTTGAATGTTTTTATCCTCAAATGAAAGTTCAATAGTACCTGTATGAAGCCCAGAAGCTATTCTTGCACCTAAAATACTACCAATATTGCCTCCAACTCCGTTTATTACTGGAACAGATAGCAAAAAAATCGGCATTAAAATAAGTTTTTCTTGATTTCCTTGAAGTATTTGTCCTGCAAATATTTCAATAATAATGCAGACTGTTAGAAGAGGCAGACTGTTTAACACAATTTTTTTCCAATTGTAGATCATAGAATACCTCCTAAAAAAATTGCAGTTCCAAAAACACAAAGCATGGTCACAACATCTCCGAAAGTAGCAAGGGCAGGACCTGTAACATTATCTGGATCGTAGCCTCTTTTGAAAACAATAAAAATAATAATGATGGTTAAAAAAGTGAGAATTATACCTGACAAAACACCTGCAATAAGGACTATTGATATAAGCAACAGCAGGTTTGGATAAATTCCCAAAAAAATTGAAGAGATGTAGGCTAAAATTCCAATCACAAAAGATATAATAAAACTAAGAACTAAAGTACCTAAAATATTTTGTTTCAATTCATCATTAAATAAATTATCTGAATCAATAACACCAAGATGATATGCAGATCCTATTCTTGAGCCAAAAGCAGTGCTTATGTTTCCTCTCATAGCAATAACTGCTGGAATTGCAACCAGCAAACCAGGTATATTTTTTAATATGGCCCCCATGTTGCTAAGAGTACTTCCAGCAAGAATTCCTCCTAGACCGCAAACGACTAGCAGGGGGAGGCTCTGCTTCAGCATTTCCTTTGCAAACATAATTTAAAGCCTCCATTTAATTATTCACTCTCCTTATTTCAAATAGCAGTCTCGATATCTCTTCCAAACTTCATCAGTGTAATCTTCTAATGCCTTTATTCTTTTTTTGTCTTTTTTTGGAACGAAAAGATGTCTAAATCTTCCTTGATATTTTATCCATTCTTCAACAGGCTTTCTTTGAATTTTATTTTCCAATAAAAGTTTGCTTTTACCCTGAAAAGTTACTTTATCATTTTCAGATTCGTACAACGCCCAAGCTCCTGTTTCAACAGCTAGCCTACCCATCTCAACCGTTCTATCCATTGCAAATCTCCAGCCAGGCGGACAGGGAGCCATTATTTCTATATATTTTGGGCCTTTGATGCTTTTTGCTTTTTTTACTTTGTTGTATAAATCATCTGGATAGCTAATGCAAGTTTGAGCCATATAAGGAATATGATGTGCTTGTACAATTTCGCCCATCTCTTTTCTAAATTCTGTCTTTCCACTTACGGTTGTAGTTGTCCATGCAGCATAAGGAGTTGCACCACTTCGTTGTATGCCAGTATTTGAATATATTTGATTGTTGTAACAAATGTAGATAAAATTTGTACCTCTCTCAAGTGCACCCGAAAGTGCTTGAAGTCCAATATCATAAGTGCCTCCATCTCCTGCCCAAGCAACAACAGTAGTATCTTCTTTACCTTGTTGTTTAAGAGCTGCAACAATCCCAGATGCACCAGCCGCTGCTGCTTCAAAAGCTATATTCATTACAGGAACATCAAATGAAGTATAAGGATGCAAACTTTCAATTACAGCAGTACAACATGCTGGAATAGTCATTATAGTATTCTTACCTAATGCCTTTAAAACAAGACGAAGGCCAATAGTTGCTGGGCAACCAGGACAAGCTGCACTTCCGGGCAAGATGCATTCTTGCTCAGGTAAATTTTTAATTGCCATTTTTAATCACCCTCCAGGCCATACCATTCATTTTCTTTTGTTTTACCGGCAATAGCTTTTTTACAAATTTTTTGAATGTCCTCATAGGTAACATCCTTTCCCCCAAGTCCTGCAATAAAGCCAAACACATCGGCATCTGATTTTTTGTAAAGAGTAGCTTTAATTTCACTGAAAACAGCACCTTCAAAACCAGGAGAAATGTTTCTATCAATAACAATTAAGTCTGCTTTTTTACTTAATTTTAAAATCTCATCTTTTGGAAATGGTCTGAATGTCCTTATTCGAGCAAGCCCGATTTTTATACCGTTTTTTCTCATTTCTTTAATGGCTTCTTTGCTTTCAGCCCCTATGGCACCCATAGAAATGAGTATGTAATTTGCATCTTCGCATTCAATTTTTTCAATTAGGCCGCCATGATATTTGCCAGTTTGTTCCCCCCAATCTTTTGATATTTCAGGTATTAATTTTAATGCATTTTCTTGTGAATCTTGTTGTGCGCGTCTGACTTTAAAATATCCATCAGGGCCAATTATATTACCAAACGTGGCTGGATTTTTTACGTCCATTTTCCAATTTGGCACATATTTTTCAATGAAATCATCTATAGTCTTTTGGTTTGGTATCTCAGTTGGCATAGACGTGTGAGAAATTATAAACGCATCGTAACTGATCATAACCGGCAGAGAAATGTCTTTATGTTCTGCAAGTTTAAACGATTGAATTATGGTATCAAATATCTCCTGGTTGCTACTGCAATAAAACTGTATCCAACCAGTATCTCTTTGAGAAATTGAATCATTTTGATCTGACCATATATTCCATCCTGGACCTACAACTCGATTAATATTTACCATAACTATGGGAAGTCTTGCAAGAGCTGCCCAATGAAGCATTTCATGCATGAGTAAAAGTCCATGAGATGAAGTCGCAGTAAAAGTTCTAGAACCTGCAGCACTAGCTCCTATGCAAGCACTCATTGCCGAATGCTCACTTTCAACACAAATGTATTCTCCTTTATATTCGCCACTTGAAACATAGTTAGCTATGCCTTCCACAAGTGTAGTTTGAGGTGTTATCGGATAAGCAGCCACTACATCAGGCTTTGCCATTATTGCTGCCCTTGCAGCCGTATAATTACCGGTGTCAATCATAATTTCGCTCATTTTTTCTTCGCCTCTCTATCCATTGTAATTGCCTTAACCTTGCATTCAGTAGCACAGACTCCGCAACCTTTACAATAATCATAATCTATACTTACAGAATCGTCTTTTTCTCTTTTTATTGAACCTTCGGGACAAAAAATCCAACATCTTAAGCATTTAACACATTTGGCCTTGTCAAGAATAGGTCTAAAGACTCTCCAAGTTCCTGTTTTACCCATGGCTCCTTTTTTCGGATAAGAAAGGCTGGTAATAACCTTAGATTTCTTCAAAAGTTCACCTCCGCTTCATCGTATGCATCATGAGTTGCTTTAACATTTTTATCAGAGAGATCTGATTTCCATTTATTTTTAATAGAGGATTGAATTGATTTTAGAGTAACTTTATCTAAAATCTTTGGTACTGCTCCAAGAATTGGTGTGTTAACAACTGGAATTCCTCCAACTAAAATATCATATTTTATGGCTATTCCTGTTGCATCTACTGTCGCTACATTATATTTTTTAGAAAAATCGAAATCTTTAGGATGTTTTGTAGTATTTATTAGAATCTTTCCGTTTTCTTTTACACCTTTTAAAACATCAACAATATCCATTATACTTTCATCAAGAACGATTACAACATCTGGATTATAAATCTCACTTCTGAGATGAATTTCTTCTTCAGATATACGGGCAAAGGCTCTAACAGGTGCGCCTCTTCTTTCAGCACCAAAAAAAGGAAATGCTTGAACACCACGATTCCCATCAATTAACGCTGCCGATACAAGAAGATTTGCTGCAGTAACAGAGCCTTGACCCCCTCTTCCATGAAACGTAATTTCCACTAATGATTTTGAAACCACAACAATACACTCCCGAACCTCGAAATGAAAATCTTACATATAACTGTTTTGACAAATAAAAAGTTAAATCATTTTTCAGAATTGTTTTGTTATGCAAATTGATTAATAAATGTTAAAAAAAAAAGTAGTAACTTAAAACTCATTAAAACCTTCGTTTTCAGGTTCTCTTTCTTCTTTCATAAATCGTATATTGGTTTTTTCTAAATCTCTCATCTCTTGTTTAACAATATCAAGAATCCCTGTTATCGAAATTATACTAAGTTTATGACTGTATCTTCTACAGGCCTTAATTATCTCACCATAAAGTCTTGTTTCAAGATTTTTATATTCTTTAATATCAATATCATCATGACTAGGATTAGTTATTTCCTCGTTCATCTTTTAACCTCAATATTCATAATAGTTTTTTTATTTATATTATTAATTCAAAAATTTAAAAAAATATTGAGAATTAAAATCTATTTTACTCTCTTATTCATGAATTTTTCTAATTTACCAAATGCACTTTCTAAAATATTCATTTGGGGAAGAATTACAACCCTAAAATGCCCTGTACCATATGTTTCACAAAAACCAGAACCATGAACAACCAATACTTGTTCTTCATTTAATAAATCTAAAACAAAATCTTTATCGGTTTTCCAAATATTTTCTTTCATAGCTTCAATTTTTGGAAATATGTAAAATGCCCCGTCGGGTTTTGCAGTTGAAATACCTTTTATTTCATTTAAACGTTTATAAGAAAAGTCTCTTCTTTTTCTCAATTTATTATTTATCTCTTCAATATGATCTTGTGGGCCTTTTAATGCAGCAATACATGCCTTCTGACAAACCGAATTTGCGCACAACCTTGATCGAGCTATACGCATGAAGGCGTCTTGTATTTCGTCAAGTTCCCCATTATGATGAAACATAATATAACCCATACGCCAACCGGGTACAAGATAGACTTTAGAAAAACCATTAAATGTTATAATCGGAACATCATTTGTAAGTGATGCTGTAGCATATTGTTTTCCATCAAAGGTTATATCATCATAGATTTCATCAGATATAATTGGAACCTTAAATTCTCCAGCAAGATCAACTATTTCTTTTAGGACTTTCTTAGAATATAACGCTCCTGTAGGATTATTTGGATTTATTATTACTATTCCTTTTGTTTTATTAGCTATTTTTTTTCTAATATCTTCTACATCTGGTTGCCAATTATATTCTTCTATACATTTATAAGAAATTGGGATAGCATCGTTAAACTTAGTAATAAGTGAATATTGAGGATAAGTAGGACCTGGAATTAATAATTCGTCCTTTGGGTCTAAAGATGCGTTTAGTAAAATTTGCAAAGATTCTGTTACGCCCGTAGTAACACAAATGTCGCTTTGATCGTAATTGACATTATTTCTAGTTTTTTCTCTTTTTATAATTTCAAGAATTAATTCTTCATAACCCTCTGCAGGAGCATAACCATTATAGTTTTCTTTAGCAGCTTCATATAAAGCGTCTTTCATGTGCTGAGGCGTGTCAAAATCATATTTATTGGGATCTCCAATATTAAGATGTAAAACCTTAATTCCTTGTTTTTCTAATTTTTTTGCAGGGACTATTACTTCTCTTATCGCATATGAAACGCCCTTTGAGCGAGAAGATGCTTTTATCATTGTATCAAGGGACCTGGATATAGAATTTGCATAAAAAGTTGATGGTGAAAAACTATATTTTTTCCTCTTTTACTAAGCATTTGAAAACATTTTTATCTTTAACGAATTCTATATTTTCTGTTACAAAAATTGAAGAGCCATCCTTTTTCTTATGAATTGTTTTCAAATTTGCTGAGCCTTCTTTTTTTATTCTATTTATCTCTTTTTTAAGATTTTCATTTGTTTCTAAAAAGTCAAAATCAGTTATATCTAAAGCGTGTAATTCTTCTTTTTTATAACCTAGCTTTTTTGGTAGATTTTCGCTGAAATCAATAATTTTTGCATTTTCGTTAAAAATAAACATATAATCAAATTCTTTTTCAGTTAAAAATTCTTTGGTATTGCGGACATTTTCCTTTTCTTTTTCATTTAAAATATCTCTCATTCTTTCTTTCATATCTTTTAATTTTTCATTCAATTCACCAATTTTTTCTTCAGCGAATTTATAATCAGACATATTTTTCAAAATAGCTCTTATTCCTTTTAATTCATTATTTTTATCAAATATCGGTAAATAATTAAAAGAGAAAAATATGGTATTTCCGTTTTTGTGATTCCATCCTATCTCTACCTTTTCTAAGTTTTTATTTTTAGTCTTATCAAGTTCTAAATATAAATTCTTGACTTTTTTTGAATCTTCTAAATTTATAAAATTATATATCTTTTTTCCAATCAATTCACTGGAATCAAAACCTAGATTTTCTGAAATCTTAGGTGAGCAATATGTGCAAACGCCATTACGGTCAGTTTCACATATCCAATCATCCATTACATTAATCAAACTTTCATATTTCTCTTCTGCTTCTTGCATAGCTTTAACAGTTTTTTCGAATATTTCTCCCTTTTTAACTCCTACTTTATGTATAGCCAATTTCAAACTAGCCATTACTCTATCAAGAGAACTTGTAAGTTTGTTAATCTCATAAATTTCACTTTTTTCTAAATGGACCTCCAAATTACCTTTACTAATTTCATCAATATTTTTGGTTAATTTTTCCAGTGGCAATGTTATAAAATAAGACATTACAAAAGAAACAAAAAATGTAACAACCAAAATTAGGCCAAGAAAAGCGGTAGCTATTTGAAATCCTTCAAAACTCCAAATAATACTTACGGGGATCATTGAAATTGCTATACACATTGCGATTAACAAAAATCTTAATCTCATTAATTACCACCTAAATTTAAAGTTTCATTATTATCATTTTTTCCAAATTCTATACCATATATTTTTCCAATATTGATTTTGAATTTTTCGGCCAACTTAGTATTAATTATGTTTTGATTTTCTAAAGTATCAATATAAAATAATAAATCATCTTGCTTTAGAGAATTTTTATTTTTTAAATCATCGAATTCTACAATTCCCATTGGACCAAGTATGCTTGTAAATTCTTCCATTATTTTATTTTCAATTTCTGATTTCGATGAAAATAAAACTTTTATTGGTTCAATTTCTTCAACAGGTTTTAAAGGTATGGTAAAATAAAATGTACTGCCTTTGTCTTTAGTACTCTCAACCCATATTTTTCCTTTTTGCGATTCAACTATGCCCCTGCAAATTGCAAGACCAAGACCCGTTCCACCATGTTTTCTATTGAGATGATCTTCTATTTGGTAAAATGGTTCAAAAACTCTTAATTGGTCCTCAGTTGACATACCTAAGCCATTATCCTTTATGATAAAAAGGATATGATCTTTTTTTGTTGCTGCGCTAATTTCAATCTTTCCATTAACACGTGAAAATTTAATTGCATTATGTGTCAAATTTCTAATTATCTGACTAATTCTATCAGGGTCGGCCTGAATATTTGGCAAATTGTCAGCTTTTACTATTAAATCTATATTTTTTTCTTTAGCAAAACCCTCTAAAAATTTTACAGTTTCCTCGACAGTTTTTTTAATATCAATTTTTCTAAAAATAAACTTCAATCTAGCTGCTTCAATTCTTGATATCTCCAAGAAGTCTTCTATTATTCTGTCTAGTCTTTCGGCATTTCTTCTTATTATTCTAACACTGTCTTTTTGTTTTTCATTTAGTTTTCCAAAATAATCTTTTTCAAGCATCTGTAGCTGAGCTTTCATTGGCGTCATAGGTGTTCTCAATTCATGTGAAGTAATACTAAGAAATTCTGATTTCGCTCTATCTATCTGTAGTCTTTCCTGATTCATTTCACTAAGCGCGATAGTTGTTTTATTTATGGATTTTCCCAGCTCTTCCAACTCATCTTTAGTTTTGATGTTAGCTTTTATATCAAAATTACCTTTTTCTATCTCTTTTGTAACCCTATGCAGATTCTCTAGAGGTCTTGTGATTGAATGTGATGCAAAATAACCAAAGATTGCTGCATCAAGAGCTATTAATGTTATTATTAAAATTGCGGCTGATTGTAACATTGTTTTTTGTTCGTCATAAATTGCAATATTTTGAGATAATGATAAGGTTGAAACTGACAATGAATAAAAATAATAAATTCCAATAGTAGGTGCTACTATTCCTATTATTAAAAAAAGAAAAGTCATTCTTCTACTAATTTTGCCAAATAAGAATTTTTTAATGTCAAAAGGTTCTTCTTGCAAATATCCACCTACAGAGTATTGTTTTTTAATATCCCATCTCATTTTATGAATTATTTTACTCTATTAATCATTTTTGTTTATTTAAGATCCGATCTAAAATTTTCTTTAAGTTGTATCATATAAAGATTTACACCCATTTGCTCTAAGCGTTCTAGATAATCTGTTTCAAGAGAATTTTTAAAATCTTCGATGAAGCTTTCTCTAATATTTTCTCCAAGAGCCTCTATAATTTTTTCTAAAATCTCTTGAATGGCTCTTCTTGCATCAGTTTGACTTACATTTTCAAGATTTGTCATAATACTTATATCATAAATTCCATCATTATCTGGATTATAATCTATTTTTACATTTTTAAGAAAATCAAATTTTGTATCTATTTTTCTTAGAAATGTATTCATTGCAAATATAGCATATTTTTCTGTACTTGCCTTACTTAGTACTTCAACCAATGCATTTAAAATATGCCTAAAAACCAGTTCATTACCATATTGTTTAACTTTTAGATTTATGCCCAAATCATTGATTTTTGAAAGATATTCGTTGGTTAGTTGTTTTTTAAATGATTGAATGAAATCTGGACCTCCTTTATCGCCCAATCTATCATTTAAACTAATGATAAAAAATTCCATTGCTTTTCCAATTTCTTGGGGATCAATACTATTTAAATTTTCATCAACAATTACTTCACTTGAACCTAAAGTATTTTTTACATTCCTTACTTGTATCTGTTCTAGAATTTCGTATTTTTTAGCTGAAAAAAATAATGTTTTCTCTATAAATGAAATAGCAAAGGACCTATTGAAAGTTTTATCTAAAACTTCTATTAGAGATTTTATTATTCGATAGACGACATCAGAATTCCCTATATCTGAAGAAGTATCTTGCTTTCTGTCGATTACATAGTTGAATTGCATAAAATTAAGATCTACGCCCATTTCGCCTAAAATTGGTTGGTACTTTGGCCCCATTTTCTCTTTTATTTCTCTCATGAAAAAAAATCCGATATTTTTTCCCATAGAAGATGAGATATCCTTTAAAATAACCTGTAATGCTTCTCCAATTTTAGTAGGATCAATAGATTCTAAAGATTGGCTTGTTTTAACTAAATTTTCTATTTCAGAATATTGTATATTCTTAATTTCAATAAATCTCAAAAAACTATATTTTTTCTCTTGAGCTCTTATCGATTTTGAAAGCATTGCTATTGCATAGCTTTGCGAAGTTCTTCTACCTATGACTTCGATGATTGATTTAGATAAACGTTTTATAACATCAGAATTACTTATTTCTAAATCCATCAACCATCCTAATATTCCAAATCCAAAAAGCCTTTATTTAAGTTTATTATAATACAATTGGAAAGGTTATTAATCCTAAACCAAATAACTTATAGGAAATATTTTGAGGAAAAGTGATGGTAAAAAAAATAATGATCGTTGATGATGAAGAAGATATCAGAACGTCTGTTGGGCAAATTTTAGAAATGAGTGGTTTTGAAATAATAAAAGCAGAAAATGGAAATGAATGTATTGATAAATTAAAAGAAAATATGCCTGATCTTATTGTCCTGGATATTATGATGCCTGGAATGAATGGATGGGATGTGGCAGCAAAAATAAAAGAAAATCCGCAGTGGAGCTCAATCCCAATAGTTTTTTTGACAGCTAAAGGAGATGAGATGAGTATAGGAATGGGGAATCTCTCATCAGTTGATTATGTTGTAAAGCCATTTGATATTATTGATCTTAAAAATAGAATTGAAAAAGTGATTAAAAATTAACGTTTTCCAACTTTACAATGATTACAAACACCATGGTTTAGGTCATAACATGTGCCACAAACATTTCTCCCACATAAATGACATGTAAACATTGCGCCTGGTTTTCCACATATTGAGCATAATCCTACTAAATCTGAAATTTTATCACCTATCTAAGCTTAATAACTTTTTTCTCAAATCATCGATTGACATATTTGTTATTACAAGTGGAAGTCTCTCTTTATCGGCTAAATGAACTGCGAGTGGGTCAACTGCTCCAGGTTTATGATATACAATCATTGATGGTTTAACCGGATGTATTCTAATTGCAATCATGGGGCTTCTTCCATATCTAATACCTGTAAAAATCATCGCTCTTTCCGTACTCCACCCATAAAGACCTGAATAATTAGTGGAATTAATTGTTTTTATTGTCTCAATACCATCTATTAATGTAAATCCTTTTATGCTTTTTTTAAGATCGGGTTTAGAATTTATAAGTTTACCATTTATTTCGTCAATAAATTTTTTTACAGGTATGGAAATGTGATATTCCATGATTTCTAAAATTCCTTCTTGTTTTGTATTGATAAATTGATATTTTTTTAGAGTTTCGCCGTTATTTGTTTTCTCATCCATCTCAATAAATGCTTCTATTATTTTTCTTATTGTTTGGATCCCTGGAGACTTTCTTCTTCCAGATTCGTAATCACTAATTACACTTGGAGAAAGTCCAAGAAAATCTGCTAGGTCTGTCTGTGATATTTTAAATGCGGTTCTCCATTTTCTGATAGTTTGACCTGGTTTTGCACTTAAAGTTATTTCACCCGCTATTTTTTCTGCTAAAAGTTCTTTGATACTCATTAAAATATCACCGATAATTTCTTACTATGTCGATAATAATGTCGTCAATATGTTATAAAACTTTCTAATTGATATTAAAAAGTTGTTTAGACATAAAGCTTTAAAGCGTTTCCGTATTCCAAGAAAAATAATACCATGTTAGATTCAATACTTAAAAAAGAATGTGACCTAAAATACTTCCATGATAATGGATATGCAAGAAAAAAATGTAAATCATGTAATGATTATTATTGGACGTTAGAAAAAAATTCAGAGCTATGCGGCGATCAACCTTGTGTAAGTTTTAGTTTTATTGGCGACTCAACTACCACTGATAAAAAATTATCTTTGGATGAGGTAAGGCAGAAATTTATATCCTTTTTTAAAAATAACAACCATTCCAAAGTTTCATATCCTGAGACAGGAAATAGATGTCCTGTTATTGCAAGATGGAGAAATGATATATATCTAACCATCGCATCAATAGCCGATTTTCAACCCCATGTTACATCTGGAGAAGTGCCGCCACCTTCAAATCCACTAGTTATTTCCCAACCATGCATACGTTTAAATGATCTGGATGAAGTTGGTTTTAGTGGAAGACATCTTACCATGTTTGAAATGATGGGGCATCATGCTTTTAATAAGAATATAGATGAAATTTATTGGAAAGAAAAAACAGTAGAGTATTGTGATGAGTTTTTTACAAAAGAAATTGGAATTCCTAGAAATAAAATAAACTATAAGGAACAGTTATGGATAGGCGGCGGGAATGCTGGTCCTTGTATAGAGGTGCTCGCAGGCGGTCTTGAAATTGCTACTCTAGTTTTTATGAACATGAAAGAAGACGATGATGGAGACATAGAAATTGAAGGGAAAAAATATGTTCAAAATCCGTTAAATATTGTGGACACAGGATATGGACTAGAGAGAATTGCTTGGTTTACAACTGGAACAAAAACAATTTACGAAACCGTGTTTCCTAAACAAATAAATTTTATTAAAAATAAATCCAAAAATAAAAACGACATATCTGCTATTTATGCACTTGCCGATCATAGTAAGTGCTTAGCTTTTATGCTTGGAGATGGGATTGTTCCATCAAATGTTAAATCAGGATATCTTGCAAGATTAATAATTCGGCGTTCTTTACGATTTTTAGAAAAACTTGATCTAAATATTTCATTAAAAGAACTTGTGAATTTACAACTAGATCAGCTAAAAATATCCTTTCCATCTTTAATAGAACGTAAAAAACAAATTAATGAAATTTTAGATATTGAAACAAATAGATTTAAAGAAACCCTTTCCAAAGGAAGAGGTATGGTAAAAAGAATTTTATTAGGAAATGAAAAAATAGATACTGGCGATTTAATAAAATTATATGACACACATGGCATGCCACCAGATGTGGTCAAAAACATTTCAGAAAAAGAAGGAGTGAAGATAGAAATACCTAAAAATTTTGACACAATGATTGCAGAGCTGCATTCACATGAAAAAAAACTAGAGGCAAAAAAAGAAGTATCTAAAAATTTACCAGAGACTGGGATGTTATATTACGAGGATCATTACAAAAAAGAGTTTTATGCAAAAGTTATTTGGGCAAATAAAATTAAAGATAATTACGAAATAATACTTGACAAAACAGCCTTTTATCCGGAGGGTGGAGGTCAACCCAATGATGTTGGGTTTTTGTTAAAAAACAATGACAGGATTTTTGTTAAAAAGGTTAAAAAGATTGGAAATACAATAATTCATGTAACAGATAAAAAGTTGAAAGTTGGAGATGAAATTAAAGGCCTAATTGATTGGGATAAAAGATACACTTTGATGAAACATCACACAGGAACTCATGTTATAAACGGAGCTCTAAGAAAGATATTAGGCGAGCATGTTTGGCAAGCTGGATCCCAACTTGGGATTAATGAAGCAAGATTTGATTTCTCTCATTACGAATCTTTAAACGATAAGGACGTAAAAGCTATTGAAAAAATGTCAAATGAGTTTATACAAAATAAAGTAAATGTTGAAAAAAAGATAATGACTAGAAACGATGCAGAAAAAACTTTTGGTTTTAGATTATACCAAGGAGGAGTCCCACCAGGAAATGAAATCAGAGTTTTAAATATACCTGGTATCGATGTTGAAGCATGTGGCGGTACTCATCTAGATAACATAGGTGAAATTGAAAAGGTTAGGATAATCAAATCAGAAAGAATTCAAGATGGTGTTAATAGAATAATATTTGCAGCTGGAAAAATGGTTGACAAACATATAAAAGAAGATATGTCTCTTTTTAGAGATCTTGTCAATATTTTGGAACCATATTATCAAATCAAATCAGAAGAAAATGCTTCAAATCAATTGAAAATTTCTTCTGAAATATTTTCGGTACCAAAAGAGCAACTAAATAAGACCATTAAGAGATTTTTAAATGAATCTGATGTAGATAAAAAAATTATCGTAGAAGATCTTGTGGAAGCTTGTGAAAAATTATTTAATCAATGGAAAAAATCTCAAAAAAAGAAAAAACAAGTTACAAAAGATCAGATAGAAATAATTAAAAATGGTTCGGAGAAAATACCAAATACCGACATTAGAATAGTTGCTACAACAACATCTTCAGAGTCAAATTCAACCGCCATTGAAATTGTAAAAGATGGTAATTTTATTGCACACATTTATGATGGTAAAAAACTAACTTCTGCTGCGTCTGAAAATGTAGATATAGACCTTAGAAAAATTGCCCCAGAAATTGGCAAAATGTTAGGAGGTTCAGGCGGAGGTAAAGAAAAATTAACACAATCTGGCGGCCCAAACAAAGATAAAATAAAAGATGTTTTAGAAAAAGCAAAAAAATTAACAATAAATATGCTAAAAAGATAATTTAAGAAACTGGTGTGGTTAGATGTATAACTGCAAGAATGACAACAGTTGCTATACATGCTGCAATTACAAACCATGGTGGTATTTTTAAAGCTGTTTTTTCTTCTGCATCAAAATATCTAATAAGACCGGCAGATGAATGAAACCCTTGTCCCTTTTCTTTTTTTGCCATATTTATCACTATTTGCACATCAAGCAATATTTTGAGGTATTTTAGTTTTACTATAAGTATCATTTAACATATTTATTATGATTATAGCAACATCTAAATACAGTAGAATTATACCTATTTTTGAGGGTGTAATTTATATGAAAGAAATTGAAGCTCTTAGAAGCAAAGCTCTGAAATACAAAGAGAGTGGACTTACTGATTATGAAATAGCAGAAGAATTAAACGTTTCAAAAGAAACAGCCACATGGCTTCTTAATAAGGGAAAAGATAAAAAACCAGAAGGAGAAGTAAAGATTGGATGGCGTTCAATAGGGGTTTATCCTTCAAGGATAGGTGCTATTTCAGATGCTCTTAGCGATATTATTTTAGAGGAAGTAGAGTTAAAAGAGCTTGATATTGATACAGTAGTTGGTATCGCAATTAATGGAATTTCTTATGCGACGTTTATTTCTGAATCATTGGGATTGGAACTTGCTGTTTTTAGGCCGCATCATGAAAAAACTGGTGCATTTTCTTCAAATTACGCATCTGTAAAAGATAAAAATGTTTTAATTATTGACGATGTAGTTGGAACTGGAGAGACACTAAAAAGTGCAATAAAAGCAACAAAAGCAGAAAAGGGAAAACCAGTACTTTGCACATGTGTAATAAACAAAAAAGCTTTCAATGAAATTGATGGTGTGCCTTTAAGAGGATTAATAAGAGCAAGAGCGCTATAATCTAAGTTATTTGTGGTTTTATGCATTGGGCAGAAGTTTTTGCAGATGATTTATTAAAAAAAGGAAAAAATCATGTTCTTGCAACAGGGATTACTCCTTCAGGGCCAATTCATATTGGAAATATGAGAGAAATTCTTACAACAGATGCTATATATCGATGTCTTGTAGAAAAAGGCGCAAATGTAGACTTAATATATGTCGCTGATGACTTTGATCCATTAAGAAAAGTATATCCTTTTTTGCCTAAAAATTATGAAGAATATGTCGGAATGCCTATATCTGACATCCCTTGTCCTTGTGGAAATCATAAGAGCTATGCAGACCATTTCTTATTTGAATTTTTAGATTCATTAGAAGAGATAGGGGTCAAACCTAGAGTTTTCAGAGCAAATGAGATGTATAAAAATGGAGATTATAATGAATCTATTCAAACAGCTTTAGAAAACACTGATAAAATAAGAAAAATAATCGAAAGTATATCGGGAAGGCAACTTCCAAAAAACTGGATTCCGTTCAATATTAGATGTGAAAAATGCAAGAATATGACTAACGCAGAACCGGTTCTTTACGAATATCCTAAAATTGAATATAAATGCAAATGTGGATATGAGGGAGAAGTAGATATTAGAAAAGGAGGAATAGGTAAGCTCCCTTGGAGAGTCGATTGGCCTGCCAGGTGGAAAATGCTCGGGGTAACCTTTGAACCTTGCGGAAAAGATCTTGCAACTGTGGGGGGTGCTAGAGATACCGGAGCAAAAATTGTTGAAGAAATATTCAACTATCCTCACCCGGCGCTTTTAGTTTACGAATTCATCATGCTTAAAGGAAAGGGCGCTATGCATAGTTCTAAAGGTACTGCCCTTAGTGCCGAACAAATGTTAAAAATGACACCACCTGAAGTTTTAAGGTTTATCATTATGAACAATCAACCTGGGAGGCATATTGTATTTGATTCGGGGCTTGGCCTTTTGTCATTAGTTGATGAATATGACAGAATAGAAAGAGCTTATTTTGGAATCGAAGAAGAAACCAAAGGCATGAAAGATTTGAAAAAGACATATGAGCTTTCTCAACCACACCAAATACCCAAAGATATGCCATATCAAATTCCTTATCGTCATTTAGTAACACTGCTTCAAATTGGAAAAAATTGGAATGATTTAAAAGAAATTCTTCTTAGAACAAACCAAATTCCTAAAGATTTAAAAAATCAGGATGAAATCAATCTAAAACAAAGATCTGAACATGCATTATATTGGTTGCAAAATTTTGCCCCAGAGATGGTAAAATTTGAAGTAAAAAGTACTATTCCTAAAATCAATATCGTTGAAAAAGAAATAGTTTTTTTAAAAGAAATGTATGAGAATATACAAAATATAGAATGGAATGCTGAAGATATACACAATCTAATCTATGAAATATCGGAAAACAAAAAAATACCTGTGAAGATGGCTTTCAAAACGATTTACAAAATAATTCTTGGTCAAGAAAAGGGACCCAGGGCAGGTTATTTCTTATCAAATCTTGACAAAGAATTTGTAAAAAAAAGATTATCAGAAGCTATTAAATAAAAATAAATTTCTTTTTTAAAAATATGAAATTTTATATTGAAACTTATGGTTGTACTGCAAATAAAAGTGATGAAGCGCTTTTAAAAGGAATTTTAAAAAAAGAAAAACATAACTTTGTTGAAGAAATTCATGAAGCAGATTTTTTAATAATTCTTACTTGTACTGTAATTGACACTACAGAGCAAAGAATGCTTTCAAGAATGAGGCAAATTAAAGATAGGGGTAAAAATATTATAATTTCAGGATGTATGGCGTCCGTTCAAGAAGATTTAATTAAATCGATTCTACCGGATGCGCTTTTATTACCGCCAAACGATATCCATAACATAATAAACCTAATTGAAAACAAAGAGTTTAAAATTAAAGGAAAAAGCGAACTATTTTATGACAAAGATTTTAAAAATGTTATAGCCCCAATTTCAATTGCAGAGGGATGTAATTTTGCCTGCACATATTGTATAACGCATTTAGCCAGAGGCAGGCTTACAAGTTTGCCTACGAAGTTTGTTATTAACGATGTAAAAAATGCCCTTAAAGCTGGCTGCAAAGAAATTCAGATTACTTCACAAGATACTGCATCATATGGTATGGATAAAGGACAAAATTTAGCTAAATTGTTAGAAGAAATATGTGCTATTGACAATAATTTTAGAACAAGAGTTGGAATGATGAATCCTTTTACAGCCCACAAAATTTTAGATAAACTAATACCCTCCTTTAAAGATGAAAAAATTTACAAATTTATTCACATCCCTGTTCAGTCTGCAGATAATGAAATTTTAAAAAAGATGAATAGAAAATATAACATTAGCATGTTTTTAGAAGTTGTTAATTACTTTAAAAAAACATATCCTAAAATAACAATTTCAACAGATATTATTGTTGGATTTCCTGGAGAATCTGAAAATGCATTTCAAAATTCAATAGATTTAATCAAAAAAATTAAACCCGACATTGTAAACATCACTAGATTTTCGGCTAGACCGAATACTAAAGCTAAAAAAATGAAAGGTAGAATTCCCACTGAAATTGTAAAAAATCGATCAAAAATATTAACAGATTTATCCAAAAAAATCTCTTTTGAAAGAAATATTTCATGCAAAGATAGTACTTTCAATATATTAATTACAAAGAAATTATCTGATCAATGTTATCTTGGGAGAGCTGGAAATTACAAACCTGTTGTTATAAAAGAAAATGCTAAAGTTAAAAATTTCTACAATGTAAAAATAACTAATGCAGATTCCGTACATCTTTACGGAAAGCTTATATAGAGACCATATATTTTATCAAGTGTGGATGAGGATGATCAAAGTAGCCATTAATGGTTTCGGAAGAATAGGAAGAAATGTACTTCGTGCAGCTTTACAACATTCGCAGTACGGAGAAAAATTTGAAATTTTAGCAGTAAACGATCTTGGAAATACCGAGATTCTAGCTCACTTACTAAAATATGACTCAATTTATGGTAAATTCGAAGGAGAGGTAAAAACAAAAGAAAATGGAATCGAAATAAATGGTAAGACTGTGGAGTTTTTTTCTCAAGTAAATCCATCAAACTTGCCGTGGAACAAATTAGACATCGATGTGGTAATTGAATCCACAGGTGTGTTTCGTACAAGGGAGGGGGCATCAAAACATTTAGAAGCTGGTGCAAAAAAAGTTATAATATCTGCGCCTGCAAAAGATCCTGATTTAACAATTGTTTTAGGTGTAAATGAGCACTTATATGATGCAACAAAACACAATATTGTCTCAAATGCATCTTGCACAACAAACAGTTTAGCTCCGCCAGTAAAAGTATTACACGACAATTTTGGAGTTCAAAGCGGATTTATGACAACTATACATTCCTATACTGGCGATCAGAGAATTTTAGATTTTCCTCATAAAGATTTAAGAAGAGCAAGAGCAGCTGCTGTCTCGATCATCCCCACCACAACAGGTGCAGCAAAAGCAGTAGCACTTGTTATACCTGATTTAAAAGGAAAAATTGACGGAATTGCTGTTAGAGTTCCAACACCAGATGGTTCTTTGACTGATCTTACTTGTACATTAAATAGAGAAGTTACGACAGAAGAAGTAAACAATGCATTAAAAAAGGCCAGCAATGAGAATCTAAGAGGAATCATGCAATATTCAGAAGACCCATTGGTTTCTGTTGATATTGTTGGCAATCCGCATTCTTCAATAATAGATGGTCTTAGTACAAAAGTTGTAGGAGAAAGAGGCAAATTATTGAAGATTCTTTCTTGGTATGATAACGAATGGGGATACTCTTGCAGAATAGTTGACTTAATTAATTTTATGTTTATGGAAAAAAAAACGACATCTGAAGAAATGGTTGTAAGTAACGTCTAATTTTCTTTTTTAAATACTATATCTTTAAATAAACTATTTTTATTTCTTAAAGATGGAGGATTTTCTTATGAAGGAATTTAATACACTTGATGATTTTAATTTGGAAGATAAAACAGTAATATTAAGAGTGGATTTTAATCTACCCCTAGATAAAAATACATTTGAGATATTAGACACAACCAGAATTAAACTTGTTTTACCTACAATAAATGAATTAATAAAAAAAGAAGCAAAAATAGTTATAATTGCACATCAAGGAAGACAAGGTAGTTGGGATTTTATATCTCTTGAAAAACATGCAAATGCACTTGAAAAATTATTGAAAAAAAAAGTAAAATTTATTGATGACATATATGGCCAAAAGGCTAAAAATGCAATAAAAAATTTAGAAAAAAAAGATATTTTATTTTTAGATAATGTCCGAAAAATTTCTAGTGAAACTGATAAAAAAAGTGCTGAAGAGCATTCAAAATCTGAGTTGATTCAAAACCTTTATCCGCTTGCAGATTTATTTGTAAACGACGCTTTTGCTGCAGCCCACAGAAAACAATGTTCGCTTATTGGTTTTACAGAGGTTTTACCCTCATGTGCTGGAAGGCTTATGGAAAAAGAGCTTACTACTTTAGAAAAAGTCGTAAAAAATCCTGAAAAACCAGCTGTTTTTTTGTTTGGAGGTGCAAAATTTTCAGACATTATTGTTACAATAGATAGAGTTATATCAAATAAAACCGCTGATAAAGTAGTTTTAACAGGGTTGCCTGCAAATGCATTTTTAAAATCAGAAGGATATGAATTAGGGAAAATAAATGAAGAATCTTTAACGCAAGAAGGTAATGAAGAACAATTCACACTTATAAAGAAATTATATTCTAAATATAAAAACGAAATTTATCTACCTATTGATTTTGGCATAGAAAAAAACAATCAAAGACATGAAATAAGCCTAGATGAGCTTCCAACAGATTGTAATTTATTTGATATTGGGGAAAAAACAATTGAAAAATTTAAAACTGTTTTATCAAATGCAAAAACTGTTTTTTTATCAGGCCCTTGTGGAGTTTTCGAAAATTCTAATTTCAGAAAAGGTACTGAAAAGATATTTAATTTTGTGGCAAATTCTAATGCTTTTTCAATTGTTGGTGGAGGCCACACTGTAGCAGCAATAGAGCAGCTGAATCTCCGAGAAAAAATATCTCATATTAGCACTGGCGGCGGCTCCCTTGAAAAATTTATGATGGGTGAAAAATTACCTGTTGTTGAAGCATTAAAAAATGCAAAAAATAAAATGACGATTCGATGTAAATAATCTTGCACTTTTTTGGGCTGGTAGATCAGCTGGAAGATTGTTACCTTCGCAAGGTAAAGGCCGCGGGTTCAAATCCCGCCCAGTCCATTTTTAAAAGTAAATTTCTCAACATCAATCATATAGAATAAAACCTCACAGAAAAGTTTATGTAACCTTTATATATGAGTATTATATACGGGAGGTTTACCTTTATTTGATTCCCCGGATCTTTCCGGCCGGTCTATGAGAATATGTATGAGTACACTCTATGATTAGACCATTTCGATTCAGGGAGATAAAGTTAATGGAGGTTCAAGAAATCAAGATATGTTTGTTGTGTCTTGCGCGATCTTGAATCTGACGATCGACGTATTGGTGAAATTTGATTCACTCACCAATTCCAAAATTGAGTAATTAGTACCATAATAATAGTGTGCCAGATTCCGGTTGATCCTGCCGGAGGTCACTGCTATTGGGATTCGACTAAGCCATGCGAGTCGAGAGGGTTCGGCCCTCGGCAGACTGCTCAGTAACACGTGGATAATCTACCCTTAGGTGGAGGATACTCTCGGGAAACTGAGAATAATACTCCATAGGTCTAAAATGCTGGAATGCATTTAGGCTAAAAGTTCCGGCGCCTAAGGATGAGTCTGCGGACTATCAGGTAGTAGTCAGGGTAAAGACCTGACTAGCCTATGACGGATATGGGTTGTGAGAGCAATAGCCCAGAGACGATATCTGAGACACGATATCGGGCCCTACGGGGCGCAGCAGGCGCGAAACCTTCACACTGTGCGAAAGCACGATGAGGGGATCCCAAGTGCTGGCTCGTAAGAGTCAGCTGTTTCTTAGTCTAAAAAACTATGAGAGTAAGGGCTGGGTAAGACGGGTGCCAGCCGCCGCGGTAATACCTGCAGCTCAAGTGGTGACCGCTATTATTGGGCCTAAAACGTCCGTAGCCGGTTTAGTAAATGCCTGGGTAAATTGTGTGGCTTAACCATACGAATACCGGGTAGACTGCTAGACTTGGGACCGGGAGAGGCTAGAGGTACTCCTGGGGTAGAGGTGAAATTCTGTAATCCTGGGGGGACCACCAGTGGCGAAAGCGTCTAGCCAGAACGGGTCTGACGGTGAGGGACGAAGCCCTGGGGCGCAAACCGGATTAGATACCCGGGTAGTCCAGGGTGTAAACGCTGCTTGCTTGATGTTAGTAGGGCTCCGAGCCCTCCTAGTGTCGGAGAGAAGTTGTTAAGCAAGCTGCCTGGGAAGTACGGTCGCAAGACTGAAACTTAAAGGAATTGGCGGGGGAGCACAGCAACGGGTGGAGCGTGCGGTTTAATTGGATTCAACGCCGGAAAACTCACCGGGGGCGACGGTTACATGAAGGCCAGGCTGATGACCTTGCCTGATTTTCCGAGAAGTGGTGCATGGCCGTCGTCAGTTCGTACCGTGAGGCGTTCTGTTAAGTCAGACAACGAACGAGACCCTCATCTTTAGTTGCTATTAGTAAGTCCGCTTACTAAGCACACTAGAGAAACCGCTGGCGATAAGTCAGAGGAAGGTGAGGGCAACGGTAGGTCAGTATGCCCCGAATCCTCCGGGCTACACGCGCGCTACAAAGGCTAGGACAATGGGTTTCTACACCGAAAGGTGACGGTAATCCCAAAACCTAGTCGTAGTTCGGATTGAGGGTTGCAACTCACCCTCATGAAGCTGGAATCCGTAGTAATCGCGAGTCAACATCTCGCGGTGAATATGCCCCTGCTCCTTGCACACACCGCCCGTCAAACCATGCGAGTTGGGTCTGAGTGAGGATGTGATTCTTGTCATGTTCAAACTTAGGCTTAGTAAGCGGGGTTAAGTCGTAACAAGGTATCCGTAGGGGAACCTGCGGATGGATCACCTCCTACGATAAAAATTGGTGGTGAATCAAACACTATAAAGTACGTCGATCAAAAATTAGCATCAAAAGATATTGGCTCATATATGGATGGATAACATCAAAATATTTGGGCCGGTAGATCAGCGGAAGATCGCCTGCTTTGCAAGCAGGAGGCCATGGGTTCAAATCCCATCCGGTCCACTTAAGATCTTCCTTAAATCGCCATCATATCAATATTTGATTTAGATGGCAAGAACGTAGACTGAACAAAAGTGCGTTGTACTCCAGTCAATGATCGTTTCCATTACATAAGTAATGGTTTCACACGCAACCTGGACGTAAATTGAGCCAGTGCTACGCCATTTGGTGGATTGCTCGGCTTGAGAGCTGAAGAAGGTCGTGCCAAGCCGCGATATTACTCCGTGTAGGCGCAAGGAGCCTTTGATGCGGAGATTACCTAATGGGACATCCTGTCAATTTATTGACATTCGCATTAGCGAATAGGTACCTGCCGAATTGAAACATCTTAGTAGGCAGAGGAAAAGAAATCAATTGAGATTAGGTTAGTAAAGGCGATCGAAAACCTAATAGGGCAAACCGAATCCTCTAGCGACGAGTTAGAGGAGATGTGGAGTTTGGACTCATTTACTTCCAAACTGGCTAACTTGAAGTCCTCTGGAACGAGGCACCAAAGAAGGTGATAGTCCCGTAAAGGTAAACCAGTGGAAGATTTTTGAGTATCCAGAGTAGTGTGCGTTGGATATCGCGCATGAATGTGGGAGACATAAACTTCTAACCCTAAATACTACTCAAGACCGATAGTGCAATAGTAGCGTGAGTGAAAGTTGCAAAGTACCCCTTGCGGGAGGTGCAAAGAGCATGAAATTAAATGGTTACAGACTGATAAGGCGTGAAAGCGTAAGCAGCGTTTTATCGTGCGTTTCGAAAAATGGGCCAGGGAGTTCCTGGTAATGGCAAGATTAAGGATGAAGAATCTGAAATCATAGCGAAAGCAATTGTCCGCAGGCAACGAGGGACAAGGTAAGTTTGCCTTTAGTCATTACCACGATACCCGAAGCCAGTCGATCTATGCGTGGCCAGGTTGAAGCCCTATGAAAATGGGGTGGAGGACCGTACCGGTACTGATGTACAAATCGTTCGGATGAGCTGCGTATAGGGGCAAAAGACCAATCTAGACTGGAAATAGCTGGTTCCCCCCGAGACTACTCGTAGGTAGATCTCTGAGAAGATAGATTACAAGGTAGAGCACTAATTGGGCGTTTAGGGGAAGAAATTCCTCGACATCCTGTTAAACTCCGAATGTGTAATCATCGTAGATTCAGGGTAGTGAGGGCATCTGGGGTAATCTTGATGTCCAAAAGGGAAACAACCCAGCCTTATGTTAAGGTCCCTAAGTATTAGCTAAGTGTCATAGATAAAGAGCGTTTATAACCTAAAACAACCAGGAGGTTGGCTTAGAAGCAGCCATCCTTTAAAGAAAGCGTAACAG
>CAZUBH010000021.1:0-37791 GCA_964618505.1 uncultured Thermoplasmatales archaeon | reverse complement strand
CAATCCCAAAAGGATGCAATTGACTATGTCTTCAAAAAAATAATGACACAAAGCACTATGTTGTGTATAGACTAATCCGCAATATAAAGTCATGGTAATTAGTTATCACATTTGTTTCATTGTAGGTATGTTTTACACATTGGATAAAACTATTATCTAAAAAACATTAGTAGATTTTAAATATGAAAATCAGATAAAAGGCTTGGGAAGAGGCGCTTATGAGTATTGTTGATTTAACATCAATGGCACAATCTCAAAATGAATTGAGAAACGAAATAAATGAAAGATTAGAAAAGTTACAAAACGAAATTTCTGACTATTGTTTTCAATGCGGCAAATGTACAGCTGGCTGTGAAGCTCATAAACTTTTGGAGCTCGAGCCGCATAAAATTGTAGCTTTGCTTAAAAGAGGGCTTATTGATGAGATGGTAAATTCAGAAGTTATTTGGACATGTATGAGCTGTTTTAAATGCTGGGAGAGATGCCCGCAAAAAATAGCCCCTATTGAAATTTTAAATGCTTTAAAAAATATGGCTGTTGCTAGTGGAAAACAGATTCCTGGAGAATACACTGCTATGCTACAGTCAGTTTTATCAACTGGTCTTATTCAAGATATAAAGCAAGTAACGACTAAAGATAATAAAACGTTGAAAAGAGAGGATTTAAAATTGCCACCCATTTCAAAACCAACAGATCCAACAAAGTTTCAAACGTCATTAACAAAACTTGCTGTTGAAAAAGTATAGGAGATTTTGTATGAAATATGCACTTTATCCCGGTTGTTTAATGCCAACAGAACAATATGGATATGAGCTTTCTTTAAGAGAAGTTTTACCAAAATTAAATGTTGAATTAGTTGACTTAGAAGGTTTTTCTTGTTGTGGAGAGCCTCTTAAAAGTGTGAATAAAATGGTAACGCTTTATCTTGCTGCAAGAAATATTGGAATAGCTGAGAAAAATAATTTAGATATATTTGCGCCTTGCCCAATGTGTCATTTTTCTCTAAGTGAATGTATGAATATCTTAAAAAACAACAAAGACATGAAACAAAGAATTAATGATATTTTGGAAAACGAAGATTTGAAGTTTAATGGTACGTCTAAATTGTATCACACTGTAGATCTTATGCATGATGTGATTGGCATTGAGAAAATTAAAAAGCTGGTTAAAAAGCCTTTAAAAGATATCAAAGTCGCAACACATTATGGTTGTCATTTAATAAGACCAAGTGAAATAGGACGACCTGTTGATTCTGAAAATCCACAGAAAATGGAGTCTATTTTATCTGCAATTGGTGTTTCAACTGAGCACTATCCTGAAAAGCTTGATTGTTGTGGTGCTCCAATTCTTGCTAATCTCCCCGAGTCTTCTTTAACAAAAACAGGTCAAAAGGTTCAAGCCATACAAGAGCATGGGTTTGACGCAATGATTGATGTTTGTCCCTGGTGTCATAAAATGTTTGACTCAAAGCAACAAAAAGCAGGTGAAACAGTTGCTGCAAAACTTGATGTTCCAGTACTATATTTAACTCAAATTTTAGGTCTATCGTTTGGAATAAATAAAGAAAAATTAGGTCTTAATCTTAACAAAAGCCCTATTGACAAATTGAAAATATGAGGTTATGAAGCATGAGTAAAAAAATCGGCGTATTTGTATGTCACTGTGGTATCAATATTGCACAAACAGTTGATGTCGAAGAGCTTACAAAATATGCAAAAACTCTAAATAATGTCACTGTAAGTGAGAGTTACAAATATATGTGCTCCGATCTTGGTGCAAAACTTATTAAAGATTCTATTAAAAAACACAAGCTGGATGGTGTTGTTACTGCATGCTGTTCACCAAGAATGCATGAACATACTTTTAGAACAGTTGTTGAAGATGGAGGGCTTAATCAATTTAATTTAGAAATTGCAAATATCAGAGAACAATGTTCCTGGGTTCATGATGATAAAAAAGAAGCAACTGAGAAGGCAAAATCACTTATCAGAGCAGCCGTTGCAAAAACAAGAATGCTGGAATCACTTGCTACTTCAAGGATTCCTGTTATCCCTAAAGCATTAGTTATTGGTGGAGGTATTGCTGGAATTCAATCTTCACTCGATCTTGCAAACTCAGGGTATAAAGTAACACTTGTTGAGCGTTCACAAAGCATAGGTGGACGCATGGCTCAGCTAGATAAGACATTTCCAACACTTGATTGTTCGTCATGTATTCTTACTCCTAAAATGATGGAAGTATCAAATCATCCGAATATCGAGTTACTTACCTATTCTGAAGTTAAGGCAGTCGATGGAAGTATTGGAAATTACACTGTTAAAATTACAAAGCATCCAAGATACGTAGACTTAGAAAAATGTACAGGGTGTGGTGATTGTGCTGCAGCTTGTAGACTGAAAGATAGAGTTGATAATGAATTTGATATGAATCTTGGGAAAAGAAGTGCAATTCATGTACCTTTTCCACAAGCAATTCCTTTGAAATATTCAATTGATCCCGAATATTGTTTATTTTTGACAAGAGGAAAGTGTGGTACTGAACCTGCATGTCAAACGGCTTGTGTTCAAAAAGCAATTAATTTTAAACAAAAACCCGAAGAAGTTGAAAAAGAAGTTGGCACAATTGTTGTTGCCACTGGATACGACCTAATGGATCCTACAAGTTTATTTGAATATGGATACGGAACATCAGCAGATGTTATTACCACTCTTGAACTTGAAAGATTGATAAGTTCTTCAGGACCGACTAAAGGAGAGATTTTAAAACCGTCAAATGCTGAAAAACCAAAAAGTATTACATTCATACTATGCGTTGGTTCAAGAGATGAGACAGAAAAATCCTGGTGCTGTAGAATTGGGTGTATGAGTGCTTTAAAGCATATCTATTTACTTAGAGAAAAACTTGGAAATGAAGTTGAAATAAATATATGTTACACAGACATCAGATCTTTTGGCAAAGGCTATGAAGAATTTTATAGAAAGATTAGAGGAGAAGAAAGTAACTTTTTCAGAGGACGTCCATCCGAAGTTAGAAATATGAAGGATCATCTTAAAATCGATATTTTTGATACTATGACTAACAAATTATTTGAAATTAAAACTGAGATGGTTGTTCTTGCCCCTGCACTAGTTCCTAGACTTGGAACTGATGAGCTTACTAGAGTACTACATTTGTCACAATCGCCAGATGGATTTTTCTTAGAAGCACATCCAAAACTAAGACCAATGGACACGTTTACAGATGGAATATTTATTGCTGGTTGTTGTCAAGGTCCAAAAGATATTCAAGACAGTGTTTCCCAGGCAAGCGGTGCTGCATCAAGAGCAATGCAAATTCTATCTAAAAAAGAGCTAGAAGTAGAGCCTTTAATAGCATCAGTTAATGAAGATGCCTGTTCTGGCTGTGGGATCTGTGTTTCTATTTGCCCATTTAATGCAATAGAGCTTCTAAAAGATGAAAAGGGGAAATCAAAATCCAAAGTAAATGAAGCTTTATGCAAAGGTTGTGGAGCATGCGTTGGAGCATGTCCTTCAGGTGCAATGCAGCAACGTGGATTTAAAGACAAGCAAATGATTCCAACAATTGACGAGATGGTCTAATCTAATTATGATTGCATTAACGTATCATGAGGATTACAACAAGTATGATTTAGGTTTAGATCATCCCTTAGTTGGTAATAAACCAGCTAAAACAATGCAGTATTTTAAGGAAAAATCAATACTTGAGTCAGTTGAAGTTTTTGAAGCAAAAAAGGCAGCTGAAGATGATCTTTTAAGAGTTCATACCAAACAATATGTAGAAAGAGTAAAAGAATTAAGTAAAGTTGGCGGTATGCTTTCATTTGATACTCCTGCACCTATTGGAATATTTGAATATGCGAGTCTTGCAACAGGGGGAAGTTTGCTTGCCACAGAAAAGCTTTTTGATAAATTTAATATTGCAGTGAATCCTCTGGGAGGTTTTCATCATGCCAGTAGAAATTTTTCTTCCGGATTTTGTTTTTTTAATGATGTTGCAGTAGCAGTTGAGTATTTGAAGGACAAATATGACTTGGAGAAAATAATGATAATAGACCTTGATGTCCATCACGGTAACGGAACACAGGAGATATATTTTGATGATCCTTCGGTTCTAAACATATCGTTTCACCAGGATGGTAGAACGTTGTATCCTGGTACTGGATTTTTAGATAAAATTGGAAGAGATTCTGGAGAAGGATTTACAATAAATCTTCCGCTTCCTCCAAAATCAACAAATAAGTCTTACTTGTATTCGTTTGATAAGATTATTCCTGAACTATCCCGACAATTTAAGCCAGAACTTATCATATATCAGTCTGGTGTAGACACCCATCATTCAGATCCTTTGGCAGATATTAACTTGACTTTTCAAGCATATTATGTATTTGCCAAAAAAATAAAAGAAATCTCAAAAGAGAGTTGTGACAAACTTTTGGTTTTGTTTGGCGGTGGTTACAATAGTGATGCAAGTGTAAAATCTTATTATAATATAATGTGTGGATTTTTAGATAGAGCAGAGTATATAAAGGAAAAAGAAATTTCTGATAATGGTTTTGAAACTGTTAAAAAATCTGTTGAACAGCTTGAAAATATACTAAGTCCCTATTGGGATTTATAGCTATGCTTTTTGAATATTTATTGAGCCATCCTTAAAAATTACCCACCTTAATTTATCTCCATTGTTTAGTTTTAACATCTCAACAACTTCTGAAGGAACGGTCATTCTTCTTCTTGAACCTCTTATAGTTATTGCCGTTTCTGTTATGCATTTTACATTTTCTAAATCGACTTTCATAGTTTCAGAGACTGTTAATTGTCAACTTGAATAATAATGTTGTCATATTGACAAAATTATTTGGCATTTTTTCAATAAAACAAATTGACAATTGTTACAACACCAAGAATTATGGTAATTGCTGCAATTGAAAGCGTTAGTATCTTTGTTGGAAGTTTTTTAACAATTACTGCAGAAAATGGAACAGAAATCATTGCACCAATTATAAGAGAAGGTGCCAAGCTCCAGTCAATTGAATTGGGTGCAACTAAATAAATAATTACTCCAACAACGCATGTCATTCCCTCCGCAAACGAAGTAATTCCTACTGCATGATTTCCTTTTATTCCTGAAAGTATTTGTCCACCTGTGACAACTGGACCATATCCTCCACCGCTCATTCCTTTATTAAAAGCCGCAATTAGTCCAAGGCCAGTTATTTTCTTCCAAGAAAAATTATACTTTTTGTTAATGGTCAAAAGAATGATTATTCCCATTAGAAGTACAATTATTCCAATATAGAGTTTTAAATAAAAACTAGGAATATTTATTGCAATAAAAACAGCTGCTGTTGCACCTAGTACACTACAAGCTACAAGAACCGTTGCCACTTTTAGGTGAATTGAACCTTTTTTAAAGTTAACATTTCCTACTTTGTGATGAGCAACACCTGCAGTTAGTCCTGTTAAAAGCTCTGAAAGTAGAATAGATGGAACTATTGCAAGTGGTGAAAAACCAAACAAAAGTAGTACCGGCGTAAGTGTAGTTCCATACCCCATCCCAAGAGTGGAATCCATAAGCTCACATAAAAAGCCAAGGATTATTATTGTTGCAAAGAGTTGAAGGCCTAATATCCAAAATCCTGGTAGTTCTAACATACAATTTCCTCTTTTATTTATTAATATATTCTTCATCTTATTTAAATATATTGGTAATTTACCTATAATTAATGGTATTTTTCCAAAATAAACCAAGATTTATTGGATTAATTCACAACAAAGCGTAACGAAATAGAAAAAGTTAGTATTGTCATCTATTATTCTGGTATATCTGGTCCAATTCCCACCCACAAAGCAGAACCAAGATATAGTGATGGATAATAATCATATTTTGTATAAATTTTAATACCTGTAAAACCAAATATTCCAGGATAAGCATCATGTGAAGTTATTAATAAAGTATATCCTCCATGCATAACAGGTAGTTGTCCATAAAAAGAACCAGTCCAATTTTTAATTCCATTTAATCCAATTGAATAAACCCAACCTACAGATGGATTTTTCCTATTGCCTCCTGGAGGTAAACCTATATGTGTTGAACCTAAACATATAGTTCCTCCTAAAAGTAAAGGATTCAAACTAGTGAAAAGTCCTAAAAAAAGTTTTGCATAAAGCCCAATTATTATAGGTATGCTAAATAATGTTATTAATTTTGACAAACGTGAAAAACCGTCATTTTCAAGCCCTTCATACAATTTAGAAAAAATATTTAACAAAATTAAAGACATACGTAAAGAATTCTTCCAAAGTAGCCCATAAGAGAATGTTTCGGTAGTATTACCAGCTACTAAACATAGATAATTTTCACTACCCTTCTGTTTTTCCCCCGATATTTCTACATGTTGGTGAATAGATTTTTGAATTTTATATCTGTTTGTTATTAGCTTTTTAGCTTGCCCAGCAGTTAATTTTCCAAGCAAACCATGTTCATCAAACTTGTCTATAGCCTTGTTAAATATCTCTTCCATTTCTTCTTCTGATTTAGCATTATCTAAATCTGATTTTATTTTATCAAAAAGTAATTCCAATTCTTCAGATTCTTGCTTTGTAAGCTTAACAGCATTTGGCTCAAAATCTCCGATTCCACAAAGCTCTGTTGTATATTCAATACATTCTTCTTTTGATTCATTTATTACATTAAATGATATTACCGAGGGTAACGAAGCCAATACTAAAAGCGCTACTGCAAATATACAACTGAATATTAGTTTGTTTTTCATATCCAATCACCAAGCACAATCGAAAATAGTATCTATTGAATCAAGAATAAAACCTAACACTGTCAAAGGTAAATCAGTCCAACGCCAAAGATTGAGTGCAAGCAATAATAATGTTCCCCCTATTAAAATACAAATAATCGGAAAAGGCCATATTTTCCCTTTAACATGTGTTCCATCATCACAACCACAATCATAATCAGACAATTGTTCATAGATACTATTTAGTTCCTCATCGCTTTCAATAATTTGTAATACATCATCTTCAGATGCTACGTTCTCAATATCCTTATGGTTACGAAGTTTAGTAATTAATAGAAATACTAGCTCTATTGCCTTATCAGCATAATTAGCATACTCTTCTTTTTCTTCTTTAACAACTTCAGAACCAATAGTTGGTAGCGAAGCTAATATAAGAATTGTTACTGCGAATATGCTTCCGATTGTAATAATTTTATTATTTTTAATCATAAGTCTTAGTTTTTATTGTAAAACCTGATAAGAATAAATTATTTTCTTTACTTTCCCTATATTGAATGCATAAACCTGTAAAACCAATTAATCGAACATCACTAAGTGTGTTACTGGCTTTACTTCCGTTTAAACCTAAAGTATAATAATTTCCACTTTCTATTCCTAGCTCAAGATATGGATTTAAAATCTTCAGTGGTGTAATTCTTCCAACTATTTCAGATATTATGTATTGAAATAAATCAAATATAGCAACCATTCCACTTATGGGAAGTATCAAGCAAATAATCGGTATTATCATAACTAAATAAATTAATTTATATTCTGCAAATGAAGAAATAAAACTTAAAATATTTTGAACTAATGGTGTTAAAAGTAATAAAAATCCTATACCAACAACTAATGCAAAAAAACCAGTATAAAGTATTTCAGTTAAAGTTCTAAGAAAATATTTTACAGAGCCTTTACCATTGAAATGATTAAAACAAAAATAATTTTCAATCCGACCTTCTTTGGAGCCGTCCTCATTTATTTTTCTTAAATTAATTTTGGAGTTTAATTTATTTACAAATTCGTGTGTTATAAATTCGTAGCCATCTTTGACAATTCCTATTTCTTTTAGAAATGCAGATTGCTTATCTATCTTGTCATTGTTATCATCTTCAAGTGCAGAACTCATTTCTGATAAACTATTTTTCAATTCTTCTAACTCTTCCTCATTTAGATAAGATATTACCTCCTCAACACCTTTTAATGTGTAATATGAAGTTTTTACCTCGAAAAGTTCATCTAAACTTTCTTTTGCAACATTTGATGAAACTACTGGTGAAAAACTAACACTAACAAGCAATAAAACAACGGCAATACTCCCTAATGAAAGTATCTTTTTCATATCCTTCCCTTTATTATTAAGATAAAAGATATATTTAAAATATTCCTATAAAAATTACATTTATTCCGACTTTTTCAATTTATGATATTGTGGTTTCCACATCATAGATTTAATTTCATTAAGAGTAAAACTCTTTGTATCTTGTTCTTTTGATATTTGATTTGTTGTTGCAAGTGCTATTTGAGCACTAATATCTCTTATTTTTGTAATTTCAGGAAATACTGTCTTTTTTCTAATACGACTTTCAGCAGTTATCTCAGAAAGTTTGTAAGCTGATTCTGTAAAAACTTCATCAGATATGTATCTCCCTCCACTTACTATCGCACCAAATCCAACGCCGGGAAATATTAAAAAATTATTTCCCTGGCCAATTTCATATTTAGTGCCTTTATAATCTACAGTATCAAAAGGAGACCCCGTTGCAATTAATGCTTTTGCTTTAGTTAATTTTATAATTTTATCAGGCGTTGTTTCTGATTTTGAAGTGGGATTTGACATTGGAAAAATAATTGGATTGTTTGTATTTTTTGCCATCTCGAATATTATTTCATCTGTGAAATGTCCTGGCATTCCTGATGTACCTATCAAAACCGTCGGTTTAAAATTTTTAACAACTTCAAGTAAACTAATATTTGATTTATTTTTAACATTCCACTTTTCATAAACACTTTTTTTTGTTAAAAAGGATTTTTTGTATTCTTCAACATCTTTTTCTTCTGTTACAAGACCTCTACTATCAAGTACTGCAATTCTTGAGCTTGCTTCTTGTTTGTTTAGCTTTTCTTTTGTTGTAAGAGCTGATTTTATTTGTCTTGCAATTCCTATTCCGCCTGCACCGGCACCATAAATTACAAATTTTTGATCTTTTAGTCTTTCATTTGAATATCTTAAGCCGTTAAGAATTCCTGCAAGTGCTACAGCACCGGTCCCTTGAATATCATCATTAAAACTTAGGACCTTGTCTTTATATCTATCAAGAATAGTAAATGCATTTTGCTTGCTAAAATCCTCCCATTGAACAAGCATTCCAGGGAATTTTTCTTGTACACCTTCTACAAATTTATCCATAAAATCATAATAATTTTTGCCAGAAAGTCTATCTGATTTAATACCCAAATAAAAAGGGTCTCCTAGCCCTTGTTTGTTGTGAGTTCCAACATCAAGTGTTATGGGAACTGTTTCCCATGGCCTAATTCCTGCACCAAGCACATATAATGCCAGCTTTCCAATAGAAATATCAATTCCACCAACGCCTTGATCTCCCAGCCCAAGTATTCCTTGATTATCAGTTATAACAGCAATTGTTGGTTTTTTAAATCTAAAATTATCAAACACATTTGAATTTTTACTGATATTTTTGGGATCAAAAAACAGTCCTCGAAATTTTGCAGAATCCTTTGAGTATCTAATTACTGCATCTCCAACAGTTGGAGTATATACAATTGGTATCATCTCTTGCATGTATTTGTGTAGAACTGCATAAAAAAGTATCTCGTTTCTATCCTGAAGATCTCTTAAAAAATTATACTTTTGTACATCTACTGTCTTTTTTATTTCTTTATATTTTTTAGAATCATACTTTTTACAGGATTTGCAAATTTGAAATGTTTCTTCTAGTCTTTTGTATCTCACATATATCTTTTTAACTTGCTCATCAAGCGTGAGTGACTTTGGTGGTAAAAGACCTTCTAAAAAAAACTGCTCTCTTTCTTCTTTTGAAAAAGCAGTACCTTTGTTCAGCAGAGGCGATCTGATCAAATCATTGCCCTGAGCATTTGTTAGAAAAATCAAGTCATCTTTTTCTTTTATTACATCAAATTTTAGCTGCATTAATCTTCTCCGATTATTCTATTTGAATATCTGCTTCAATTTTTACTTTTGTATTAATAGAATTTGATATAAGACAAGCCCTTTCTACTTTTTTTACTATCTTTTCAACTATCTTTTTTTCATCCTCTGAGCCAATTTTTACATTTATTTTTACAGTTGCTTTGCTAAATTCATAAAAACCATCATTACGTTCAAGTTGTCCTATAGCAGTGCTATTGTAAGATAGTAAGTTTAAATTCTCCTTTTTTGAAAAAAATAAAAATGTAGTCATTGTGCATGCTTCAATTGATGCTAGAAACAGATCTTCAGGTGACCATATACCAGGATGTCCACCAAACTCAGGTGGAGTTGCAACCTCTAGCTCATTTTTTCCTTCTATTTTTGCAATGCCTTTTCTTTTGCTAGTCCACTTAAGACTTGTTTTATAATCATATACTTCACTCATTTTAACACCAAAATCTTGTCTATTTCTTTTTTCAAATCATTAAATATTTTATCAATATTTTTTTTTATCTCATCACAAAAACCTTCACCAAAATCTACACTTTTTGGTTGAATGGCAAAAACAAATATACTTTCAGGAATTTCTTTTAATTCTTTTGAAATATTGATTATATTCAGTAAGTCGGACTCGTGCGTTGAAAAATCTACTTTTCCTTTTTTGCTTTTTACATCGTTTAAATCTATCAGCTTATGTCCCGATGGTTTTCCTTCAAAATTAACTGCATCTATAATTAAAATAGTATCAAATCTTTTGAGATCATGAATAAGAGAAAAACCTCCTGTCCCACCATCAATTAGTTCTAAGTTTTTTTTAGCAATATCTTTATCTTTTCTCAACCTTTCTAAAAGATATATTCCTATGCCATCGTCTTTTCTTAAAGGATTTCCAATACCAATGATACCTATTTTTTTCATATTAGACAAACTTGACATCAAGATAGTGAGTCGAGCATGAAATACATGGGTCATAGGCTCTTACAAGCATCTCTAGGTTCAGTTCAATTTCCTTTTCTGATTTATCAAGTATTTGAGGAACAAATTCCTCCATGTCTTTTTGTATATTTGCATGGTTTTGATTTGTTGGAATTATGCAATTTGCCTTAATGCATTTACCTTTTTTATCAATTGTATAATCATGAATTAGAATTCCTCTAGGAACCTCTACAACTCCAACTCCTCTTCCAGCTTTTATGTCAAATTTAACTGGCTTTTCATCTTTAAGCTTACCGTCTAATAGCTTGTCAACTTGAATTATAGAATCTTCAATGTTGTGTACAAATTCAACAATCTGTGCAACATTATTCATGAATGGATTGTAGTTGATTGGCTTTAGATCAAATAATTCTGCTACTTCTTTAGCGAGTGGGTGAAGCTGTTTGCTGTTTAGATTAAATCTTGCAAGTGCGCCAACCATAAGTGATTCTCTTTTGTTTTTTGTATATTTTGCGGTTGACTGTGGAACTACATATTCATTTGTTATTTTGCGATAGTTCTTGTAATCTTTAACGATTCCAACATCTGTTGTTGCAATATCTCCATCATACAGTGCATATTCATCTTTTGATGTAAGAGCCATATACTCGGTTTCTCTTGTAAAATCTGGCAGTTTTCCTGCTACTGTTTTAACTGTTTTTGCAACTTCTTGTGTGATTTTAACGCTATCTTGAAGTCTTTCTTTTAATTGGATCAGTTGTTTTTTCGTAGGAACCGCTGAAAAGCCTCCAACAACAAGTCTTATTGGATGAGTTGTTCTACCGCAAATAAGATCTGACATTTCATTTGAAAGTCTGTGAAGTTTTACTATTTTTAGAAGGGCATCTGTATGCTTTGTGCCAACCAGTGGAAAAACACTTCCCACACCAAATAAATCTGGTGCTGCAAGATAGCCAACATGAAGTATGTGGCTTTGCATGTTTTCGCCATTTATTGCAAGTCTTCTTAAAATTCCAGTTTGCTCAGAAACTTTAATTCCCATTGCATCTTCTGTTGCTTTAAGTGATGCTAGAGAGTGACCTATAGAGCATATGCCGCAAATTCTAGATGTTATTGGACGAAGCTCATCGTAATTTCTTCCTCTACACATTGCTTCAAAAAATCTTGGTGCTTCTGAAACTTGCCATTCTATTTTTTCTATTTTTCCGGATTTTACGTTTAGAAGTATGTTTCCATGTCCTTCTACGCGAGTAACATGCTCAACGTCAATTTTGATGTCTTTGCTCATTTTTTCTCCTCCCTGCCATAGTTATACATGGTTTGTCTCAGTTTCATATCCTCATAAGATAAATCATATTTTTCTAAAATCTCTTTTATGCATTCGACATCTGGTTCTTTGAGTATTCCTCTGCAACCGTCACATGCACTTCCGTTTGTTGGACAAATCGCATTACAACCTGCTCGGGTAATAGGACCCAAACAAAAGTTACCAAGTTCAAATTGACATATGTTTTCATTTTTCTTGCATTCTACACAAACTGGATATGTTGGTATTTCTGGTTTTTTCCCAAGCGCAAGTGAAGTTATTACTTTTTTGAACTCATCCCTGTTTATAGGACATCCATGAATATAGTAGTCAACATCAACAACTTCATCAACGGCCTTTGTCTTAAAAACATCAAAAAATTCATTATTTTTAATATTAGGAATATCGCCATAAACCTCTTTTAAAACTTCTTTTTCAGGCCATTGGTTTCTTATCTTATTTACGCCGCCAATTGTTGCACATGCTCCAAAAGCAACGAGTATCTTTGCATTCTCTCTTATCTTTTTTAATCTTTTTTCATCAATAGGCCTCATAATGGAGCCTTCAATTATTGCTATGTCGTAATCATCGGAATGCTCTTTCATTACCTCTCTAAAAGATACCACGTCAACAAGTTCTATTAAATCTAAAATTTCTTCTTCCAGGTTTGCTACTTGAAGTTCGCAACCTTCACAACTTGAAAAATCAAAAAAGGCTACTTTTGGTTTCATTCAAACGCCTCCGGTAGATTTTTAATTTCACTATATTTGAAAACAGGGCCTTCCTTACAAACATATATTCCATTGATTTGACAATGACCACATTTTCCAACACCACACTTCATTCTTCTTTCAAGATCAACAAGTATATTTTCGTCAGGAATGCCCAGTGTTTGAAGACATTTTATTACAAATTTATACATTATAGGTGGGCCAATAACTACTGCAATTGTATGCAGTGAGTCCATCGCATCAAGTTTAATTTTTGGGAATAATGTGGTTATTAATCCTACATTATCATCCCAACATTCTCCTTCAGGACATGAATCAACTGTTAGTTCGCAGGTTGCATTATCAATTGCTTTCCACGTTTTTATTTCATCGGAGAACAAAACTTCACTTGGACATTTACAGCCATATAAAAAGATAAGTTCCTTGTACTTTTTTCTATTTTCTTTGGCAGACACATAATTGATTAAAGATCTCATAGGAACAAGACCTTGTCCACCAGATACAAATAAGATATTTTTACCCTCCATTGATTTTACATCAAAACCATTTCCAAGAGGTCCTCTGATACCTAGTTTATCTCCTGCTTTCATTGATAGAAGTTTTGTTGAAACATTTCCTACCTTTCTTACAACAATTTCAAACGTGGGCTTACTGCTTGGCGATGAAGTAATACTCATGGGTGCTTCACCAATTCCAAAGACAGATACCTCTACAAATTGTCCGGGTTTATGATTTAAAGGTTTTTTATCATCAAGTTCAATTTCAAACCATGTCTGATCTTGTGTCAACTCTTTTATTTTCTTTATAGTTGCACTTCTTGGAATGTGAATTGTTCCTTTCTCTTCAACTTTTGAAGGGTGTTTAATGAAAAATTTTCCAGTATCTTCGTCTTTTCCAAAACTATTAAGCTCATTCATTACATCGCAGGGATCAGCAATATCTGGAATGCAAGCAATACCGCATCTTCCACAGCCAACGCATGCAATATAACCGTATCTTTCAGAAAGATAGTTGCCTTTTCTATAAAATCTGTGCCGATATCTTTCTTTTTTGTCCTCTCTGAAAACCTCGCCACTTCCGATTTTAGTAAAATCTCTTAAAAGACAACCATCCCAGGTACGAATTCTTTGACCGTCCTTTAAATTAAGAGAAACATCATCAACAACGTCATAACAATAACAAGTTGGACAGACCATTGTACAAGAACTGCACTCCATACATTTATCAGATCTTTCTTCCCAAACTGAATTGTTGTAATTTGCAGCAAGAATAGCAGGCCACTCATCTTTATCAACTTTTAATTTTCGTTTAAACTTCTTTTCTATGTTCTCTCTTGAAGATTTTATTTTTGCTATGTCTGATTCTTTTGCATCTTTTGCATCTGCATATTTTTCAAGAATATTTTTTCCTTTACTTGAGCCTATTGTTGCTGCATAATGAGATCCAATATTTGTTAGTAAAAGATCAAATCCAGAATCTGTAACATGTGTGTTCATACTTGCTGAAAAGGCTCTGTTTGATACATTTTGCATATCACAGCCGATAATTACTGTATTTTTTCTTCTGTTTTTATAAAAGTCATCTTCTTGTGAATCAAGATATACTTTGTCTGATTGTTCTAAAGCAATAATATCATAAGGATGCATTCCAATAATTATTCTTTTGGAAGTATCTTTATTTTCTTTTACTTCAAAAGGTTTTGATAAATCAAATTTCATCATTTCTTCGTACATTGGAAGAAAATATTTTTTTGGTGGAAGAATTGTTATATCATAATCGAGTCTAAGCTCATCTGCACTGTCAAGCTCGCCAAACGCAAAGCGTTCTCCTTTTGCTTTTACTCCTAAAACTTCGTATGTTTTATCCTTGATTAGATTATTTACAAATGAATCTAGTTCTTTTTTTGTTAAAATTTTGACTTCTTTTGAGCTCATAACTTAACCACCAAATTTTGCCTCAAACCCGTTAAAATTATCAAATTTTCACGGACCTGTATCCGGTAGTAATATAATAGTTTTCCTAGTTAGAAAAAGAATTATTTAGTTTTTATAATTTAAAGGAAAAGAAAGTGTGGTTAGCTTGTATTTACTTCAAATTCGTACCAAGCTTCTAGTGCAGATTCATCATCACAGATGAGAGGTTCTCCATCTGGGTCTCTGAATGCTGCATAGACTCTGTATTGCCCATCTCCATTTGTAAGATCGCTTGTACTGACTTCTCCGTTGAATATCAAGTCAAGGGCTAGCTGGTCACTTGAGTTTATTGTTCTTGGAGTTGTCTCATTGATCGTGTCATCATCAACTATCCAATCTCCAGAATCATTATACTGAACCTGTATCAGAAGATAACCAGATATGTTTGTTTCTCCTGTGTTTTTTATCTTTGACTGATTTCTGTATTCAATTGTAAGCTTTGGTGCATAGCCAAACAGGGCATCTCTTGAATCTACCTTGATATACTCTGATCCGGTTGGTGTAGTTGCGCTAATATCCCTGCTGCTTCTAATGCAGAACTTTGTCATTCCTTCTGTGTTGACCCACGAATTATCTGCAAGTGTTATGTTGTTGTAGCCATTTGTGACGCTTGATGTGTTAAATGATCCTCCATTGCCAGTATAGTAATTTTTATTATAATCTCCACTTTCAAGAGGATAACGCGGAAATATTGGCTGACCGTTTTGAATAACCACATCAAAATCTGTTGTTGAGTAGTCGCCATTCAGATTTAGTGACAACGTTGTATTTGTTACAACGCAGTTCTCAGGAATCTGCGAGGTATTGAAAAACACATAACTTCTGTAAAGCTCGTATAGATACTTTCCAAGTATGTTGTAGCGCTGACCGATATACAACGACAAACCGTCATCATAAACCGTGCCTGACGATGCACTTTGAACTGTTGAATACGTGCTACCTCCTTTCAAAATATGGCCGTCCTCATATTCGGCAGTTATCTCAATTGTCGGGTCAATCACAACCGGGAACTGCATTTCTTCAAGATCAGAAAGCTTGAGTCCAGATAGTAGGTAATTGTTTCCATTGTACTGTATTATTCTGTACGTGAGTTTTGTTCTGTTCAGCTCGTTTTCAAGCTCGTATGCATCCCCTAGCGGTAAGGCACACTTGAAATGACCCAAAGCATCTTTGAAGTCAATTCCTGCATCCGTTAGGGTAAAGTTTCCTTGCAAAGCTCCTGATGAGTCGTGCATTTCAAGATTCTGGTAGTCAAGCCTTGTGATGAAGACAAGATACGAGTCATCGTTTGATAAGCCGTATGAACTTGGAGGGTTGTTTTCAAGCATTGTCCTTGCATCTTCTCCCAGAATGATTTCTTCCTTCATTCCCGAGTTGCCGTAAGACCACTTCACATCCGTTCCTGTGAATATGTCTTCATAGATTGCAGAATAGTCTTCAATGTAGCCTTGACTATCTAGAACACCTTGCAGGTATTCGTAATCCCAGTTTTGAGTAGGATCAAGATATCCAACTCCGACAAGCTTTGTTCTAAGAACATCTGTGGTTGGATCTTCTAATCTGTCGTAAGCAAATGCAACAGGCCATTCGTCCTGGATATTTGGCTTGAAGTAGGTTGAGTAAAGTCCCTTTTCGTTTCCAGCTCTGTAACCATATGCATAAGCAGGATGCTGTTGATCAAGCACTTCCAGGGTGTTGTTTATCGGATTCCATTCGTCTCCTTCAAGATAGTTTACAGGCCCTGTAAATATCTCAAGAACATCATTTCCTGAAATAGCATTGTAATATTTGTTGTAATCAAGTCCTCTGTCTGTTAGATAATACTCCTCGGGCGGTGTCGGTGGATCTGTTATATTGATGTACTCTCCGGCACCATAAGTATCCTGCAGTGTAGCTACATCAATCGTAGCATCTGCAGAAACATCAAAGTCATAAACTGAACTTTCGTTTTGATTACCTTCATCATCAATTGCCCAAATTGAATAGTTATATTGTCCTTTGACCCATGTTTCATTAAATAAGTATTCGTAAAAATCTCCACCTGTGTTAGTCATTGTATTATTTGATTGCCTTCCGCCCGGTTGACCAATTCTTACTTTTACTTCGTCAATGTCACTAACATTACTGAATACAGTTGCATTTATTGTAACATCAAATCCAAATCCAACTGGATCAGGTGTTGCAGTAATATTTGAAATATCTGGCCCATGGCCCGTGGTAAAAGTCCAAAGTGGGCCATATGTTGTTGAGACATAATCGGAAACTCCTACTCTCCATGAGTAAGGTGTATCTGCAGATAAATCACTCCAAGTGTAGTTTATATATGAATCATTTTCAACATCGGCAATGTTGTCAAGTAAAAATCCTCCATAGTAAAGAACTACACTTCCCAAACTAGGTGTTTTAGATACATTTGTAGTAGAAAGATTGATTCTTATACGAACCCATCTGGAATCAGGGATATTGGAAAAGTTAGAATGGTAGACCCAGTCACCTGAAGTGTTTTCCCCCAAGGTTCTTTCAATTTTTGTTTCAGATTTTATAACAAAAATAGGATTAAATTCAGCTGTTTTCCAATTCACAATATCTCCTGCATCATAAATCGTGGAGTAATATTGGCCAAATGTTACATAACGGCGGTCAGTAATGATACAAGTTCCGGTTTCTCCATTGGAACCATCATTACCGTTTTGGCCATCGCCGCTATAATAGCTTTGATTATACTCTCCATTGCCACCATCGCCATAACCTCCTTCTCCGCCTTCTCCTCCAGGGTATTTTTCCCAGTTGAACAGAGGCCCTGCAGCATAATTACATAAGTGACCGCTACCGCCAGTTCCTCCTGTTCCGCCATCGCCGCCATTTGCATGAATATTTTCTATACTGAGATTTATACTATTATTGTAGGTGATTTCCACATATCCACCATCTCCGCCATCTCCCCCGCTACCAGCTCCACCGCCGCCACCGGCCAAATCTTTTGCAGGTATTCCCCAAGAATAATATTCTCCATCTTGGCCATCTTCACCATTTTCTCCATCGTCTCCATCAGCTTGAATTGTTCCCTGGTTATCAAGATTATTTGCATAAATAATTACGTTTCCGCCGCCATGGCCACCGGCACCACTAGCACCACCATCGCCGCCGTTGGCATCATAATTATTCCAAAGAGCAGTAGCCTGTGATCCACCGCCGCCAGCACCACTAGCTCCACTGGCACCACCCCTTGGATCTTCTCCAGAATTACCAGCCGATCCATTCCCGGGTTCATCAGAAGGGCCTCCTTCTTGTAAAAGGGGGTCTTGCCCTAAACCTCCAGATTTGCTTTCTCCTCCTTCCCCGCCAGAATAACTATCTGTAATTGTACCGTGATTCGTAAGAGTGCCTAAAACTTTAATTGTATATCCTGCGGTGTCTAACGTTACCCCCGGATCAATAGTAAGATTCCAGCAGTTAACATCACCCGACATCGCAGTATTCCCAGATATTGTTATATCGCCATCTGAGCCATTGCCAAAATCTATTATTTCTCTTTCAAGTTCCAAAACTCCATCGCCATCTGTAGTAGTATTATCAAAAGATCCTTCATTCCAATCGCTTTCACTATCAATTGTAAAATCAGTTGATTCCCACCTGTAAAAACTAGCCTCTGAAATGTATCCATTTTGGTCTGAAACGTAAGTAGAAAGAGTAGGATTGGTTGAAATACCTATAGAAGAATTTGTTGGTGTCGGGTCTGAAGGAGAATCTGGAAGGATGTTTGTCTCATATGGATTAAGATAAAATGAAGAAGAGATATCTGTATCATCAAAGTTATTCTCTGAAAGTTGCAAACTTTCGTTAATTCTACCTGTGGAATTATAAAGTTCTAAATAAGCATAATATTCTCCTTTTGTTTCTTCTTCAGGCAGAGTTAAGAATATTGTCCCCTCTGTTCCTTCAGGTGTTACTGTATAATTTGTCCAAGAGGTTGACACAACTTCATCTGTAGAGCTATTTTTGATATAAGCTTTAATCATGACTAAATCATGAGGTATTTCCGTCTCAATATCAAAATCAACTTGAATGGAATCATTTAATGGATCACCGTCATCAGAAGAGTCGGTTATTTCATAATTTGTAATATTAAACCAGCAATCCGGAAATACTGTGAAATATTTGGTAATGTTCCAAGCAAGTTCAAGAGTTAGATTAACGTCATTCCTATCAGTATTACTTAAAGCATCACCTTTTGTATAATTTGAGCCCGACCTGTGGTATCCATCCCAATTGGAGTCTTCATCTTTCACGATACATATGGTATCACAATTATCTCTTTGACTGAATACATAATCTTCAGAACCATATTCAGAAGGTATAATGGGATTCAATTCATAATCCGTTCTTTCTGCATATCTGGTATCATTAGCGATCATACTGACAATTTTTTTAGTTGTGTTATTTAGTACTTGTAGATTTAATACTAATTTATCGCTTGATAACGTATAATCAAAGCCGAGCTGATCAAGACCAATCCATCTAATAATATTGTCATTTTCATGGCTATCACTGTAATGTTGAGCTCCTTTCATTCCATATTCCTCACCAGTTGTAAATAGAAATCTAAGGTTGTGTTTTGGTTCTATATCGTAATCGCTGAAATATTTGATTATGCCAAGTAATATTGCACAACCTGTTCCAGAATCTCCTGGTGTTTCTCCCCACCAACCATCAATTCTATTTGATAGAACTACAACGTTATCATTTGGATCTTCATTTTTATTTAGATAGCTAACAACATTGTAGCTTTCGACTCCTGGATTTAAAATAGTTTGTTTTTTATATTCCTGCTCAATGAACCCAGATACAGTTGCACTACTTTCATTCTCAATCAGCCAATCTCCAACTTCTTCATTCACTGAAAAAGTTGGTATGTACCATCTATTACCATAAGAAGGCATAAACCATTTCCAACCGCGAACCGTATGAGTCATGAAATGATGGTTATCAAAATCAGATAATATGACTGCCTTACAGCCCAAAAATTGGTTTATAACTTGAAATGCTATTAATCTTATAAAATCATAATATGCATTTCCAGCAATTGATGGAGCCGATCTTTTAATTACTGCTACCCAATTACAACGTGTTTCATTGCTAAGATTTGAAAAAATCAACGTTTCGTTATCATCTCTATTATCAACAAAAAATATTGAACCGTTATTTATTTCATCTAAAATATTTGTTAGATTATTATCAGTGATATTGATCTCAGATATTGGAAAATACTTTTGAGAAGCATTTTGATATTCATAACCAATCAACGGATCATCAATTAAGATACAACCAAATGCGTCATCAGTTATGTTATTTATCTTGTCTTCACAACCTGATGTTTCGTTTAAAATAAAAACAGCACCATCTTGTTCATCAGGTATAGATTCGTTTTGTTGTATGTATAGTGCATAACCATAAAAAGTGTCATAGTCATTCAAGGGATGATTTGTTATGTTATAATAATCATCCCCATATGTTTCCGAAAAAGACTTTAGCGAAAATAAATTTTCTTCACGAATTTGTAAATCGTCAAACTCAAAAGTTTTATCTAAATTATTACCAAAGATAGATTTTGTACCTATCCCCATCGGAAATAATTCACTATATGGAATAGGATTTTCAAAAGGTATTTCTTCTTCAGAATTGACCGTCAAATTATAATCGTTTATGACTATTTTACTCGAATATTTTTTTGGTATTAGAGTACCTGGTTCGTAAGATAATGGGATATAATCGATTAGTAATTTTTCCGTGTTGTTTTCTCCACAAAATTGATCCAATTGGGGAATTAGAATACTGTCGATGGTGTAATTTTCTCCGGCGGTTGCCCATGCACGTCCTTTTGGAATGTTATTATGATAATCAGCTAAATTTACAACATCAGATATATTCAGTAATTGCCCCCAAACATAATCATTTAATGATGAAATACTTTCGCCACTTTCTCCACCTTCACCAGTATCAGCTTTTACAGTTAATGTTTCGTTAAATCTTACAAAAAGTGTCGTCGAAATCATCAGCATACAAACAAAAATTACTATTATTTTCTTATTTACCATTGTTGCTCTCCCCTAAATATAGCTCAAAAAGTTGAGTAAAAACATAATAGAAAACAATAATTAAATAATTTACTAAATTTAAAACTAATTTGAAAATTAATTAAAATATTGTAATTTTACAATATTTCTTTTAGCTTTTCGTTCAACTCCGGGCTTAAAATACCACAATATCTTATAGGAATCATTACCTCATGAAGATTTATCTCTTCAAATAAGTCTGTTTCAAATTCTTTTTTAACTAACTGTATTATCTTTTTTGCTTCAAACAGATTTTCTGCATCAAAGACAAACACCCATTCATATTTTCCATTCAAATATGAAGAGAATGTAAATTCAAATCCTTCTTTTTTGAGATCTAGCAATAGATCTTCTTGTAATGCTTTGATTCCAAATTCAGCAGATTTTGACGAAGGTTTAAGTTTTATAAGTACCAGATATAACCTTAAGCCGATTTTTTCATAATCAAGTACTGGAGCATATCCCCAGATCCAATTTGCCTTTTCCATTTTATTAATTAACTTTGAAACTGTTGGTCTTGAAAGACCAACTCTTCTTGAAATTTCTTCGTTACTCATTCTTGCATTCTTTTTCAATTCGTTTAAAATTTTTAGCGAGTTCTTTTTTTCAAGTGATGAAAATGATTCTGGCATAAAATCAAAAGTCCATTTACAAGTTCATTAATAAATCTTTTTAATAATGTGTCAAATTGATAATTAATTATTAAGATTTTTAAAAATTAGAGATAAAGTATAAATAATAGTATTTTCAATAAGATATGGTATTAAAATGAATGGTTTTATCAAAAAAACAATTATTTTAATCTGTCTGTTTTGTCTGTTAAGCAATTTTTCATTTTTTGCAGTTGGCATAAAAGACAACAAAAAAGCATTAAATCCTACTGTTTTGAACAATGGACCAATGGATTCTGCATGGCCTATGAAATGCCATGATGTAAGACATACATCTCAAAGCCCGTACAGTACTGAAAACAACCCTCTTGTAGAAATTTGGAGATTTAGATCAGAGCATTCTTTAGGTGGACAAATTGATGGCTCGCCTGTAATAGATGAGGATGGCAACATATATATCGGAACAATGGGCACAGATCGTAAAGTATATTGCTTGTATCCAAATGGAACAAAAAAATGGAGTTATCAATTTGATGGTTTAGTATGGTCAACCCCTGCCCTTGGTGAAGATGGAACGGTATATGTTACCTGTTGGGATGCTGGAGTATATGCATTGTATCCAAATGGAACAAGGAAGTGGAGATTTGGCGCGGGTGATTCCATCGGTGATTCACCAGCAATAGCAGAAGACGGAACTATTTATTTTGGGACAATGGGAAACAATATATTTGCAGTAAATCCAGATGGAACAGAAAAGTGGCAATATTCGACTGGAAATTATATAGCTTCAGATCCAGCCATTGGTGAAGATGGTACTGTTTACATTGGATCAGCTGATAGTTATTTATATGCAATGAATCCAAACGGAACTTTGAAATGGAGATTTGATACTGGTGGTTATATAAAATGCAGTCCCTCAATAAGCGATGATGGAGTAATTTACATCAATTCATGGGATAACTACCTATATGCAATTTATCCAGACGGAACATTAAAGTGGAAAACAAATGTTGGTTGGGGAATGAGTGGAAGTGCTTCAATTGCTGAGGATGGAACAATTTACTTTTTCACCGAAACATTAGATGCATATTATCCAAATAACGGAACATTGAAATGGAGATTAGATGTTGGTGGAAATGGGGGAAGAGCATCTCCTGCAATTTCAGCAGATGGAACCATCTATGTCTGCAATCATGAAGGAAGATGTATTATTGCAGTCAGTCCTGGAGGTGAAGAAATATGGAGGAAACAACTTTCAAATTATCTCGCCGTCTCTTCGCCAGCTATAGCAGAAGATGGAACTATTCATGTTGGCTCATCCTGGGGAGATGAAGGTGGTTATCATCATGGCTATCTTCACGCATTTGGTGAAGGAGAGCAAAAGAAAATTGAACTTACGTACCCTGAACCGGACTTTTTATACATATTTGGTAAGAAGATAGTGCAGAGTAAAAGAAACAATACAATTATCTTTGGAAACTGTGACGTAAAAGTTGATTCCTATTCAACTGATGAAATTACTGAAGTAAATTTCTATGTTGATGGAAGTTTGATTCATACTGATTACGAATCGCCTTATGAATGCATCCTTGATGAAAAATATGGTTATTATTTTATTTCTCAACATACACTTACAGTTGAGGCTAATTTTGAAGGTGGTTGCAGTTGGTCTGAATATCTAGAGTTCTGGCATGTTCATCTTTAGTTGAAAAGAATGTTGAAGGAAAGATAATTTAAATTAAGTAATATTAATTAATTTAGAAGGTAGGATTTAAATGAAGAGTTTATTACAAATTTGTATTGTAATAGCAATTTTTCTGTTGTCAACGATATCTTCTGCAATTCCTATTAATGAAATCAACAATAAAAATATTTCTTGCATCGTTTACGAATGTTGTTGGTGTCAAAAGCGTTGAGTCATCAAAGTAAAACGTGATAAAAGAGGAGTTTAATCGGAAATCAATTATTGTAAATATATTTTTAAATAAACTCTATCCTCAAAACTAAACTTCAGCTTCTATAGGATTTGGACCTAGTTTTTTAAGTTCTTCAACAAATTCTGTAACAACCTGTGCAAATTTTTGTCCTTCCGAAGCTGAAACATACTCAAATCTAACTCTTTTTGAATCAATCCCCAAATCTTCAAGCAATTTTTTGAGAAGCTTTATTCTACGATTTGTTTTGTAATTTCCAGATTGATAATGACAATCTCCAGGATGACAACCTGCAATAAGCACGCCATCTGCTCCTTTTCTTAAGGCCTCTAAAACAAATACTGGATCTACTCGTCCAGAACACATTACTCTGATTGATTTTATGTTTGGAGGATACTTCGTTCTACTGGTTCCTGCAAGATCTGCTCCTGCATAAGAACACCAGTTGCATAAAAATCCAACTATGTTTGGTTCAAATTCTTCCATTTATGTTCACCTTTAAGTTAGTTTAATTGGTTTTTTTATTTCACTTAGTACAATCTCAACTGCTTTTGGAATCGAAGATTCTATATTCTTACTTAATTTGTCTCCAAAAACAGTTGGAGTATTTTTTAACGTTATTCCAACAATTACAATATCTTTAGGAATGTTTTTTTCACCTAAAGCTTCTGCCATCTTTATTGCCTCTATTAGAGACACATCATGAGGGTTGCAGGAATGTACTGAATTCATTTTTAGAGGATTTAGTCTTAGAACTTCCCCTTCTTTTTTACCTGCCGTTTTTACAGCATCAACTAGGATTGCTTTATCATAACCTAAGATTAAATCAAGAAGGTTCATACCGCCAGTTGCTGCCTCATCTATTGTTATGTTTCTGTCATTTATCTGTTTTTTAAGTTCATTTACAACATGTATACCTACACCATCGTCTTGAAGTATTGGATTTCCAACGCCAAGAACTATTGTTTTCATCGAATTTCCCCTAATAATTTCTAAGATTCTTTAAAAGTTTCTTAGAATCATCATAAATGTCAACTTCAATTGGCATACCGCCAGGAAGTGTATGTGTGGCACAAGCAAAACAAGGATCGTATGCTCTAAACGCCATTTCGACCTTGTTTAAAAGTCCATCATCAACTTTTCCTTTTGAAATAAGTCCTTTTGCAGCATCTCTTACAGACATTGTAATTGCACCTGCGTTGTTTGTTGTTGCTACAATTAAGTTTGCTTTTTTGATAAGGCCATCTTTATCTAGTTTGTAGTGATGAATAAGAGTTCCCCTAGCAGCTTCAGTTACACCAAATCCTTCGCCAGGTTCGCCAACAGGATTTCTTATGTTTTTTGATGTGATTTCGGAATCTTTTACGAGCTCCATTGTTCGCTCTGTCGCGTATAAAAGCTCAATAAGTCTTGCCCAATGAAATGCAAGTGTAGAGTTTACTGGTCTTCCGCCAAGCGTTTCAAACATTCTTTTGTACTCTTTATCTGCCTGTGGGGTTGCCATGCCTTCTGCTGCATTGAGTCTGCCCAAGGGACCTACTCTATAAATTCCACTATCTTTTCCATCCTTTAGTCCCATCCATCCAATGGATGTAAGGTATGGAAACTTCATATAACTCCATTCTTCAACATGTTCAGCGATATGATTAGTATAATCTTTTACATCAAACTTTAAGAATTCATCGCCTTTTTGATCTGTAACTCTAATCTTTCCATCATAAAAGTTGACTTTGTTGTTTTTATCAACAAGACCCATATTATATGTTTTGAGTTGATAAGGATCACTTGTTATTAAACTAACATAGTCTTTATTTTGCAAAACAATATCGTCGAAAAGTTTTAGTGAAAACTTTGCAAAATCAACACAGGATTTTGTCATAGTTTGTATTTCTTTTACCTCGTCTTTTGAAAGAGATTTTGAAACTCCGCCTGGAAGGCCGCATACCGGATGTGTTGCTTTTCCGCCAAGAATTGCTGTAATTTTTTGACCATACGCTCTGTGCTTTATTACTTCTTTACCGATATCAACACCTGCTTTTTCTATAACACCAATTATGTTTCTTTTTGCAGCAGGCGCATCAGGGCCAACAACAAAATCAGGCCCTCCGAGATAATAGAAGTGCAAAATATGATCATAAATAAAGTATCCGCAGTACATAAGTTCTCTAAGTTTTTTTGCAGCAGATGTAGGTTCTACATTAAATGCTGCATCAAGTGCCTTTGTTGATGCGAAGTGATGAGCAACTGGACACACTCCACAAATTCTTGATGTTATTTGCGGCATATCCTCTGCCCTTCTACCTTCTGAAAATCTCTCAAATCCCCTCAACTCTGGAATCTGAAGATAAGCATTTTGAACATCACCTTTTGAATCTAGAAATATGTTAATTTTTCCATGACCCTCAAGACGTGTAATTGGATCTATTGTAATTGTTTTCATTTTTTCATCACCTTCCTTTTAATAAGAGATGTCGGCAATGTGTATTTATAAAATGTACCAAGCACATCTTTTATTTCGTCAACCAATTTGTCGACTTCTTCTTCGCTCATGCCCTCTTCGCCTTCAATACCCAGAATTGAGGCAAGAGCAGAAATCATCTTAGCGCCTTGATCAAGTGCGTTAGGTGTTGGTCCTCCACAACCAGTACAAGGCATATTTGCATCAATACATCTTGCATCACATCCTCCTCTTGTTGCAGGACCCATGCATATTACTCCTTGTTCAAGCAAACATTTTTCTTCAAATTTTTCAAGCTCGTAAATTCTTTTTATCTTTGTAATCTTCTTTTCAGATTTTTCAAACCTACACTCATCACAAACTGACTTCATTGGAGCAATAACTGAACCTTTTGGTGGAAGTTTATTTTCAACAATCGCGCCAACAGCGTTCATAATCATATCTGGGGTCGGTGGACAACCTGGAAGATAGTAATCAACATCAACTGTTTGATCTAAGCTTTTTACTGTATCAAAAAATTCTGGAAGTGTTAACTTACCTTCTTTGACCTTGGTTTCTGTTTTAGGAACAACTTTTTCAGAATTTTTTGTAGAAGGATTGTCTAAATATGCGACCTTGAACACTTCTTCTCGGTTAGCAACATTTGCTAGGCCTGGAATTCCTCCATGAACGGCACAAGCACCAAATGCAATCAAATGTTTTGATTTTTTTCTAAGTAGTTTTGCCATGTGTTCTTGCTCTTCTGTTCTAATTGCACCGTTGAAAAAACAAACATCAATATTCTTATCTTTCATTGCTTCTACATCTTTGTATTTTGTATCAACTGCAACGGGCCAAAACAAAATATCTGCTGCTTGTATTACATCAAGTATCTTTTCATTTATATCAAGAACAGCTATTTCGCAGCCCCCACAACTTGCAGCCCAATAGAAAGCAATTTGTAATTTTTTGTTTTTTTCAGTTGTCATAAAACCACCAATTTAACTTTTTGCCCCCTTTGATTTTAAAATCAAATATGCCTAAACAATTTAACAGTTATGTCAAGCGTATTTAGGAACTAATGATTATATTAAAGTTTTTCTTTGGCTTTTTTGCCTGCATCAAACCCTTTTTCAAATGCTTCAATATTCAGATTTTTAAATTTTGCAGGAACTGAATCAATTACTGCTTTTTTTACTGCATCCGAATTAAATATATTAAAGATGCTTGTTATAGCACCAACCATTACAATGTTTGTAACAATTTTGTTTCCAAGTTTTTCAGCAATATTCTGAGCGTTTATCTCATAGATTTTTTGTTTTAATCCATTATTTTTAACAAGGTCAGAATCTATAATAATTATTGTGTCGTCCCTAAGATATGATCTATAGCAATCAAATGCTCCTTGAGACATTGCAACAAATAAATCAAGATTTGTAGGTTTTGGATAGGCTATTTTTCCATTGGAGATAACAATTTCAGAGACAGCAGCGCCCCCTCTTGCCTCAGGACCATATATCTGGCTTTGTACTGCATTAAGACCCATATAAACAGATGCAGCTTTTCCTAAAATAAATCCGGCAAGAATTATACCTTGGCCGCCAAATCCAGCTATTCTTATGTCCTTTTTCATTGTTTTTTAACCTTCTTTTTTAGCTTCTCATACTCGTCAAAAAACTCTGGTTTTTCAAAATTCTGAAAAACGCCTATTGGTAGTTTATTTTTTGCCTCTTTTATTTCTTCTTTTTTACCGTATTTCAATATTTTTTCTAAATCTTTTAAAAGAATCGTATTCTTATCATACCACTCCCAAAGAATCTCGGGTTTACTAATCTTGTTTCTTCTACCATAATTTGTAACGCAAGGTGACAAAAACTCAATGAATGAAAAGCCTTTTTTGTTTATAGCATCCTTAATTGAATTAATACTAAGATATGGTTTTGAAACAAGACATCTAGCAACATAAGGCGCATCAAGTGATTTTGCCATAGCGCACATATCAAGAGGGATTTCCAAATTTCCATAAGGAGCTGTTGATGCCAAACTTCCAACAGGAGTAGTTGGTGCAACTTGACCTCCAGTCATACCATAATTAAAATTATTTACCATGATAACTGTCATATCTATATTTCTTCTAGCGCCATGAATAAAGTGATTTCCACCTATTCCTGCACAGTCACCATCGCCAGTGTAAACAATTATTTTCAAATCAGGATTTGCCGCTTTTATTCCTGTTGCAAAGGCAATTGCTCTTCCATGTGTTGTATGAAGCCCATCCGCATTAATATATCCAGGCATTCTTGAAGAGCAACCTATTCCAGAAACAAATACTACATTATCTAAATCAAGATTAAGTTCCTCAATCGCTCTAAAGGTATAACCTAGAAGTACTCCATTACCACAGCCACTACAAAAGATTGTGGGCCACATACCTTTTCGGGTATATTTTTCAATGAACTGTTCTTGTAGAACGTGCTTCATTCTAGCCCTCCAGATAATCGTAAAGTTCTATTGGATGATGCATTTCTCCGCCAATTTTTGTTGCCAAAACTACTTCACAATTGCCTTCGGAATATTCTTTCACAGGATGAACTATTTGGCCTAGATTCATCTCTGGAACTATGATTTTATCAACTTGACTTGAAATGTTTTGTATTTCTTTTATAGGAAATGGCCAGATTGTTTTAAGCTTCAAAAGACCTACTTTTAGTCCTTTTTGTCTTCCCATGTTTATTGCATATTCAGCAGCTCTTGAAGTTGCCCCATATGCTACAAAAGCAATATTTGCATCCTCTAGATTTAATCGTTCAACATTTGTAAGTTTTTCTCTATTATCGGTAATTTTTTTTGATATTCTCAAAATCAAATCTTCATGATCTTTTCTGTTAAAAGTAGATGGGAGTCCACATTTATCGTGTGTAAGGCCTGTTACATAACTTCTATAACCATTTCCAAATGTTGGAAAAAAAGGAATATTTGATCCTTTTTCAGTTGGCCTAAATTCCTGGTATCTTTGATTTTTTGCTGGGGTTTTTCTATCTATTAATTTTAAGTCTTTTTCATCTGGAATCTCTATTTTTTCTCTAAAATAGCCAACTTCTCCATCAGCCATTATACAAACCGGATGTCTGTATTTTTCAGACAAATTAAAGGCTTCAATTGTCAAATCCACGCACTCTTGAACATTACTTGGAGCAAGAACTATTGCTTCTATATCGCCATGTGTACCCCATCGTGATTGCATTATGTCTCCCTGGGCACCCAATGTGGGCTGACCAGTAGATGGGCCTGATCTTTGAACATTAACAATCACACAAGGTGTTTCAGTCATAACTGCAAATCCATAATTTTCCATCATCAAAGAAAAACCAGGACTCGATGTTGCAGTCATTGATTTTGAGCCGCCCCAAGAAGCACCAATTACTGATGCAATGCTTCCAATCTCATCTTCCATTTGAATGTAAGTTCCTCCAATTTTTGGAAGAATTTTAGACATTTCTTCTGCAATTTCAGTTGCTGGTGTTATTGGATAACCTCCAAAAAAAGAACAACCCGCAAGAATTGCGCCATAAACAAATCCTACATCTCCTAAAATAAATTGAATCTTATTACCCAGAACCTGTCTGATGAGTTTTGGATCTTTTTTATAAACCATTTATTACAACCATTATTTTTTATCTTTTTTTACAACTTTTATTGCAAGATCTGGACACAGTAATTCACAAAGTCCGCATTCATTGCATTTGTTATTTTTTTTAAGCTTTGGTGGTCGCACTCCGATTTTATTTAGATTTTTTGACTCTTCTAAAGCACTCACAGGACATCTAACAATACAAATTTTACAACCCTTGCACCACTCTTCTTTTACAACTATCATTGCAGCATTTGCACATGTAAGAAAGTTTTTTAAAGTTATGTTTTAGAAAAAATCAGGGAGTCTCTTTGAAATCTTTCCATAGGGTTGAGATTACAAATGTTAGAATTATACTTACCAATAACAATAATATGGGTGTAACAATATTTTCTAAGATTGTATAATCAACCAATAGCAATATTCCAAATGAAAATATCATAATTCCAGATAAAAGTTTAAGTAATCTTCCATGCCACTCTGAAAGTTGTCTTCTACCAAGAGTGAATATGAATACCAAAACAATGATGATTAGTGGAATAACATAGACAACATTGTAAAAAAAGATATATTGATAGTACAACATATCTGAAAGTTCATGTAAAGTTAATGCTCTAATGTATGCTGCTGGAAGTATCGCAGAGCAAATTAATTCGTAAAAATTTACTGAAATTGCAAGTACAACCGTACTACCAATAACCGCTGGAAGGTATGTTGTTTTAACAAGAGATCTCATCTTTTTATAAATTCCTGGTTTTTTACTTTCAGGTATGCTTAAAGATATTCCTTTTTTGAAAAAGAAGAAATCTTTAATGTTAAGAATTCCTAAAAAAACAGCAAGTCCGCCAACAACAATTGTGAGTATTGCTATATGTTCATCAGCAAAAATAAATGCGTTTAGTAATACAAACATGAATATAAAATAAAAAAAACCTGAAAAAAATATGAAAATACTTCCTACAATAAGCATTCTTTTTCTTGAGCGCATGTGAATAAGTAAATTCATTAAGAAAAACAATATGAAAAAAGCACAAGGATTAAAACTATCAAGTCCTCCAAGAACTATTGTCAACAATGGAAGGGAAAACTCTTTCATGTTTATTGACGTATCCCAAAAAAGAAATTCAAATTTAACAACATCAGGATCAAATGGTTCTACTTCTAAACCCTGAATGTAATCGTTAATCGTCTTATTTACAAAATCAAAATTAATATTGCCACTAGGTATTATGGTCTCATTATCATTGTCTTTTATAATGAGAAAGGGCCAACCTATTTCGTATTCTTCATAATGGTCATTGTATTCGCTTTTATATGGCTCTTCTCGAACATCTTTTTTTGTATAAGACACGATTTCAGAATTGTTATCTAAATTTTCAAAAACATTATCTATGATTTCTGCCTTTGTTTTACATGAGCCGCAATTGGGATTCCAATAATAATCCATGATAATTTTGTCTGATGATCCAGAAACCTGTATAACAAAAGAAGATAGGAAGAAAAAGAGGATTAGAAACTGTAAAAGCCTGGTTGATTTTTTCATTTCTTTTAACCTCCGCTAACAACTGGGGGAGTGATAGTAACTACATCTCCATCATCAATTTTTGTATCTAAATTTGCAAAAACTTTATTTTTTGAAACTGTAATAAATTTTTTATCTTTTTCAATTTGAGGGTGTTTTTGGATAAGCATTTCTACAATATCCCATATCGTATCTGCATTATTAATTTCAATTTCTAACTCATCATTACCAATGATTTCTTTATATCTACCAATAAACCTAATTTTTATTTTCATTTTTATTCCTAATCTAAATGTTCGAACTTAAATTTACTGCAGCAACTACAATTTGGATTTTTCTTTATGTCTAGCTTTTCAAAATCTTGTTTCCAAATATCGTAGATAATTAGCCCAGAAGTTTTTTTGCCAAGTATTATTTTTAATGCTTCGGTACATTGTATCGATGCTATTGAGACAGGTAAGTTACCTAACACAGGGAGCTCTTTATTAGCATCAATAAAATAATTATTTAGGCATTTCAAACATGGTGTCTTTTTTGAAAAAATTCCCATTACCATGCCCGTTGTAGAATGTACTCCGCCATAAACCCAGGGAATTTTATTTTTTATTGAATAATCATTAATTAGATATCTTGTTTGCATGTTATCTGTTGCATCAACTATGATATCCGCATTTTTTGCTAAAGCTGAGATATTTTCTTTGCTAATTTTTTCACATATTGATTTTATTTTAACATCTTGATTGATTTTACTTAGTTTTTCTTCAAGTATTTTTGATTTATTTTTCCCTACATCGTCTTCATCAAATATTGAAGTCCTATGTATATTAGTAATATTTAGAGAATCAAAATCCACTATGTCGATGGATCCTATACCCATTCTAACAAGAATATCCGAAACATTACTTCCAAGTCCCCCTCCCCCCACCAATAAAACATTTTTTTTTGAAATAGCATCTTGAGAGCTCTCGCCAAATTCTTTAACAATAATTTGTCTTCTGTATCTATCCATCATTTCCTAAAAGAATGGACAGTATTTATTTATAGCTTGCTAGAATCATTTTAATAAATGCAAATCTTGATATCCTCCAACACCTGCCCACATTGCAAAATCAAGACCAGGTATTGTAATATTTGTTCTAACAACTACCAAAAGCCAATCTGAATCTCCACTGATCTTTGATAATATAATATTTTTAAACGGCAATGAAATTTCACCCTGTAGAGTTAAACTTTCTTGAGGTGCTACTATGGTGTCATTTAAATCACATTTAGCAAACTCTATTCTATCATCACCTTTTACGTCATAATAATAGACTACAGTATCTTTCAAAACAAGTGAAATATTATTTGGATTTATTATATCAAGATAAACATCTCCCATAAATCCATTTAAGGTAGCTCTGATATCTGTTTTTATAAAAATATCTGTTGGAGAAGACGTATCAAAAACTTCTGTCAAATCTGGCATGTTTATTTTTATATCAGATTCAATTGAAATATATTTTTCAATTCCTGCAATCTTTGCACCTGCCTGGGTGCTCAAATCTACATATAATGTTTTTGCATTAAATGCCTCAATTATAACTTGTCCATTTCCTTTTAAAATTTCAGAAGTTTTTGCAGGAATTTTTTGCCCAAATACTTGCATACTTCCAACAATTTCATCTTGCTCAGTAATGATTTGAACATTTATATCTTGGATTTCTAAATCAAAAGAATTTGGATTATATATATCAATATCAGATGTGAAATTAATACCATCATCTGATATTTTTTCGATATCTGATGTTATGTGAAGAATAGGAGCAGATATTTCATTTATTGAATTTCCAAAATCAGTTATAACATTAATTTTGAGTGGAATGGTCTTTTTTATAATTCCTAAAAATTCTATTCCAATATTTCCGCTTACTTTACTTTTTACTAGTTTAGGTACTTCTCCATCAAATTCAATATATTCTGTTGATTCAAATATCTCCTTTTCATTTGCTTTTATTTTTCCGCCATCGATATTAACTTCCAGAATGGTTGTTGTGTTATCTGCAATAGCATTTATGTGTAAATTACTCACTATTAAATCAAAACTGTTTGTATTTTTAATATCTATTTTTGTTTGAAATATTGCTTCATTTGAATTTATTTCTATTAGTTTTACCTCTACTGTTGTTTCAGGGGAATTCATCACTTGAATATCTGAGTAAATCAGGATTCCTGCAATAATGTTAATTAAAAATAGTATCATGACAAAAATAGTAAATGCAATAAGTTTTTTATTGGATTTAAATCCTGAAAACTTTTCATTCATTAATATTTATAAGTGGTTTATTATATTATATAGTTTTTCTTATTATTGCTATGTTTTAATAATAGGAAAAACCTTTAAATAAGAATAATTATCCTACTGCGCATGGCAAAGAAAAGAAAAGAAAAAACCGAAGAAGATGAACTAGACTTTAAATTGCCCAAATTCGATGAAGAAAAGTTTGTAAAAAAGGAAAGAAGAAATATAAGAACTTTGCTTATTTCGTTTTCATTTGGATTATTAATAGGTTTGATATCTTTTAGCTTCTGGGCGCTTCTTTCAGATAGCGTTTTCAGATGGGAGCTTGTAATGCTTTTTGGAGTTTTTAATGCATCCTGGATAAAATATATATTTGTGAGACTCAACATAGATCTCACAGATTTTGGAAGGAAAGGTTGGTTTGGTTCTTTTGCTACATATTTTTTTACTTGGCTAATTGTACTGATAGTTTTAGTAAATCCGCCTTTTTATGATGATGAAGCACCGGCAGTAGAAATAGTAGTTTTACCGGGTGTCCAAGAGGTAAGTGGAACTGTAGAGATTGTTGCATATATAGTTGATAATGTTGATGTTAAAAAACAAAATATTAATTTTGAATTAACTTACCCAGATGATACGATGGTATCTCCTGATTTTACTTTTGAAAATAACATATTTAGACTTGTTTATGAAAATAAAGACAATCTTACTGGAGAATTTCAATATAAACTTATTGCTTCTGATGTTAATGATCATTCAGTTGAAAAAGAAGGCACTTTTGAATACAGTAATGATGCTATTAAACTTGCAGAGCCCCTTGGTGCTGAAGAAGAACCTGGGCCTCTAGTAACCTATTCAACTGATTTAAAATTTGATGTAGGATCTGATGTCAGCAGGTTTTTTTATACAGTTGATGGTGGCAAAGAGATAAATGTTACAAAAGCAGAAGACTATTATGAGACTTCTCCAAAATATGAAGGATGGGTAAAAGATAAAAATGTTACAGTAAAGGCATTTGCCGAAGTAATTTATTATTTCCCAAACAATCCAACAAAGTTTAGCAACGCAATAATTGACTCCTCTACATATTATTTTAACGTGAGCGATGCTGTTGAGATCGGTGGAGAAGACCCTCCAGAGGTAACTCTTCCAAGGCCATATTCAATTGGAGCTACTCCAGGATTTAGCGTTATTATTGGATTTTTGGCGATTTTAGCAGTAGTATTAATAATAAAATACAAAAAGAAAGATAAGTAAACATGCAAGAACTAGCACAATTTTGCAAATCCCTAAAAAGGGACTTTAAACCTAGAGATAAAAATCTTTCAAAACCTGTAAAGTGTTGGTCTGAAAAAGACACTCTAAACAATGAAATAATAGATACATTTGTAATTATTTTTAAAACCAGGGGTTGTTCATGGGCACTTAAATCTGGATGTAGTATGTGTGGTTATTTCAATGATAGTGCTTGGGAAAATGTAACCGATAAAGATTTTTTAAATCAATTTGAATCTGCGATGAGTGGATATTCAAATGAAAGATTTGTAAAAATTTTTAACTCAGGTAGTTTTCTAGACAAAAATGAAGTTAGTGAAAAAGTTAGAAATAAAATTTTATCTGAATTATCTGAAAAAACAGATAAAGTTTCGGTAGAATCAAGGCCTGAGTTTGTTAATGAAAAAACATTATCTGGAATAAATAAGATAATAGGTTCTACTAAATTTGAAGTGGGAATAGGGCTTGAATCTGCAGATGATTTTGTTAGAGAAAATGCAATAAATAAAGGATTTAGTTTTAAAGATTATGAAAAAGCAGTAAATCTTCTAAAAAAATATGACTTTTCGGTTAAAACGTATGTGACTATAAAACCTCCTTTTTTAACTGAAAAGCAATCTATTAGAGATTGCATTAATAGCGTCAATAAAATTGCAAATATGACAGACTTAATTTCTTTTAATCCAGTCAATGTTCAAAGAAATACACTTGTAGATTATCTTTTCAAAAGAAAGCAATACAGACCTGCTTGGTTATGGAGTGTTATTGATATTTTAAGAAAAAGTAAAGATATTTCAAATGCTCATTTAAAATGTGATATAGTTGGGGGAGGATCCATTAGAGGTGCACATAACTGTAAAGTGTGCGATAAGGATTTTATAAAAGCAATTTCTGAATTTTCCTTAGATAACAAAACAGAATTATTTGAAAATCTGAAATGTGATTGTAAAGAAAAGTGGCTTGATCAGCTAGATTTTGAAGATTTAGGTTTTGGTTCATTTATTGACTTTGGTGATTATAAATGAAAACTGTAAAAGAAAATGACGTTATTGTTTTAATAGACTCTAATTTGAAAAAATATATTGTAGAAATATCCGGTAAAACTGATAAAATAAAGGGAATTGGAGTACTTGATCCAAAAACAATCATGGGTAAAAACTATGGTAACAAAATCACAATCGGAAGTAAAGAATTTTGGCTTTTACAACCTTCTATTCTTGATAAGTTACATGGCATAAAAAGAAGGGCACAAATAATTCTGCCAAGAGATGCCGGTCAAATAATAATTAATTGTTCAATTGAGTCTGGACATACTGTGATTGAAGCAGGTATAGGTTCTGGCTCTCTTACAATCGCTCTGGCTAATGCAGTGGCTCCAAATGGAAAGGTTATATCTTATGATATTAGAGATGATTTTATCAAGCATGCAACAAAAAATATTGAAAAAATGGGTTTGCAAAAATATGTTGAAGCAAAGAAAAAGGATGTTACGAAAGGTATTGATGAGAAAGATGTTGATGTAATAATTCTTGATATTCCCAATCCATGGGAAGCAGTTAAGCATGCTTGGAGTTCTTTAAGAATTGGAGGATATTTTTGTTCTTATTCTCCATTAATTTCTCAGGTTGAACGAACTGTGGAAGAAATTAAAAATCATCCTTTTATCGAAACTAAAACTTTTGAAAACATACAAAGAGAGATGATTGTCTCGCCCCATGGAACAAGACCTAGTTTTAAGATGCTTGGACACACGGGATATCTAACTTTTACAAGAAAAATTCTATAAATCCTCCTCCGAATTCTTTAAATTCATTTTTATTATACTGTGCCTCAAATAAGGGTGATTATTATGGCAAAGAAAGTCTACAATTTTTACGCAGGCCCTGCCACACTTCCAAAGCCTGTACTAAAAAAAGCACAAGAGGAATTATTAAATTTTAACAAAACTGGCATGTCGATAATGGAAATTTCCCATCGTTCTAAAGATTATGCAAAGGTTCATGCCGATGCTTCAAATCTTGTTAGAGAGCATATGAAACTTCCAGATGATTACAAAGTATTATGGCTTCAAGGTGGAGCTTCATCACAGTTTTTCATGGTTCCTTTAAACTTGCAAATAAAAGGAAAAAAAATGCAATATGTAAACACAGGAGTATGGTCAAAAAAAGCAATTAAAGAAGCAAGTTTTTATGGAGATGTTGATGTTGTCGCAAGCTCAGAAAATGAAAAATTTTCTTACATACCAAAAGATATATATTTTAGTGAAGACGCGGCTTTTGCTCACATAACTGGAAACAATACAATTTATGGAACGGAGTATCACAATTGGCCAAAAGTCCCAAGTAATGTCCCTCTTGCATGTGATATGTCCTCACATATTTTTGATAAATCAATTGATCCGAAAAAGTTTGGTGTAATATATGCGGGTGCCCAGAAAAACATAGGTCCTGCTGGTGCAACACTTTTAATTGTTAGGGAAGATCTTATAGACAGAGTCCCTGAACAAACACCGACCATGCAAAAGTGGAAAACGCATGTAGAAAAAGATTCTTTATTTAATACAGGTCCTGTTTGGGCGATTTACATGTGCAAACTTTCATTAGAATGGCTAAAAGAGATAGGCGGAGTTGCAGAAATAGAGAAAAGAAACAGAAAAAAAGCCAAAATATTATATGATTTAATTGATAAATCAAATGGCTTTTACAAAGGGCATGCCAAAAAAGATTCAAGATCGCTTATGAATGTAACTTTCAACTTAGAAAATCCTGAACTTGAAGAAAAGTGTGTTAAAGAAGGTCTTGAAAATGGATTTGTTGGTCTTAAAGGTCATAGATCTGTTGGAGGGATGAGAGCATCGATTTACAATGCAATGCCTGTAGAAGGTGTCGAGGCTTTGGCTGACTTCTTAGAAGAATTTAAACAGAAAAATCAGTAATTATTTCTCTTTCTTTTTATTAAAGAATCATAAAATATATATATTTTTCATACTACTTTTATGTATATAATACGACGTTGTCTCAAAACTCAAATAGTAGTTATTGTATTCCGTCCATATAAA
>CAZUBH010000020.1:0-38686 GCA_964618505.1 uncultured Thermoplasmatales archaeon | reverse complement strand
GGTTCTCCCTCTGTTGGCCCTGAAGGTGTTGCTGGTATTTCTGGTGGTTGATTTGGTGTCTCGCCAAAGCAATAGAGCATACCATTTTTATACGAACCTACGTACAAGTTATCATTTGTAATTGCTGGTGAAGTTGTTACATCTGCTCCACAGTCATATGACCAAATTTCTGTTCCATCTAATAGGTCTAAACAATAAGTGAAATTATCATTTGAACCAAAGTACACATTACCATTAGCAACGGAAGGGCTAGATGCTATTTTTTCTGGTGTTGAAAAACTCCATACAAAATCTCCGTTTGTTTTATCAAGACACACAAGAGTTCCATCTGTATCGGGCCATGCTGCATCATAAGCTATGTACACGTTATTGTCATCAATAGCCGCTGCTGTTGATACTGCATTTGGCGTAGAATATGTCCATTCAACATCTTGACTTGCAAGATCTAAGCAAAAAACAGCAAAATATGTGGCAAAACCATAAATTCCAAAATATGCATAATCTCCATCAATTGCTATAGTTTTTGATATACCTGGTAGATCAAAAGGATCTAATGCAATATTTATACTATATTCTAGCATGCCTGTTGCTGCATCATAGCAGTGAAACATGCCGTCAAAATTGCCACCGATGTAAACCTTGCCATTAGAAACAGCAGGTGAACATAGACTATCAACACCCGAAGTTGACCATACTTCTGTTCCATCAGTTAGATTAAGACAGTAAAGTACACCAGGATTTGCTGCTATGTAAACATGGTTATTTACGATTACTGGCGAGGTATCTGCCCAATCTCCAACAGGTTTATTCCAATTTTCATTTCCGGTTTCTGCGTCTACACAATAAATCTTATCAAATCTTGATCCAAAAACAACCTTTCCATCTGAAATAGCCGGTGTAGATAGAACCTCCCCCGTTCCAGTATCAAAGCTCCATTTAAGGGTTCCATCAGGGTTAATTGCTTCTACTCTATCAGCCGACCCACCAATGTAGGTCATTCCATCAACAACTACTGGAGACGATGTTATCCAGCCCGGCATATCATATGACCACAATAAATTGTTTGAATTTGGCCCATCTTCCAAAGTTTTTCCTGTTCTCTCAGGGTTGTTACGGTACATAGACCAATTTGCACTTACAGTCCCTGCTACAGATAAAGTTGTAGCGATCAATAGCATTATTACTATCAAACTTAATAATTTCTTCATAAGTTTTCCCCTATATTTATCTTAATTATATGTTACTTAAAATATAATTTAAATAGATTATTTGATTAGTATCGAATCTTTTGAGTTATATCGAATAAAAAAATAGAATAAAATTATTTTATTTGGAATCATCATAATAATTTAAATTAGATTAAATATCATTAAATCCTTTTTTACAAGTTTGTTTAAACAATTAGAAAAAAAGATTAGAGGAAATATCAAAAAGATATTTGGAAAATGTAAGATGAATCAAATCATCCTAATTTCCATTTTTAATATTTTTCAATTTTATTTAGTTAATTTATTTGATAAGATTTTAGTTTTTTAAAGATTTTTTATTCTTCTTCATAAACTACTTCAACATAAACTTGAGTACACCTTGACCAAGGATATTGATCGCCTATTAAAGAAATGCCTGCTTGTAACACATCAATATCCTCCCAAGTCCATTTTGATCCAGTATACGGATTTTGTTCAAAAGTATCGTTATATTTATCATAATATGTGATACCAACACCTGAATAGCTTAAGTTTTGAGCAGTTCCGTCATAGTAGGTTCCATGATATAGAATTATTGATTTGCAATTATTTTCAGCAGTACCTAAAGGATCAAAATCTCCCCAAGCTGTACAATAACTATTGACAATTATCTTTGATATTTGGCCCGTCTCATCTGTATGATCTGTAAGATTATAAACATCTGTGAGATAATCTGTAACATTTTCTGTATATACATAATCATTATTTTCATTTTGAATTTCTTCATCTACGTATTTCCAATTATCTCCAGGTTGACCAAATTCAAAATAAGACAGTTCAGTACTATTTCCTTCTCCATTTGGTCTAATTATTAGGCAAGATAATGTAGAAAAGCTATATGTGTCATTTGTCCATAATAAACCATCTGTAACATTTACACTCCAATAATATGTAGTATCAAACTCTGACATATTTGATGGTGTCTGGTAATAGGTTCCATTTGAAACAGAATTGTTACTTCCGATATCTTGCCAAGAACCTGAAGCATTGGTTCTAAATGTTACATTCATCAAATCTGAGTTTGTATCATTTACTAATATTGAAAGCATTGGATTTTCATCTTGATTTTCGCCCTCATCTGAAGGATTTGGATTGCTCTGTACAGGTGCAACATTCATTATCTCAGCATTTGAAAATGAGAAAAATTCACTTATATATGCAACATTTTTATAACTAACATTTATCCAACTTGCATTTCTTGGCATATTTGAAACTCTAAACTCATCTATAGTACCATCATAAAATCTATCCCATTCATCAGATTGATTAAAAGATGCTCCAATTGTTGTATAGCCATTACCAGCAAGATTTACATCATCTAGAATTGGAACAAAACTAGAAGAGACTTGTGTTCCATTTGTATAAAAATACATATATGATGCATCTTGATCAAAAACACCTGCATAATGAACCCAACAATTTAAGGGCAAAGGGTTTGAAGATTCAACATTTTGTTTATTAGTACCGTCAGAAATCTGAAGCCTCATTTTTTGATCTGCATCATTATTTGTCTCAAACGCCCAATTTTTTTGTGAATTATCTGGCCCACTCTTACCTGAAAAAGCTACAGCCCTGTAGTTATTTTTAGTATGAGTATACACCCAAAAACTAACAGTTAAGTCTTCATAATCTCCAATCTCTTCAGATAATGCAATATTTGACTCATTACCCTCTAAAAAAGTAACAGCACCATTAATCTTTCCAGAGTCGTTAGTTTCAATATTGGTGGGTCTTCCATCATTATCATAAGATGTTGAATCAAAAAATTCTTCCGTGCCATTTAGATGCTGTACTAAAACATATTTTGAATCCCAAACATCTTCATGATCTTGTTTATTTGAATTGCAAAGGTCATTACTAAAATACATGTAAAATTCAGTATCAGTAGAACCATAAACTGTTGGAATTTTTACCCAAGCAACAAGCTCACCAGTTGAATTATCAAATTTTTCTATTTCATGGGCAAGTTTATTTCTCCATGTTCCTGTTTTCCAATCTTCAGTTGTGTCCATAAATATTATATCATTGCCAGTTAACAATGAATTTGATGATAAATCCATATCTGAACTATTATACACTAGGACTGGAAAATCTGTAAGTGTATTATCAATCATAGAACTATTTATTGTAATTTTTTTTCTGTAAGTCCAAGTTGAAAGGACCCCTAAAGGACTTTCAAATCTTGCAAAACTTGTTGGATCATTTAAATTGTGATATGTTGTATTTATCCAAGCAGAACTTCTTACAGAACTTGATATTCTTATTTCATCCATATGGCCTGTCAAATACAAACCTGATTTTACGGAATTAAGTTGCCAACTACCTATGCTTACTCCCGAAGTGGAATTTACTTCAACCCCATCTTTGTATAATCTCATGGTTCCGCTACCAAATGTAAGTGTAACATAATGCCATTCTGTATCTATAGGCGCATCAATTTCAGTACCTCCAACAAAACCTGATAGTCTGTTTCCAGCCGGATTGATTTCAAGAGAATATTCACTCCTTGATTTTTTCAAAATTTCCTTTGACTCATTTAATACATTATAACTACCAGTCATATATTCGAACTTTTTTATCCACCAATCTTGGCCTGTAGATCCGTTTAACCCACCTCCATCCCCAACAATAAAAACATTATCATTTGAATCAACCGCTACAGAATACGCTCTGTCTGAATATTGAGTTGCATCAAAACTAATATTCCATTGCCAAGTATCTTCGTTTCCACTAGAATCATATCTTTTTATGAACCAATCTGAACCTGAAGTCGAGTTATTTATATTTGTAACCTTACCAACAACATACAAATTATTATCTGAATCATTTATACAATAAAATGGCTCATCATTATCTAAAGCTCCATCAAATGTTTTGTTCCAATTTAAGGTAATTTCAGTTCCATCGCTTTGGAATTTTTTTATCCACCAATCTTGTGAGGTTAACGAACGTGTTCCCTCACCAACTACATAAACATAATCGTTTGAATCTATACAAATACTATTTATTGCATCATCTAAGCCCTCTAAATCATATGATTTATTCCAATTTGTTGTATCTTCATTTAAATCTGAATCAAACTTTTTAATCCACCAATCTTGGACTGTAACACCTTGTAAATATTTACCAAAGCCGCCAACGTATACATTATCGTTTGAATCAACAGCAACAGAATATGCTACATCGTTTTGATTTGCAGCCATACCAGAATCATATGATTTATTATATAGCCTCTCACCTGTCGATCCGTCAAATTTCATTATCCACCAGTCATGTTGAGAAGTACCATTTAATTTATAGCCAATTCCTACAACATAGACATCATTATTTGAATCTATAGCAACAGAATATGGTCTATCATATGCAGGAGTTATATATGATGAATATGTTAAATTCCACTGTCTTTCTCCTGTAGGCCCATCAAATTTCATAATCCACCAATCATTTCCCGATGATGAATGATTTAAATTTGTACCATAACCTACAACTAAAAGATTATCGCTTGAATCGACAGCAATTGCATTTATTACATCTTCCTCGCTTGCAGCATCATACGATTTGTTCCAATTTGTTGTGTCTTCAATTCCTTCAATATTTAACTTTTTAATCCACCAGTCATCACCAGATGAACCGTTTAAATCATTTCCATTTCCTGCAACATAAATATTATTGGATGTGTCAATTGCAATAGAGCTAATCGTATCAGAATCTTCGTTTGCATCATAAGATTTATTCCAGGACGTATTTTCAAACATATAGCTACAGCGTCCTTCACTATCACAGGCTTTTGCATACCATGTAAAATTAGTAGTTGCAGACATAGTAGCGGTAAGCTCTTGTGGTTGTTGAGTGATTGTTACATTAGTTGAATTTGTTGTAGCTGTTGACCTAGACGTATAATTACAATTGTTTATATTGGATACATTGCTAGCAATTAATAAAACAACGTCTGAGCCAATATCAGCATCAATCCATGCGCTAAACGTTGCTGTATCGCCCTCACCATAGATGTTTCTATCAGTGGTACAGTTAACTAATTTTAGGGTTGATGTTGCTGCTGTTGCATTTTTTTGTTCATCAGACCATTTTTGAAAATATGTTCCATTATAAGTCCAATATGCATAAGACCAAGCACTATAAAAATAACGAGTTTTTTGGTCGAGATTAGTATCATCATAACTTGTTCCAGTATCATTGTAAACTTCTGTTCCATCATTTACATTGCTCGGATAAGAACCAATTTTTCTTACAATTATTGTATTGTTCATATTTTCCAAAATTGGTTTTGACCAGGTAAGATTAATACTAGTTTGGTTGTACTGATTTGCATTAAAGTCGGTTGGACAAAGAGGTTTTGTTAAAAGTTGCATGTCTTCTCCATGATCGTCCCCTTCTGTATTGTTTGCATATGCTCGATAGTGATAAAGGGTACCATCTACTAAGCTAGCAATCCCTGTATTTTGAGAGAACTCCTCACCTTTTGTTGCAGTTTGATTTGTTGTATTTGTTCCGTAAGAAGTTGTTGTTCCATACTCAAATCTAACAGTACAAATCTCGCCACCATTATCTAATAAATAACCATGAAGCGTTGCATTATATTCTTCAACACCAGTTGATTCATTTGTGGTTACATTTGGAAAAGAAAGCGAAACAGTATAATTATTTTTTATATATTCGAACTTTTTAATCCACCAATCGTAACCAGTAGTAGAGGAGTTAAGATCATATCCATTTCCTGTCAAATAAATGTTATTGTTTGAATCTGTATTAACACAATAAAGTCTATCATGAGCCAGATTACTGTCAATTGAAATATTCCACTCAGAACTGTCTTCATTTCCCGACTTATTTATCTTTTTAACTAACCAATCATATCCAGAAGCTGTTCCGTTTAAATCAGTTCCATATCCTGCAATAAAAATGTTGTTGTCTAAATCCACTGTAACTGATTCTGGATATGTAACTGAGGTTGATATCACATCATATGTTTTGTTCCAATCTCTTACTCCTGTGGAGCCATTAAATTTCATAAACCACCAGTCAAATCCAGAGCTACTATAATTAAGATTAGTAGCTTTGCCAACCACATAAACATTATCATTTGAATCTATAGAAACTGAATATGCCTGTTCAGAAGAATTTGCATTATATGTTTTGTTCCAATCTCTTACTCCTGTGGAGCCATTGAATTTCATTATCCACCAATCAGTATTTGATGATCCATTTAAAGTAGACCCATAACCAACAATATAGACATTATCATTTGAATCAACAGCAACTGAATTGGCTGAGTCGATTCCAAATTTAAGGCCTGTTCCACCACCATTATATGTTTTATTCCATTCTCTAACACCCGTGGAGCCATTAAATTTCATTATCCACCAATCATCACCAGAATCACTATGATTTAAATTTCTTCCACTCCCAACCACATATACATTATCGTTTGAATCAACAGCTACACTTTCGGCCATAGAGTATTCGCCTGAAGAATAGGTTTTATTCCATTCTCTAACACCCGTGGAGCCATTAAATTTCATTATCCACATATCTTTATTTCCAGATGTAGTTTGATTTATAGCGTCTCCTCTTCCAACCACATAGACATTATCATTTGAATCAACAGCAACTGAATTGGCGTAATCATCTCCATAAAGACTTGTTCCACCGCCATTGTATGTCTTATTCCACTCTCTTATTCCTGTCGACCCATTAAATCTCATTATCCACCAATCAGTATTTGATAGACTATGATTTAAATCAGTTCCATGGCCTGCAACATATACATTATCATTTGAATCAAAAGCAACTGAATTTGCATAATCATTTCCCTGAGAATGATATGTTTTATTCCAAGCAGTTGTATTTTCTTTAATATAATCCCAGTGCTCTAAAACACTATATGCCTTTGCATACCATGTTAAATCATTATTTGCAGTCATAGTTGAGATTATTTGTTGAGGTTGTGATGTAATTGTTATATTTGAAGAGTTTGAAATGCAACTGTTTCTATTTGTGTAATTTGCACTATTTAGATTTTCAGTGCTATTTGCTATAAGAAGAGCAACTGTATCTCCAATTGTAGCATTAATCCATGCAGTAAATGTAGCAGTGGTTCCATTTACATAGTTTCTTGAATCTGTACTACAATTTATTAAATTCAGCTTAAAAGTTTGTTCATCATCACTGGCATTATCATCTGACCATTGTTGGTAAAGAGTTGAATTATAAGACCAATTAGAGTAAGACCATGCTCTATAATAATATATAACTCCTGGGCTTAAATCATCATCATTGTATGAATTACCTGTATTGTTATAAACCAAAACTCCATCAGTCAAATCTGTAGGGTAGGATCCTCTATTTCTTACAATAACTGTCCTATTCGCCCCATCGCCTACATACCATGTTAAATTTATTTGATTATAGCTTTGATTCCAGGCTGAAGCCATAAAATTATCTGGTTGTCTGGGTTTTGTTAAAAATTGCATGTCATCTCCAACATCATCACCAACAGAATTTTCTGCATAAGCTCTATAGTGGTAAAGTGTGCCTTCCCTAAGACCTGACTCGTTTATAAAAAAATCTTCACCTTCATTTATTGTTTGATTTGTTGTGTTATCTCCATATGAAGTATCATATCCATATTCAAATCTAACAGTACAAGCCTCTCCGCCATCTTCCTCAAGTGTACCTCTCATAGTTGCATTATTTTCTTCAATACCGGTTGCTTCAGTAGTAATGACTGTTGGTGAGATGTAAGAGATATTTCTCCATCTTTGTTCTGTTTGATTTTTATTTCCTGCTCGATCGGCACCATATCCAGTAAAAGTATAGTTGCCTTCTGGTAGACTTGTAAAATTATGTTGGTATTGATTAGAAGAAGAATTATACAAAGACTTCATCTCTAATTCAGTTAATGAGCGGTTAAACATCAGTACTTCGTCAATTCTACCTTTAAACAAATATGTTCCTAGCCAATCTCCAATATCCCATCTAGCTGTACTATTTGAAAAAACACCTGATCCGCTGCCTGAGGGCTCACCATTTATAAAAAATGTAAAATCTCCATTACTATAATTAAAAGCAACATGTGTCCAAGTATTATTTTGAATTGTTCTATTAGATTTTCCTTTCCAATTAGTAGCAGAAAATAAATTTATATGACTGTTGTTAACCGTAAATGAAAAGCCACCAAATGAATTTTGTGTCACTATACCTTTTAGAGGATATACATTCTCAGAATTTATCCAAGCTGAGACACTTAGATCATTTGTATTATTAAAATCTAAAATTGAAGATTCTGTTAATCTGACAGCACTAGATCCATCAAAATAAAAAGATTTACCAAAATAACCAGATAAATTTTGAATTGCATTATTGGATATCTCGCCATGATGGTTATAACTACTCAAATCTTGAGGGTCTCCAGTTGAGTTGATATCATCCATTCGCATCCATAAAATGCAAGATTCATTAAAATCAACGAAGCTATAATGCTGATTTGCATCACTTGTGTTAAGACCTACAGTTATAAAAGAATCCCCAGATTGTGATCCATTTATTGGTGTTATCGAGTCATTAAATGCTACAGCTGGATTTATCGTATCTACAGTAACAACTCTTTTTTCTGTCTGATTAATACTTCCTGCACTATCTATAGCATAACCCGTATAGTTGTAACTCTTATCTATAAGTCCAGTCATATTTGCATCATATTGGTTAACTGTTGAGTTATATACTGATTTAATTTCGTTTAAGGATAAAGTTCTATTGAAAAGTAATACTTCATCCATGGTTCCATCAAAACTATTAGTGCTGCCTCCCAAATCGCCTCCAATTGATGAGTTAGTAAAAGAAAGCATATCTCCTACCGATGCAGTATCACTAGCAACAGAAATGCCATTATGAAAGATTTCAAAAAAGGAACCGTTTCTGGCAACAACAACATGATGCCATTCTCCATTATTTGCATTGATATCGGCACTCATTGAACAAACGCCCCCGCTTGTATGTTGGAACCAAATATAACCTGTATTAGGTATATGATATAAATAAAGCCAATCTATTCCGCCTGATTTTTCATAATAGATGGAATCAGTTCCAGATCTTGCAACGGTTGTGTTAAACCATAAAGATATGGTGTAATTATCACTATTTGCAAGAATTGGATTTGAGCCTAGATTAATACAATCATTTTGTCCGTCAAAAGAAAAACCTTTGCCATATTTGCCTTTATCTGTTTGATTTGCATTTGCAAAAGCTATTCCATCATTTGAATGAGTGGATTCGTCATAAACTGTTGCGCCTTCTCCAGAGCTACTTGCCTCATCCATTCTCATCCATAATTGAAGTGATTCATTGAAATCTAGGAAAGTATAATGCTGGTTTTCATCACTTGAAGATATATTAACATTTACATAAGTGGTGTTTTTATGTGTATCATTTGATAATGTTGGATCTATAAAACTGATATTAGGTTTTTGGGAATCAATAAAAACGTTTCTTTTTTCGGTTTGATTTTTATTTCCTGCTCTGTCTACAGCATAACCAGTAAAGTTATGCTCTCCATCTGAAAGTCCTGTAAAATTATTATTATACTGGTTTACCGTTGAATTATATAGTGATTTTATCTCGCTTGAATTTAAGGCTCTTTTAAACAATAAAAACTCATCAATCGTACCATTAAAATCATAATATAATTGAGTTGTATAAAGTCCACCCATATAAAGGTCAAAACCGTTTTCAATATCAGCAAACTTTGTTTCCATATCATGGGATCCAAGATAGTTACCATCATAATACAGAGTAACATTGTTATTATCATCATTGTGATAAATAACTGTCACCATATGCCATGTGTTATTATCTGATGCAAAATCAGGTGTATAAAGTTGATAGTAACTATCCACTACATCATCTTTTCTATACCATACATTTACGGTAGTATCTCCATTGTTTGACTCGTTTAATGAATCTGATGAATTTACTTTAATATAATCATCATCTCCATCAAAATAAAATCCATCCCCAAAATAACCGTTTTCAGTTTGATTAGCATTATTATTTGCTACACCCTCGTTATTATTAATCGACTCATCATACACGGTTGCACCTTCACCTGTTGAATTGACATCATCCATTCTCCACCAGCCAAGCAATGAGTTATTAAAATCTACAAAACTGTAATGTTGGTTTGTGTCATTAGTATTTAAACTAATATTTGCCCAAGTTTGATTTAAATAAGTATCGTTTTCTGGAGTTGGATCAATAAAGTTTACATTTGGATCTATTGTATCAACTGTTACATTTCTTGTCCCAGTCTGATTAGAGTTGCCTGCTCTGTCTGGGTCATAACCAGTGAAATTATGAACTCCATCAGATAATCCTGTAAAATTTCTTTCACATTGATTTGCTGAAGAATTGTATAAAGATGCGATTTCATCTGCTGAAAGAACTCTATTGAAAATTAAAACCTCATCCATTTTCCCATAAAAATCTGCCCAACCATATTCGTGAGAATTTTCTATGCCAAGATATACAGAAGAGGACGAATCTGTAATTTCAGTTACACTATCTGAATTTTGAAAGGTTCCATTAAAATATAGATTTACGTCTCCATTATCATATGTTGCTGCTATGTGATTCCAACCACCCGATGATAGCTCGGGACCATCAACATATCCTCCATCTTGGTATTCAATAAAAACTATATTTCCACCATCAAGGGAAAACGCATATCCTTCACTGCCAAAATTTCCTTTATCTATTAGACAATAGTCGGTACCAGTTTCATACAAATAAACCCAAAAGGACCAAGTCATTTCTTGAGTTGAATCTACTTTGAAATTTGCTGAAACAGGAGTTTCAACATAATCATTATCTCCATCAAAATGAAAACTCTTGCCAAAAATGCCAACGTCGTTTTGGACAGCATCGTTGTATTTAAGGCTATGATGATTATAAGAACTAGAATCTTGGGGATCGCTGGTATCATTAATATCGTCCATTTTTAGCCATAAAACACAAGATTTATCAAAATCAATAAAAGAATAATGTTGGTAAACATCATATGTAGAAAGATTTACATGAATCCATGTATCGTTTGTATATGAATTGTTTTCAGGTGTTGGACTAATAAAACTAATATTTGGCTCTTTAGAATCTACTTTAAACTCGCCTTTAATAACATCAAATCTTTTAAGCCACCAGTCATCTCTTGAATCTGAATTGTTTAAATTATACCCACGAGTGCCAATATAAAAATTACCTTCTGAGTCAAATTCTAAACTACTAGAATAAGTACAATCATCCCCGCTAGGATCTCCTCCATTAAAGGTTTTATTAATTAGTCTATCTCCATTGTTATCAAAAATCATTAACCATAAGTCTGATTGAGTTGTTTCATTTACAATATCTTCACCTCGCCCAACAGCATAAATATTGTCTGCAGAGTCAACATCAATATCAAAAAGCCAATCTTCACTAGCCGCCCCGTTTGCTCCTCCTTGAAATGTTTTATTCCACTCTCGAGCGCCAGTACTAATATTAAATCTCATTATCCACCAATCTTGATAACTTGAAGTAGAATTCATATGATACCCAAAACCACAAAAATAGACCTTATTGTTAGAATCAAATGATATAGAATAGCCTCTATCGCTGTAACCACTATTATATGTTTTATTCCATTCTCGAGCACCGGTTGAGCCATTAAATTTCATAATCCATAAATCGCTATCTGAATCTGTGTTATTTAGATCCATTCCATTACCCGTTAAATAAACATTGTCATCAGAATCGATTGCAATTCCTCGCGCATAGTCATTGCCATTTACCTCTCCGCCATTGTATGTTTTATTCCATTCTCTCACTCCGGTAGAACCATTAAATTTCATTATCCACCAGTCGGCAACAGATGAGGAGGAATTTAGGTTCTGCCCATAGCCAGCAATATAAATATTATCATTAGAATCAATAGCAATAGAATTGGCTGAATCAGAACCTGCATTGTTACCGCCATTGTATGTTTTATTCCATTCTCTCACTCCGGTAGAACCATTAAATTTCATTATCCACCAGTCAGTAGATGATTCTGACGAATTTAGATCATGCCCATATCCAACAACATATACATTATCATTTGAATCATAGCCAACTCCTTGGGCGCTATCAGACATATCACCCCCTTGAAATGTTTTATTCCATTCTCTATCGCCTTCTTTATTAAATTTCATTACCCAATAGTCTGAATAAGTAGTTGTACCATTTAATCTATAGCCATCACCAACAGCAAATACATCGTCTTGAGAGTTGACACATATTCCTTCCAATCTATCCAACCCAGTATAATAACCTCCATTGTAGGTTTTGTTCCATAAAGTGGTATTTTCAACAAAATAACTAATTCTTCCCTCATCATCACATAACTTTGCATACCAAACAGAATCTTCTGATGCATTCAATGAGCAATTTATTCTAAAAGGACTTGTTTCAACAGATATATTAGATGAATTTGCTATGCAACTGTTTCTATTTGTATAATTTGCTAAAGTTAGATTACTTGTACTATTTGCAATTAGTAAAGTTACATTTGTAGCATTACTTGCTATCGCCCAAGCTTCAAAATAAATAGTTTCTGAATTTTTATAGAAACTTTTATTTGTACTACAATTAAGTAGCTGTATTGACTCAGTTTTAAAAGTGTAGGTTTCATTTGTCCATATATTACTTCCAGAATCAGTTGCATTTACAAATACAGTGTATGTCGTATCCGGTTTTAGGCCATTAAGTTCACATGAATATGTGCCATTAGCTTGGCTTGTATTTCTAGATGATTCATTACCAACATAAGGACTTGTTTTAACCTGCCAATAAAATCCATCCCCTTCAGGATCTTCAATATTTATATTAAAATCAGTAGTATTTAAAGGAACATTTATTGAACCATCTTCTGGGTTTACAGATGAAAAATCTGGAGGTATATTATATGTAACGCGCATTTGTACATATGAACAAAAAACTTGACCTCTAAAAATATCTGTTGCTTCTACATCACAATCCAGAGATTCAATATCTGACCAACTCCATGTTTGATTCCCCCAATCAGTAGTTATATCAATCCAGTCAGACCACCCGGGTAGAACAGTGATACCAATTTGATGGTTGTCTCCATCGCCACTGCCAGCTTTGATTGGTCTTAGTATTATGTCGCCATCACTGCTATAATATCCACATGCTCTCAACTCTATTTTTGAAATGTTTGCAGAACCAGAGTACCCACAATTGTTACTATTGAGAAATTGAACTTGACCATTGGTTCTGGAATTTGCAAAACTTTCAATTTCCTCATCAACCATATTTTCTGGATTTGATTCCCATCTTTCCTTTGAATTGTATTCATTAAAGTAAAATGTTTCAGTTTCAAGTATTGTATAATTTAAAGTAGTGATATCGTCCTGAAACCAATATGAGTAATCGTAAGGCTCAACTGTTTTGTTGTTTGTAACAGCATTATAAATATCCAATCTTGAGATATTAATTTTCAAACTTTGGTTATAAATGTAATATATGGGATTTCCTGTACTTCTCAATCTGTATTTTAAATCAATAGGGTTTAAAAACTCGTTTTCTAACAAAAGAGCTGATGCCCCTGCAACAAAGGGAGCACTTAAAGAAGTGCCGCTTCCACTACCTGCCTCAGTATGAATATATACACCAGGAGCAAACAAATCGAGTGTTGGATTTACATTTGAAAAATCGGCGATATCATCAAAATCGTTAGTTGATCCGACCGAAAAAACATTTGAACCACAGGCTGGAGAAACTAGATGCGTACTACCACCATTTCCCGCTGCGGCTATTATAAAAATATTCTCTCCAACTGCCTGATTACATATGCTTGCAACAAGATTTTCATCGCAAAAACCCAGACAGCCGTCTGTTGTTCCTATGCTAAACAAAATAATGTCGGGGTCTTGTTCTAAACAATAATAAAGGCCTTCTAAAACATCTGACTCATAACCTGAACCACTACTGTCGATAACTTTAGCCACGATAAGATCAATATCTGGTGCAACACTTTTTAAAATTGAAGCTACTCTTGTTCCATGGCCATGATCATCGAATGGTTCATCATCATAATTTACAAAATCATAACCATAGCTGTAATTAACAACCGAGGAGTCTACTCCTGTGTCTAGTAAACAAACCTTAATACCTTTACCGGTGAGTCCAAAAGTCTCAAATGTTTGGTTATATTTAATAATTGGCAGGCTTTCATTTAACAAAAGTTCATAATGATTATCCAAATATATATCTTCAATTTTTATTTGATTTAGCATTTGTTCTAAAACATTTGATTCAATTTCTCCAGATAAAATTCCTTTTGATTCTAATCTAGCATCGTTTTTAAAGCCAATATTTTCAAGATAAGAATAGTTTTGTACATAATCATTTTCATCCCAATTTGTCTTTAAAATAACTCTTGTTTTCTCTTCTTTTTCTAAGGCATGGTAAACATTTTTAAAAGGAATTTGATATTTTTCAGAATTTTTTTTATCATCTTTTTTATTAAATGTTTGTTTTCCCAATAATTGATTTATAAAATCATATAAAAAATATGGAGGTTTAAAAAAATTAATTATGTTTTTCCAATGAGTAGTACATTCAAAATCAAATGAGCCATCATCTGATATTAATAAATAACTAATATTTCCACTTTCATTTAAGTTTGATTTATTTTGTTTTGCAATTATATTTATTTCTGAATTATTTTTAATAACAAATGGCCCTGAATAAGCTAGAAAATTCAATTTTTTTAAATCCTTTGGTAGTTTTTGTCTTATGTTTTCAATACTTTTTTCATAATGATTAGAAGGATTATTTTTTAAATATTTTCCAGAATAAATCGAATTATTATTTAATATTAAGTCATTAATTTCAACACCATCAGAATATAATGCTACAAAAATCAAATTAGTATTATAGCCCGAAATCTTTCTAGACAAACAAAGGGAATTTACTGAGGATAATACAACTTTTTCATCTCTTTTGTCTATAATTTTTGGTTTATTATTTTGATTTAATAAGTGAATTGGTGGGTCTTTAACCCACGCTTCTAAAGTAAAACTATTTGGAGCAAGACTATTATCAGTACCAAAATCAATTACCCCTGAACCATCACTAAAAAAATCTAAACCATCCATTTGAGGGAGTCCAGCTTCTGTAGTTCCTTGAGTTATAGATCCGCTAACAGTCCCGTTATTGTAATTTGCCGTTGAATCATAATGCACTCCGGAACTTTCATTTAGATGCTGCACTAATTTATAATTATCATTCCAAGTTGAAGTTATATTTTGTTGATTTTCACAATCTGGATTTCCATAATACATATATAGTATTGTGTCTTCATCAGAATCTATTGATATTAGTTCAACCCAAGCAACGATCTCACCTGTCGACCCATCAAATTTTTCGAGTTCATGGTCATATTGACTAAGATTGCTGGAATCTACAAAAACAATATCGTCACCATCATCTTGGGCATAATCTCTTAAGTCTGTATCTGAATTATTATAAATTAATATCGGAAAATAACTTTGGTCAGATTCAACAAGATCGTGATCGATGATAATTTTTTTACAGTAAGACCAATTACAATCCCACCAAGATGCTGGTTCACCTAAGTCATATTCATATCCAGCTCTAGTGTCCAAGTATTGGGTTGTAAATAAGAAAGTATTGTTCAATCCTCCAAGAATAATGCATGCAACAAGTGCTATTGCTATTATTGCTACTTTCTTATTCAATTTGTTCCTCCACCAGTATCTTTTTTCTAAGCATTAGCTGCCCATATCCCAATGGTATAATTTCAAGCTCTTCTCCATCAAAAATATCATAGGCCTTTGCTAGTTGGCTTGGAATTGTAACAACTATGCTGCTTCCAGAAACTCTTGTTTTTCTAATAAGAGGCATTAGACACCTCTTAGACTCAAAAATAGATTATAATATTTAAAAAAATAAATTTTAAGTTTTAATAGAAAAAAATCATGCAACCTAAATAAGTGGATGTCATCCCCTCCAACCTCTTATCTCTGTAATTAATGTTATATTTATATATCTTTTTATATTTCTAAAAGGCATTCTTTTTTATAATATGGCCTAAAATTATCAGTTTTTAATTAAACAAATCAAATATGATTTATTTTTTGTTATATGGTTCAAAGTAAATCTAAACTTTTTGATTAAAGTATTTTAAAATAATTTTTATATCATTTTAAAAAAAAAATTGGAGTTGTGATGTTAATAATTAATCTATCCAGCCGGGAGCAATTTGAACCTCGACTTTTGATATTATCATTCCCAAATCTACTGTTATTTCAGAGGTATCAAAATCAATTTCTAAAGCACCTTCTTCATCTATGATATTGTAAACACATTTACTACCTGATATACCAATCGGTTCGAAAATTCCCATTAGATAATTTTTCCAAACATGAGGATAATCGGTTGAAATTTTAATCTTATTAACTGTTTCGTGATTTTCTTCTTGATTATTAATCCATTGTGTTCTTATTGGGTATGAACCATATCCGCTTACAGATTCTTTTCCTCCCGCCAGTTCAAGTTCTATAAAATTAAAAGAAAAATTATACAAATTTCCATTGACTTCATTTATAATAAAACTCGGAAAACAGGACATTACATTACCTTGGGATTGGCTTAAAATGATAGAACCAGATTCATAAACAAATGTTTGATCAAGATAGTATGAATTTTCCGAATTATATTTCAATATAGATGAGTCATATAATTTAAGAGAGCTATCATCAAGTTCAATTAGTATTGAAAATTTATTTTCTATGATTGAAATATCCCCAAAAGCTTTACTTGAAACTAAAAATGGAAGTTCTTTACTACCGAGTGTAATTGGTGTTGAAATGGCAGTCTCCTTTTCAACAAGAACTTGCGTGTCAATAGCGTTTTTAATCATGGCAAATTGAGTACCTACTTGATCCATATGTTCTGCTTCTCTTTGTTGCATCCATTTTGGCACATAAATAGTTTGAATAATAGATATGACAGCAATAATAAGTCCAACAATCATTACAGTCACAACAATACCTGCAACTGCATTTTCATTTTTTTTAATATTTAATTTATTCTTCCTCACCATCAACACCGTTATCATTTTTTACTATTTTAAATTATATCAACTTCAATAGGGTCTGAATGAAGTTGCACCCACGTTGGATTTTTTGCGATAGAATATAAAACTGTTTTATCCAAAACGCAATTATACCTACCTATATTTAAATCAACAGGTTTTGTAAAAATATCCTCTCCATTTAACACATTTTGTTCGCTAAATACATCTACACCATTAACAAAGAATTTTAGGGTGTCAACAAAACCATGACTATTCCTATAATATATCATCGCAAAATGATTCCATTTGTCAAAACCCCATTTTTTCGAAGGTTCAGTAATTGTAGAGTTTATATCATTAAAGCTTATATTGAAATCAGCGCTATTAATGTAGAAATACAAAATTTTTTCATCAGCATAAATTCCCCATGCTCCATCTTTCTCTAAAATTCTCTCTTTTTTTGAATTGAAACTAATATTTAATGTCTGAAGAGATAAAAAATAAGTGTTACCTGCAAATGATATAACTAAATTTTCTTCTTTTTCTGGAAAGTTCTGAACATTTGTAGGAGATATGTCAAAATAAACAGAAGTGTAGGAGCCGTGATATTCATAGACGCTTTTAACTCTGTCACTTAAACTACCGTCTGAGCCTATCCTTAGAGTACAAATATATGCATCATATCCATTTCCAGAATACGTAATTAAATAAATATCATCAAAAAGGTGTTCAAAATCTAGAGTCCTAACAATTGAGCTGTATCTGAGTTCATCTACAGGTGTGGATATAATTGTGCCAAAAGTTTCAGGATTTGTAGGATCATTATTAATATAAAAGGTTCTTAACATACCGTTATCAAGAGATTCACCATATTTGTTCTCATAGCAAATTGCCACAATATTTTCATTAATCTTTAGCATATTAATTCTATCTGCATATGTGGAATCAAATTCTATCCTATTAAGAGAACCTTCATCTATGGTCCCATTATCATGAACATAAACAGTGGCCAAATAACCAACATACTCTTCTTCGTCTTGATCTCCTTTATAACATATAGCAAATAGATTATTACCTAGATACGCCATATCACAATGTCCGCTAAAAACATTCTCAAGTTTAAATTCACTATCTGATGGTGAAATGCTGCTAATTTCCCTAATTTCGCCTGTAAGTTGATCTATTTCAATTGTTTTTAAATATCCTCTTGTTCTTTTTGGACCCCAAGATATTAGATCTGCAGAGTATGTCATGTATATTTCATTTTTAAAATGTCTAATTACTGAGTCATATTCGGTATCTCTATCATCCTCATAAATATATATTCTATATTTGTTAGTATCATCTTCATATTCACTGTCAATTGTTCCATCATAATTTATTTTTATTGTATTAATCCAGGTGGCCGAATTATTAAGATAAGATACTGCAAAAATTGAATATTGTCCTGCTTCATTCTCTGAAATTTTTAATAGATTAATATAAAATGCTTGAAAGGGTTCAAATTCAAAAATATCTATAATATTAGTTATTTGCCCTGATAAATCTGTTTCAACTGTAACTACGTATCCATCATCATTTTCCCCCTTATAAAAAATTGCAAAAATATTTTCATTAGAAATTACTCTCTCTATTTTTGTTTCCCACGCCCTAATTAGACCTAGATCATGTATATCCACATCATTGTTTTGGTGTTCCCCAAATTCATCTTGTAACCCTTTCATTATTTTTCCATTTTTTATTCTAATTGTTTTTAAATATCCGGAGTTACCATATCCATTATGCACAATAGAAAACAAGCATCCGTCAGATCCATAATTACTTAAAAAATTAACACAGTGGGCATCACAATATGAATCAGATAGTTGAACATCTGTACCGCTATCGCTTAAATCAGTAATCTCGCCTGCTGCATTTATAGTTATAGTTCTCAAACGTAAATATCTAGGATAATTATCCGGCTCAGAACGTTTATAAAAAACCCCATAATACTCTCCACCTAAATGAAATAATTGAGGAGAATAAAACCTATCAATTAAAGCTTCGATTATAATTTTATTATTTGAATGAGGAAAAACAGTTGTAATAATTCCCTGATCATTTATTTTTATAGTTTTGACTTGGCCAATTACCTCACTATATTGTTCATTTGCTGATGAGCCGTAAGCAATTGCAAATATTCCCTCTCCTTCAATTCCATCCCAACTTATTTTAACAATGTCTGGAAATTGTCCATCATAAGAGTCGTGATTGATATTATTTATTGTGTTGATTTGCCATCCTCCATCATCCTTTATTTCCAAAGTTAAAATATACCCATCTGAGCCTGTGCCAAGATATGCCAACGCATAATAATTACCAATAACATGAACTATATCTATTTGTTTCATATGCTCTGAAAGTGAATTGTCAATATCCTGATCCATTAGTTCTGTAATAATTCCATTTGTAGAGTCGATTTCAATTATGGATACGCAACCAAGATTATCAGAGTTTCTTGTATAGGTTATTACGAATTTATTTGGCCAACCGTTAATTTTAATAATTTCAATATCTCCAATTAGACTCGAAGAAAATTCTAGGCTTTGTAAATTTCCAATGATATTTCCATCTGAATCTATTTCAATTGTTTTAACAATACCTTTTGAATTATCTCCTTTATAAATAACTGCATAGCAATCTCCAACAACATGAATAATTCTAGGTTCGTAACAATATGAATCCTCAAATATATGATAATCATAAACAACTCTTTCAAAAGAATCTATATGTTTTATGGTTCCGTTATGAAAAACTTTAACAGTCATTAGATGTCCTTCATCACTATAATTACCACTAACAATTGCATAAATTGTATAATCATTTTTTTCTGATATATTAATCATGTGAGGTTTTTTACATCTAATATCTTTCCATCCAAAATATTTAAAGTCCTGATCAGGTTCTTCTCCAAATTCTGCCTCATATCCTTGATAGTGGTCTAAAGGTCTAACCCAAGTTTCAATGGTTAATTCCTCCGTGAATTGAAGTGAATCATCTCCCCTAACCAAAACATAATCATCAATTCCATCAAAACTAAGTGCTGCATCTCCCTGAATAGGTTCTATCGTTCCGCCAGAAAGAAGCCAATTAGGACCATTATCCTTGGGATTGCCACTAACTGGTTTTAAATAACCTTTATTTTCATTTTCTGAGGTGTCTTCTGCGATATTAAATGAGCTAAAGTCATCAAAAAGCCAACGTCCCCTCATACTGCTCAAAGTTGTAAAAACTTTTATGCCTCCATAATCTAAATGGCTTATACCATCTATAATATATTCCCAATTCAGTATGCCCTCATATTCATATTTTTTTGTAAAATCTAAGTCCTCTCCATGATATTCATCAATTAATTTTGAATAATTACCATTTGATGAAGTAGGATCAAACCAGGAAGTATAGTCCCATGGATCGTAACTGTCTTTTTCCCGATATCTAAATCTTACTTTGGAAATAGATAGGGGATTTTGATCTATAAAGTCATAATATAGTGTCAAATTGACAGAAGAATCATTTTTAGAAGTAAATCCCTGAGTAATAACATAAGGTTCATCTCCTTTTTTACCTTGTTGAATTACTCCCTGCATAACAATTGACTCTGTTTTAGGATCGGTGACAAAAACACTTACATAATTTTTTTTCAAACTATCCTCATTATCATAACGGACTTTTTCGCCAACTTCCCATTCATCGTCTCCATCCCAGAATTCGGATTGTTTTTCAAGTTCAGACAGATTTGTATTTATATATCTGTTAAAGATGGTGAAAGAAATTTTTGTATTCAACGGGAGATTTTCTCCCCCTACATGTTCCAAGACAACATATTGTCCATCCTCAATTGAACCTATTATCTTTACTGAAGCTGGTGCATCTTTTCTATAGTTAGTTGATTCATTTAAAACCATAAGATATATTCCACTTATTAACAATACTGAAAACATTAAGATCATCGTTGTTCCAACCACATTAGATGCTCCATATCTTGAACAAGTTATTTTTGTCAAATCAGGAATATTCTTCATTTTATCCTCCTTGTCCTTGGGAATATTTGACACTTACCCAGTCAGAGGTTTTCGCAGTACTATAGATGGAAACTTCATCTATTAAACAATTATTCTTTCCCATAAATACATTCATATTATCAGAACCCTGTATGGGTAAAAAATCTGTTTGCATATCTCCTACAAGGATATTATTAATATAGAAGTACATATAACCGTCAATACGATCAAAAATTAAAACCAGATGGTTCCAATCATTGGAATCCCAAGCATTTAATCCCAAAAGATAGTCATAAGTTACATAAAAAAAATGAGGGAATCTAGTCATTGCCAGTATACCCTCATTTAATGACCAACAACCATATATTGTATTCAAATAGGAATCAGGGCTTTCATGAATTAAAGCGACTAGTGGATTATAATCAGAACCTGAGTAACTTTTTAAAATGCTAAATAAACCGTTTTTGTATTGATCAGAATAAGCGTAAGCAGCCAAGTTGTCATCAAGTTTTATTGAATGGAAAAAATTTGTTCCAATTTCATCCCCATATGTTAAATTGTAAATACCGTATATTTTTGATCCTATTTGTCCCTCATATGAAATACGAAAATATGCTACAAAAGTTTTGAAATCTTCGTCACTGGATTCTCCAACGATTGCATAAAAAGTTTCGGTCATATGAACAATATCAAAATCAATCACATTAAAGTCAGAATCTTCTAAATTTTCAAAAATATCAATATTGTGTATTTCAGAAATTTCCAATTGGCCGTCATACTCTATATTAATAGAATAAAGTATGGCAGATTGGTCGTTCAGCGTTTCTAATATAAACATACCTTTGTTTTCCAAATCATCCCAAGAAATCTTTTTCAAATCTGTTTTTGATGGAACATCGACATCATAACTGTCTCCATCTTCTATACTCACAATATCTCCATTAAAGTTTATTCGTATTAATTTTATTTGAACGACATTAAAATCTCGAAGTGAATAAGAAATACAATAATTATTTATCTGCTCCGATTCTTGTTTAAATATATTTTCGATATTAACATCAGTTATTGATTCAATTTCGTCATAAAAAGTTATATCTGGAGGCGATTCCAAATCAATACTGTATTCTTCTTCATCTTCTTTTTCAATACTCAGGATATATAATCCATTTAACCCCACCCCGCCTTGTTCTTCATCAATCCCTGAATATGCCATTAAAATATAACCATTTTCAGAAGGGTCATCCCAATTAACTATATCTGTATCAAAATAATTTACTTGGCTACCTGAAATACCCAATAAAAATTCTAAATCTATCTTATTTTGATCATTTTCATATATCTCGACTATTGAGACCAAGCCATCATTATCAATTTTGATTAATTTCATATAAAAATCTTCTGCTTCAACTTGATAAGTTAATGCAAATAATTGTTGATTTATTCTTGCTATGTTAAAATCTGTATCATCTTCTATGTTATCACACACGCCTTGGTTTTCAATAAGTAAACTGTCAATAAAATTACTATCTATCTCTGGAAATTCGCCATTTTTGTCTATATTAAATGTTTTAACATATAATCTATCAATTAAATCCTTATATACTGCACCATAAAGATCATTTGATTCATCGATTTCAAAAATTTCTATGTTTTTACATTTGAATTGGTTTAATTCTTTAGTATCTATAAGTTCCCCAATGACTCCATCAGAATTTATCGTTATCGTTGAAACCAATCCATTATCTAAATCAGCAATATCTTTAATTCCCCTATGTATTATTGTAAATTTTGTTTCTTTTGTACTTATAACAATTGGCTCATAACCTGCATAACGTTCATTTTCTGTAAAGCATTTTTCACCATCATCACCAACATTAATTATATTTCCTCCTGGCCCAATATGAAAACTTTTTAAGTAGCCTTCTTCAAACGAACCACGATAAGAAATACAATAATAATCGCCACTTATTGGAAAAAGAAATATATCTTTAACTTTATCTTCTGTATCATCAAAAACCCAACCGCTAAAAATCTCTGCATAATTAGTTGAATCTTGTTTAGTTACTATTCCTTGTTCATCAATTTGAATAACTGCAATTACACCTTTTTTTAGACCGGAATCTATATCTGATAAATCGCCTTTATATGCAATGGCAAAATAATTATTACCTAAACTTATAATGGCTGGATCAATGCTAGGATCATTATTATCGACAAGAATAAATTGAAATGTATCAGCATATGCCATATCCCCATTATTCTTATTCAGTTCAACTGTTGAAACGCGAATATCGTTATCACTACTACAATACCCCACTACAAAATAAGAATTACTAACAGAATTTGATATTACTGCCAAATCAATGATATTTAATCTGTCATCTTCAAACATAAATTCTGAATAATCTTGAATAGTTAATCCATTATCACTTATTTTAACTGGCGAGATAAGTCCATATTGATTATCCCCCCTAAAAGCAATTGAGAATAATTCCAAACCACTATTATCTAATCCGTTCGAAATTACAGAGATATTTTCGCATTTTTTATCATAAAATGTGTTTTTGGAAATGTCTTCAATATTTCCATTGCTAAGAATTTCTACAGTTTTTATTTCTCCATTATTGTTACTATAATTAGAATAAAAAATAGCAAAAATGTTATTAGAACCAATGTTTTTGATTTTTGGGAATTTACACCCCTCAATGAGAATGCAATCCAAAATACAAGAGCCCTGATCTGTTAAAACATATCCTTCAGCAGATATATTAAAAGTAACCAAATAACCATGTTCAAAATTACCTTCAAATACAGCGGCGATAGTAATGTTTTCAGAATCGGACCCTACTTTTACTGCATCAGGCTTTTTACAACCAAATCCTTCTATATCAAAATTTTCCTTATCTGCCAAATTAACTACTGGTGCCGAGTGAACAAAGTAATTTTGTGGTTTAATCCATGCCTCCAGCGTCATTGTATCAGTACTAATTATGCTTGAACTACCTGGAACGATAGCATAATTATTAAAACCATTGAACAACAATGATTTGCCACTTATAACATCTGATGATTCTCTCATTTGTGAAGGTAACCCAATAAGCCATCCATTATTCCCATTTCCAGAGCCATCATATATTGTTTGACCTTCTTCATCAAAGTTCCAAGAAGCCATTAATTCTCCAGAAGTCGTTGTTTCTTTTGTGTTTCCGCCTACAACTTTTTCTTCTACACCATTATTATATTTTATCCATGATCTTATAACATAGGTAGTACTAGATTCCCAAGTATTGTATGTAAGATCATAATTAAAACTTCCTTCACAAGTAGTGGTTCCATCGTAATATAAGTCATCATTAGAAGGCAACCATTCAGTCGAGTGAGATGTGTCCAAATCATCGGGCTCCTGATGTAAAAGATTTTCTACGCCTTTTTTCCACCAGGTGAAAGCAACTTTTCGTGGTGTCCTATTGCTATAATCCGCGAATGAATACCAGAGATTTAGAGTTGATCTAGTACTGGATACATTCGTAGATTCTTGTGTTATTATTTGCGGCTCCTCAGTGACCAATCCATCTCTGATAACGCCTCTAATAATTACTGAATTACTATTTTCATCTATTATCAGCATTTCTACTTTTTTATAACCAATTCCCCCATAAGACGAATAATTAAATATAATACTTTCACCAATATCCCAAACATCATCATCTCCCTCTAAAATTGCTAATCCATCTTTATTTATAGTATAAACATTAACTCCTGCTACAGTTATAATTATTTTAGTATCACTTATATCAAAATCAATAGATTCGCCGCCCCTGTGCTCAAGAGCGATTAAATCTCCATTTACAGATCCAATAATATTTGAGGAAGGTATGTCAGATCCTTCTGGCAAAAAAGGCGTATTAAAAACAAATAGATATGCAACAGATACAAGAGAAACTGAAATTCCTATGAGCAATATTGTGCCTACTATTTCAGATAGGGCAAAATTTGATTTTGATATGACTTTATATGGTTTCATTTATTATTCTCCTTATGGCGATGACACCATGCTAGAAATAGATAATTCGTCTAATTTTCCTTGATACCCTCCTAAAATTAATTCAATTGAAGGAGTTGCTATTGGTTGTGTATATGCTTCATTTAAAATTAAAACATCATTCCTATATAGTTTAATATAATTTTTATCATATGTCATAGTTATATGATTCCAATCGTTTTCCAAACAATTCACCTTAATTTTTTTATCATTTATGGAGCCAATTAATATCTTTGCATCAGTCTCAAGTCCAAAAGAGCCAGATTTTTTTAATATGGTTTTTATGTTTCCGGAAATGTCTATTGAAACTGTAACAAGTATTGAATTAGAACCTGTCTTATATTTTCCATAAGATACTATTAAACCATAATCCTCAAAATTTCCTTGAATTTTTTCCAAACAGGAAGCAAATCCCAAATGACCTTGAAAATCAATTGAATCTAGTTCATTAAAAATATTGCCATTTTCATCGATTTCTAAAGTTACCAAAAATTGTTTTATATAAAGATAATTCGTCGAAAAAGAAATCGCAAAAATATTATCTGATACTTGAATTATATCTGCTTCGACAGGATAATACTGGCTATCTAACACATATTCGTCAATTGAAGAATATATTTCACCATGACTTCCTATACTAAAAGTCATTAACCATCCATTTTGATTGTAAATTCCATGACTACATCCAAATACAACTGCATAAATATCACTAGAAACATGAACTAACTCTGGTTCCCTACCGAGATTATAATCTATTGTAAATCTTCTTTGATCCACAAATGTAATTCTCCCATCATTATTTGAAATTATATAAGTTACCATATAAACCCGAGGGGATTCCCGATCTCCATAAACTATTGTAATAAATCCAGAGTTTGTTAGGATAATATCTGCTTCGGTAGGATTTTCAACAATTGAAAATTTTTCTGAATCCTTAACTGTATCGTAAGAAAAATATCCAGTTCCTGAATCTACTTCTATAGTTAAAAGATATCCAACATCCTCATTTTTCTTTACGCTGCCTGAAAACTCTATTGCGAAAATATTATCATTAACTTTTTGAATATTTGGTTCTCTACCATAAAAATTATTAAAATCGTAATAAGCATCTTTAAGAGTAACTTGTCCAGATTTTGTTATCTCCACAGTTAATAATACTGGATGTTTGCCAGGACCTTGATCGGAAGAAGCCCCAAAAGCAACCAGATAATATCCACTAGTTTCTTCCCATTTAATTAAGGATATGTCTGGCTCATAAAAATAATTTATTTCCAATATTCTGTTATCAATTTTTCTTCCAAATGTTCCATCAGAATTTAATTCAATTGTAGCAATCAAGCCATAATAAGTTGATCTATAAACAATAGCATAAACATTGCCATAAATGTGTATTATTTCTGGTTCATAAACTGGAAGGCCCAATATAGAATCTAAATTTTCATCTGAAATCGGTCTGATTTTTCCAGAAAAAGAATTTTCAATTTCTTCTGAATTTATCCATGCATCTATAGTGATCTCATCTTCAATATCCAAACTCTCATGATGTGTCACTTCAACAAAGTCGTTTTCTCCATCAAAATATAAAGCTTTTCCGCTTATACCATCCTCAACTTTTACTGCGCCGTAAATTTGTCCATTATTATTAAATTGAGAAGAATCCGTAGCTATGTTTGGATCATTTCCTTCAAATTTCCATTCTCCTCTTAATACCCCATATGTTTCAAATGTTACCTTATGACTATCATCCCCCAATATAACTTCCTGTTCGTCTGAATCAATATATTTGATTTGTGCATAATATTCATATTGTTTACCACTTGTCAATGATAAGTAGTAACCATAAGGAGAAACTGCAGTATATTTCCATTCAGAAGGAAAATCAGTCCAGTCATCAAACTCGCCGCCTTTAATTCTAAATCTTACACCAATTATTTCGTTATCTCCAAAAGAAAAATCCATCCATAATCTTGCCCAATCATCTCCATGTTCAGGCTCCAAAGTATTAACAAAAACTCCTTCAGATTCAATTGAACCATCTTGTAAAGTCCCAGACATAAGTATTCTGTTATCATCAGTGTCTACAACTACAATCTTAACTAAATCTCCATCATTAACCGACTCTATAAATTCAATTTTTTCACCTATACTCCACTTTCCAATATCCCCATATTCTTCTCTATCATTATCATCAGAAACTTTGTATTTGTGTGTATCTTGTCCAATTATCAAGTTTATTTTTGTATATTCTGGTAGTGATATTCCTCCTTCGTGCATAATAACAAATTTGTCATTATTCCCACTTTCATCCAATATTAATTTCGCGGAAATATCCACTCCTGTAATAGGTTCTGTATCAGAAAGAAGGGGGTTCAATACAACAAGAGACATTCCTGAAACAAATGTTACCGCCATGCCAATAAGAATTACAGTCCCCATTACCTCTGAAACAGCAAGATTATTTGTAAAATCCATATGATAGCTCCCCTCCAAATTTTATATAATTAGTTTCTATTGATAAAAGTATATATAAGTTACTAGAGAAAATGTCAAATTGAAACTCTTTTATTATTTTTTTTGCTTTATAAATCTCCCTTAACATTCAAACCCCAAGTAAAATTTTAAAAGAAAGCCAACCAATTAAAACCATAACAAACATATGCTTAATTCCAGCCATTAATTGGCCATCCTCAAAAACTCCAGCAACAAATCCTGAACCAAAGCTTTGGACAATTACTGCAAAAAAGAAAACACTTGTAACTTGACTTTGAGATATGGCTGAACCACCGCCCATTACTCCTTGCATCCCTTGGCCACCTTCACCAATCATTGCTGGAATAAAACTTGTACTAAGAATCAAAATAATTGCTAGAAAAACAAGCATTCCTACATAAATAACAACAACATAAGATGCCATATTTGCTTTTCTTTCAGCTTCAAGCATTTTAATTTCTCTTGCATCTTTTGCAGCCACATCTAATACATCTGCAACATTACCTCCGCTTTTACTTGCTTCAATTATAAGAGAGATAGTTCTCTTTATGGATCTAGTATTAACTCTTTTTGAAAATGCAATAAGTGCATCTGTAACACTACTTCCCCAAGAAACTTGCTGGGATATTTTTTGAATCTCAGGAGTTAAAATACCGTAATTTCCCCTGGAAGCAAATAGTATTGCTTTTGTAAATGTCATTCCAGCCCTTCTAGATTCTGCTAAATCTCTAACAAAATCAGGAAAAATTGTATCGATTTTATAGATTTTTTTAACCCTCATATATTCATACATACCAAAGATTCCAGCTCCTGACAAAATAGCCATTATTATAAAATCAACACCGGAAATTGGTCCGCCAAAAACTTCTACAAAACGAAGTAAAGCCAAAATAATAAAAATTGAAACACAAATAATAGTTATAATCATAACTATCAATCTATGTAATTGCCCTGTTAATAACATATTTCTAATAAAATTTGGCTTTTGTGAAGAGTTTTGTTTTTTAGTTTTAGATTTGTTTGATTTTTTGAAATTTATTTTTAATTTATCAAGATTTAAATTAAATTTCATTTTAAGCACTCTCACACATCATTTTGATTACAATTGCAAATCCAAAATGAACTATTGGAACAAGCATAAAAACAAGTATATACAAAAACATCTCATTGAAATCTCCAGTAATAATCATCATTAGAGGAATAACAATAAGAAGAAGTAAAATACCTGCAACTGCAGCAGTAACATAACTTTCAGCCATTATCCCTAAACTTTCCAATAGTTGTTTTTGAGCCTGTCTGTTTTCCCACATATATTGATTTGCCTTGTTCATAAAATATGCCTTTAGTGAACCACCAGATGTTACAGTAACTACAAGCCCCTGTAAAAATTCTTTAAATTTTGGAGATGGTGTTCTCTCAATATTATCTTTAATAGAGGATAATATATCCACGCCAAGAAGTGAAACATCTCTATAAATCCAAGATGCTTCTTCTCTTATTTCTCCATAAATATCTTGCTTAGAAAGACTCTTAAAAATTTCAGTTGGTGTTACCCCGGCAGATGACATTGCAGATATAAAATTTAATGAGTAAGCAAGATTAGCATCAATTTTTCTTTTCCTAGTTTTTGCTTTGCTTGAAGGCATTTTTAATAATATGAAATAAGTCAAAAAACCGATTAATACTGGCAAAGACATTATCAACAATATTGCAAATAGTTCTAATTGAGCTCCAGCTAAAGGTAATAATACAAAAGTTAAAATTGAAAAGAAAATCAAAGATGAAACTAATACCAAAATCGAAGTTAAAAATATAAACGATAGATATGCGCCAGCTCTAATAGTTATATGAGCGGCTTGCAAATCTTTTTTTAATTTTTCATTTACTTTTTTTTCTGCAAAATCTCCAAACCATTTGTAGCTCATCTTTTGATAATTATTTAGAGTTATTCTTACCCCTCCTAAATGCGATTCGTCTTTTTTTCTTAATTTTTGGTTTTGGTATCTTATTTTCCTTACTTACATATTCGATTTTTGCATTTTGTGTGTTTTCTTTTGTACTAATTTGTTTATCTTCCTTTTCAACTATTTTTTTTGTTTCTTCTGATTCAGATTTGCTTATATTTTTTCCACTATGAATGTCGTTCATTAATTCATTTGGATTTTCCGAATAATAAGATACTATCCTTGCAACGTCTCTAAAAACCCTAATATCATTTTTTTTCATCCAATCAAGAATTTCAACTCTATTTTTTAATTCCTTCATCATGTCTTCCTTGGACATATCATATTGAGTTCTTATTTTTTCAAGTAAATAACTTTTCCCAGAATAAATGAATCTATCTTCAACAGGATCCCATCGAAAAACTTCGTTTGTTAAAATTTCCTTGGTTACCGAATCTATATCAACGATTTCAACAATTTGTTTAACTCTTCTAACCCTATTGTTTCCAACTTGAGCACTAACTTGAATTGTCACAAGTTCTAAAGCTTGAAGCATTATACGTGGAATTTCAATTGGTTTTCCTTCTAATCTATGAATTAGTGATTTTGTCGAGTCTGCATGAAACGTTGAATAAGTAGTATGCCCTGTTGCCATTGCCTGAAATAGCACATATGCTTCTTTACCTCTTATTTCACCTACTAAAATGTACTCAGGCCTTTGTCTTAAAGCTGCTTTCATTAAATCAAATAAATCAATTTCTCCAACTAACTTATCATTAACAACTTCTCCAAAACCAGATCTAACTATTCCTGGAATCCAATTTGGATGAGGAAGATTTATTTCTCTTGTTTCCTCAATTGATACAATTTTAGATTCGCGAGGAATGAATAAAGAAATAGCATTTAATGTCGAGGTCTTTCCCGCCGCAGTTCCTCCAGCAATTAAAGCATTGGTACCATTCTCTACTGCAAGCCACATGTAGGCAACCATTTCTGCAGACATTGTTTTATAATCGATCAAATCTGTAGGAGTAATTGGATCTGCTCTAAATTTTCTTATAGTAAAAGTTGAACCATGAGCAGTTACTGCCTTTGATAGAGTCATTTGAATTCTAGAACCATCAGGCATAGTAGCGTCCAAGATTGGTTCCGCAAGAGATATATGCTTACCACATTTCTGAGCAAGTAAAACCACAAAAGCAGAAAGCTCTTCTTCATCTTCAAATTTAATATTACTTTTCAATGAGCCATATTTTCTATGATACAAAAAAACTGGGACATTTGAACCATCACAAGAAATATCCTCAATGTTAGGATCTCTCATGAGTGAATCAATTTTGCCATAATTTATGAAATCTCTTTGGACATAGTAAAGGATCTTTTTCTTTAATGTATCCTCAATTGATAAATCATGATCTTTTATAATTTTTTCAATAAAATCTGATAAAAAACTATGTAATTGACTTTTTTCAATCTCATCCAACCTAACATCAATGGAACTTAAAAGTTCATTTTGTATAAAATTTAGAGATTTTTTATCTTCATCCGAAAGATTTGGTTCTATTACTTTGTAGTATTTATCAAGGGACTCTTCATCTTTTAAAATTTTAATATAAGTATAAGGTTCGTTTACAGCATAAAAATCAAGTTCTGTTAAATTTAATTGTTCCAAAATATCTTCTTGACTAAAAGTTACCTTCCCTTTTTTTCCACATTTTTCACATTTAACCCTTATATTTTGACCTGGCTCACCCTCAACAGTTACTTTGTTTTTACATTTTGGACAAACTGCTATTTTTTTAATCATAATTAATCTTTAATTTTTTCCAAAACTTTTTCGGGATGCTCTTCATATTTTGCTATTATTGTTGCTACTTTTTTAAATTCTCTAATGTTTGTTCTATTCATCCAGTCAAGAAGCTTTGCTCTGTTCCTTATTTCGTCTGCCATTTCATCTCTGCTTAAATCCTTCTCAGATCTTATCCTTTCCAAAATGTAACTTTTTCCAGAATAAATGAACCTGTCGTCAACAGGATCCCACCTAAAGACCTCATTAGTTAGAATTTCTTTTGTTGTAGGATCAATATCAATTATTTCTATTATTTGCTTGCATCTTCTTGCTCTTTTGTTTTTAACTCGAGAAATAATTTGTATGCATACTATATCTAGTGCCTGAAGCATTATTCGAGGGATATTAATTGGTTTTCCTTCTAATCTGTGAATTAAAGATTGGGCCGAATCTGCATGTACTGTTGAATAAGTTGTATGACCTGTTGCCATTGCCTGAAACAGCACATAAGCTTCCCTGCCGCGTATTTCTCCCACTAGAATATATTCAGGTCTTTGTCTCAAAGCTGCTTTCATCAAATCATATAAATCAATCTCACCAGTTACTTTATTTCCAACTACTTCCCCAAAACCAGACCTTGAAACTCCTGGAATCCAATTTGGATGCGGAAGGTTAATTTCCCTAGTTTCTTCTATTGAGACTATCTTTGAGTCTCTTGGAATGAACAAAGAAATAGCATTTAGGGCTGAAGTTTTTCCAGCGGCAGTGCCGCCAGCAATTAAAGCATTTATACCATTTTCAACTGCAAGCCAAAGATAAGCAACCATCTCTGCAGACATGCTGTTAAATTCAATAAGATCTGGTGGAGAAAATGGGTCTTCTTTGAATTTTCTAATTGTAAAAGTTGATCCTTTTGCAGTTACTTCTGAGCTGAGCGTCATTTGAATTCTTGAACCATCTGGCATTGTTGCATCAAGCATTGGTTCTGCAATTGAAATGTGTTTACCGCACTTCTGAGCAAGTCTAATGACAAATGCTGAAAGTTCCTCTTCTTCATCAAATTCAACATTACTTCTCAACGAACCAAATCTTCTGTGATATAAGAAAATCGGAACTTTTGCCCCATCGCAAGATATATCTTCAATATTGGGATCTCGCATTAATACTTCCAATTTACTTAATCCTAAAAATTGCTTTTTCAAAAAGTAGATTATCTTTTCTTTTGATTTTGGATTTATTATAAGCATATAGTCTTCTAAGATTTGTTCTATTTTTTTAATTAAATAATCTGTTTCTCCAAATTCTTCCATTTCATCGGTATCTATGTTTATAGAATTCAGACTTTCTCTAATAAATTGTAAAATCTGTTTTTCATTTTCATTTAATTCTTCTTCAATAAGAACGTATCTTTTGTCAAGAGAGTCTTTTTCTCTGACTATTTCCACATAGGCAAAGGGCTCATGTAGTGGATAAAAATCAAGTTCTTCGATATTATTTTCAGAGTAACCTAAATTAGATAATATGTGTGTTTTTAGATTGTTAGCAACTTGAATATATTTTATATGATTGTCTGGAGAAATTTCATCTATTTTTATATCTGATGAAGATTTCTGTGAAGGCTTATTTTCAAAACCAGTTGAGATGGAAATATTTTCATTTATGGGATCTGGGGCATCTAAATCGATTTTCAAATCTTGTTTGTTTTGCTCATTTGCCTTGTTAACATTTTCTTCTAATTTTACTTTAGAGTCTTTTTTTATCTCTTCTTTTTTAATTTCTTTTTTTAATTTATCATCTTCTGATTTAGAAACTTCATCTTTTTTTACACTAGCAGAAAACTCATCGAGATTCTCTAAAATTACATCTTTATTTTTTGGTTTAACTTTATCGTCAATTTTATTGGATGATTTATCCGCTTTTTTAACTATATTACTAAGTTTCTTATCAAGCCAACTTGCTTCATCTGAACTAACTTTTGAAATAGATTCTTCTATTTTCTTATTTTTTTGCTCTTTATTATCTTCTATTTTTTTTGTTTTCTTAAAGGAAGTTTTTTTGACTTTATTCTTTTTGTTTGGTTTTTTAATAGATATGTGTTTTTTTGACTTTGAATTTTTATTTATTTTTTTTGTTTTTTCCTTTTTTTGTTTAACAAAAAATATTGATTCTTTTTTTTGTTTTTCTGAAGAAAAATAATCAAGTTCTAACTTACGTCTATTCTTAAAAATTAATTTATCTACTCGTTTTTCAATATCGTCAATTGTTTTTTTCTTTCTAGGAAAGGAGTCTTCGATAGATTCTTCTTCTACCAAAACATGCCTCCTTTAATACCTAGTTTGAATATATCATGCATCCCATCATCCCACTTTAAACCTGTCAAAGTTTAACAGTATCGCTAATAAACAATCAAACTTCTAAGTGCAAACCATCCTTCGTATTTTGAAATATATTTAGCGTATAAATACCTTTCTTTTATTTTAATATATATAAGAAAGAGACAACTATTTTGGTTTTCTAACCTTTAATAAAGCAGCAAAAAGTCCTAATGCAAAAGGAAGTACAATAATATAATAGATTGGATGTATTTTTCTAAGCATGATTATAAAATCAAAATCATAAACATACATTATTATCAAAGACACAATAACTATTGGTGCAAGGATTATAGAAATTAACGGTAACGATTCTCTATTTACTATTATTACACGTCCATTTTTGTAATTAACGTTTGAATATTTTTAATTGTTGAAAAAAATAAGTTACCTGTTATTTATGGAAGAAAAATCTATAAGGGGCAATTTAATACCAGGGGGGACGGTGATATATTTGACGCGATCAAAAAAAGCTATAATAATGGGTGCTGCAGGTAGAGATTTTCATAATTTTAATGTATATTTTAAAAATAATCAAAACTACGAAGTTATTGCATTTACCGCAACTCAAATTCCAGATATTGCAGGTAGAAAATATCCAAAAGAACTTTCTGGAGAAATATATCCAAATGGAATTCCGATTCATGGTGAAGAAGAAATTACTGATTTAATAAAGAAGCATGATGTCGACGAAGTATTCTTTTCATATAGTGATGTACCTTACAAATACGTCATGAATAAATCTGCAATTGTTAATTCTGCAGGAGCAGATTTTTGCCTATTGGGACCTGAAAATACTCAATTAAAATCTACAAAACCTGTAATTGCTGTTTGTGCAGTTAGAACAGGTTGTGGAAAATCACAGGTTTCAAGAAAAATATTTGAAATTCTTAGGAAAAAAGGAAAAAAGGTTGCCTCTATTAGACATCCAATGCCTTATGATTCAGATTTAACTTCACAAATCTGTCAAAGATTTGCATCTTATGATGATTTAGACAAATATAGATGTACTATTGAAGAAAGAGAAGAATATGAACCTTACATTGACATGGGTGGAGTTATCTTTGCAGGCGTAGATTATGAAAAAATATTAATAGAAGCCGAAAAAGAAGCAGATGTAATAATATGGGATGGTGGCAATAATGATTTTTCATTTATAAAACCTGATTTATTAATTACAATAGCTGATCCGCACAGACCCGGTCACGAATTATCTTATTATCCAGGTGAAGTTAATACTCGTTCTGCTAATGTAATAATTATAAACAAAATTAATACAGCAAAAAAAGAAGATATTGAAACTGTAAGAAAAAATTTAAACGTTGTAAACCCAACAGCAAAAATAATCGATGGTATTTCAACAGTTATAGCAGAAGATCCAGACATGATTAAAAATAGAAGAGTTCTAGTTATAGAGGACGGGCCAACAGTAACTCATGGAAGCATGAAATACGGTGCAGGTATGGTGGCAGCAAAAGAACATAATGCAGGAGAAATAATTGATCCAAGAAGCTTTGCTGTAGGTTCAATAACAAAAACTTTTGAGAAATATTCTCATCTTACAAATGTTCTTCCAGCAATGGGCTATGGAAAAAAGCAAATAAGTGAGCTTGAAGAAACTATAAATAATACAGATTGTGATGTTGTAATCAGTGGGACACCTATTGACCTAAATAGAGTCTTAAGTTCTAAAAAACCAATTGTAAGGATAAGATATGGAGTTGGAGATCAAACTGCAAAGGAACTTGAGACAATTGTCAATAATCTTTTAAATTAATTTTATTTTTTACTTTTTCTAATTTTATAAGGCCATATCACAAAGGGATACATAAAAGAAGATATACCAATGAGACAAATTATTGTATAAAATAATATTGCAATAGGGCTAAAAAAGGTCTCTACAAAAGAAGAAATTGAAATTGTATGCTCGCTGAAGTGTGGTACTCTTATAAAAATGTACAAACCCTCAGTTGTTAAAACTCTCATCCAACCCTTTTGTTGATCATCATCTAAACTAAAAAATTCTTCAATATTACTAAATTCAGAAATTTCTTCTCCATCGAACTTTAAAACAATATTGTTCAAGTCACTTAGACTTCCTTTACCAATATTTACAATTATAAACTTACCCTCGATTTCTTCTTCGGAGCCTATCAGAAAATTTATTTCATTCTCTTCAATAGAATTAAGAGTTACATAAATATCTTCAGAATAGTAAGTTACAGTTTCATCATTTTTTAAAACCGATATTTTTGCTCCAATTACTTTTTCTTTTATTTTTTGATTAATTACATAATCAATGATTTGATTAGAATCTTCTGAATTATCTTGAATATTAGAATCTTGATTTATTTCTAAATTAAAATCAATTCCAATCGCATTGTTTTCTAATATTTGAATATCTTCAAATTTTTCTTCATATCCTTCTTTTTTTACAGAAAGTTGATAATTTCCCACTGCAAGTGTTATTACATACCTTCCTTGTAAATCAGAATAATAAATCCAATTTTCATTTTCATTTGAAATAGTTATCTCTACTGATTTTAAAGGACTACCATCGCAAAATATCGTTCCATAAACAATTCCTTCAGATTTTGTTTCTTTTTTATTTTTAACAATGATAGTCTCTATTGCTGGAAGATATCCAGTTTTTGTCGCTGTGATTGCAAAAGTATTATCATTTTCGACTATTGGAGATAGGATAGTTACACTTCCTTGTTTATTAGTATATTTTTGCTGATCATTAAAACTGACTTTTACATCTTCAATCAATTCACCTTCTGCTTTAATTATCACTGAAAAATAATTTTCTTCCATTATTGATAACGGGGAATTTATTTCTAAAGATTTTAAATCAAGTTTGGATTGCTCTTCTTCTATAGAAATTTCAAATGATTCAGACCAATCACTTACCAAACCAAGTTCATCTCTTGCTCTGACTTTTATATTATAAGTGCCCACACTGCCCCAATAATGAGTTGCAGAAGGATATTGATTCCAAATAGATGTTGATCCATCGTCCCAGTAAAACTGATACTCAACTGAATGACCATCTGGATCGATTACAACACTTGTCGAAAAATCGTATTCTACAGCTATCACACCGGAAGAAAAACCACCAGGAACATCTGGTATCATGGGCACAGAGTTGTCACCAAAACAATATAGAGTTCCATGTCTGGAACCAAAATATAATCTACCGTCAAATATTGCTGGCGATGAATAAACCCCCCCATCAGCAGAATAATTCCATATTATTGATCCACTATTTGCATCTAAACAATAGAAACTCCCAGTACCAGTTCCAAAATAAACCTTTTCATTTGCTATTGCAGGTGAAGAATCAAGCTGATTTGCCATTGGTTTTTCAGAAAAATTCCAAATCTCATCACCGCTATTTGCATCAAAACAATATATAGTTTTTGTTCCATAAGCGCCAACGTAAACTTTTTCATCATAAACAGCTGCAGTTGATGCAACAAATACTCCAATCTCTTGTTGCCAAATCAAATCATGCGAGAATAAATCCTCAGCACCTTCATCGTTATCGTTTTCATCAATCAAGCCATCTTGGTTATCATCTGGAGTTGCATCAATGCAATAAAATTTTCCGTAATAATCACCTACATAAACGCGATCGTTATATAATGTTGGTGTTGTTGAATAACTTGATGGAGGAATATAAAAACTCCATTCTAATTCGCCTGTGTTTTTATCCAAACAATATAAAGAATTAGATAGAACATACACATAATCTGAGCTAACTGATACAGATGATCTAATATTGTATCCAGAGGGTAAGGAATAATTCCATTTTAGAGTTCCATTTTCTTGATAAATACAATAAACATTTCCGTTAGCAATAATACTTACAAAATCGTTAAAGGTTGTTGGAGAATTTTCAATCCATTCACCAGCATCAAAACGCCATACTAAAGAACCATTATTTGAATTGAGGCAATACAAAAAATTATCTCTAGAACCTACAAAAACCAAGTTATTTGCAATAGCAGGTGAGGAAGAAAATATCCTTCCCCCAGTTTGATAGGACCATAATTGAGTTCCATTGTAAGCATTTAAACAAAATATCCTGCCCGTTTGAAAATCAGTTATGTATGCTCTCCCATTTACAACAGCTGGCGAAGATGCCCCTATATCAGTACCTAAAGATTTGCTCCATAAAAGAGTTCCATTCGCAGGGCCTTCATAATCTGTAAAACCAGTATGCTCCTTATTATTATGAAACATTGGCCAATTTGCATTGGCAAAAGAAAGGTTGCACAAAATTAGGATCACACACAAGATAAACGAGAAACTTTTAGATTTAATTATCATTAATTCTCCTCACACTCTTATTGATATTAGATATTTTATCTTTTTCTAATATTTATAAATTTTTTGAAAAGTATCAAATAGAAAAAATGAATTTTTTAATTAAAAAATAAAAAAAATGAAAATATATTTTTATTGAATTGTTACATTTGAAAAGATTATCTGTGCTTCTACTGAGTCATCGTCAGATGAGCCTTCAGCACACTCGGCACTTACTGTAATTACTGGCATGTCTGTAAGTATTCCCAAACCTATCCCAAAAACAGGCATTTCAGTAGCAG
>CAZUBH010000019.1:0-40866 GCA_964618505.1 uncultured Thermoplasmatales archaeon | reverse complement strand
TATATGGACGGAATACAATAACTACTATTTGAGTTTTGAGACAACGTCGTACTCCCGTTGTACAGGAGAAAAAAATCGTTTTTTCTTGTTTTTCACTGTTTTATTATCTCCTTAACTTAGCCAGAAAAAAAATATTCTGGCAAATCGCTATTGAGAGATTATTTTCAAAAAATTAGAGTTATACATTAATACCTTTACCCCTTAGAATATCAAGATAATCGTTATAATCAACTGTGCATGATACTAAATCGGTAAACTGTTTTTTGTTAATATTCAATTGTTTTGCCATTATACTAATTAATGGTTCCCCTATTTCTCTTGCTTTGCTACCTCTACTGATTTTTGTGTAAATACCAACATCCATTCCATCTACTTTGAAATAATAGTAGTAATGATCTTTTTTACTATCTTGTTTATCGAAACCTTTTGATGTCAATGCAGAATCAATATTATTTCTTTTCAAAGTCATATTCTATCAATTCTCAATATTTTCTAAAAGGAATTTTCTAATTTCTAAAGCCTTCCCCTTCATTTTCTTCTGATCGCCAAGTGCATAATGTTCATATAATTCAATAAAATCTTTCTGAAATGAAAGAATTGTTTCATTATAAGTTTCTCCATATGCTATAATATTTAACATAGGATATTCAAAAAACCACATATCATCATTAAAGGATACATCAACTCCAATAGACTTTTTAAGTTTCAATTCTCTTTTTTCAGTTACAATTCTCGATAATTCAATTTGTTTTAATGGTTTTATTGAAAATACTTTTGGAAATTTCATTGCTTTTCCCGCCTTTGAAGTTAATAAACCTTCAACAATTACAGGCTTCATCAAATATTTTATCACAGTGTCTAATAATTCTTTATTAAAAGTACATTGAATCTTTCCATCTGGGCCTTCAATTTCAAACATTTTTTTCTTAATAAAATGTCCGCCACCTAACACGCCTATAGTTTCTTCTTTGATCTGTTTTTGTTCTACGACCGCCAACGACCTAATTACACTACGCCTTTCTCTCTTCAATGACTTCTTTTTAAAATTTTGAGTTTGCATTTCTATATCGTATTTATTTTCAAAACCAGGCCAAAATTGATCTATATAGCCTACAACTCTAGATCGATATAAAGAATCTGGCAATATTTGTTTAATTTCATTCTCAGCATTTTCTGAATCGTTTAAAATATATGAAATATTTCCAAAGGTTTCTATAGCTTCATCAACCATTGTAACTCCTTGCAAAGCCTCTATCGGTTCCCCAATTATCGTTGATTCAAAAGAACCCATGTTAACATTTTTAAAAGTTAATTTTGTTCTTTTTTCAATTGTTACATCTCTTTTTCCAGATATTCTAAAACTTTTATTTTGATTAAGGGCAGATTCAGCAATGTTATAAATCGCATCCTGTAAACCTTGCAAAACTTTAGCAATTTCAGAAATTCCTAAAAGTCCCTCTTCCTTCTTTTTATTAATCCTTATATTAATTTCAAAGCGGGACATATTGACGAATGGAATAATTTTGAGAGAAATAAATGTTTCCAATAAATTAAAAGGACTACCAACCTTTTTGCAACAACCCGTTTGCAACAATACAAAATGCAACACAACCCGTTTATTCAGTGTTTCCCCCTATTTTACGTGCAAAGCTTTAAAAAAAATAGAAAAAAGGTATTATGTTTCTATATCATAGCCTGCGTCTACCCAGGCTTGATAGTTACCTTCTAATCTGTAAACGTTTTCAAATCCCGCATCAATTAATGCTTGAGCTCCCTGCATAGATGCACTATCTGTGTGGCAGTACACCAGAAATGTAGCGTTCATGTCTAGAGTTGGAATTGCTTCATCAAGTGATCCATCACCAACATAATAGTTAACAGCACCGGGTAAATGTCCGTCGTCATAATTAGGCGACACATCGATAATAATCAAGTCTTCTGTTGTATTAATCAAATCATATGCTTCAGAAGCGTTAACATCCATATAGGTAATTTCTGGTTCAGGTGTTTCTATATCATAGCCTGCGTCTACCCAGGCTTGATAGTTACCTTCTAATCTGTAAACGTTTTCAAATCCCGCATCAATTAATGCTTGAGCTCCCTGCATAGATGCACTATCTGTATGACAATAAACAAGATACGTCTTATTTTTGTCTAGCATAGGAATAGCATCATCAAGAGATCCATCTCCGATGTAATAGTTCATGGCCCCTGGCAAGTGACCATCGTCATAAGCAGGAGAAACATCAATAATAATTAAATCAGGATTATTATCAATTAAATCTTTTGCTTCCGCAGCAGTTAAATCCATATAACTTATCTGTTCTTTTTCCTCCTCTGTACATCCTGAAAGGAACATACTTAGGATAGCAATTGCTAAAATTATTGAAATAATTTTTTTCATTTTCAAACCACCTTTCTATATAGATTATTGTGGTCTATATATATAAAGATTATTCAGCTTAAAATATCAAAAGAAATAAAAACAGAATGTTAATATGGTGCGGTTACTACTAAGTACATGGGGGATAAAATGAAACTATCAATACCACCAGAGCCATTGCAAATAAAAAAACAATCTAAAACTGAAAAAGACAATAAAAAGTGGGACATTGACCATTTAATGTTTTGGTTTGGAAATAGACTTCCAAGTTATTTATGGAAAGAAAGCGGTTGGTCAAAACATCTAAAGAAAGAAGGGTATAGCTGGCAAAATTTTCTAAAAATTTTGGCATTAAACAAAAAAGAAATGATAAGATGGTCCCAAAATGGTATAACCTGGATTGAATTTATTGAAAAACTACAGGAAACCATAAAAGATCCCGTTTTTAAAAAAATCTTAACTCAGTGAGGAAATTTAATAAGCATGAACAAAAAAGAAGGATATCCAATTGTACTTGCTGCGTCTCGGGCAGAAGCAAATGAGTATGACGATAATCCATTTGCTGCATTTATTTGTACATTTCCAAAAAAATTATCTGGTTTTGCCCTAAGAGAGCATTTGTCTAAACTTGAAAAAAATGATGACGGTTCTGCAAAAAAAACAATTTATGGACTAAGAAAAGTAGAGTCTCTATTAATTGACGAATTTGGTGAGGATTCTGTTGTTGTATCTCATTATGATTCTCTTGATAAATTTATAGGTAAAAATACAAAAGTATTAGGAATTTCTTCAATGGATCCAATGGGTCTAGCATACGTTTCAACAACTTATAATTCTCTAATAGGTTTTGGGGGAGAAGCACTAAATGCTGCAGAGTTTACAAAATTACTAAACCATCCATCAATACAGGAACACAAGCCAAAAATAATTGTTGGAGGAGCAGGTTCTTGGCAGATTAGTGAAGCAAAAAAACAGGGCAAATTTGGGATAGATGTATTATTTAATGGTGAGGGGGAAGAAGAACTTGTACAACTTTTTAAAAAATTGATAAACGGTGAAAAAGTTCCAAAGACATATGATGCAAAAAAACCTAATCGCAAAAAAACCCCTGTAATTAAACGGGGAGCATGTTATGGGATGGTTGAAATAACTAGAGGTTGTGGTAGAGGATGTCAATTTTGTAGCCCCACAAACAGAACAAAATACTCATTTCCTTTAGATCATATAATGAAAGAAGTGGAGATAAATATTAGAGATGGTTCAAAATCTATTTTTACTGTTACAGAGGATATTTTTTTATATAAATCTAAAAAAGGATTTATTCCAAACAGAAAAGAGATTGTAAAACTTTACAAATCAATTGCAAATTACCCTGGTGTTGAACATATTTTGCTTTCACATGCATCTTTTGCACCTGCACTTTATGATAAAAAATTATTAGAAGAACTGACCCCAATTTTAATTGAAAAAACAAAATGGAATCCAGATACTTGTAAGATGTACAAAAAGCCATTTATATCGGTTGAAGTTGGGATTGAAACAGGAAGTGTAAGACTTATGAATAAATACATGAAAGGTAAGGCGCTTCCGTTCTCAGTTGATAAATGGCCTGAATTAGTAAAGCAAGGAATTGGCCATATGAATGATTATGATTGGTGGCCTTTGTGTACAATTATGACTGGACAGCCTGATGAAACAGAAGAGGACGTTCTTTCAACACTCCAACTAATAGATGATTTAAGAAACAATAACGCTAAAATGTTTTACACGCCTGTTTTATTCATCCCTCTAAAAGATGCGCTTCTTGGTAATCAGAGAAGAACCAATCTTGAAAATCTTACTGAGTTACAATGGGAAGTTCTTGCTAAATGTTGGAGAAATAACATAGATTTTTGGAATCCAGAAATGAAATGGATATACAGTCCGATATTCTTTTTTTCGCATTGGTTTTATGCAAGATGGAAACATGGTAAAAAGGCTACAACGCCTATGATGCATCTAGCAGGCTTTCCATTAAGTCACAAGATAGATAAACCATGCAATAAAAGACATTGTTCTGAAGGTTTTCAAATACCGATCATTGACAATTTAAGAGAAAGATTTTTTTAGGATGATTTTAGAAACGCAAGATATGCCAGATACGCAGAATAAATATCAACCTTGCTTGTAACTTCATAAGGAGAATGCATCGACATAACAGGAACACCAAGATCAATTACTTCCATACCTAATCTTGAGAAATATTTAGCAACTGTTCCGCCGCCTCCTTTGTCAACTTTACCAAGTTCTCCCGTTTGCCATGGTATTTTTTCTTTGTTTAATATAGTTCTAATCTCTGAGACAAACTCTGCTGAAGCATCATTTGCTGAATATTTTCCTCCATGCCCGGTATATTTTGACATTACTATTCCGTTTCCCAAAGAAGATGCATTTTTCAGTTCAAAAACTTCGGTATAATTTGGAGTTACAGCAGCATTAACATCTGCAGAAATTACCTTTGATTTGAGCATCACAGAGTCGACATCAACTTTTGAATCAAGGTTTTTTATAACTGTTCTTAAGAATGTAATTACTTGAGCAGTAGCACTTCCCTCACTTCCAATTTCTTCTTTGTCAACAAACAAAGCTATTGAAGTATATTCAGGGTTTTTTAAATCTAAAATCGCCTTTAATGATGTAAACACAGAAGCTCTATCATCTTGTCCATAGGAGCCTATTAGTGATCTATCAAATCCAATATCTCGTGCTTTGTAGGCAGGTACTGCTTCAAGCTCTGCTGAAATAAAATCTTCTTCAATTAGTCCATAATCTTTGTTTAGTTTTTCAATAATTGCAGTTTTTATTTTATCCTTATAATCTCCTTTTAATGGCCGGCTTCCAATCATTATATCTAAAGTTTCACCTTTAATTGCATCATTTATTTTTTTATTATCCTGAACATCATGTGATAAATGCGGAAGTAAATCAGGAACTGCAAAAACAGGATCTTTTTCTTCTTCACCAATTTTAAGGTTTATTTTCTTTTTATCTTTTTTTACAATTATTCCATGTAAAGAAAGAGGTATTGTAAGCCAATGAAATTTTTTTATCCCTCCATAATAATGCGTTTCAAACAAGGCTAGATTTGAATCTGAATCTTCAAAAATCGGTATCTGTTTTAAATCAAGTCTTGGAGAATCAACATGAGAGATGACAATTTTCACACCTTCTGAAACAGGCTTTTTCCCTTTAACAACAATTGCTGCTTCTTTTCCTTTATTTACAAAATATTTAACTTTATTTTTTTTGGCATGATTTGTTATTATTTCAATTGCTTCACGTTCTGTTTTTGCATCGTTTAAAAATTTCTTATATTCCTCAGAGAAATTATTAGCTTTTTTAATTTGTTCGTTTGTAAAGATATCCCAGGCAAGTTTCTTTTTATATGCATATTTGGTTTCTTTTTCACTCATGAAGATTCCTCTAAAAGAAAGGCATAAGATTAATGAATAAAAATATAACTAAAAAAGAAAAGAAATTTTGTTTAGCGTCTGATTATTATGACAACTGCAATAGCACCTACAATTGCAATTACAACGATTATTCCTATAAATAAAAGTATCGGGGCGGTTTCTTCTGTACTGGTTTCTACCTTTATCTCAATTTCGCCTTCAGCATATTGGGTATTGCCATCACTATCTGTAACTGATAAATTCCATTCGTACGTTCCTTTCTTTGTATATGTATGTGTCGGATTTGCTTTTGTTGAGGTTTGGCCATCTCCAAATTTCCATTCATATGTGTAAGGCGGCAAACCATAAAAAACTGAAGAATTAAAAGATATTTCTGTATCAATAAAGCCTAAATTTTGTGTATAAGCATCAATTGTTAAAGGTTGATTAGGTGCGTCATCTTTTAAAAAGATAAAACTTTCAAGCGCCTCAGGGTCAGAAAGTTCGGGATCTACGTCTGTCAAATCAATGTATATATAAGATGTTGTAGCTTGTAATTCTTCATAAGTTTCATCATCTGAAAATAATTCAATGGTAACTTCAAGTTTGTTATCATCAACACTATAGTTGGATTCAGAAATATTTACAAAATCTCCATATTCTGTTGAGGAGCTGTATAACAATTTACAGGTGTCATTTGCATAACTGATACTATATTCGTATTCTGAAGTGAGTAATAGGAATTGATATCCGACCGTATCATAAATAAGGCCAGCACTACTAAAGAATAAGTCGTCAAAACTCCCTCTGTCTTCAATTATTCCGTCTTCATTTACCTCCAAGCTTAGTGTGACTGTATTGCCTGTTCTTTCGTATTCGGCTTTTGCTATATCCAAGTTTTCAACATCAATTCTATCATAATCATCTGGATCTACTATTCCCATCTCAAAATTTTCAGAATATACATCTAAAAAGTCAAAGGTATAAACATCATTCAGTCCATCATTTACTGTATCGCTTTCATCTACTGCTAATACAGTTGTGTTTGAAGCCATTAAAAGGCTGCACATCAAGATCGCAAATATAAACAACTTACCTAATTTCATATATATTTCTCCATCTAGGTTTGAAGAAGACTATTTACAACTAATATTTAAAAATATTGCAAAAATGAAAGATTTATTTTAATTTCTTTTTTAGTTCAGTCATTGTAGTACTTATATCATCTAATGTTGATTCTAAAGTTCCCATGGTTTCGTGAACTTTATCTGTTATTATAGCGCCTTGGGCAGATGGCTTTATCAATCCGTCTTTTTCTAAAGTTCTCAAAGAATATCTTATCATATGTTGAGGTTGGCCAGTTACTTGTGAAAGTCTGATTATACCTATTGGCCCATGCTCTCTAACAGTTTTTAAAACATCTATGTGTCTTTCAAGAAGACCTACTTCTTTTCTAGCAACACTTGTGATAGATGATTTTTCTATTTCGTCTTCAACCATATTTCAACCTCCTGTTAATTATTATCATACATAAAGCTTATGTAGTATATAAAGTTAATTGTTAACATGCGTAATGACAATTTTACACAAAATATCTTATTTTTAAAGAAATTAAAAAGAAGTCTTTTAAGACTTCCATAGGCCATGTATATTGCAGTATTCTCTTGCTTCTATTTTTTCTGCTTTTATACAAAACTCTGCTTGAGGTTTATCTCCAGGCTTCAGGAATTTTCTATATGATGCTCCATCTGCAATCAGCTCAATCCATTCAATATAGTGTTTTTCTTCCATAGGATGGTCTTGATTTTGCCCTATTTTTACAAGATAACCTGAATTTGTTTTTTCTATGTATGGAACATGTTTTTCAGTTGATGCGTCTTGTGTTTTTTCTTCTAAAAGCTCCATGGGTTCGTTACAACATACAAGCTCTCCAACACCGTCGTGCACTACTTCTACTATATTTCCACATACATTACATTTGTATATCTGTTTTAATTTTGTCATTTTTCACCTCCCTTTTTTTCTTTATAATCTTTAATTGCTTCATGCAACGCATCAGCAGCTAAATTAGAGCAATGCATTTTTTGTGGAGGAAGCCCGTCAAGCTCATCTGCAACATCATTTCTTGTTAGCTTTATAGCTTCATCGATATGCTTGCCTTTTGCAAGTTCTGTTACCATGCTACTTGTAGCAATTGCAGAACCACAACCAAAAGTTTTGAACTTTATATCTTTGATTATGTCCTTTTCAACCTTAATGAATATTTCCATAACATCTCCGCACACTGGATTACCTACTTTACCATATCCATCTGGATTTTCTATTACTCCTACGTTTCTAGGGTTCATGAAATGATCCATTACTTTTTTGCTATAACCCATACCTGACATTTTTTTCCTCCATTTTTAATAAGCGACAATTTCTATTTGCTGATACTTATCCTAGTAATTTTCAGTCCACACTTCGTAATAACTCTGAGGATGTTGACATGCAGGACATTTAGCAGGTGCTTCGTCGCATTCAATTACTAAGCCGCAGTTTCTACATTTCCACTTTATTTTTTTCTCTTTTTTAAACACTTTATTTTTTTCTACATTATCTAGCAATTTTCGATATCTCTTTTCGTGATAGGACTCAACTTTTGCAATCTCTTTGAAACTACGAGCAACTTCTGGGAATCCTTCTTCTTCGGCGGTGGTAGCAAAATCTGGATAAAGAGTTCCCCATTCCATTTTTTCACCTTCTGCTGCTGCAAGTAGATTTTCTTTAGTTGTACCTATTACTCCAGCCGGATATGCTGCCATAATCTCAACATCTCCGCCTTGTAAGTGCTTAAAAAATACTTTTGCATGCTCTTTTTCATTTTCAGCAGTTTCTTGAAATATTGCTGCAATTTGTTCATATCCTTCTTTTTTTGCCTTAGATGCAAAATATGAGTATCTATTCCTAGCTTGTGATTCACCTGCAAAAGCTGCAAGTAAATTTTTTTCTGTTTGCGTTCCTTTTAAATCTTTCATTTTTATCATCTCCTTTTATTCTGTCATTATGGTCCAGCATGAACCATCGGCCAATACATGTCTGCTTCTTCAAATCTTTGCATACTTTCTTTCTCTAGTTCTAGTAGTTTATAATGTCCCATTTCCATAACTGCAAAATATTGAAGAGTGTTGCAAATCTTTGTATCCTTTTCAAATCTCTTAGATAATGAGTTGTAGAAATCATGAGCAAAAAGTTCAGATTCCATGGCCTTTTCTAAAACCTTGCTTATGGGCGTTTTTTCTGTAACCTTAATTTCAGGCATAGAAATTACCGACTCTTCGGGAATTTTTATTTTTTCTTCTGGAAAATGATTTTGAAATATTTCTTCAATCAATTTTTTGTGTTTTTCCTCTTCTTCTGCAAGAAAAGTTAGTTTATCTTTCAATAAGGCGTTTTTTACTCTTTCATTTAAGTCTAGATATGTTTTTTTACTATCAATCTCACTTTTCATAGCGGTAAGTAAAAGCTCCTGAACACTAAATTTATCTAAATTCATCAGAATCTATCCTTGCTGTATTTGTATTTTTAAGTCAACACCTGCTGGCGGTGTAAACATTCTTGTAGAAAGTTCTTTGTCAAGCATAAATAGTCCATTACCATTTTTTCCAATAAGTTTTAATTTTTGTACAATTTCATCTGCCGATGCTTCTTCTTCGACTTGCTCATCAATAAACCACTGGAGCATATTTACCGTCGCATGATCTTTTTCTTTGATTGCAAGATTTACTAGATCGTTTATTAGTGAAGTTACTTTTTGTTCATGTTTATAAGTTTCTTCAAATACGCCTAGCGGTGATTTCCAATCAGTTGGAACCTTATCTATAGCTAATAATTTTATCCTTCCGCCACGTTCTGCTATATAATTATAAAACTTCATCGCATGAGTGTATTCTTCTTGAGCTTGAACCCTCATCCAACTTGCAAATCCGCTTAGACTTTTTTCCTCAAAATATGTAGACATAGAAAGATATAGATATGCAGACCAAAGTTCTGCATTAATCTGTTTATTTATTGCATCTTCAATTTTCTTTTTTAACATATGTATTTTCACCTATAATTTTTTATGACAAAACCACCAATCGTAGCAGTCATGCTCTTTCATTCTCTTTTTAGCTGTGTTTACATCACTTGCTGGCGGTATTATAACTCTATCTTTTACAAGTTCGTTTTTTGGCCAATTTGCAGGAATTGCCACTTTATTTTTATCAGCAACTTGAAATCCTTTTATCATTCGTAAAAATTCATCCATATTGCGACCAAGTTCTTGGGGATAATAAAGAATGGCTCTAATGAGTCCTTTTGGATCAACCATAAAAACAGCACGTACTGTGCTTGAACCTTTTCCAGGATGAATTAGGCCCAAAGTATTTGCAACCTTACCAGTATCTGCTATTATAGGAAATTCTATTTCAACTTTTAGCTTTTCTTTTATCCATTCTTCCCACTTGATGTGAGAAAATACTTGATCAACACTTAGTCCAATAAGTTCAGTGTTTAATTTTTTAAACTCATTGTATCTTTTTTGAAAAGCAACAAATTCTGTTGTGCATACTGGTGTGAAATCAGCAGGATGACTAAATAAAATAAACCATTTTCCCTTAAAATCATCTGGTAAGTTTTTCATTCCTTGTGTAGTTTGTACTTGCATATTTGGAAACTTATCCCCAATAAGAGGCATTCTTGTGTTTTGTTCCATATATTTCACCTATTTTATTTTTATTTTTTTACCTTTATTATTTGGAAATTTTTTATTTACCTCGATTTCTAATATACCGTCTTTTAAAGTTGCTTCAGCTTTTTCTGGATCAACCTCTTCAGGAAATCTCATGTTTCTACAAATGGTAGAATAACTTCTTTCATGTTTTAGATATCCTTCATTTTCTTGCTTGGATTCTATTTTTGTTTCCCCACATATCTTTATTCCATTGGGCGTTATGTTCACGTCTATATCTTTTTTGGAAATTCCAGGTAATTCAGCAATAACTTTGAATTTATCTCCCTTATCTAAAATATCTAAAAGCGCCATCTTTGAATCACCTAATGGAGATATTTCAGACCATGGGTATCTCATAGATGTTCTTTTCCACCAAGGAGGCGTCCAAGGGTCTTCATGGAATAATCTGTCCATATTTTCGAAAACTTCAAATGGACTCCATGCTGAAAAACCAGGTTTTCTTTCTATAGGCTTGTTTTCTTTTATATCTGCTTTTTTTTCTTTATTATTTTTCATTATCTTCACCTTATTTTATCCTTTTCATAGGTATGCCACAACAAAATGGCGTTGTTTTTGGTTCTTCATCAAATTCTACTATAGAGTCACAATTGCAATCTTGTTCTTTACAATCGCATTTAAATTGTACTTTTTTACTTCCTATTTCACAGCCACAATTTTTACACATAATTTTTACCTCCCAATTTACAAATATCTCAATCATTTATATATTTTGCAAGCTTTGTTCCTATATTTTTTAATTTATCCAAATCTTTTTTCTCAGGAATATAATTAATGTTAACGCTTTCAACAGGAATTTCCCATGATAGGCCTCTAATTATCTTTTCTATTTCTCCAACTGCTTGGCCACCCCAACCGTAGGATCCAAAAACAAAACCAACTCTATTTTTAGGTCTAAGTCCTTTTAAATAAGTTAAAAAGTTCCCCATAGTTGGAAGCATTGAATTATTTAATGTTGGCGATCCCAACAATACTAATTTACAATTCAATACATCTGTAATAATATCTGAGATGTGACTTGTTTTTAAATCTCTTATCTTAACATTAATTCCTGTTTTTTCTATTCCTTCATACAAAGAATATGCCAATTTTTCCGTAGATTTCCACATTGAGTCGTATATGATTAAGGCCTTATTTTGAGTTTCATATGAAGACCATTTTTCATATTCTTTGACAATTTTTGAGATATATGAGCGCCAAATAATTCCATGACTTGGGGCTATGATGTCAAAATCAAGATTAGACAATGCTTCAAGAGCCTTCTGAACTTGGCTTGAATACGGCATTACAATATTTGCGTAGTATTTTGCTGCTTCGTCTTTTAATATCCCCCAATCAAGTTCGCCGTCAAATCTCTCAGAGCTTGCTATATGCTGTCCAAATGCATCGTTTGGAAATAAAATTTTATCTTTTGGGCTGTAGGTAACCATTGAGTCTGGCCAGTGAACCATTGGGATATGAACAAATTTTAAGGTTCTTTTTCCAATATTTAGTGTATCTCCAGATTCAACTACTTTTGGCTTCCAATCTTCTTTGTAATGTTTTTTTAGGCCTTTATCTCCTCTTGTAGAAGTTACAACCTTTGCATTTTTTGCAATTTTTAATAGCTTTGGAATTGAACCAGAATGATCCATTTCAACATGGTTTGATATTATATAATCAATTTTACTAGGATCTACAATATCAGAGATCCTTGATATCATTTCATCAAACATGTAATGTTTTACTGTATCAATTAATACTATTTTTTCATCTACTATTAGATATGAATTGTATGTGGATCCTCGGTTAGTGGAATAACCATGAAAATCTCTTAGATTCCAATCTATTCCTCCAACCCAGTAGATATCTGGTTTAATTTCAAAAGCTTTCAACTTTTTCACTCCTTTTCAAATGCGCTTTTTTCTGCCCCGCAGACAGGACAAACCCAATCCTCTGGAAGATCTTCAAATTTAGTTCCAGCTGGAATATTATTTTCTGGGTCGCCTTTCTCTGGGTCATAAACATAACCACATACTGTACAAACATATTTGTCCATTTTATTTTCCTCCTTTTTTTTATTTTTAATATCTTCTCCTCTATATGTAGGAGCTGTTTTTGGGGAATAACCTCCCTTTATTTTATGATAAAATTCGTAAGTAAGTACTGAGTCATCTTTTATTATTTTTGATTCGACGACTTCTCCTATAAAAATAGTATGTGTCCCAACATTTACACTGTCTATAACTTTTGCTTCTAAATAACCAAGAGAGCATTGCAAAATTACTGGGGAACCTGTTTTCCCTAAATTGTATTTAACATCTTTGAATTTATCCGTTTCCCTCCCCGATTTAAAACCAAAAGTTCCGATAAATTTCATAGGGGTGTCTTCACAAAGTATTGATGCAGAAAAAGCCTTACTTGAGTTTATACACTCATGGGTAAAATTATTTCTGTTAATACTAACTGCTACTGTTGGTGGTTTTGAAGTAACCTGAAACAATGCGTTTACTATTTGCCCGTTGAGTTTATCTTTCTTTCTTGAACAGACGGCATATAGCCCATAGGGTATTTTGTATAGGGCGTTATTTTCCATTGTTTTTCTCCTTTTCTAGGCAATATTTACAAATACCTTTGAAGTAGCCATGAACTTCATCTACTCTATGGCCTTCTTTTGCTATTCTTTCAACATTCGGGCACTCGATATCAATATCAATTATTTTTCCACAATTTTTACAAAGGAAATGATGATGCAAATCATCTCTTAAATCATATCTTGATTCATGTGTAGAAATGCTTAGTGTTTGTATTATTTTATGTTCTTTTAGTACCTGAAGTGAGTTATAAACAGTTGTTTTTGAAAGCGAAGGATTTTTCTTTTTTAAAGTAGAATATATCTCTTCTACTGTAGGATGTGTCATATGCCGGTCTAGATATCTTAATATTTCAATTCTCTGGGGAGTGATTTTTATTGAATTTTCTTTGAGGATGGTTACATATTTTTCTGGCATCCGAATCAATCTGTAATTATTTTAAAATTGTAATCATTACAATTTGATACCGAATACAAATGCCCCTATTTAAATTTAACTGATTAAACAAATTTTTAAACAGTAATATAATGCCCTATTAATGTACGATTTTCTGCTACAAACTATCATTCCTTTTATTCTTTCAGCATTAGTTGTTATTATAATTACAATAATTGCAGAAAAATTTGGTACAAAAGTTGGCGGGATTTTAGGAACAATGCCAACTACAATAATAATTGCCTTTATTTTCATAGCTCTTAATAAAGGAGTCAATTTTGCGTCAAAGTCAGTTGCAATTGTCCCTGCAGAGATGGGCATAAACCTTGTTTTTTTGCTAGTATTTGTTATATTGGCGTACAAATCTTTAATCAAAGCAATTTTTGGTTCAATGATTATTTGGGCTATATTATCAACAATTTTATATTTTTACGAATTAGCAAATATAATGATCTCGATTTTAATTTACCTTGCTTCATTAATCTGTATTTTTTATATTCTTGAAAAAAAATTAAATATTAAATCAACAGGTAAAATCACTGTTCATTATACACCACCTAAAATATTCTTTAGAGGCTTGCTTGCAGGAACAATTATTGCAATTTCTGTGTTTTTATCTAATACATCAGCTGCTCTTAGTGGAATTTTTTCAATTTTTCCTGCGATATTTTCTTCAACAATGATAATTACAGCAAAAGAGCATGGTCCAGATTTTTCAGCAGGTATTGCAAAATCTATGATTTTTGGCAGTATGAGTGTGATGAGTTACGCCTTTTCAATACATTTTTTATATCCGTTGTATGGCATAGTTATTGGTACAATAATTGCTTTTCTAATTTCTACAATTGTAACCTTAGTTCTCTTTAAATCTAAAGAAAAAATAAGATAGCTATTTTTTTAAGTATCTATATTCAATATTACAACTACCTTCTGTACTAACCATGCAGGGGCCAATAGGGCTATCTGGCTTACACTTTTTTCCAAATAATGGACATTGTTTTGATGATATTAACCCTCTAAGTACTTCCCCACACAGACATCCTTTAGGTTCTTTGAAAACTTTGTTTTTTAATTCCGATAACTCATCTACAAATCTCTTTCGCGCATCAAATCTTTCGTATTCTTTTCGAAGCTTTAAACCAGATTTAGGAATAACTGAAAAACCTCTCCATTTTACATCTGTTTTTTCAAAAACTTTTTCAATTATTTTTTTTGCTTTTTCATTTCCATCTTCATTAACAGCTCGTTTGTATTCATTTTCTACTTTTGCCTCACCTTTTTGTATTTGTTTTACAAGCATATAAACACTCATCAAAAGATCTAAAGGCTCAAATCCAGCAATTACTTGGGGAATTTTATAATCTTTTGAGATGAAGCTGTAAGGTTTTGTACCAATTATTGTTGATACATGACCTGGCTCTATAAAACCATCAAGTTTTAATTCTCCCATATCAAGAATTGCATTTAATGCAGGAGGAATTGTTCTATGGCAGCAGAGAATCGAGAAATTATTTGGGGGTTCTTTATCTAAAACTGCTGCATTCATAGGGGTGGTTGTTTCAAAGCCAACTGCCATAAAAACTACTTCTTTTTTTTTATTTTTTTCTGCAATTTTTACGGCATCCTCTACCCCATATACCGTTCTTATATCAAATCCTTCCTCTTTTATGTTGAGAAGAGATTTTTTTTCACCAGGAACTCTTACCATGTCGCCAAAAGTAGCAATAGTTTTCTTTTTTTTTGCAAGTGTTATCATTTCTTCTATTTCTTTTGGAGTTGTTACACAGACGGGACAGCCCGGTCCTTGACCAATTTCAATACCACATTTTTTAAAAAGGGAATCAAGACCATGCTTTACCAAGGTGTCTTGATGAGTACCACAAACATGCATAAATTTTAGATTTAAATCTAATTTTTTAATATTTGAAACAATCTCTTTTGCAATTTTTTTATCGTTTAAAGAAAACACTATTTTTCATCCCCAAAAGATATCATCTCTCTAAACAGATCAAGAGTTTCTTCAGCTTCTTTTTTACTTAAAATTTGAATCGCAAAACCAGCATGAACAAGCACATAATCCCCAACTTTTGCATCAACTAAAGAAATATTTGCCGTTCTCAGTGTTCCTTCGCCATAATCAATTTTTGCATGTTCTTTATTTTTTTCAATTTTGATTATTTTTCCAGGTATTGCTAGACACACGTTTTGCTTGATAATTGGGTCTATATTATAAAGTTATCTTTGAAAGCGTTTCTTCAATTTTTTTAAAATCACTAAGTAAAATAGATTTCATGTTTGGGTTATATACAGCCGCAGCTGGGTGATATAAGGGTATTATCATCATGTCAAATGTTAAATTTCTTATATGAAATTTTTTACCATGAATTTTGCTTATTTTTTCAGTTTTGAGGCCAAATTTATTAAGTATGTATTCGGTTGAAAAATTGCCCAATGTAGCAATTATTTTTGGTTTTATTATTCCCATTTGCTTATCAAGAAAACTAGAGCATTCTTTTATCTCAGATTCATAAGGATTTCTATTGTTTGGTGGTCGGCACTTCAAAATATTTGCAATGTATATTTCATTTCGATTAAGATTTATTGAGTTTAAAAGGTCATCAAGAAATTTACCGGCTCTACCTACAAAGGGTTTACCCTGTAAATCTTCATTATGACCTGGCGCCTCACCAATAAACATAATACTTGCATCAGTTGATCCATCACCTATTACAGGATTGTTTCTTGTTTTCCACAATTCGCATTTTTTACAGTCTAAAATACTTTTTTTAAGATCATTCATTTTTCAACCTTCAAAACAAGTTTCCCTAATTCAACTCCAAGTTCATTTGAAACAAGAGGACATTTGGCCATTAACAAGAAAAATATTTCTCTATCTGAATTATTTAATGATTCGAAATTACCTTGTCCTTTGGATATGACCATGTCGGATTTATTAAATTTTTCTAAAAATGCTTCAGATGAAAAAGGAATTAAAAAACCCGGGGCAGATATTTCTTGTCCTTTATCTCCTTTTATAATAGTTGCAAATTCATCAATTTTAGCAAACAGTGCGTCTTCTTTAGTAGCATCATTAATTATTGGATTTGATTTCACGGCATAAACAATTTTTTTACCTGCTTTATACAATTGCTCTAAAAGTAATCTGTCGAAAAATATCTCTCCTGTGTTGTCAGCTAAATATAAGATAGTTTCTGATTTGTTTAATTTTTCTTTAAAATAAGGATAATCTATTGCTTCAAATTCTTTATTTAAAGCCTCATCAATTTTTTCATTTATGTTAAACCTATTACTGGTGCCAAAATCAATTACGTTACCAACTATAGCAAGTTTTATTGACGTAAGCAAAGGATCTTTAGATTTATCAACAATTTCTTTTAAAGAAGGATACATTTTATTTGCCATTTTATTGGATTGATCCTTTACTTTTTTATATGGATCTTTACAATTCGCAATTTTTCTTATTATATCATGTACTTCCCTAGATAATTGTGGGGGAGTATATTCTTCTAGATTAACATTACTTAAATGATTTAAAACTTCTTTTACGATTTTTGTTCTAGTGGCTTTATCTTTTTCCATTATTTTTGCTACTTCAAAAGTTTGTTTGATAAAACAAGGAATGCAATCTAAATCTACTTTCATGTGTTTCTTGCCTCTTTGGAAAAAATGCAATGACAAGATTATTTAAAAAGTCAACCATCAAAAAAACTACAAATAATGGTTATGCAATTACCACTAGCTTTTGGTGAAAATGTGAAAATCGAAGACATTAGGGTGGCAATTTTAAGAATAGAAGGTACTAATTGTGAGCAGGAGTCTTTTGATTCTTTTAAAAGACTTGGTGCAAAACCTGAATTTGTCCATTTAAAACAATTACTTAATATCGACTGTAATAAAGACGAAATTAGAGATATTTTTGATTATCAATTAATAATGATTCCTGGAGGTTTTTCAGCTGGGGACTATATAAGAGCCGGAGCTATTTTTGCTGCAAGGATAAAAAGTAAGTTAGAAAACAAACTAAAGGATTTTGTGGAGCAAGAATATCCTATTTTAGGTGTTTGTAATGGTTTTCAAATTTTAATAGAGTTGGGGTTGTTGCCTGGTATAGATAAGTTAATTAGCGAAATACCAGAAGCTTGCCTTTACAAAAATGATTCCAATAGGTTTGAATGTAGACCAACCCTTTTAAAACATGAAAATAAAGGCAAGTGTATTTTCACCTCAAGAATTGCAAAAAATGAAATAAGACTTATACCAAGTGCCCACGCCGAAGGAAAACTTTTATTCCCCTCAGTTAAACAAGAAAAAGTACTTAGGCAGTTAGAAAAAAACGATCAAATTGTTTTTAAGTATGTAAACCCAGAAGGCAAATATGCTGACTATCCATGGAATCCAAATGGCTCACCAGATAATATCGCAGGAATATGCAATAATATAGGCAATGTTTTTGGAATGATGCCTCATCCTGAAAGGACTTTTTATAAACACCAACATCCTAATTGGACAATTAAAGGCCTAAATAATGATATAGGAGATGGCCAGATAGTATTTGATTCAGCTTTGAATTATATATCAAAAAGGTTCTAAAATGCCTGAAGTTGTGACCTGTGTTCTTACATGTGATGATAAAATTCTTATTTTAAAAAGAAGTCAAAATGTAGGCACTTATAAAGGAAAGTGGGGCGGCATATCAGGTTATGTGGAAAAAAACGAAAAACCTCTTCAGACTGCAAAAAAAGAAATAAAAGAAGAAGCAGGTCTTGAAAAAGAGGATATTAAATTTATCAGAAAAGAAAAACCAATAGAGATACATGATGTTCATAACAAAAAAGAATATAATTGGATAATCCACCCATTTCTTTTTTCAACAACTAAAAAAAATATTAAGATTGATTGGGAAAATGGGGAATATAAATGGATATTTCCAGATGAAATTACAAAATATCAAACAGTTCCTGGATTAAAAGAAATTATTCACAAATTATTGAAGGTTGAGGATGGGGAAGCGTGGAGGAGGTGGTGAGGAGGAGAGAGAAAAATTAATATCCCCATCCCTTAAATATATATTAATTTATGAGTATATAAAATTTATTATTAAAATAAAAAATAAAAATAATATTCGCATGATTTTTCTTTTTAATTTAAAAGTTCGAATCCAATAAATCCAAAATATCATTTATTCTTTCATGAGTCTTTTCTATTGATTGAGTTGTATCAATTATGTACCAATTTTTCACAAGATTTAAAGCTTTATTTCTGACCCTTTTTAAAGCATCATATGTCTCAAACATTTCAATTTCATCGCGCTTTTTAATTCGTTCTAAAAGCTCACTGGGAGGAGCATCTAAAAAAAACATATAATTTGAAGTTGGGACAAACTTTTCAAAAACTTTGTATCCAATTTTTGCAAGCTTTCTAGGTAAATATGCAGTTCCTATAAGATATCTTACAATAATTAAGTTGTCACTTTCTCCTTTATGATAATATTTACGTATTGATCTAATTACATCAAATGCATAAAAAATTGAGGCTTTGAGTCTATTAATCTTGCCAGAACCAAGCAAGGCAATTTTTGCTTTTTTACCAAAAAAATTATCTGATTGAGGATGAGATCTAATTACTACTGATTCGCCTTTTTTTTCATATCTTTTTTTAATCAAATTTGCATGTGTATCTTTTCCAACACCATCAAGACCATCAACGATTATTAGCCTCATTTTTACACCGGAATAATTATTTTGTAATTAACTATCCAATATAATATAGATGTTAAAAAAGGAACAGATAGGTTGTCTATTCCCTTTGGAGTAAATCCTTCAATTATTGTAGAAAATAATGCGATTAAAATTATATATCCAAATAACACAAGATTCAAATCAATATTATAGTAAAAAAGACCAAAAACAATCAATAGAAATGTAAATATAAACATTGCAATAGATCCTTCTATGCTTTTTATATCGCCAAGTATTTTATATTTATGCTCTCCAAATTTTAAACCGATAATTGAAGCAAAACCATCGCCGTATGACATTGCAAGAATTCCTATTGCAATGACTTCTTTATAATCAAAAAAGACGTAGGCTAGTGTTGTCCAAGCAATAGCGTAATATACTAATCCTAAACCATGACCGGATTTTGAAAGCTTATCTCTTATTTTTTTTAATGGGGAATAAGGACTCATTAAAAATGTGAATAAGATAAAAGGACCTGCTGCCACAAAAGCCATCATTTCTCTTGTCTGAAAAATTGGCAAAATAAATGCTATATTTCCAACCATAATATGTAGTACTTTTCTACCCATCAATGTATATTTTTTTGAAACTATTTTTTCTGTTAAAAACAATATAAAAGCGACATAGAGGTAAACAATTATTACGCCAACAATATCGCTTTGAAACATAGATTCACCATTTAAAGGCTCCAACTAGAAATGCAATTAAACCAAAAAATAATGCAACTAATGTAAATTTTCTGTGGTATTTTATATTTGTTTTTTTTATGAAAATCAATTGAAGCGAAGTACTTAAAAGCATCGTATCTGCAATAATTACTATGAAAAGATAATACATGTTAATAAAGTATGTTTCAAATGATTTTATGAAAAATGGTATTAAACTCAATCCAACTGCAATTATTATTAATATTGCTGCTAATAACTTTGAGCCGTAAATTCCAATATACTTTGGAAATGATTTAACTCCTCTTTCTTTATCTCCTTTATAATCCATGACATCTTTTAAAACTTCTCTACCTGCACCTGCAAAAAAAGCAATTAATGCGATTGTCAATATCTCTGGTTGGATATTCAATTCTAATATGTTTTCTTGGATTACTGCGACACCACCAAAAACAAAGGGGATTGACATAGTATATGCAATAAAAAAATTACCAACCAACTTATATTTTTTCAAAATCACGTCATATAAAATTGCAAATATAGCAGTGATAATTGCTATAATAAAACAAGTATAATTTACAAAAAAGGAACTGATTAAACCTAATGGAAACAATATCCAAAATAATATAAGTGCTGATTTTTCAGACAAATCTTCTCTTACAAGAGGCCTATCCATTCTGTTATTTTTTTTGTCGATTTCTAAATCATAGTAATCATTTAATGCAAACGTACTTGCCTCTAAAAACAAAGCTGTAAAAAATGTAAATACAAATTTATCTAGGCTCGGGAGGCTTTTTCCTGCAATAACAGAACCTATAAGAATTGCAATAAAAATCATTATTCCATGTTCTAATCTTAGTAATTCCCAAACTGCTTTTATCTTCTTCATTTATTTGGCTCCAAAATCACCTTGATCGAATCTTTTGCATCTGCTACTATTTTAAATCCTTCTGCTGCTTTTGACAAAGGTAACTTGTGAGTAATTAGATCTTCAACGACAATTTTTTTGTTGCCAATTAATTCAATCGCTTCTTTGATATCATTTGGAGCTCCTGCATATGTTGAAGTCATTCTTATCCCTTTATTCCACAAATCAAAAAGAGGAAAAGAAATATCGACGCCTGGTTCTGTTGGTGCAAAAAATAAAATAGTCCCGCCAGCAGCGACTGAATTAATAGTTTGTTTTACCGCAGGAGTAGCGCCAGTACACATGAATACATAATCTGCAAGATTTCCTTCATTTATTTCTTTAATCTTCTTTGTAACATCGCCCTTTGCGTTTATTGTATAATCTGCACCTGAATTTTTTGCCATTTCTAATCTATAATCATCAATATCTGTAGCAATTATCGTTTTTGCATTCAATACTTTTGCAAGTTTTATATGAAGCAAACCCGACATTCCACTACCAATTATTAAAACAGTTTTTAAAGGCTTGAAATTAGCAACTCTAAAACCTCTTATAACGCAAGCAAGTGGCTCAATGAAAACTCCTTCATCATATGACATCTCATTAGGCAGTACAAAAATACCTCTATCGACATTAATTTCTGGAATTTTTATATATTCTGCAAATCCACCTGGATAAAAATTTGTTGAATGTAGGGTTTGGCATAAAGTATGTTTTCCTTCTAAACAATAATTACATTTATTACAGGGCACATGATGAGAAACAAATACTCTATCTCCAACTTTGTAATCTTTTACATTTTTTCCAATTTTTACAATATCTCCCGTAATTTCATGACCTAAGACCTTAGGAGCTTTTTTTATTCTATACCATTCCATTACATCTGATCCACATATTCCACTTGATTTTACTTTCACAAGAACCTCATCATTTGTTATTTCTGGAATTGGCATTTCTTCTATTCTGACATCATTATTATTGTAATACATAGCAACTTTCATCATCTTCATCTTGCCACTTGAGTTGGTTATGTAAAAATTATTAATAGATTTTGTTGCGATTTATTTAGAAAAAATTTAAAAATTAATTTTCAATCCTATAGATAATTATTAAAAATAAAACAAAGTGATATTATGGGTTTATTTGGTGGAGAAAAAATAACATTAACGCTAGAAAAATATGACTATATCCCTGGGGATACGATAAAAGGAAAGATAAAACTAAATTTAAAAAAACCAGTTCAGGCAAGAAAATTATCTGTGGCATTTATAGGTAAAAAAATCTCTCATCAGAGCAGTGCATCAGTTGCGGGTATTGCAGTTGGTGCATCTGGCGGAAGAAATAGAAGTAAACATTCTTCACAAATAATTTATAATTTTGATATGCCAATAGATGGAGAAAAAGAATATCAAAAAGAAGAATATCCTTTTGAAATAAAAATACCTACAGATTTATCACAAAACAATCCACAGATGGAGGGAAAACTTGGTGGTGTATTGAAAGCTGCACAGATGCTTGGAGGCGTCAGTACAAGAATAGATTGGTATGTAAAAGCAGAACTTGATGTCCCAATGAAACTAGATATTAAAAAATCACAAAAAATTGTTTTGTCCACTGAGTAAAGGTGGCAGCCTATGACGAAAGTCGCTATTGTATATTTTTCGCAGTCTGGAAATACCAAAGAGGCAGCACAATATCTCAAGAACAAAATAAAAGAAAACAAGCATGAAGCTGAACTTATTGAAATTCAAGGGAAGAAGAAATTTGGATATTTGTCTGGAGGTCGTGCTGGGTTAAAACAAGAACCTTTGCCGATTAAAAACACCAAATTCGATATTAAAAAATATGATTCAATTATAGTGGGAATGCCAAAATGGGCGGGAAAACCAGCGCCTTATTACAAATCTTTTTTTGATATTGCTGAAAATATAAAAGGAAAGAAAACAGGTTTGTTCATAACTCAGGGCGGCAACGATAAGAATACAATTCTTGATACTTGCGTAAAAGAATATTTTTTTGCCAAAGATATTGATTTTGTTGACACCTGTCTAAGATTTCGCATGAGAAAAGGCGAAATTTTAGAAGGAGGAACACAAAATACTGATGAATTTGTTAAAAAAGTTTTATAAAAAGAAGAAAAATATATTTTATTTATCTTTTTTAAATATTTCAAAAGCTTCTTTTGGAGTAGCCTTCTTGTGAACAATTGCGTTAACAGCTTTAATCATTCCAACAGGGTTTGTACTTTGAAATATATTTCTACCCATATCAACACCAACTGCTCCAGCATTAATAGCATCATATGCCATTTGTAAAGCATCTTTTTCAGGCTGTTTTTTACCGCCTGCAATAACTATTGGTACTGGACAAGTTTCTACAACCTTTTCAAAGTCTTTGCAATAATATGTTTTTACAATATGGGCTCCAAGTTCAGCTGCCATTCTTGAAGCAAGTGAAAGATATTTTGCATCTTTACCAAGTCCTCTTCCAACAGCAGTTACTGCCAGAACTGGAATTCCATATCTTTCGGCCATGTCGATATATTCTGTCATACCTAGTATAGTATCTCTTTCAAATGGTTGGCCAACAAGAATCGAAAAAGCAACACCAGAAACATTTAGTCTTAACGCATCTTCTATTGATACAGCTATACCTTCATGGAGAAGATTTTCAGTATTTAGAATACTTGTGCCTCCAGATACACGAAGAACTATTGGAACGTTTGTATTTGGATTAATATAATTTCGCAAAGCACCTCTTGTTAGCATCAAGGTATCTGCATATCTCAGTAGAGGATCTACCATTGTTTTTATATTTTCAAGACCTGTTGTTGGTCCCATAAAATAACCGTGATCAACTGCAAGCATCACAGTACGCCCGTCTTTTGGTTTTATTATTTTTGATAACCGGTTTTTCATACCCCAGTCCATAAAAAGCCTCCAATCATTGGTAATAAAAAGTATTATTTAAATTATTTCCAGCTATTTTTACCAAATATTTTTTATGCATTGTTTTAATACTTATGCGCTTTCGGGAGGCAAAATATGTCTGTTGTAGAAAATTTAAAACCAAAACTGTTATGGAAACATTTTGATGAAATTTGTAAAATACCTCATTGTTCAAAACATGAAGAAAAAATTATATATTATGTTTTAAAATTTGCAAAAGAGCAAGGATTAGAATCAAAAACAGATAATGCAGGTAATGTAGTGATTAAAAAATCAGCGACAAAAGGAATGGAAAAAAAGCCAACAATAATTCTTCAGGGTCACATGGATATGGTTTGTGAAAAAAATAGTGATGTAAAACACGATTTTTCAAAAGACCCACTAAAATTAAATCTAAAAGGAGACATTTTAACAGCCAACGGTACAACACTTGGTGCCGATAATGGGATAGGCGTTGCAACAGCTCTTGCCATACTTGAAGATAAAACTTTAAAACATGGGGCAATAGAAGCACTTTTTACTGTAGATGAAGAGACAGGATTGACTGGGGCATTTGCTTTGGATTCAGATATGCTTTCTGGAAGAATAATGCTTAATCTTGATAGCGAAGATTTTGGAGTAATTACTGTGGGTTGTGCTGGAGGAGGAGATACACAGATTGAACAACCAATAAAAGCTCAATCAAGCCCTAATAACTACGAACCAGTATCAATAAAAATATCTGGATTGAGGGGAGGTCACTCTGGAGTTGATGTTCATGAACAGAGAGGTAATGCAATTAAAATTCTTGCAAGATTGTTATGGAAAGCACAAAACAACTATGATTTTTATCTTAGAGAAATAAAAGGGGGAGACAAGCATAATGCAATTCCTCGAGAGGCTTATGCTACAGTTATGATATCGCCAAATGATAGGAAAGATTTTGAGCAATGCATAATTAAAGAAGAAAAAGACATATCTGAAGAAATAAAACCAATAGATCCAAATCTAAAAGTAAAAATCCAAAATACAGAGAGCTTTAATATGGTTCTAAACAAAGAATCTCAAGAAAAACTTATAAATCTACTTCACGGGCTGCCTCATGGAGTTGATAAAATGAGTTACGACATACCAGGACTTGTAGAAACATCAACAAACCTAGCTACAGTTTCTTTGAAAGAAAATAATGCAGTTATAGGGTTGAGCTCAAGAAGTTCGATTATGTCGTCACTTCAGGATTTCCGTGATAGAATAAGAGCAATTGCAGAACTATCTGGTGCCAGAATCTCAGAAGGTAACTGCTATCCTGGTTGGAAACCCAATTTAAATTCTAAGATATTGTCAGTATCTAAGAAGATATTAGAAGACATGTACGGCGAAAAACCTGTAGTGGAAGCAATACATGCAGGACTTGAATGCGGAATTATCGGTGAAAAATTCCCCGGCATGGATATGATTTCAATTGGACCTACAATAAAATATCCACATTCTCCAGAAGAACAGGTCCACGTAAGCACTGTGGATAAATTCTATAAGTATGTTTTAAAAATATTAGAGGAAGTCTAAGACTTTCTCTTACATTGATCTTAATCTTTTTATTCTTTCATCTACAGGCGGGTGTGTTGACCACACAGAACTTAATTCTTGACTTTTGAAAGGGTTTGCTATATAAAGTGGTGCAACGGTTTTAGATCCCTTTGGTTTGCCTTTTGGGTGATCCAGTTTTATTTTTTCCAAAGCTTTTGCAAGCCCATCAGGATTTCTTGTAAGTCTTGCCCCATTTGCATCTGCCAAGTACTCTCTTCTTCTAGATATAGCAAGATATGTTAGTCTAGCAAATATTGGTGCAAGTATAACAAAAATAATTGCAATAACCATTATGATTGCATTGTTGTCGTTTCTTCCCCTGCTACGCCCTGCACCTCCCCAAAACATCGAGTAAAACAATATCTCTGCGATAAGAGATATTGCACCAACAACACCTATTGTGACAGTTGCAATCAATATATCTCTATTTTGTATATGACTCATTTCATGGCCAATAACACCTTCAAGTTCATCTGGCTTTAACTTGCGAAGAGCACCAGTCGTTGTGCATATCACGGCATCTTCTGGCTTTTTTCCCGTAGCAAAGGCATTGATATTGTCTGATTCCTGAACATATACTTTTGGTGTTGGAAGACCTGATGCTATTGCCATATCTTCTACTTTATTAATCAGAAGCTTTTCTTCTCTGACGTTTGGATTTGCAGGTCTTGCTTTTGCAGCAGAAAGAACAGTTTTAACTGAAAAAGAATAGGTTATAGTGACATAAATGACAGCTATTGGTATGCCAAATATTAATGCTATATAGATATTTCTAAAATAAATAAAGCCAATGGCAAATATTACTGCCAAAAATAACACTGCCATTAGTGTACAAACTAGCACTGTATCTCTTTTATTCTTCCGAATATGGTCTTCTAGAAGAAGTTTTTTTTCCATGTTATCTATTCTAGAATTTTACCTTTGGAACTTCCCTTGCAGCTTCCGGTATTTGAAGCATTTCTCTTTCTTTTTTACCCATTCGAGCTGCAAATATTTTTCCAGGGAATGTTTCTACTGTGTTGTTGTAAACTAAAACCGAATCATTGTAATGCTGTCTCGCATAGGCAATTTTATTCTCAGTATTTGTTAGCTCATCTTGTAATTGTATAAAATTCTGATTTGCTTTTAAATCCGGATAATTTTCTGCAACTGCAAATAATGACTTTAGTGCTCCAGTGAGCATATTATCTGCATCAATACTTTTCTGAGGTGTTTTCGCACTCATAATTGCAGATCGAGCTTTAGTTACATTTTCTAAAACTTCTTTTTCATGCTTCATATAGCCCTTGACGGTTTCCATTAAATTAGGTATTAATTCCGCCCGTCTTCTTAGCTGAACATCTATTTGGGCCCAAGAGTTATCTATTCTGTTTTCGTATCTAATTATTTTGTTGTAATATCCAACGAATACTAGAAGGAATATTACTACTATCAAGACTAATAATATAATTCCAATCGTTAACAAGTCCATTTTATAGCCTCCTTTTTGTTGGTTAATTATATTTTTTATTTAAAAGTATCGTTACAAAAATGATTTTATAAAATCCGCTCTGTTTTTATCTTAAGAAATTGTCTGTAATTCCTCATTAATTTTTTTGCAATTTCAGTTTTATTGAGATATGGCTCATCAATGCTTGAAAGATTTTTCCAACCAATTTTTTGCAGATAATTTTTTAATCCTATAGGATCAGAATATATGGGACACTCCCCATCCCAATCGTATGATGTCCACTCTTTTTTTGTATTTTCTATTGCATTTGAGATATTTCCTTTTTTAATATTGTACTTTGAATAATGAAAACAAAAACAATTTTTGACGTCCCCATTCATAGATATAAAAAGTAGTCCTTCACATTTTTTTTGACCAATTTTTTGCATATAAATTTCATTTGATTTTATAATTTCCTTTTTTCGTTTTTCAAGTAAATAATAGGTTTCCCCAGATAATATGAGCTCTTTTAACGGAGTTGCGCCAACAGGGAGATATTCAAGATATCGCGCAATGAAAGCACCTCTTTCTTTTTTATCTTTGATAAAATCTTTATGCAATACTTCTTTTGCATTGAGTTCTGTAACAAGACTAATAAAGCCCCAAGAAACTTTATTTTTATTCAGTATTTCAATTGCTTTTTGCACTTCTTTAAAACTACCTTTCCCCCTTAAAAAATCATGAGTTTTTTCATTATTTCCATCGATACTAAGCATAGGAATAACATTTCCTAAATCTGATAGTTTTTTAGCATATTTTTCATTCATTGTGCTGCTATTTGTAAACATAAAAAATATAACATCTGGATTGTTTTTTGCGATCGATAGCACTCTTTCATCAAGAGATGGCTCTCCACCAGTTAAAAAAACATGTTTAAATTTTTTTCTAGAATATTCAATAATTTTATCTAGAAGACAATCAGCCATATCTAAATTAACATTGGTGTCTTTAGAATAACAATGCAAACAATTTTTATTACAGCGTCTAGTTATTTCAACAACTATCGAACTTCCTCTACCATCTTTATCAATTTGGTTTTTAAAGATTCTATGATATGATTTTATGAAACTTTCTTGAGTCTTTGGGTTATTTATTATGTTTTTAATTTTAATTATCTTATCAAAGAATTTTTCACGATTATTTTTATCTATGTCTATTTTGTTAAATTCAGAAAAAACAATATTTTTTCTTTTCTTTAAATCTACGACTGTGCTGGTTTTTGTAAGATAAATGAGTTGATCTATATTCTTCATATTTTAACCTTTATACAACAAAGAATTGTCTTACAAATGTATAAAAAGTTTATAGTACAATCATCAAATCTTTTATTTATCAACTTTATATTAATTTAGAAATGCAATTTTGCCCGACATATATGAAAAACCCATCAGACAATTATCAACCCAAAATTAATTGCTTTCTTCATTTTCACAAGACGCTGAATATTTTTTCCGGATCTTGTTCCCATACCCAAGAGCATGATATGCACAGGTCGGAATAATTCCCTCAAAGGTTGTATGATGAATAACACATCTTTTTAGCCGATCTATATCTAGATTAAATATGTCTTGTTCTGCCATAAACCCAATAAACAATGTTTTGTGACGAAGTTCTCTAAGCGCATACTGACTTCCTACAATTGCTGCATCTTTGAAAATTTGTTTCAAGTCAAATCCTTCAGGTGCTTTTCCATAGTCTATAATCTTCCCTATACTTTTGTAAAAAGAGGTTGCAACACGTAATTTTCTTAAAGGACCCTTTTTTTTGGATTGTTTGATAAGAAAATTCAAAAAACCCTCCACGTCGATAAATCGAGTTATGGGTATGGGCTTTCCCTTATCTATAAATAGAAATGTAGCTCCTCCACACGCAGGATGGGCTGAAAGCTCTACCTGGGCCTCCCTTCTTATAATTTCGATCATCTTGGAAATAGGAAATACAAAAGAAATTGGATAGAAATCACTTCTTGATATTTGTCCTTTAAATTCTTTTTCTATTTCGTTTAGAATATCGGAATAATTAACTCTTTGATTTTTCTCTTTCCGCTCAAATTGAAACTTTCTGCTATTATATGAAGCAGGTTGAAAATATACGCCTTTTACTATATCGACGTCCTCAAATGCAAATCTAATTATTTTGCCAATTTCGTTAATATTTTTATCATAAACAAGACTCGATACTAAAACAACCTCTAGATTTACTGATCTTAAATTTTCAATAGACCTTTTGTTCTCTTCTATAAAGGGATTAATCTTTTTTGATATTCCATTAAAATCTAAATAAATAGTATTTACCTTTTGATCTTTAAGACGCCCGCAATATTCAACGCTTTTGGCAAGCTTCAAACCATCAGTTTTTATTTGAATATGCGAAAAGCCGATATCTCTTGCAAGCTTTACAATATCAAAAATATCATCCCTTAATGTCGGTTCTCCCCCAGTTATTTGAATTGATTTTGAACCAATTGGTTCCTGCTCTCTTGCCTGTCTCATCAAAGATTTAATTTGGTCAAATGTCGGCTCATAGACAAAATCTTCGAACATATTGTCTACACTTTGCTTATTGCATCTATTTGTGATTTCAAGATTTGTTAGAACGGTCTGAGATATATGTTCAGAATATAATTGCGGATCATCAAATAAACTCGTTTTTATATCAGGATTTAAGTCTCCTTTAACTTTAAACTTCATCCATTTTTTATATAGGTTAACATCACCAAAATATACATCCTTAAAAGAGCCGTGCTTTTCGCATTTTTTAGTTATATAAATATCATTTTTTTCTTCGACAATAAAACCATCAATCTTTTGCAAAAGTCCTTCTTTAAAACAATCTGGACAAACCGACTCAATTTTTTCATGTATCTTCATTTAGCTCTACCCATTTTACCAATATTTCGCTAAGGATTTGATTCTGTAATATCATAGCAAAGTATATAAAAAATTATGTTTGTTTTATTTTTTAAAATGAATACGGAAGTAAAAAACGATCTTAGGAGAAGAAGACAAATATATGAATTAATTTCTAAAAATCCTGGACTCCATATGAGAGATATCTCAAGGAAAATGGACATACCTTTAAGCTCGTTAGAATATCATTTAAACTATCTTAAAAAAAGAAGTCTAATCATTTCAAAAAAGGATAGTAAATACAATAGATATTTTATTTCACTAGAAATTGGCGAAGAGGAAAAAAAGATATTGAGCTTTCTTAGAAAAAGAACTACTCTTCACATATTACTTTGGTTCATAATAGCAGTACAGTGCACTCAAAAAGATTTGGGGAAATTTCTTGACAAACATCCTGCTACAATTGCTTTTCATCTGAAAAGAATGGAAAAAGCTGGCATAATTGAAACAGTATCTTCAAATAACGGCGTCATCAAAAAGAAAACTCTTCCTAGCACAATAAAACGTACCCAAGTAACAAGTGAAAAGATATATGTTTTAAAAGATCAATGGATGATATATGATCTGATTGTTAAACACAAGAAAAGTCTAGCGGATAAACAAATAGTAGATGGTTTTATCGAATATGTTGAATTTTATATTTCTGATGGCATTCCAGAACAAGTGAAAAACAAAGAAGACACACTAGATTCAATTGTAGATACATTTAATAGTTTCTTTTTTCCACCTCCATTTTGTTCATAAATATACGCACAACTAGGTCTTTACAATATGTATTTATAATCTAATCACTTTAAACAAAATATGTCTGTTTCAAATAAGTTTTTAAATCTGTGCAATGAATGTAATGCATTTTGTTGTAGACAAAGACTTCCACCAATATCAACAAATGAGAAAAAAAGAATACTTGATGCAGGGTATGAAAACAATTTTTTACATTTGAAAGATGACATTTACACTATAATACCTTCAAATAAAGGATGTTGCCCATATCTTAAATCAGATAACTCATGCAAAATTCAAGATGTAAAACCAACTTTTTGTAGGATATGGCCAATTGTTCCAAGAATTAGAAACGACAAAAGAGCCTATTTGATTATCAAATGTCCAATTTTTTGCCTTTTATCAAAAGAAGATATTGAGAAATCAAAAAAAGAAGCTGAAAAAATACCTGAAGAAACCATCATCCAACTTTGGGATATCTCCGACGATCTGAAAGAAAAATATAAAAAATTTGAATATCGGATTATATAAAGTTTGATTTTGATCTAAGTTCCTCATCTTTTTTAATGCCAATTTGTTTAACAATATATAATAAATCTACAATGTCTTTCTTTTTGGTACGATAATTTATAATACATGCTCTTAAAACATATTTTCCATGTAAAATTGCACCTGACAACACTGCCCTTCCATCTGCTATCATCTCTTTTAAAATAGATTTGTTCAAGTTATCTAGATAATTATTAAAATTATCTTTTTGTGTTTGATTTGATTTTCCATATCTTTCCAACAGATCTTTTGGGACATATCTAAAACAGACTATACTTAAATTTGCAGGAGACTCAACAATAAACTCATTAGATTCTTCTGCCAAAGCTTCAAGATATTTTGCTAGCAGAATGTTTTGAGTTATAATTTTTTCATATTTGTTTGCGCCATACTGTTTAAGCGACATCCATATTTTTAATGCGCGGAAATTTCTTGAAAGTTGAATGCCATAATCTGAAAAATCGACTTCATTAGAATCTGAATCTTTGTTATCAATATGAATGTAATCTGTTTCTGATGAAAACGTTTCAATCATGTGATTGTGGTTTTTGACAAGAAGACATCCTGCTTCGTAAGGTATAAATAACCATTTGTGAGGATTAATTGCAATCGAATCTGCCTTTTGTATTCCTTTAAACAAATCCTTTGTTTCATTTGACAAAATTGCAAAACCCCCATATGCTGCATCAACATGAAACCATAAATCGTATTTTTGGCAAATTCCTGCGATATCATTTAGAGGATCAACCGCTCCAGTTTTAGTATTACCTGCAGTTGCAACTACAACAAATGGCGTATTTCCTTCACTCAAATCATTAACAATTTTTTTTTCCAAGTCGTTGGTATTAAGACAAAATTCTTTGTCTGTGTCTATCCATCGAATATTGTTGGTACCAATACCCAAGATATTTACTGCTTTAGAAACACAGACATGCGCTTCTTTTGAAGCGTAGACTATCATTTTTTTGTTATTTTGAAGGCCTACTGAATCAATATCGTAGTTTGCCTTTGCATTCCGAGCAACTGTCAATGCCATAAGATTAGCAACTGAACCACCGCTGACTAAAAGCCCAGCTGCATCTTTATCATAACCAATCATTTCTTTTATCCAATTGATGGTGAGTAGTTCTATCGCTGTTGCGATACCTGCGCCTGAAAGAGAAACATTTTGATTTAATGCACCAGCAATCCCATCAGCAAATGAGCCAATTATGGTCCCAGATGATGAAATCCAACCAAGAAAGTTGGGATTTCCAATTTTAAGTGAATTATCTATAATCTTGGTTTTAAGTTCGCAAATAATTGAATCTGAGGATTGCCCATTTTTAGGTAACGGTTCGTCGATTAATTGCATTAGCCCATTAAATTTTGTTTTAGGAACTAATGGCTTATTATTGATATCATTAAAATATTCAGTAATTAGGTCAACAGTTTCATAACCTAACTTACGAATTTTGTCAGATTCTATGTCAAAAGTTTCATCGAATATTTCATTAGCAATTTCTGCAGAACTTTTGTTTTTCATAATATCACTTTAAATTCAGAAATTGATTTGTCTAAATATTTTTTAATATTTGGTGATATAATCTTATACCTTATACTTTTCTTTAATAATGTAAGATTTTTTAATAGTAAAATACTAAAAGAAACATGTTATTTTAACCCAAACTTAGCGGATATGATCTAGTGGCTATGATACAAGCTTCCCAAGCTTGTTACTCGGGTTCAAATCCCGGTATCCGCATACATAGGTGTATTTGATGAAAGAAAAACCAAAAATTGGAGATAGAGTTGAATTACTTTTCATAAATGATACTTGGACAAAGTTGGAAAAAGGTGCTAAAGGGACAATATTTAAGATTGAAGATGAAAATAGCGAAGCTCTTATTTGGATAAAATGGGATAATGGAGAAAAACTTGCGTTAATAGATGGAATTGATAAATATAAAATAATTAAAAATTAAGAGTTTTTTTAGGAAATCATTCAATTATGTTCACACCTAAAATAAAAGGGCCCAAAACGTAGCCTGTAGCTTCAACTTTTACTTTATCAGAATCCTCTGCTTTTGCTGTTGCTTCGATTTCAATGCTTCCAAAACCAAATATGAATTTATCTGTTCTTTCGATGAAATGATCTCCTGTTTCAAGGGGATCAGTACAAGTATCGCATCCAGATTCAATATCTATTTTATCTAGTATTCCGCCCTTTATTGAAACATTCCAGTCAATTGAGTGAGCAGTTATTTCTCCTATATTTTCAATAAATATAGATAATCTGCCGATACCTCCTCTTATTCTAGTTATGCCAATTTCGGCTTTATCAATAGTAACTGTTAAAGAATCAGACCAATCTGAAACAGCACCAATATCGTCCCTTGCCTTCACTTTTACTTCATATTCTCCCTCTTCAGTCCATGTTTTAGATGCGCTACCTTCTTCGCCAGATGCTACAAAGTCTGTCCAATCGCTTTCTGTTCCGTCTCCCCAATCGAATTTGTATGATATTTCATCACCATCTGGATCTGTTGTTACTGCCGTGTATGTAAATTTAAGACCAACACCACCGCTTCGCGGCCCGTTTGGCTCATCAGGCTTTTCAGGAGGGTCGTCTTCGCCCACAACTGAAACTGTACCGAAATAAGGAAGTTTGTTATAATGCGTTACAACAACATCTAAATCATCACCATAAGTCATAGGTTCATCAAACTCAATCAATGCATTTCCTGAGATATCAGTATATGCAAAACCTAGTAGATTGTAATTTCTAGATACGGCGCAAAGTGCACCTTCAACACCCTCAACCTCTATTTCTATAGAAGAAGCACCTATTGGAATTGAACTAATATGATTTACAGTTATGTCTGTTGGATTTCTTGTACGAATTTGCAAAGAAGGATCTCCAAAAACATGCCAAGTATCAGTCATATCTTCTCCATACATTCCAAACTGGTCATTCATTAGCATACATCCATTAAAAGAAATTCCGCCAAAAGTAAGCTTATTTTCGTCTACTAAAAGATCTACAAACTCGTCTTGTGCAGCCATTGGAGGGTCCCAATATTGTCCAACTGATGAAGCAAACATTGCAATTGCACCTGTTGGCTCGTTATTATGGGTGGCTCTAAGCCAAGCTTCAGCAAAACAAGAACTATAACTATCAAATTCTCCGTTATTACATGCAACACTCCAAATAAATGGCAATTTATTATCATTTTGAAGTGCACTTACATCATCATTATCAAAACCCGATGATCCCCAAGACCATGGACTTCCATGCCCGCAGTAATTTATTATACTTCGCCCCTGATTTAAAGCAGAAGCAATCATGCTTGGTGAGGGATTGCCCGATGCGTCTTCTCCTCCTTGAGATCCATCATAAAATTCATTAACCTCTGTATACAAGTAACTAACAAGATCCGTTCTAATATTTCTTATGTGCTGCCAGTCATATTCGCCGTCTTCTCCAGGCCCCTCATCAGAAGCAATTCCCACTCCTTTTTTATACCATTGCTCTCCAACTTGAGGATATTTTTCATATTCTACACTACGCTCAATTTGTGTTTCAAGTTGACCTGCATTTTGAGCCGAAAATCTTCCAACAAAGATATCAGGATAATGGTCGCTCCCTAATATATATGAATAACTTGGATCAGATGCACCACCTGAGTATAATGTAGGAACTTGCTGTGCATCACCAACAAGTAACACAAAAGTAAGCCCATTGTCGTTGTAGTAGTCGGAAATGTAACTTTTTATCGCATTTGCATTACCAATTTCAGAAACTCTTATCATTTCAGTTGGGATTCCCTTCATGTTTTTCCAGTTTACAAAATCAATCATCTGGTCATAAAAATCATCATATGTTATTACAAGCATATTTCCTTGCTCTTCAACAGGATTATATGTAAATTCTGGAGGATAATTTATGAAATGTTTTTGGTATATATTGCTAAAATCAGAAGAAACGATAGCAGGGAATTTTTCTCTTTGTATGCAGTTAATCTCCCCATTTCCAACAGACTGTATTTTCAGGTTTATTTGTTTAATAAATCTTAAATTTTTTGTAACTGGATTGTATTGAATAGGATAAAAATTTAAAACTTGCCCTCTAAAATCTCTAAGAAGATATGGATTGCCTAAATCCACAATTTTACCTGGATAATATTTATCTTTTTGATATTCCTCTCCAAATTCATAATCGACATTTTTTGGAGAAATAGATCTTAATAATGCTCCTTTAGATGGAGAAACTAGAACATTAGATATTTCCTCATATTCGTAATTCAATATTTCTGCCTGCATTTTTTTGTCATCAGGTATCAAAATGCTTCTGCATATTTGTGGTATATCAGGTGACCCTTTAACCTTCAAATTAGATTCTTTGTCAATCAGTATTTTTTTGTAATGTTCGCCGTTTATAACTACCTCTTCAAATTCAAAAGATTCTAATTCGTAACTTACATAAATAATTTCATTTTCAATATCAACTGATATTTTTACATTATCAAATTCTTTTGAATCTTGTGAAGTACCAATTAATGGCATAAACACTCCAACAACTAAAATAATACCCAAAAATAACGAAACACTCCTTTTGTTTAGGATATAGATCATTTGTTACCCCCTAATACCTTAATATAGTACTATGTTGTATAAATAACTTTTTACTATTGACTTTAAAAATCAAAAAGGTTTTTTTGTTTCATTAAATCTTCAATTTGCATGAATTTTTCTAAAACTGGTTCGACCCTTTCTTTTGAAAAATGATGCTTTTCGCATAAGATTTCCAATACTTTTTCACCATCTGGTAAAGACCACTTCAATCTATAATCTTTTTTAACTTTTGGATTTAAAAATATCTTTCTAATTTCTTCAATTTCAGAAAAAGAAGGGACAGAAGATCCACCAATTTTTGCAATAGCGTTTTCTGCATTTCCGTATTTTCTTATAAGATTATAACTTTTTTTAGGTCCGATACCTTTTATACCATCATTAAAATCAGTTCCAATTAAAATAGCCATATCAACCAATTGTTTTTGCAAAATTCCAAGGGATTTTAGGCCTAGTTCTAATTTGATCAATTCAGGGGTTATCTTGGCGTATGCTTTTTTTCCAGGTAATTTTCGCCTTCCCGAGGATGTTAAATTTCTAATAAGTTTTGAAGAACCAAATAAAAGGCAATCAAAATCTTGGGAACCAACGGCATATGCATCACCTTTTTTAACCATATAACTTGCTTGCGATTCTCCTTCCGATGGAGCATCTAGATAAGGAATGCCTAACGAATCAAGAAGATCCTTGCTTTGATCTACTATTTCGTCTGTAACTCTTGATGTTTGTTGAGCTTTTGATTTTGCTTTTTCTAAATCTCCTTTTTCCAAGGCCTTTTTCCATTCTTCTTCTGCTTTTTCCTTTCTTTCCTTTCTTTCTTGGATGGTTTTTGCTTTTAAAGGATGAGGCTCCCCATCAAAAACATAAACCGGTTTTATTTTTGCTTCTACTAGATTTGAAGTTCTATGAAATAGACCAGACAAATGTGATGTTATTTTTCCTTCAGAATCTTTTAGGGGGGTTCCGTCTCTTTGTCTTATTATTGCTAAAAACTGATGAAGTACGTTATATGCATCAATAACAATTATTCTATCTTTAAAATCATTCATACTGCATTTTTGTTTTTTAAATAAATTTCCTAGATCAATTCCCATTTTTCAAAACAAAATGAAAATTCAAATTATATTTCTTTTTGTCAACTTGCGATAATTTTAAAGAACAAATTTACATTTACGATTTCAATGAAAAAAGACTTTATTTCAATGCTTGATGCAAAAGACAACTTAGATGAAATAATAGAATTGGCTATAGATTTAAAAAATAAATCAAAAAGTGGAAAACCAATTGAACTTTTAAAAGGAAAAACACTTGGAATGATTTTCGAAAAATCAAGCACAAGAACAAGAGTTTCCTTTGAAGTAGGAATGACTAAACTTGGAGGTCATGCGGTATTTCTTAGTACTAGTGATATACAACTCGGTAGGGGTGAAACCATTGAAGATACTGCTATTGTTTTATCCCGTTATGTTGATTTGATAATGTACAGAGCAAAAAGTAATGGGGCGATGAAAGAGCTTGCAAAACATTCTACAGTTCCTGTTATAAGTGGACTTGATGATAAAGAACATCCGTGCCAGGTTGTTACCGATTTAATGACTATTAAAGAACATAAAAATAAATTAAAAGGACTTAATTTTGTATATTTGGGTGATGGGAAAAACAACATGGCCCATTCATATCTCCTAGGGTGCGGTATTGCCGGGATTAATATTAGGATAGTTTCACCAAGAAAATATTGGCCAGATGCCTTTTTTGTAAATGAGGCAAAAAAATTTGGAGTAAATGTTGAAATTACAGATAAAGTTGAGAATTCTTCTAAAAATGCAGATGTAATAGCAACAGACACATGGGTTTCAATGGGTGATGAAAAAGAAAAAGAAGCTCGTCTAAAAGAATTTAAAGAATATACTGTAAATGACAAATTAATGAAAAAGGCAAATCCAAATGCAATTTTTTTACATTGCCTTCCTGCATACTATGATTATGAGGTTACAAAAGAAGTAGCACATGGTCCCCAATCAGTTATTTTTGATGAGGCAGAGAATAGGATGTGGGCCCAGATAGCCATAATGGCAACTCTTTGCAAAAATTAACTTAAAATTTCTTCTAATTTGTTTTTCTTATTTGCAAATTTGATTTCTTGTGATATTCTTCTTCCAGTTGATAAATCAGGTTGAATTAGCTCAGAATATGGCGAACCTGAAACATAAGGATTTGTACCTGCAACAATCCTTGCAGATATCTCAAAAACCTTAAAATCTAAGTCTTCTGTTATTACTGTTTCAAGACAAAAAGAACCTATAATTCCTCCAAATAAACCTAAAGATTTTTCAACAACAGCTTCTCCCATTTTAAACACTTTTGGCAGAAGTGATTCTCTCATTACGATTGGTATGTTGCCAGTTACAACGAATGTAGGATGAATTCCAAGTTCTTCAAGTTCTGCAATAGATCCAAGCCTTTGCACCTCATCGATAGTTGTTTCGTCTCTTCTGTCCATTGATAAAAGCTGCAGGCCACCTTTACTTAATTCGTATCCTTTATTTTGTATTGGTGAGTAAAAATAATGAAGATAGTATCTTGTGCCCATTACAAATTCTTGGATGGTATACTTTTTATTCTGTTTGATTCTCTTTTTAAACTCATCATAAGTTTTAGCAATAAAAAAACCCCGCCCTCCTTTTGCCCCGTGATACTTTACTATTACAGGTCTATCTATGTCTTTGGGATCCTTTATTTCTTGAGGCATTGTAAGACCTGCCCCAACAAGCCAATCTCTTTCCTTTTTTCTGTCGGATTCCCATAAAAGCACGTGCCTATTTCCAAATGTGGGTAAATTAAGATTTAGAAAGTTTTTTGCCCCTAAATATTCTACAAAAGATCCATGCGGAACAATAATAACATTTTTTTCTAAAAGCTCTTTTGAACGCTTTTCTATTTCCTTGTAATTATCAACTATAAAGTATTCATCAGGTTTTCCTAAAGGAAAAGCATCATATACTTTTTTTCTGTCTCCCACAGAAATTCCTAAGGTTTTAAATCCTTCCTTTCTTGCTCCATTAAAAATTTGTAGACTTGAATGCGAACAAACAGTAGCAATGGTAAGGCTTTTTTTATCATAATTTTTAAGCAGTTCTTTTAGGTTGATATCGGCCATATTTAATGACCTCCTTACCCATCCTATAATACTCCCCAGTATTTTATCAGTTTCGATTAAAAATTAAAATCTTCTCTTGTTTTCCTTTAAAGATTCAACAATTTCTTTTCCAAAAGCAGTAAGCTTGTAAAGCTTAATATCGTTTTTTTTACCGCTCATAATTTGTTCAACAATATTAAGTGTTATAAGGGACTCATCATCTCGATATCTAGAATTCATTCCCCTTATTGCACCAATAACATTTGTTGGAGTTGTTTTAATGTTATAAGCAATTTCGGATGTGTAACTTCCGCTTGGGGAAATATCGAAAAGATACTCTGCGATCTTCTTTCTGACGTTACTCCTCCTTAAAGATCTAATAACTAGAGGTTTTAATATATCTGGAGACGTAACCGTATCATCTCTATCCTGCATCCCATCCACTTGTTAGACAATGAATGACATTTCACGTTTATAAATTAATCGGTTATTTTAGTTAATTATTTGTCCCAAAAAATAAAACTAAAGATTTATGTAATATGGTTTAGATTCCCTTAATTAATTGGATGGGATATCATGTCAATAAAAAAAGAATTATTAAACGAACTTTCTGAGGAACAATTAAAGCAGTTAGCTGAGGCCAAAGGTATTAATTTCGATCTTTCAAAAGTACAAAAGAATTACTATGATGGATGGGATGAAAAGGATAAAATTGTAGATCTGATGACTGACAATAAACAAATTTCGGTACCAGAAATTGAAAAATTTATATTGGATAAAAAATAAATATTATCTGCTTTTTTTAACTCCGATTTTCTTACAATATTTTTCAATTGGACATTTACTACAAAATGGAGATATTGGAACGCATATATTTTGACCAAAGGAGACAAATAAATCATTAAAATCGTCCCAATATTTTTCAGGAAGGACTTTTTTTATCTCAATCTCTGTTTCGTCTGGAGTTTTTGTATTTACCCAACCTAATCTATTTGGTATTCGATGACAATGTGTGTCTATTGGTATATATCCATGTTTTTTATGTCCATATACCATGACAATGTTAGCAGTTTTCCTTCCCACACCTTTCAGCTTTAAAAGTTCTTCGAGTGAGTCAGGCACTTTTTCATTATAGTTATCGATTAGATCTTTTGATATCTCTTTTAATCTTTTTGCTTTTGTTTTATAAAATCCTACAGGATATATTAATTCTTCAATTTGTTTTTCAGATAATTTTAAAATTTTTCTAGGAGAATTATATTTTTTCAAAAGTCCATATGAGGCTTTTTCAGTGACATCATCTTTTGTTCTTAAACTTAATATGCACGATATAAGAGTATTAAACGGAGTATCATCAATTTCTCTTTTAGCTCTGTTTATCACCGGTGTTTCAAAAGAACTTAATGCCTCTTTTATCAAATCAAATATTTTATCTACATTTTTAATTTGTTTCACAAAAAATTGATAGAGTTTCAGTTTATAAAAATAATTAAAAAAGAAAAATTAGAAAATTAATTATTTTTTCTTTTTAAGAATAATTAAAGCAACACCAATTGCTGCAATTAACGCAATTGCTTCAAAACCAGGCGTTTCTGAAGTTGGACTTCCCTCATCTTCTTCATTGCCCCCCCCTTCGTCCTCATCGTTATCTTCAAAACCATCGAAGGTTAACCAGTCAAAAAATACGTTTTCATCCCAAGTACCTCTGCTGTCTATCCACAAGATGCCAACACCCTTTTCATTCACCGATACTGAGGATGGTCCAATTCCTGATCTGCTCACGTCTGTATCTGACACTATTGTTTCATTACTCCACGTTGTACCAGCATCATGGCTGATTTTAGTCAATACAACAAAACCATAGATGCCTTCGTGACGTCCGCAATATGAGATGGCTACATGCTCTTTATGTGCTGATATTGCAGGAATGGGGTAACTGGGTCCTGTTTCAATGATTATAGTAAAGAACCAAACCTTTATGACTTATAAATGCCATACCCCTTACTAT
>CAZUBH010000018.1:0-40893 GCA_964618505.1 uncultured Thermoplasmatales archaeon | reverse complement strand
TTAATTATTAAGATTGTTTTAAAATACATTAATTTTATTCGTTGTTTGATAAATTGAAAGAAAAAGAAATAAAAAAGATTGTTAAAGATAAATACAAAAAAATTGCAACTGATAGCGATAACTGTTGCTCTTGTAAAAGTAAAAGCAATGAAGAATTAGCAATTTCCGTTGGTTATTCTAAAAATGAAATAGATAGTTTTTCGGAGGCAAATCTTGGGCTTGGCTGTGGAAATCCAATTGCCCATGCCAATATCAAAAAAGGCAATATAGTATTAGATTTAGGATCGGGTGCAGGTTTTGATTCTTTTCTAGCCTCAAAAAAGGTTGGAAAAACAGGTAAGGTTATTGGTGTTGATATGACCAAAGATATGGTTAAAAAAGCACAAAAAATCGCAAAAGATCATAATATTAAAAATGTCGAATTTAAACTTGGAGAAATAGATAATCTTCCTATTGAAAATAATTCAATAGACATAATAATAAGTAATTGTGTGATTAATCTTGCACCTGACAAACTAAAAGTTTTTTCTGAGGCTTATAGAGTTTTAAAAAATGATGGAAAAATGTATCTTTCTGATATTGTTTTATTGGAAAAATTAACATCTGAACAGAAAAATGATCCAGAATTGCTTGCCGGATGTGTTGCAGGAGCGATTCTTAGAGAAAGTTATATAGATATGATAAAAAAAGTTGGTTTTAAAGTTAAAATACTTCATGAAGATAAAAAAATAAGTAAAAGTCAATATAAAGGAATAAACCTAGAAAGTCTAAAAGTTGAAGCATTAAAATAAAAATAAAATTTTTATATCCAATTCTGCAATTGTTCGGCTGAAGTAAACACTTTTTTTCTTGCAAAGTAATTAACCATGATAGATGAAATAATCCCGCCACCAACAATCATAAGATATACAATTATCTGATATTCAGCTGCCACAAGCGGATCTGTTCCAGCAATGAGCAAACCAGCCATAGCGCCAGGTATAAAAATAATTCCTAGCGTTTTTAAACTATCAATAGTAGGTATGAGACTTGCTTTAATTGATAGATTATTATATTCATTAAGGGCTTGTTGAGAAGATGCACCAAGGCTAAGCATTGTTTCAATTGCACCTTTATTCATTTTTACTTCTCTGATTAATCTATCCAAGGATAGCGAGCATATATTCATAGTATTACCAAATACCATGCCCGACAGAGGAATGATAAATTGGGGTTGTAAAAGCATTGCGCGTGAAACAATAAGAACAACTATTGCAGATGTAGAACCTAGTAAAATCGCAGGAATTGTAATTTTGTATGCTTGAGGCATTGAAGATGCTCTTTTTGAAGATGTAAAACCGCTGACAATTACCATAAGCCCAAGCAGTATAAATATTGGATAGTACCACCAGTCTATAGTAAATAAAAATGTTAATACTAAAGCTATGATAGATAATTGAAGTCCGCCTTTTGCTAAAGCTATTGCAAACTCTTTACCAATTCCTAGTTTTTTAATATATGAAATTATTAAAACTAATATAAATAAAAGAAATACTCCTGCTAAAACAAATAGACCTTCGAGAGGCGTATAAGGAATAGTCGTCGTCAATATGCTCCCTCCCATTTAAAATCCTCTGTTTTGGATACTTGAATTACTTTTCCATCCTTAAGATTTGCAATTCTATTACTAACACGTTTGGCCTGTGAAACATCATGGGTAACCCAAACAACTGTTAAACCTAGATTTTTTGAAAAATTTACTATAGTATTTTCTACTTTACTCATATTTTTTGGATCAACACCAGCAGTTGGTTCATCTAAAAGCAGAACAGATGGTTTTAAAGCCAATGCTCGAGCAAGTGCAACACGTTTTTTTTCCCCACCAGAAAGTTTTTCTGCATTTTTATTAGCAAAATCATCTGAAAGACCTGCGTCTTTCATGCATTTTATTAAGTGTTTAATATCATTATTTCCAATTAGTCTTGGTCCAAAACCTATGTTATCAATGACACTACCTTCAAACATTACAGATTCTTGTTGAACTAAAATAAGTGATCTTCTTATCTCCGCTGGTTGAAATAGTTTAATGTCTTTTTTATCAAATATTATAGAACCTTCATCTAATTCTATTAAGCGGTTTAGACATCTGAGAAGTGTTGATTTTCCACTTCCAGAAGGGCCGACTAAGGAGATTATTTCTCCTTTTTTTATGTCTAAATTAATTCCGTTTAAAACAGGTTTTTTATCTAGTAATTTTTTTACATTTTCTATTTTCAATATATCTATAAAATCACCTCATCGTAAAGTTCTTGAATGAAAATTTTCAGATTAGATAGTGTTTCTTTTCCTTTATTTGTAATTTTGTATATTTTTCTAATTTTACCATCAACATTTTTTTTATTTAATTTTAAGAGTTTATTATCTTTCATTTCATGTAAAATTGGATATAAAGTACCTGGACTTATCGAATAACCATGGCCTTTTAGTTCATTTATAATTTCAACGCCATAAATCCCTTGATCTTCTTGTGCATGATGCAAAATATGAGCTCTAATAAAACCAAGTAATATTTTTCTTTCATACATAATAACGAAATACGATATCTATTAACGATATTTATAACTTATTGCAATATTTTCAAAAAGATTTTGAAGAAACAACTAATTCTCCATGTTTAATTCCTTTTAATGATTTTATATTGTCCGCCAATTTTTTTACATTTGAAATTTTACCTTTTATTATCAAAACTTCGAGACAGGTATCGTGGTCAATGTGAATATGGGTAGTATTAAGAATTTCATTGTGGTGATCGTGTTGTATGTCTAATAATTGATTTGTTAGATTTCCAATATGGTGGTCATAAATCATAGTAAGAGTTCCAATAACCTCTGAATCAGGTTGTTGGATAGTATCACTAACTATATCCTTTCGAATAAGGTCTCTTATTGCCTCTGACCTGTTATTATATCCTTCTTTTTTTATTATCTTATCAAATTTATTTAAAAGTTCAGGCTCAATTGACACACCAAACCTAGTAATGTTTTGCATAGTAACACGATATACTGATATAAGTAGCACGAATTTAAATTTTTTGTTACCAAAATGTATTTAAATATTTATTTGTTAACGTGCCACTAATAATAAAATAGTATTACCATAGGGGAGAAAATATATGAATTTTCCAAAAAAAGTTATAATAATTTTAGTTTTGCTGTTGCTTTCAGCTTTTGCTGGTTGTACAACTCAAGAAGAAGAAGATGAATTAAATGCTGATGATTTCAGGACAATAATTGATATGAGAGGAAACGAGGTTCAAGTTCCCAAAAACATATCTCGTGTTATAGATATAAGCGATGGTTTTGTTACAAGTGTTCTATATAATTTTGGTCTTGAAGATACTGTAGTTGGATTAGGCTCAACAAACCTTCAAGAAATAGACACGTATACTTTTCAAACTGCAAGTGGAGAGAATTATACATATGAAAATGCCTCAGACCCTATTGCTTATCTCATGAAAGATTCAATAAAAGACTTACCTGCTGTTGCAGAATATGGTGTTGCTGTAAATTATGAAACGTTAGCAAGTCTCGATCCAGATGTTGTTTTTATTAGAGTAGGTTTTTGTTCAATGAATACTGATGAATATGGCACAGATGAAGACATAACTAGCACAATAGATACAATTGAATCATTGGAAATACCTGTAGTTGTTTTGTATGGACCTCCTACGCTATCATCGCCATCTATAGAAAGAATTTCTCAAGAAATAAATACAATTGGCGATGTTTTTAATAAGAGAAATGAATCAAATGAATTATCACAATATCTTGAGGGAATTGTAGATTTGATAGAAAACAGAACAAAAAATATATCTGAAGAAGAAAAGCCTAGTGTTTTATTATTTGGCCTATCTCCAAATGCAAGACAATCAGGGGGCGCAGGAGATGTACTGTGCACAGATACTATAGAATCATATTTTATTGAAGACATAGTAAATGCAAAAAATGCAATACAAGAAACAGGTGGATGGAAAATAATGAGTTCGGAACAAATAATTAATTTAAATCCTGATGTTATTGTACTTCCTACTGATTGGGGTTATCATCCTCCAAGAGAACTGTATACAGCCTCTTATTATGAAAATCTTCAGGTTTTAGATGCAGTGATTAATAGAAGGGTTTGGGGGTTACCATATACTCCATACAATTGTGCAAAAAGGGTAGAATACCCAATTGAAATAATGGTAATTGCAAAGGCTTCATACCCTAATCTCTTTGCTGATTTAAATATACATGAATGGGTTCTTGATTTTTACAAAGAAGTATACCATGTCGATGACGATACTGCCATAGAATTAAGATCTGTACAATTACTAGATTGGACAGTCGATGAAAGCGTTTAAAAAGTGAAATTTCTAATGCCTGAAAAAAAAACAAACCATTTAAATGACATCGAAAAACATTTTGATACCAAAAGAAAAAAGACAATATTAATTATTCTTTTTTTAATTTTAATTTCTTCAATACTAATTGCACTTAATATAGGCGTTTATAAAATTCCTGCCATTGATGTTTACAATATTGTTGTAACACATCTCAATCCATGGGGAGACACATCAGAATTATATAGAGTTTATGAGGTTATCGTCTGGAATATACGTTTTCCAAGAATTTTACTATCTGTTGCAGTTGGTATAGCTCTAGCTATTGCTGGAGGAGTGTATCAGGGTTGTTTTAGAAATCCTCTCGTGGACCCATATATATTGGGAGTTGAATCAGGTGCTGCTTTTGGTGCTGCTCTTGCAATAATATTGCCTGCATTTTTTTTATCTCAACAAATATCTGCATTTATTTTTGGTGCATTGGCAGTATTTGGAGCATATATGCTTTCTAGAGTTCGCGGAGAAACGCCGACAATTATGTTAATTTTATCTGGTGTAATAATAGGTTCTGTTTTTGCAGCCTTTGTTTCCATTTTAAAGTATATAGCAACAGATTCAGCATTAAGAGAAATAGTATTTTGGATGATGGGAGGATTTTATTATGGATCTTGGAGTGACGTTGCCTTGATATTACCTATTGTCCTAATTTGCTTTTTTATTTTATGGTTTTTAAGTTGGAAACTAAATATACTTTCAATGGGCGATGAAGAGTCAAAAACTCTTGGTGTAAGTCCAGAATTTTATAAAGCAATATTTGTAACAATTGCAACTTTAATAACTGCTATTTCAGTTTCTGCTGTAGGAATTATTGCGTGGGTAGGTCTTATGATGCCACATGCTGCAAGGATGATTTTGGGACCAGATCATCGCTTCATGCTTCCAGCCGCAGCCATGATGGGCGCTATATACTTAATTTTATGTGATAGTTTAGCCAGAACACTAACGTCTGCAGAAATACCTGTTGGAATTCTTACATCTATTATAGGGGCACCATACCTAATTTATTTAATTAGAAACAAAGGAAAATTAATCTTTGGAGTTGGTTAATTGTTATCTGTTGAAAATCTACATTTTGAATATACAAAAAACTCACCAGTAATAAAAGATATATCTTTTAAAATAAATCGTGGCAAACTAGTCGGTTTATTTGGGCCAAACGGCTGTGGGAAAACAACTCTTTTCAAATGTTGTCTGAAATTTTTAAATTACGAAAAAGGAGTTATAAGATTTGACGAAGAAAATATTAAAAATAAATCAATCCAAGAAATGGCTAAAAGCGCTGCTTATGTTCCTCAAGAACACAAACCATCCTTTCCTTATTTAGTTAAAGATGTTGTTCTTATGGGTAGAACTCCTCATCTTGGAGGAGTATTTTCAATATCAGAAAAAGACAAACGAAAGGCATTTGATGCGATCAAATTAGTTGGAATAGAAAATATTTCTAACAAACCATATAACCAATTAAGTGGGGGACAAAGACAGCTAGTGATAATTGCACGCGCTGTTGCACAAGATCCTAAGATTTTATTTTTAGATGAGCCGACATCTGCTCTAGATTTTTCAAATCAAATTAAAATATGGAATTTATTAAGAAAAATATCAAGTAAAGGAACAACAATAATTGCCTGTACTCATGATCCGAATCATGTTATTTGGTTTTGTGACGAAGTAGTTGTGATGGGGGATGGTGAATTAATTTCTACAGGACCTGCTGAAAAAATTATCTCAGAAAAAATTCTTGATGAGATATACACAGATATTTGTAAAGTTAGTTCAATAGACAAAACAAAAATAGTTTTTCCTAAAAAAATAGTTAACAACGAAGTGAAATCAAATGGAAACAAAAATTGATTGGAATCAAATCTGGCAAAGACAAATGAAACTACATAAATCAGATAAAATATTTGAAAATGAAAACAAAATTTGGGATAATTTTACTCTTGCCTATGAATATGATAGAATGTCAAAAACAGGACATTGGAAAGAAGTATTTATTGACAAGATAAAAAAAATAAATTTTTCATCTGAATCCAAAATACTTGATATTGGATCTGGGCCGGGAACTCATGCGATACCTCTTTCTAGTAAAGTAAACCATATCACTGCAATTGAACCTGCAGAAGCAATGATGAATTGTTTAAAAGACAATATAAATAAGTTAAAAATAAAAAATATTGACTGCATCAAAAAAAGATGGGAAGATGTAAATTTGAAGGATTTAAAATGTCCCTACGATGTTGTTTTAGCTTCTTTTTCTTTAAGTATGACAGACATAAAAAAATCTTTGATAAAAATGAACAACGCAGCTTCAAAATATGTCTATCTTATATGGCATATAGGAACCCCAGATTGGGAAAAAAATTATTTAAAACTTTGGAAAAAATTGCACCAATCAAAATACCATACAGTCCCTAAGACAGATTGTTTATTTCAAATATTATGTCAAATGGAAATTTTCCCAAATTTAGAAACCTACAATATGGAAAGCTTTTATCGTTTTAATTCAATTGAAGATGCTCTCAGCTATTTTAAAATTGAATTTCATATTACAAACAAAAAACAGGAAAAAATATTATTAGACTATTTGAAAAAATCAACTTATAAAGAAAATGGACATGTTGGAATGAAAGGTTTGTCCCATTATGCAGTCATCTGGTGGAAGAAGAACAACAATTATGTTAAGTCTTGATAATTTCACCCTGAAAGATTCTTAACATATTAGGATATTTTTTACTTTTTGTTTTACCCGATCCATATCCAATTTTATCTATTTTCATTAAAGGCATTTTTCCAAATTTATTTGAAATAGTAGAAATTATCGCTGCACCCGTTGGAGTTACAAGTTCTTGCTTTCTATTCGTTTGATAGACTGGAATATTTTTTAAGATTTCGACAGTTGCTGGCGCGGGTATTGGTATCGTCCCATGATTACAATTTACAAATCCTGTTCCAAGAGGTATTTTTGAACAATATATATCTTTAAATTCTAATTTACATAATCCTATAGCAGAACCAACAATATCAATAATTGAATCAATTGCACCTATTTCATGAAAATGAACATCTTCAAATGAAACATTATGAATATTTCCTTCTGCCTTTGCTAATTTGGTAAATATTTTCAAACTAAGATTCTTCGTTTTTCTATTAAGTCTACTTTCTTGAATTATTTTTTTAATATCTTTAAAAGATCTATAAGGTTGTTCTTCAAATTTGATTAAAATATCTGTAGCTTTCAGATGATGCCTTTCTACTTTCTTAATTTTAATTTCGTAATCATATATTTCAATTTTTTCAAGTTCTTTTCTAAAATATTTTTCATCAAGACCGAGATCAAACAAAGCACCAAGAATCATATCACCTGCGATTCCTGAAAAGCAGTCAAAGTATCCTACAGACACCTAATCACCTATTAATCATGCTAGCAAAATATCCTGCACCAAATCCATTGTCAATATTTACTACAACAACACCTTCAGCGCAGGAATTAAGCATTGTAAGAAGTGGGGCTATTCCTTCAAAACTTGCTCCGTAGCCAACACTAGTTGGAACAGCTATTACAGGCTTTGATGTGAGTCCTCCAACTATGCTAGCAAGAGCACCTTCCATTCCTGCTACAACAATTATTACATTTGAAGAAAAAATCTTATCTTTAATATCAAATAATCTGTGAACACCTGCTACGCCAACATCATATGCCTTTTCTACATTATTTCCCATTAGCTCTGCTGTTACAACCGCTTCTTCTGCAACAGGAATATCAGATGTTCCTGCAGTAATTATTAAAATTTTTCCTTTATTTTTTATTTCTTCTTTTTTTATTGTAATCATTTTTGCTGTTTTATTGTACTTTGCATCTGGAAATTTCTTTTTTACTGTAGAATAGATTTTGTTGTTTGCTTTAGTGGCTAGTATATTATGTTTTTCTTTGTCAAGTACTTTGAAAATCTTCAGTATTTGATCAATTGTTTTTCCTTTACAAAAAACTGTTTCGGGAAAGCCTTTTCTAATCTTTCTATGCGTATCGATCTTTGCAAAGTTAAGATCTTTGTAAGGAATTTTTCTAATTTTTTCTAAAACCTCTTCAATGGTAATTTTTCCTTTTTTAAAATCTTCAAGTATTTTTTCCATTAATCCAGTACCTCGTTTAAGCTCCCTGTCCGATAACCCTGTAAATCAAGAGTTATATAATCAAATCCTATTATTTTAAAATGATTTGTAATTTTTTTTGAATTTTTCAGGATTCTTGGTATTTCTTTTTTATCCACTTCTATTCTTGCAATATCTTCGTGTAATCTTACCCTTGTTTGAATAATTCCTATAGATTGAATTATTTGCTCTGCTTTTTTAATCATTTCTAATTTTTTAGCAGTTATTATATGACCATATGGCAATCTTGATGCAAGACAGGAATCTGAAGGTTTGTCCCAAGTTTCTAACTTTAATTTTTTTGATAGATTTCTTATATCCGTTTTATTTAAATTTGCATCGATGAGTGGGCTTAATACTTCAAGCTCTTCTAGTGCTTTTCTCCCAGGCCTATAGTCTTTTAAATCGTCGGTATTGCTTGCATCAAGAATATAATTTATTTTTCTTTTTTCAGCTATGTTTTTTATTTTTGAAAAAATCACTTTTTTACAGTAATAACATCTATTTCTGTCATTTTTTACAGATTTATCTAAATCAGAAAGTTTTAAATTAATAATAATGTGAGTAACTTTAATTTTTTTAGCAATATTTTTTGCATTTTCAATTTCTAAATTTTTTTGATAAGGAGAGTTTATTGTTAATGCAATAACATTATCTTTAAGTATATCTTTGGCCACTCTCAAAAGAAATGTACTATCTGTTCCTCCTGAAAAAGCAACTGCTACTTTTTTTAGTTTTTTTAGATTATTTTGTAAATAATTTAATTTTTCGTCCACAAAAATCTAAGATGAAATTATATATTTAAGTATTATCTAATAAGGTAATTATTTGTTAAAGAATTTAAAAATATCTGGAAAAAATTCTTTTGTATAGTCACAGGTGACACAAGGCCCTCTTTTTGCAGGACCTCCCTTTTGATTGTCTAGGATAAACAATGAACAATCTTTAAAATCAACCATATTTGTTCCATTTTGATAAGCCGGACAAACTCTTTTGAATTCTTCACCGCATTTAAAAAATTCCCAGCAAGGTAATATATCAATATCATTTGTTTTCTCTATACTCATAGTAACACAATTAATTTTATATTAATATTTTTATCACATAAATTAATCTTATTTAATATTTTGCGTAACAATTGTTAAATATTAAAAAATAGTAAAAATATAAAAAAAGCCGCTGGTGGGAATTGAACCCACGACCTATTCCTTACCAAGGAATCGCTATACCTCTAAGCCACAGCGGCATAATGCACCCTGAATAGAAAGAGGTTTATTTTATTTTTTGGCATCTATTCATATTTTGACATATTTTATGCCGTCTTTTAACAAAGTTTTAAATATTAAATTAAATTATAAATACATATAAGGGGGAAAAATATCTGCACAAAAAAAGCTTTGCCGTTACGGTAATTCTTTTATTTTTTATTTTAAGTTTTTTACCTGCAAATGCATCTATTTTAAAACAATCTTCATATGAGATTAAAAGCGATACCCTTTATGTTGGAGGTAGCGGCCCAGATAATTTTACAATAATTCAGAATGCTGTTGATAATGCAAGCAATGGAGATACAGTCTTTGTTTTCAATGGAACCTATAGTGATTATTTTTCTGAAAATATAGCATGTGTGAGAATTAGAAAATCTATTAAATTAATAGGTGAGGACAAGAATACAACAATAATTAATGGCACAGGCTCACAAAGAGTTGTAATGGTAGATTATGATACAAATAATGTAGAAATAAGTGGATTTACAATCCAACACGGAATAGTTTCTTCTGATTGGGCATTAGGAATTGATGTTTCAAGCCATGTTAAAGTTTATGAAAATATTGTAAAAAATACAAACAGAGGAATATATATTAATCAGCAGCACAGTGATATCAAGATTTATAATAATCTGATTATTGAAAACGAAAAAGCAATAGAAGCGGGATTTAACAACGAAAACGCGTTTATTGAGATTTACAATAACACTATATCAAATAACCAACATGGATTTTATTCGATTTGGAATAACGAAATCTCTTTTCATGATAATTTTATATCAAATAATACAGTAGGGGTTTACTTTTCTTTAGGTGAAGAAAATAATTATTTTTACAATAATCAATTTATAAATAACGATATTGGGATAAAAATAGAAGACAGCAAATCAACAACAATTATAAATAATAACTTTATAAAAAACAAAAATCATGCAACTCTTATAAAAAAAACATTATTAAGATCTATGATACATGTACCAAAATATAAACAAAATTGGACTCAAAATTACTGGGATGATTTAGAAGATTTGGACAAAAAAACTATTACAGGTTATGTAATTTTATACATTGTGATATTTATACCAATAAAACCCTTCGAAATTACAGTTCCTATTGGCCTTCTTCCATGCTTTGAATTTGATAAAAATCCATCTTCAGAGCCGCATAATTAAAGAATTAACTTTTGCAAAAATGGGTTAAACAGCAACATTTTTTAGAAAGTACTTATTTTTGAGTTCGGGATTATAATTAGAAATATAGATTTACCAGACGTACAATCAAGCATTTCCTCTTCAAAATTCAAACTTTCTAGAGTGGGCGTTACAGGAGTAAAAAAACTAATTCACATAAAAAGACCAAATAAAAAAGAGACTAATCCTTTGGTTGTAAAAATTGATCTTTTTGTTGATCTTCCTCCAACACAAAAAGGAAGTCATATGTCTAGAAATTTGGAACTCGTTTCAGAGGTTATTGATCAAAACCTAAAAAAACCTGTTTCAGACCTTGAAACTTTTTGTGCAAAAACAGCTGAGCTGATGCTTAAAAAACATGAATACGCAACATTTTCAGAAGTGAAAGCTGAAGCAGATTATTTTTTTGATGTAAAGTATCCCAATGGCAAAATCGGTTCAGAACCTCATAAGCTGGTTGCAGAAGCAAGGGCCAAAGGTAATGGTGAAACAAAAAAATTAATTGGTGTAAAGGTAATTGGAATGACAACTTGCCCTTGTGCTATGGAAGTTTTAAAAGAGATTGATTCAAGGGATAAAAATTATCCTGCACCAACTCATAATCAAAGAAACATAGGAACGTTAATGATTGAAGTTCCTAGTAATTCAAAAATTGTTGATGCTGATGATTTAATAAAAATTGTTGAAAATGCATTTAGTAGCCCTACTTATTCTATTCTTAAGAGAAAAGAAGAAGCAGAACTAGTTCTTAATGCTCATAAAAAACCCAAATTTGTTGAAGATGTTGTTAGAGATATGCTTAGTGCTGTCTTAAAAAAATATGAAGAATTACCAGACGATGTTATAGTAATTTCTAGAAGTGAAAGTGAAGAATCGATTCATAAACACAATGCATTTGCAGAAAGAATAACAACATTAAAAGAATTAAGAAAATAAATTATTTTACATTTATTTCTTTAAAAGGATAGCCTGGAGCCACTACAATTTTAGATAAATCTTGAACTAGAGCTGCAATATCTGTAACTGTTGCAATACCCACCATTTTATTATTATCAACTATAGGCAATTTTTTGATTTTATACTTCATGAGTGTAGTTGCATCATATTCAACAGTTGCATTTGGTGGAATCATGATTAAATTAGTTGACATTATGTCTTTAACTTTTGTTTTCTCAGGATCTCTTTTTTTTACTATTACTCTTTGAATCATATCTCTTTCAGTTACTATTCCGACAGGTCTATCATTTTCAACTACTACTAAACAACCGATAAGATTTCTACTGTATTTTTTACAAGCATCTAATACTGTTTTTTCTTTTTCTATTGTAATTACTTTTTTTGTCATAACTTCTTTGATGTGCATATGTTTTTCCTGAATTTTCATAGTTTCTGCAGACATATCTCACAATCTAATTATGCTATAATAAGTTTTATGAAGCATCTGTTGATTACCAGCTACCATGGCCAAATATCATATAGCAACCCTCCCAGGAGATGGTGTAGGAAACGATGTAATGGATGCTGCAAAAATAATACTTGATGCAGTAAATCTAGATGCTGAATATATACATGGAGACATTGGTTGGGAATTTTGGAAAAAAGAAGGAAACCCACTTCCCGATAGAACTATTGAGCTCTTAAAAGAAGTTGACTGTGCTTTATTTGGTGCAATTACTTCAAAGCCCAATGAAGATGCTCAAAAGGAACTCATCCCTGAACTACAAAAAAAGGGTATTGTTTACTCCAGTGCAATTGTTAGATTAAGACAACTTTTCAACTTACATACTAATCTTAGACCTTGCAAAGCGTATCCCGGTAATCCACTTAATTTAAGAGATGATATTGATCTTGTAGTGTTTAGAGAAAATACCGAAGGACTTTATGCTGGAGTTGAGTTCAGACCTGTTACAGATGAAGTTTTTAAAGCTCTTATGACGCATAAAAAAATGAAAAAATTTGAAGATACTCCTCTTGACCAGATGGCAGTATCTTGCAGAATTTTTACAAAAAAAGCCTGTCAAAATATTGTTAGACAGGCATTTGAATATGCAAAAGAGCATAACAGAAAATCTGTAACGCTTGTTGAAAAACCAAATGTTATTCGTGAAACAAGTGGAATGATGGTTGAAGAAGCAAGAAAAATTGCTAAAGAGTATCCAAACATAGAGCTTTGGGAAACCAATGTTGATGCAATGTGCATGTGGCTTGTGAAAAATCCTCAAGATTATGATGTGCTTGTTGCATCAAACATGTTTGGCGACATTGTATCAGATCTTGCCGCACAAATCGTAGGCGGACTTGGTTTTGCAGCATCAGGTAATATTGGTGAAAATCTTGCTGTTTTTGAACCAACCCATGGTTCAGCACCAAAATATGCAGGACAATACAAAGTCAATCCAATTGCTATGATTAGATCAGTTATGTTAATGCTTGATTGGCTCGGATTAAAAGATGATGCAAAAAAGATAGATACAGCTATCGCTGAAACAATAAAAGAAGGCAAGATAAAAACCTATGACATGGGCGGAAATAATACATCTCTAGAAGTCGCAAAAGAAATAGCTAGAAAATACGAAAATCAATAAACTTTTTTAATTTTTTTATTAATTTTTATAATTAAAAAAAAGAAGAGATATGTTTACATATCTAATGGACAGCTAAATCTTGCCCAACACCAGTGATTTCCAAGATAACCTGTAAAATCATTTGGTAATGTTATCTTTTGGAATCCTCTCAGAACACCTTGTTCGGTTTGTCCAAGAGATCTTGAGGAATAGTGTAAGTAAAGTACTCTAAATTGGATATAATGTCCGCCATTAACAAGAGTTGGTTTTGTTATAAATCCTCTCAAAGTACATGAACCTAATTGTGTTGGTTCCTCCTCATAGGTGTCGTCGGCTACGTTTGTTCCTGCTGCCATGGGCATCATAGCTACCATTAGCATGCAAATAAAAAGGCCTAATAATTGCTTCTTAACCTTCATAATTTTTCCCCATGCACTAATATCCCCTTGAGTATATAAATCTTTTGTTAATTTATTCTTTCAAATAAAAATCATATGGAGGCAATGTTACTTTTAAATGCTATTAATTTATTATTTGATTTTGTAATAATTTCATTAGAAATTTTAATTAAAAGTGACAAATGTTTTTCATTGCAATAAATTTCATTATTCTCGCCAATTGGTGCGTCTAATCGTTCAGTACTACAAATCTCAAGTATAATTTTGTTGTTTTGTGATTTATAAGCAGAGTGTTTAAAACCTGATAAAACAGCTTTTTTTAAAAGAATATCTGCATCTTGACTTGTTTTAACTCCAACATGAATAATAGGAGATTGTGCCAATATCCAAATTTGTCCCTTTTTTGATTTTTTAAAAGATGCATTAACTTCTTCAAGATTTACTAATCTATGCCATTTACCAAGAAATCTTGCTTGCTTCTTATCTCCAATAGAAGGTATCTGAAGTATTACTATTCTTCCAGCACAACTACTTGTTGTATAATATTGATCATATGAGTTAATTATCTTTAAGATTGGAAGTATCTTTTTGTCAACTTTATCTTCTGAAATTGCTTTTTTAAGTTTATCTAAGGAATTTTGTTTTAATATCTTGAAATCTTTATCTGAAACCATGAAAATCAATTTTCAACTATTTTTTTAATAATTATATTTCTTTTTATAAGTTCATCCAAGAATTTTTTTGTGGGCATTATTTCTTCTGGACAAAAAACTCCTCTATCTTTGATTGATTTATTTTCTATCATCTGGGCAGTGATAGAAACTGGATAACCTGTTGTTCTCATCATTGCTGAAATGTTATTTTGATCATCGTAGTAGTCAACCATTGTATATTTATATTTGCACTTTTTTGAGTCTTTTGAACCTTTCCCAAATACTTTCAGTAAGACAACATCCTTTCCCTTTGTCGGTAAATTTTTTAGTAAAAGTTCAATTAGTAATTTGCGAGGTATAATTTTTGTATTCTCTATTTTAATTTCTTTTTGACTTCCAAAACCTAAATCCAATAATATCTTGAATTTTTCACAATGACCTTTGTATCTAATAGTCTTATAATCTAAATAATTAATTTTGTCTTTATAGGTAAACGGCAGAGTAGAACAACCACCAGAGGTAAAAAATGCTTCCATCTCAACAAAAGGTTTTGGAAACTTTATTTTTTCTAAGCCACTCATTGATTTTTTATTTACAATATTGCCTTTATCAAGTATTATTGCATCTTCTAGATATTCATTAATAAGGCCATTTGGCGAAAAAACTATTTGGTAATTTAATGGAGGTTTTGGGTGAAGTGGAAGCCCTCCGACTCTTAGTTTAACAAAATCAACATAATCGAGTTCCTCAACTATTTCTTTTGTAATTATTGAAACAAGACCTGGAGCAAGACCGCAATCGGCAATAATTGTAACATTTTGTTTTTTTGCTTTTTCAAAAAGACTTCTTTGTTTATTTACTATATTGTTGTTCCCCCCCAAATCAATAAAATGAGTTTTTGTATTAATTGCAAGTTTTGATAGTTCATAATTATAATTATAAGGTATTGCAGAAATTACAACATCTGTTTTTTTAAATCTTCTTTTTATATCGTCTTTATCTTTTACATCTAGCTCATCTAGAGTAACGATACTGTTTTTAAGAAACATCTCGGTTTGTCTTAAAGATTTTTTATTGCTGTCAACCACAGTTAATTTATCAAAGTTGGAATATTTGTTTAAATCAAAAGCAATAGCACGTCCCATTAGTCCTGCCCCAAGAATTAATGCCTTCATTTTTTTATCACTTACAAACCTGTAATGATAAAATCATTAAAACTCTTACTTTAGAATATTTTCATAATCATTATATTTGAAAAGATTATTTAGGGCATAATTACGGGGGTCGTTTATGACTAGTGAATTGTGGGACAAAAAGATAGAATCAATGCCATTAAGCGAACTTAAAAAATTACAACTTAAAAGATTAAAAGAACTTGTAAAAAGAGTATATGAAACAAATAAATTCTACAAACAAAAACTTGACAGTAAAGGAGTAAAGCCTGAAGATATTAAAGAATTAAAAGATATAGAAAAACTTCCTTTTTTAACAAAACAAGATCTAAGAGAATACTATCCATTTGGACTCGTTTGTACAGAAATGGACGATATAGTTGAAGTTCATGCATCATCTGGAACTACAGGAAAACCTGTAGTGGGACCGTACACAAGAAATGATGTCGATCTTTGGGGAGAAGTAATGGCTCGTTCATTATATGCAAATGGAATGAGAAAATCAGATAGAATGCAAAACTCATATGGTTATGGTCTTTTTACGGGTGCTCATGGATTTGAAAAAGGTGCGCAAAAAATAGGTGCAATGGTTATTACTATTAGCTCTGGAAATACAAGAAGACAAATTGATGTTATGAAAGATTTTGGAAGTACAGTACTTGCTTGTACACCCTCCTATTCAGTCTATATGGCTGAAGTTTCAGAAGAAATGGGGCTTGACCCTATTAAAGATTTCAATCTTAAAATTGGAACTTTTGGTGCCGAAGCTTGGAGTGAGGAAATGAGAAACAAGATTGAAAAAAGATGGGGTATTGATGCACATGAACATTATGGCCTTACTGAAATAATAGGCCCTGGAGTTGTTTCTGAATGTAAGCATAAAAAACTACACATTAACGCAGATCATTTTCTTGCTGAAATAATTGATCCAAAAACTGGAGAAACTTTAGAACCTGGTGAAGAAGGTGAACTTGTATTTACAACACTAACAAAAGAAGCATTTCCGGCAATTAGATTTAGAACAAAAGATCTTGCCATTTTATATGAGGATTCTTGTGAGTGTGGAAGAACTCTACCCATTCAGTCAAGAATAAAGGGAAGATCTGATGATATGATGAAGGTTAAGGGCGTTATTGTATTTCCTTCACAAATTGAAGCAGCATTAATGGCAGTAATTGGTGTTAGTGACACATATCAAATTGTAAAAACCAAACAAGGCGATATTACTTCGATCTCAGTTGAAGTTGAGCCTACTGAAGAAAGATTCAAACAAGGAAACCTTGATGAACTTGAAAAGCAAGCTTCAGATGAGATATATAGCATATTAAATCTACATGTACCAGTTAAAGCCATTGAGCCAAAAAGCATTCCAAGAAGTACAGGAAAAGCAAAAAGAGTAATTGAGCGCTGAATGGAGAAAATTGCATGTTTGAGTTTATAGAAAATTCAATACTTCCTTATATATCTGGTCTGTACACACTGCCCTGGATTCTTGTTGGTTTTATTTTAACTATTCTTATATCCAGATTTACAGGTAGAGAAAAAATTGATAAATTTATGAAAAAAGTTGGTCTTGTTCTTCTTTATTTCTTTGTGCCAGTTCTGCTATTTAGAATTTTTCTAAATACCACATTTGGTGTAAAAGAAATTGAGTTTTCTATTGTTGTTTCTGCAATTATCGTTTTTATGTATATCATTGCAGCATTATATGCTAAACATACAATAAAAAAACAAAAATTAACAGGGCAAAAGAAAAATTTATACTTAAAAACAGTTCTAACAAATCAAGGTAGAAGCTCTGCTTTTATTGGAAGTGCCATGCTTGCAATTCCTGAGTTTAGAGTTCCAGCTGCAATATTTATGGCTCTTGTTGGTATTGCCCTATTTGCTGTAATTCCTTATGTTTTGTCACATATGCATAGTAAGGAAAAAAAACAATCTGAAGAAGTGCGAGCATTGCCATGGTTTTTAAAGCTATACCCCTGGTATTTAATTGCTTTTGTAATAGCTGCTGTAACACTTCACGGGACAACAGGTTTGACGACAGCAGACTTAGGTTATGAAGCAAGCATTTTATTGATACTATATACAGCAATAACAATTCCTGCAGCACTTTATTATGTAGGCGCAGGTATTCATCCATCTGATCTTAAAATATCAGAGCTTAGAAAACTTGTAGGAATCGATAAATCTGGAGATTCAAAAGAACACTGGACTTGGGTTAGAAATATATTTATTTTGACAGTAATTATTACACCAATTGTACTTGGCATAATTTTTGGTTCAATATTTATTGCAGGTCTTATTTCAGCTGCATGGTTTTCTGTAATTATAATAAATGTATTTCTGCCAATAACTAGTACAAATATGTTCTTAGTTCCCTATGGCATTGACAAAAAATCAACAGCCCACGTTGTTACTTGGACAACGCTTATTTGCGTACCTATAGTTGTTGTTCTTATATATCTATTCGGCTCTTTTTTAATCTAATCTATTTTTTCATTTGACCCAATTGCTGTTAGAAAATCTTGCAATCTTTTAGTATAGTTTTTTGGATCAGATTCTAAAAGATTTGAAGCATATTCTTTTAAGAATTCACCAAATTCAATTTCGTCTTTTGAATATTTCCACTTGGTTTCTGATGCTTTGTCAAGTGCAAGTAAAAAGGCAAAGGCCATTGATCTTGATTTGGAATTATCAGGTCTTTTTTTTATTTCAACAATAGCTTTTTTCTTCCCAAATACTTTGTATGTTCTAGTAACATTATCTGCAAAGCTTGCCAGTGGAGGAAGTTTACTAAATTTGGGTAGCTTTGAAAGTATATCTTGTCTATCTTTGTATTCAAATACCGTTTTCAAAATATTTGTAGGAGTATCATCTAATTTATGAAACGATGAAGCCATGTCTGAATCATCTATAGTATTTGATATGTAGTCTTCGCCATAATCTCTCCAGTATTTATCCAAGATTTTGTTAGGGCTTGCATCTGAGATGATTAAAGGTTCATCAATTCTTTCTAAGAAAAATTCTAGAGCAGGTCTTTCGTAGTCCTTTGGAGAAAGTTTTTCAACAAAACCATTTATATCGGTTCCATAAGAAACTCCATCCAAAACAAGTACCTTTTCGTCTGATTCTTTTAGAGATTTTTCTTGATGACTAACATTTTTATTAATAAATTCTAAATCATTTATCTTTCCCGACAAATATTCATCAACAAACCTTGTATCTTGCAAAGACTCATCTTTTTGTTTTATTGCCTGTGCAATTACATCTATAGAAAAATCTCCTGCAAGATTGGGCTCAATCATATATTTTGATATATCAAAAATCGTATTTTTCTTTGAGTCAACACAATCTTTGCATATTGCAAATATTACATTCGCAGATTTCCAGTTTATTCTAATGTAGTGCTTATTGTCAATCTTTTTTTCTTTAATTTTATTTATATTAAGATCTCCACAATAGAAAACATTTTCTTCTGTTTTCAAATTTAATTTCTTTACTAAAAATTTAACAAAATCTGTTGGCGGATTTGGTTCCTTTCCAGTACAAACAAAGCCAGCATCCCATGAGTAAACATTAAGATTTTTTTTAAGGGCTAGATCTTTTATTCCAAAAAGCCTTAAAACAGGATCGTTAAAATGTTGAAATGCAATTAGCATTTGTTTGTCTGCCTTTCCACGTTGTGCATAAGTTACATCACCTGTCGGAAACTTCAAAACACCAAGATATGGTGCTTTTTCTGAAATTGCAAGATACAATGTCCCTGCAAGTGCTCCCTCCAATCCTTTTTTATTTGAAAGTTTTTCAAGTTTATCTTTATCATCTTTAAATCTTAATATTTTTTCAAGTTTCTTTTTTTGCTTTAATAAATATTTTTCACACAAACTATCTGTGGATTTTGGAATTACAACATGTGGGTCTTTTCTAATAAGTTTTGCATTTTCTATTAGATTTTTTTCTTGTGATTTTGTAGCAGTTCTTGCAAAAGTTCTTACTCTTCTTGGTTTTTTGACCATCAAAAAAAGTGATATAGTGTTTGGTTAAAGAATATTACTATGAAAATCAAATATGGCAGCCTACAACTCCGTGTTTCTGAAAGTATTTTTGATGATACTCCTCAGCAGGATAAAATTCTTTTGCTTTTTCTATTCTTGTTTCAATATCCTTATCAAATTTGTTTGAGATTTTTTCTTTTGATTTTATTGCTTTTTCTTTTTGCTCTTCATTATGGTAAAAAATTACTGAGCGATATTGATATCCGATGTCTGGTCCTTGTCTGTTTTTTTGTGTTGGATCGTGTATTTCCCAGAATTTTTCAAGTAACTCATCATAGTTAATTTCTTCTTGGTAAAACTCTATTTGAACGACTTCAGTATGACCTGTGTCTCCTTTGCATACTTCTTTATAAGACGGATTTTTTGTTTTTCCGCCCATAAATCCTACTTTTGTTAATTTAACTCCTTTTAGCTTTCTGTACGTTTCTTCAACTCCCCAAAAACATCCAGCACCAAATGTTGCTTTTTGCATATACTTTGTTAAAATGAAAACCTTATTTAAAACTTTTTTATATAATGCGCAATTGTATGAATTTAAAGAATTTTTCAGATAAGTCAGTTTATAATGCGATTATTTCTAGAAGGTCAATTCGAAAATTTAAACAAAGGCAGATAGGTGAGAATTTATTGTTAAGATTTGTTGATGCAGCAAGGCTTGCTCCATCTGGTGCAAATATTCAACCACTTAGATATTTTATTGTAAATGATAAAGACTTATGCGCCAAGGTTTTTGAAACACTTAGTTGGGCAGGATATATTACTCCAAAGTGGACTCCTAAAGAATCTGAAAGACCTGTTGCATATATTGTAATTTTGGTTGAAAAAGACGCGCAATTTTACAAATGGGATGTTGGACTTGCATCTGAAAACATAATGCTTGTTGCAGAAGAAGAGGGCATTGGTAGTTGTATGCTTTTGAAAGTTGATAGAAAAAAGCTTAGAGATATCTTAAGAGTTCCTGAAAAGTATCTAATTGATGCTGTTATTGCACTTGGTTATAAAGCAGAAGAATCTGTTGTCGAAGAAATGAAAGACTCTGTAAAATATTTCCGAGATGAAAATAACACAATGCATGTGCCCAAAAGAAGGCTTGAGGATATCGTCCATATAAATGAATATTAATTTCAAAAATTTTAAATCAAATTTTTATATTCATGATAATATGCGAGAATACAAGATTAAAAGAGGCCATGATGTTGATATTTCAAAGCTAATAACTACATACTTTGGTGCAAAAGGAGATATCTACAAAGGAATGGAATTTTCAGTTGAAGGAATTGGGGATGTCACAATGAAGCAAGAAAAAAACATTCTATCTGTTGATATAGTTCCGCCAAAAGAGATATGTGGAGATTACGACATAATAAAAAAATGGAACAATTTTTTACTTGACGCAACTGGAAAAGATGCAAGAGAAAGGAAAAAAGAGTTTGGTAAAGTAAAAAAATAATTATTTTTTAACCTTTTTCCAATCATTTAGAAAGCTTTGAATTCCCTTATCAGTTAGGGAATGTTTTGCCATTTTTCTAATTACTCCAGGCGGTATTGTAGCAATATCTGCGCCAATTCTTGCTGCCTGAATTACATGTATTGGGTGTCTTATACTAGCAACAATTACTTCTGTTTCAATATCATAATTACAGAAAATATCCATAATTTCTTCTATTATCTGCATTCCATCTTGGCCGATATCATCAAGTCTTCCAATAAACGGACTTACAAAAGTTGCACCTGCTTTTGCTGCAAGGAGTGCCTGATTTGCTGAAAATATTAAGGTAACATTTGTATTGATTCCTTCTTTGCTCAAAACCTTTACAGCTTTCAAACCTTCTGTTGTCATAGGTATTTTAATTGCTACATTTTTTCGGTATTTTTGATTTACTTTAGAAACAAGGCCTTTTGCTTCTTTTACCATATCGTCTGCTTTTTCACTTACTACTTCAAGGCTTATCGGCCCATCTACAAGTTTAAAAATTTCATCAATTATCTCGCTAAATGATCTTCCACACTTTGCAACAAGTGTGGGATTGGTTGTTGCTCCATCAATTATTCCCCAGGATGCTAGTTCTTTTATTTCATCTAGATCTGCTGTATCAACAAATATCTTCATTAAGCCTCACTCCAAGACCCGTAATGGATTTTTATTGATAATGTTTTGGTTTATCAAATTATAATGCAATTTATATTTTGGTGATGAGTGTAGGCCATAAGTCTCTTTGGAACAGTGTTTTCTCCTCATTTTTTAATTTTTTGAAGACAGAAGTTCAGGTGATAGAAAGTTATTTATACTGTGATATACATAAGTATACTATAGTATTATGAGTGCTACAACCATTAAAATACACAAAGAAACAAAAGCAGAAATAGATCAATTTAGAGAATACAAAAACGAAAGCTATGACGAAGTGCTAAAAAAATTGATTTACATTGTTAAAAAAATAAAAAAAGAACCCGAACTTAGTAAAGAAACATTAGAAGCCATAGAGGCCGCTAGAAAAAGAATTAAAAAGGGACATTTTGTAACAGAGGAGGAAGCAAGAAAGCGTCTGGGGCTATAAAACAATGTATAAAGTCATTTTTGATGACAAAGCTATTGAGTTTTTAGAAAAACTTGATAAGAAAAACAGAACAAGAATTTTTAATAGAATTATGTCAACAAAAGAAAACCCTTTTCATTTCTTTGAGAAATTAACAAAAAGAGAACTTTATAAATTAAGAGTCGGAGACTATAGAGTAATAGCTGATATTAGCAAAAAAGAGATTAAAATATTGGTTTTGTTAATTGGCCATAGAAAGAATATTTATGGTAAAATTTAAGATGCTGGGCCTGGGCCGTAAGCCTCTTTGTGCTCAACTACATATATCTATTTTTAGATATATTTGATAAAACCAAAAAATATATATAATTAAGTATACATTCTGATATTCGGTAGGTGGGGATATTGCCTCTAACAAGGAAAGCACGGGTAGTAGGAAGTAGTCTAGTTTTAACCATACCTAGCCAAATTGCTATGGCTCATGATATTAAAGATGGGGATTTTCTTGAGATAATTCCAACAGGTGTTGGTGAATTTAAGATTAAAAAAGTAAAAAAGTAAATATCTTTTTTTATTGTGCCACATGCTAACACTAATTGAGTAAACTATATAAACATATCTTGTATGCCTCACTCTCTTGAGGAGAGGCTCAGAGAGGTCCCCCTAATAATTTCTCTTCACATCCTCTCTCCCTTTTCCCCTTATTAAAAATATAATTATTTTAAATAGGAACTATATTACCAATCATGAAAAAGATACTAATAATTAGCTTAATTCTAGTAACTGCAGTATTTATTAGTGGATGTACCCAACCAGAAAAAGGAGATATTGGAGATAAATTTGTTGCTAGCTGGGAAGAAGTTGGTAATGAATCTAGTATAACTTTTTTCAAGAATGGAAATTATGAAAGCGACAGCTCAGATAATTTTCTTTACGGTGGTGGAACATATTCAATTGAAAATTCTTCTGCAATTATGATTATGGTAACTGTTAATGATGTAAGCGTTGATTTATACTTTGATTACGAATTCTCAAGTGATTACTCAAGATTAACTCTAACAGACTCATATGGTAAATCCAAGATATTTGTAAAGTTATAAATCATGTTTACATTTAACAAACTGAAAATTAAAACCAATTCTGAGGTATATGACCCTGCAGAAGATACATTTCTTTTAATTGAGTCAATAAAGATTACAAGAAATCAAAAGGTGCTTGAGATTGGAACTGGCTGTGGGCTTATTTCTTTGGAATGCGCAAGAAATGGTGCTAATGTTATTTGTACAGATATAAATCCTCATGCAATAAAACTAGTCAACGAAAATATAAAACTTAATGAAGAAAAAATAAAAGGCACAATAGAAGTCAGAAAAGGCAGTCTTTTTGAAGTCATTAAAAATGATGAAGTTTTTGATGCGATTATTTTTAACCCACCGTATCTTCCCACAAGTAAAGAAGAAAAAATTGGTGATTGGTTAGATATTTCTGTAAATGGGGGAACAGACGGACTAAAAGTTACAAAAGAGTTTATCAAACATGCCGGCAATTATCTACTATTAGAGAGTAAAGCCTATTTTATCTACAGCTCACTTTCAGATAGAAATGATTTAGAAGATTTCATTAAAGCAAATAATTTAAGTTTTAAAGTTATCTCAAGTAAAAAATTTGATTTCGAAACAATTTATGTTTACTGTTTAAAAAATAGAGGATAGAATGGAATCTGAGTATTATCCATGGGGCGGGGAGTTTACAATTTGTAATAATAAAGGTTGTGTTGCAGTTGTTTTACTTAACGTAGATTATACTCCACCAAATTCTGTAGCAATTTATGGATCTTTAAAGACTGAGAATATTGGGATTGAAAAAATAGTTGCAAATGTTATTTCAAATCCAAACATTAGATATCTTATGCTATGTGGCGAAGATATAAGAGGACATAGATCCGGGAATTCGCTAAAATGTCTGCATAAAAACGGAATAGATAAACAAAATAAGATTATTGATGCTCCTGGGGCAATTCCCTATATAGAAAATTTAAAAAAAGAAGCAATTGAAAGGTTCAGAAATCAAGTAGAGATTATTGATTTTATAAGTAATTGTGAAACATTGGAATTTGATAAAAAAATAAAAGAATTAAACAAAATTTCGCCTAAATCTTTTGGAAAGCCTTACATTGCAATTAAACTAAAATCACAAACAAAAGTAGATATAAGTGATAAAAGGGCCCTTCATTCAAAAATCATAGTTAATTATATGGGAAAAGTTGAAAAAAGAGGTAAATAAATGTTCTCATTTACAAAAGATCAGATTGAATTTGATATAGCAAATATAAATATTGGTGGACAACCTGGAAAAAAACCTACAGTTTTGTTTGGAGGAGTTTTTTTTAAGGGAAGTCCTGATTTTGAGAAAACAGAAAAATATCTTAATGAAATGTATGCATTAAGTAAAAAAACCGGGCTTTTTGCAGTTCCTGACTTTTTTATTAAAAAGCAAGAATATGTTGAAGAAATTATTGATTTTGCACAAAAAAAGTTGCCTGCAAATGCTGCTTTTTCTGTTGACATTATTGAACCTTCAATAAAAATTACAACTTTGCAATTATTAAGTGAAAAAAAACTTCTTTCAAGGACAATTTACAATTCAATTCATATAGGTTGCAAGGGCGAAGAAAAAGAAGCGTTAAAAAAATATACTCCACAAGCAGCAATACTTGTTGCATTTAATCCCAAAGACAAATCGCCTGATGGTAAAATTGAGGTACTTGAAAACGGTGCAAATCTAACCGAAATGGGACTGATTGATCTTTCTAAAAAAATTGGAATTAAAAAAATATTAATAGATACTGCAGCCCTTTCATTCGGAGATAATAGTGGAGCTGCAATTGCAGCAATTCCAGTTATAAAAGAAGAATACGGTCTCCCAACGGGTTGTGCAATCCATAATGTTGTTGAAAAATCTAAATGGCTTGAAGATTTTTCAGATTCAAAAAAGATTGTTGATGTTGCCTCAAATGTAAATATCGCTGCATTTGGAGGGGACTTTGCAATATTTGGACCTATTGAAAACTCTTCTTGGATTTTTCCTTTGATGGCATGGCAAAACATGATTGTATCAGAATATACTTCAAATTATTTTGGAACAGAGCCGGCTGAATATCATCCTTGGAGGAAATTTCATAAATGAAAGATGATATAAAAACTGCTGTAATAGGTTCTTTTCCGGCCACAATAGACACTGAAAAACTTGCAGAAAATTATTTTAATCAAAATAAGACAGACTGGAACAAAATAATTGGTTCTGCAGTAAATGATATGGTAAACGCTGGAATAAAAATAATATCTGACGGACAAACAAGAGATCCATTTATACAGCTGTTTACAAGAAAACTTAAAGGATGTAGGATAAGAAACAGAACAGAAATAGTTGGAAAAATTGAATATGACGGACCTATTACCATTGAAGATCAACAACATGTGAAAAACATTATTCCAAAAGATAGAGAGATTGTTGGAGTAATAACAGGACCATATACACTAACTTGTTCTTGTGTCGACTTGTACTATAATGACGAAAGAAAAGTTGCTTTTGATTTTGCAGAAGCACTTCAAAAAGAAGCAGACAAGCTGCAAGATTATGTAGATATTGTTAGTATTGATGAACCTTTTTTTTCCAATCAATATCCAGAATATGCAAAAGAGCTAATTCAAATAGTGTTAAAAAATGTAAAATGCAAAAAACGACTTCATTGCTGTGGCGATGTAACAAAAATTATTCCAAATTTACTTGACATGCCTGTAGATATATTGTCACATGAATTTAAAGCATCTCCAAAACTTTTTGACGCTTTTAAAAAATATGATATTGATAAGAGCATATGCCTAGGTTCTGTAAGATCTGACAAAACAAATATTGAATCTGTTGATGAAATTGTAAGTCACATAGAAAGAGCAAAATCCATTTTTGATTCCAAAATCGTTCAAATATCTCCAGATTGCGGACTAAAGATGCTCCCCAGAACGGTTGCTATAAAAAAATTAGAAAATCTTTCAAAAGCAGGAGAAATTATTAATGGTAGATAAAGAAGTTCCTTTACTTAAAGCAGTTAAAACTCCACGAAAAGACGTAATTTTAGACAAAATGGGTTTTTTTGTAATTGAAGTTCACAGAAGAGAGATAATTGTGGAATACTACTCGAATGTTTATAAAAATAATAAGATAGTTACAGGAAAACTTGAAATTGTTTTTTCGGGTAAAAAAGCAGAAGAGCTTTGTGATACTATAGCAAAAAATGTACCAAAGCTACGTGCAGAGCATTATATGTATCTTGGAAGAGAGCTGCAAAAAGCGCAATGGTGTTTTGAAAATAAACAAAAATATGAACAAGGCGGTTGCTAAATCTTCTTAATTATTGCGTTTCCATTGACGTGAATATCTGATTTATCGTTATTTTTTATTGTGAAATTATTAATTGAAATTTTATCCCCTGTTTTAAATTTTTGAATCTCCTTTACTTTATTGTCCCACAATGTAATCGACTTTTCAGTTTCATCTTGCTTTATTTTTATCTTAGATACAAAGCCAAAATCTCCATTATCTTTGAAAAAGGCTTTAGTTGGTTCTTTTGAAACCAATATTCCCTGCAGAGTATTAATATCTTTAATACTTTCTTTGTCTAAATTAACAGCTTCTTTTGGTTCAAATTCAAGTACACTCCATCTTCCGATGTTAATTTCTACACCAGAATAACCCTCTTTAGTGTATCCATTAATAACTTTGATAATAGATCCTAATTTGAGGTCTTTTGCAAGTTCAACATCCTTATTCCATAAAACTAGTCTGCAAGTACCTGTCTCATCAGATATATCTAAATTAAGAACGCGACCAGAAGAGCCATTTTTTTTGGTAAAAGATTTTGAATCGAAAATATTTAAAATTTTACCTATAACTGAATATTCATTTTTTGGTTTCATATCTGCAATTTTTGTAAATATATGTTTATTCCTACCAAGCTCATCAACAATAAGTAAGGCTATTGTATCTTCATCAATTAAATTATCATATTGCTTTGATACTGTATCTATTTCTTTGTAAAATTCTTGTCTTGACTTTAAGTCCTTAACTAGTTCATAAAGTTCATTTTTTGATTTATGCATCCAAAAAAAGAATGTGATCTATATTAATATAATCTACGATATAAAATAATAAAAAAAGGAATTAGGAGTTGGTAGTTGTTTTTAATTATTACTAGATTTCCAATGATAAACTACTTTTTTCATATGTGGTGGAACTTTTGTCCCATCCTTTTTTCTATAACCTTCAACTGGTTCCCATCTCACTCCATATTCTCCAATTTTACTTTTTAAATGTTTCATATTTTCACCTTTAGGTGTTATCTGATGACGTGTTAATTTTTGACACTAATCACTTATAAAGATAGCGTGTCAAATTAACAAAATGGCAAAAATTAAAATTTTAAAACATAAATATATACAAAACATATATATAATATAATGCCTATATAATTTCAAGGGGAAAAATGAACGATAATAACTCACAAGAAAAAAGTAAGATTATATCGATAAACAAAAAATTTACCTTTGAATATGAATTTATGGTTGGTAGTGAAAAGCTTAAAACTTTGATGAAAAAAATTGGTTATAAAAAGGGAAAGCATTTGGTATTTGAAGATCCTAATTTTGAATTTTAAAAAAGTTAATTATTTAATTCCAATTGTTGATTCTTTTAAGGAAGGCATTATATCATAAATTAAATCAATCATGGCAGAATATCTTATCTGATCGTAATCAAATAAGTTGGTATCTTTTTCCTTTTCATATAATTCTTCAAGTTTTTCAGATAGCAAATAGTGAAGTTGTGTAATATCTAATTCTGAATTATTTGCTATATCTTCAATTGTTTTTAATTCCAATTTATCTCCTCCAATTTACCTCTAATGGAGTATTTTGATTCAGTTAATGAACTTCCTCAAGTCTAGTATTGTCTTTTAGCATATAAAATTATTCATTATAATACTATTAAAATTGTGAAATAAATTACAATGAGTTTTTGGTCACAATAACTCATATAAACGTTTAAATTATTATTAATATGGAAGGGATGTATAAGAAAAATAAAGTCTTGGTGATAACTTCTTTTTATCCACCTGCAAAAGGAGGAATTCAAACTTATTCTAAACAAGTTGTTGAAAGACTGCAAAAATTAAATTTTGATGTTACTACTTTAGTTGTTTGTTCCAATGGAATTACAGATTTTACATCATTCAGACATTTCAAGGTTTTTAGAAACGGAAAAAAATCCAGCATTTTTAGACTTTTTTCAGGGTTTGACTCGGTTTTTACAACTTCATGGTTTCCCGGTCTTTTAATTGCCATATTTCTTTCTAAATTTAAAAAATCCAAGTTGGTTGTAACAACACATGGAAATGAACTTTTGTATCCGGAAAAACATCTTTTTTTAAATTTGTTTTTTAAAAAATCATTTGAAATTGTTGACAGAATTATTGCAGTTAGTAATTTTACAAAAAGCTTGGTTTTAAAGCAAGGAGTTGACGAAAAGAAAATTACAATAATTCCCAATGGTACAGATCCAATAAAATTTAATCCAGATACAAAATATAATGATATAATTAAAAAACACGATTTAAAAAATAAAAAGATAATTTTTTCTGTTTCAAGACTTGTCAAAAGAAAAAACTTTGATAAAATTATAATGTTGATGCCTGAAATCTTAAAAGAAATACCAAATGCAATGTATGTTATTGGCGGAAAAGGACCGGAAATGCAAGAATGGATAAAACTCTCACAGGAAATTAGCGTTAATGAAAATGTATTGTTTACGGGATTTATCTCTGATGATGAATTGCCAAAATATTATGCAATGTGTAATGTATTTGTTTTAGCAAGCAAGCAAATTGAAGATGAAGTTGAAGGATATGGAATAGCATTCTTAGAAGCAAATGCCTGCGGTAAACCTGTTGTTGGGGGTAAAAGTGGGGGAATAGCAGATGCTATTATTGATGGGAAAACAGGATTACTAGTTGATCCATATAATAATAAAGAAATTAAAGAAGCCATAATAAAGATATTAAAAGATGAAAAATATGCAAACAACCTTGGAAAAAATGGTAGGAGAAGAATTGAAGAAGATTTAAGTTGGGAAAAGGTTGTAAAAAGAATAAGCAAAGAATTGTGATTTAATGAATAAAGTATCAATTGTCATTCCAACACATGGGCGTCCAGAAAATATAAAATTTTTACTTAAGCATCTGGAAAAACAAACCTTCAAAGATTTTGAAGTAGTTGTAATAGTTGACGGCGGGGATACAGATATAGAGGAATACAAAAAAAAGTGTCCTTACAAAATAATTGTCAAAAATCTTCCCAACATGGGATGTAATGCAGCTAGAAACCAAGGTATAAAGCTCACAAATACTGAGATTGTTGCATTCACTGATGACGATTGTATACCAGATAACGACTGGCTAGAAAAAGGTGTAAAATATTTTGAAGATTCAAATGTTGTAGGTGTCGAAGGTTTAATTTATTCAGAAAGAAAGGGCAATCCAACACATAGAACTCCTCAAATTCTAGATAGAAAATTTAATATCGTTCAGGGTAAAACAGCCAACATGTTCTATAGAAAAAAAATACTAGATGAAATAAAAGGCTTTGATGAAAATTTTTCAGTTAAAATATCTCGTGGTAGATTAGGATATAGGGGCGATACAGATATTGCATGGAGAGTAAAAGAAAAGGGGAAATTACCTTTTGCAAAAGATGTAAAGGTATTTCATCCTGTAGATAAAACCACATTAAAAAAGGAACTTTTAAACAGTAAAGCGTTTGTGTTTACTGCACTTCTATTGAAAAAACATCCAAATAGAATTAAAGATATAATTTTTATGACTATTTATCCTCTAACGCCTTCTGTACCTTTGAAGATTTATTGGCTCTTTGTTGGTTTACTTCTAGGTGCAAAATAATGAAGAAGAAAAAAATATGTTTTGTAAGTGGAGTAATAAATCCATTTGTTATAAGAGATTATGAAATTTTAAAAAAATATTATGATATAAGATGGGTTAAATGGGAAGGAAAAAGAAGTATTTTTAAATTAATTGCAGGTATTTTAAAATCAGACATATCTTTTTCTTGGTTTGCAGGAGATGCTGGTTCAGTTGCTGTTATTATTTCAAATCTTTTTAGAAAAAAGAGTGTTTTAGTCGCTGGAGGATACGACGTAGCATATATTCCAGAAATTAGCTATGGAAGATGGTGCCAGGCCAGACATAAGAAAAAAATGACAAAATATGCTTTAGAAAAAGCTGATTTAGTTCTGTCGGTATCGGAGTGTAACCAAAAGGAGTTATTAGAAAAAGCTATGCCCAAAAAAAATATCCTCATATATAATGGTGTTCCAATTGATAAGTTTTCACCTCCAAAAGAAAAAAAAGAAAATATAGCAATTACAGTAGGAAACATCTATCAATCCAATCTTAAAAAAAAGGGTATTGAATTTTTTGTTAAAGCTGCCGAATATCTTCCAGATACGCGGTTTATTGTTATTGGTAAATTTGCAGATGATTCTATACAATATTTAAAATCCATTTCATCAAAAAATACTGAATTTACTGACTGGGTATCTGACGAAACGTTATTAAAATATTTTCAAAGAGCAAAAGTATACGTTCAGGCTTCACATCATGAAAGCTTTGGCATATCAGTTGCTGAATCAATGTTGTGTCAATGTATTCCTGTTGTAACTAAAAGATATGCATTGCCAGAAGTTGTAGGAGATGCTGGTTTTTATGCAAGCTATGGGAATGAAAAAGAACTTGCAAAACAAATAAAAAAGGCTTTAGAAAGTTCAGATGATCTTGGAAAGAAAGCAAGAGAAAGAATAATTGAATTATTTTCTCTTGAGCAAAGAGAGAAAAAAATGATAAATGCTATTAAGAAATTACTGTGATTAAGTTAACGATAAATAATTTAGGAAATACAGATTAAAATGATATCAGAAAAATATGAAACAATTTTACATATTGGAATGCAAAGAACCGGATCAACTTTTCTGCAAAAGGAAGTATTTTCAAATATTGAAGAAATAAATTTTATCGACAGAAGAAATAAGATATATGAGAAATTAAAAAATATAGAGGAAATTAGTGACAAAGTCATTCGAAATAATCTTGAAAGCGAAATTGAAAGAAATTTAGACCTTAATAAAATTAACTTAATTTCAGAGGAAAATATAAATTGTAGAATGTGGACTACAGAAGATAATAGATTTGATAAAATTGATAAGATCCAGCTATTGTTTCCAGATGCAAAAATAATATTTGGAACAAGGGACAAAACAGATTTACTGGTTTCGTGGTATAAAAAATATGTTATATGTGGTGGTGTGAAACCTTTCAATGAATTTAAGAAAAATGTAATCAATGTTGATAAAATAAATTATGATTCATATGTTAAGCATCTTATTGGATTATATGGAGAAAGAAATGTATTTGTTTACAAATATGAATCTTTAAAAAAAGATGTTGATATATTTGCTGAGAGAATATGTGATTTTATGGGTGTTAAAAAACCAAATTTTGATGATATTAGTCAAAACATTGGATATTCCTTATGGCAACTAAAAATCTCCTTGTTACTTAATCGATTTTTTAAAACACCGCTAAACACTAGTGGAGTCTATCCTTTAGACTATGAGTATCATCCACATAGAAAGATGTTCCAATCTCCTTTGTTTCCTAATTTTTTAAGAGGAAAACAAGTTAGTATTGAAGAATTAAAAAAAAAGAAAATGTTTAAGAGTAAAAAAGCTCAATCCTAATATAAAATCAATTATTACTTGTTTCTAATCTCTTTAATTATGTAAGACATCATCTTTTTTACACTTAATGTATCTATAAAGAATTTAAGTTCATCTATTGTAAACTCTCTCATAATATAGAGAATTCCAAAGTAAATAGAAAATCCGAAAAATCCAAATCCAACAAGAGTATACCAGCGGTTAATAACAAAAATTGAATCTAGATAATATAAGATTACTCCCATCAACATAGCTGCAAATAAATGCAATAAAATTCTTGGATTTCCTTTCATTTTTGTTAGTTTCATTGCAACTATTCTATTATAAATTAAGCCAACACCATAAGCAATTACTGTGGCAATTGCAGCTCCTTTCATACCAAGACCAAAAAGAGTAAGTCCAATTGAACTTATATCTCTGGGAATCAAAATCAGATTTAGAACAATATTAACACTAACCATAATGATAACACGATTTCTAGCAATATCTGGACGATCCATTCCAATGACCTGGCTGCTATAAGGTCTAGATAAAGCATCAAATAAGGCGTACAATGGAAGGATTTGTAAAATTGGAACTGCAGGCATCCATCCAGATAAAAGTATTAAAGCAGCGGGCTGTGCAAGTGCCATCAATCCAAATACAATTGGAAATACAATCATACTTAGATATCTCTCAGATTTATAGGTTAAGTCGCGAATTCCGTTTATGTTTTTTTTGGAATGTAAAAACGAATATGTTGGAAATAATAAAATTCCTATCGCAAGTGTAAACGCTTCTACAAATTTAGATAGATTAAATGAAGCAAAATAATAGCCGACATCTGTTGATGACCAAAATAGTTGGATTAAAACTTTATCTATATTAGTCATTATAAGAGTGCTAGCAACAACAATAATGCATGGAATAGCAAATTTGGAATAATCTACAAAATATTCTTTTGTTGGTTTTTTTACAGGATAGCCGCGGAAAAAATACAGTGATATTAAAAAGCTGGCAATTTCTCCAATCACGTAAGAAAAAGCAAGAGCCAGAGGGCCGTAGTTTGAAATTGCAACATAAAGAGTAAATCCTACTCTAAATATTGTGCAAATAGAATTAGGGATTTGTGCTTTGGCAATTTCTTTTTTGGCTTTAAATGTAAAAATAAAAGCCTCGGACAACGTACGAATCGCCCAATAAATAATTAAGATATAAATAGCCATTTCGTGTGTTGTAGACTCAAATCCTCTACCCAATACACTTTTCCAAATAAAAATAGAAATTAAAGTTGCAAAAATCATTAAAAATGATAAAACAAATTTAACTGAGAAAAATGTGCCATTACATTTTCCAAGGTTTTTACCTTCCGATAAACGTTTAACATGAGAAAGATTAAAACCAAGATTACCAAATATGGAAAAAAGGGTCACAAAACCAAGCGCAAAGGCAACAATACCATATTCGCCTGGTTCCATATAGCGCGTTATGAAAAATAATGCGACATATCCAAGTAAAGCATTAATGATGTTTGTGAAAACAATCAATGCCGATTTTCGCGCAATCATTAAAACTTTAAATAAAAAACTTATTTAAATATCCAACTAAATTAGAAAGCTATTCCTCATAGATTTCTTTTGCAGGTGTTATTAAACCATATATTTTATTTCCGAAGAAAAAACCCATTGTAAAAAGAAAAAGCATTCCTACAAACTTAAAATTGTTAAAAAAACTTGAATGCATGTACTCTCTACCATGTTTATGATATACATCTATTAATCCTCTAATTTTTCTTTGCCAATCTTCAGAAATTTGTCCATCTGTTGCATGCTGTATCATCAAAACTTCGGGCACGCATCTAACTTTATAATTTTTTGAGATTCTGATTGCTAAATCATATTCCTGGGCTGAGGGTAAATCTATGTCAAAACCCCCTTCATCTTTCACAACATTTTTTCTAAGAACATAAGATGATGTAGATGAAAAATTAAACGAATCCAAAATATATTTGTGATCAACATTTTCCGGCGGCTTACTAATACGTTCCTTACCAAATCTTTTATCCAGAGAATGACATACAACAAGACCTACTTTTTCATCGTCAAATAATTTTAACTGTTTTTCTATTTTTTCAGGAAGCCATAAATCATCATCATCTAAAAAAGCAATGATCTCTCCTTTTGCTTCCTTTATTCCTATGTTTCTTGCATATGGAGCTCCTTTTTTTTCTGGATTATGTATATAAACTAAAGAACGATTCTTAGAATTTCTTATTTTATCTAAGAATTTACTATCTATCATGTTTTTTTGTGACTTTTTTGTATCGTCAACAATAATAAGTTCAATATCTCCCTTATATGTTTGATCTAAAACTGTGCTAATAGATTTTATAAGTTCATCTTGCCGATTACAAGTAGGAATAACAACAGAAACTTTTTTCATTCTCCTCGCCGGTTAATGACTCTTTTGTTTTTTTATTATTTCGTTTTTTTCTTTAATTGCCTTTAGCATAACTGGATTTAGACCAATCTCCTCAAATGCCTTTATTAAAGAATTTATATCCTTTGGGAAGCAAAAACCGCCAAAGGGGTCGCCTAGCATTGCCGTTCCATATTTGCTAATTCTTCTATCAAGGGTTGCCACATCTGCTACCTGTTGAGGATTAATCTTTAAATCATCGCATATTTGCTTTATTTCATTCCAATAAGAAATCTGCATTGCAAGCCAACAATTTGAAGCATATTTAATAATTTCAGAAGTTGTTGAGTCTGTATAAATTACCGGAACAATAACTGCCTTAAAAATCTCCTCTAATTTTAATTTTGTATATTGATCAGAGGTTCCAATAACTACTCTATCTTTGTCAAAAATATCTGCAATCGCAGTTTTTTGTTTTAAAAATTCAGGTATATGAGCAATATGTTTAATTTTTAATTTATTTGATAACTTCTCTGTTGATCCAGGAGGCATTGTACTTCTGATTACAATAGTAGGATTTTTATGAATTCTTATTAATTGTTTTAAAACATTTTCAGTATCCCACTCTGCAGTACATATCCAATAAATATCTGCTTTTACATCTTTTAAAGATTTTGTAACTTTAAATCCTCTATTCTCAAGTTTTTTTAGAACTTCCTGATTTATATCACAAAATATGACATCTTCTTTATTTGCATTTAACCAAACGCCAGTCGCAACGCCAACAACACCAGAACCAACTATCAAATGTTTCATTTTTACTCCTAATTTACAAAAAGCTTACATTCACTACAATAACAATCTTCTTCAGGAAAAAAACCATGCAAAAATCCACTATGCCCACATTTGGGGCAAATGTCCTTATTTTTTATTAAATAGTGTTTCAAAAGATAATACATGTCTCTCAAAAATGAATTTTTCTTATAACTTTTCATATTTTTCACCTCTGCTTGTTATTATATAGCGTGTTAAAGTTTAACAATAAATATATATAAAGTTTATGTGTCAAAATGTCAATGTGAAAAAAAATTAGAAAAAATTAAAGATATTTTTTTAGAAGAACCCTATTGATTTCAGGATTTCCTTCCTCTTTTACAGTATCTATTGGAGTTATAAAAGCGGTAGCAAGCGCATCTTTACAATCGCATCTTCTTTTGTATTTTATCTGAGGAATTATCTTTTTTAACAAATTTGCCATATTTGCATCATTTTTTTTAATGCATTCTACAACAGATGTAACACTCACACTTTTTTCTTCTTCATGCCAGCAATCATAATCTGTAACAGAAAGTATTCCCCCAAGACACATTTCAGCTTCTCTAGCAAGCTTTGCCTCAGGTGCTAGAGTCATGCCAATTACATCAACGCCCCATTTTCTATAAATATTCGATTCTGCTTTAGTTGAAAACTGTGGACCTTCCATACAAATATAAGTTCCAACGTGAGTGGTAAGATTTTGTTTTTTTGCGGCATCATAAATAATCTTTGAAAGATTCGGGCAAAACGGTTCTGCCAGTGCAACATGAACTACAGGCGTTGAATCAAAAAATGTACTTTTTCTTTTTAATGTTCTATCAAAAAACTGATTAGGAACAACAAAGTCCAAGGGTTTTATTTCCTCTTTTAAGCTACCTACGGCAGCAGTTGATATAAGATATTCAACTCCACACTCTTTTAATGCAAAAATATTTGCCCTGTAATTTATATTATGAGGAGGTATTTTGTGATTTTCTCCATGTCTTGGAATAAAAGCAACTTCAACGTCATCAATTGTTCCAACTGTTATTTTTGAAGAAGGTTTTCCAAAAGGTGTCTCAACGTCTATTTGTTCAGCATCTTTAATGATTCCCATTTTATATATGCCGCTGCCACCAACAATTCCAATTTTTGTAACCATAAATTAATACCCCAAATAACTTTAAAGAATAGAAATTACTAAAAAAAGCTTTTTGATTACAAATTTAATAAGTTGGAGAGGCTTAATTATGACAGAATCAATTAGATCCAAAATTAGAACAGTCCCACACTGGCCAAAAGAAGGTATTATGTTTAGAGATATTACAACTCTTTTAAAGGATCCTGAAGGTTTTAAAGAGACAATTGATCTTCTACACAACAGGTATAAAGACAAAAAAGTCGATTTGGTGGTTGGAATAGAATCTAGAGGATTTATATTTGGTGCGCCACTTGCTTATCTTCTTGGATGTGGTTTTGTCCCTGTAAGAAAGCCTGGAAAACTACCTGCTGAGTGTGAATGTGAAGAATATACTTTAGAATATGGCAAGGACAAAATTGAAATCCATAAAGATTCAATTAAGAAGGGAGATAGAATTGTAATAGTTGATGATTTAATTGCAACTGGAGGTACAATTGCTGCTGCTAAAAATCTTGTTAGGAGACTCGGTGCCGATATAGTTGAATGTGCATTTATTGTTGAGTTAACAGATTTAAAAGGAAGACATTCACTAAAAGGGGAGAAAGTCTATTCAATAGTTGAATTTGAAGGAGAATAATTATTTTTCAAAATTAAAAGCACCCATAATTTTATTTGAGGGAATATGTCTTATTGCAATATTTCCTTTACAGTTTTTTATTTCATCACCTTCTCTAACAAAACCTGCTGGAAGTATCGCATCGCCAGAACATATTTGATTATCTTCCCATTTTAAATCTTGATCATAGATTTTTTGAACCTTTAATGTTCTTGTATTTTTGTCCATGGAAAACACAGCAGGAATAACCGATTTTTGCTTTTTTTCATGTTTATCAAAAATTACAAGAGCGAGAAATAAGCAAAAAATACCTGTCAAAAACAATTGCAAGTGATAAACCCAAATTGCACATATCCAACATAAAATCCATACATATCCAAATAATCTGTCTGGAGAAGTAGCCAATTTTTTCAATGCTTCTAAAATTGAATCTAATTCAATTTCCATATGAGTGCGGATCCCTCCTAGCCTAATTGTTGCCCAAAAATATGAATGGATTAGGTTTTTATAAATTTTAAGTAAGATTCTAATTTTTAGATTTCAGTAAGTTCTTCATCAGTCCAAAATTTTATTTTTTCTCCATTAGGAAGAATTGCTATTTTTACTTTTTTTCCTGTTTCTGGATCTACTTCCTCTTTAAATTCTGTTCCTTTTGGAAACTGCATTTTACTCCCCAAACTTAATGGGTATTGTATTAATATTTAAAAAATATATCATTTTTCTAGCATTTTATATATCTGAAATAAAATACAATTATCTTCGCCTGGACAGACAACATCTGGTTCAGTCAGATAGCATCCTGAAGAATCTCTATGTATTATTTTTGATTTGAAATTGCATTCTTTTATCACGATATCAAATAAGGGTTTATGTAAGATTTATTTAAAAACATTATATTTTTTGTAGAAAAATTATAACATAGTTGATGTGCATGATATAATTTTGTTATAAATTGTTATATTTATATCTAATAAAAAATTTTATTAACTATTATAATAATATATTAGATAGATGCAAAAATCATATCTTAAGAAAATAATAACAACTGGTTTAATTATTATATTGATAGCAAATTTTTGTTTAAGTGCCCAAGCAAATTCTACAAAAGGCAAAATTGTTTTTGTAAGAGGCGGATTTGGAGTTGTTGCAAGAATTGATAATTTTCATCTCGGCGATCCATTAAGTAACAAGAGTGTTAATTGGCACATGTTAATTGAAGGAGATTTCGTGATAAATGGGGAGTCGGAAGGAACTGTAAAACCACGAGCTATAGCTATTGCCAGATCAAGTGTTTTCCCACCCGCCTTTGGATTAGGCGATGTAAATATAACAATAACTATAACAGAGCCTGAATCTGGAAGAATTCTTTCTCAACAAAAAGTTAGAGGATTTATGCTTGGTTTTATTGTTCTTAAGGCAGGATCCTAAAAAATCACAATTTAGCTAAATCAAATAAACCGACAATATAATTTTTTTCTTTTCCTATTAAAAACCCAAATTTTTTCTCAGTAATGAATTTTTCTTGCTCTATATATAAATCAAAACTAAGTGGTGAAAATGAAATAACTCTTAGTTTTTCGGCATTAAAAAATATTTGCTGTTCACTTAGATTTGTATTATTAATACGTCCAATTACAAATGATGTTTTTAAATCAATTGGTTGGCCTTCTGAATCAATAGAAAAAGGATCATATTCTCCCATATATGGATATTCCTGAATTCTTCCTGAATTGTCCTCAACGTGAATAAAATAGCTTATATTTTTTTCGCCAACTGGCATGGGAATTGCTGCAACATAGTTGTTCTCAGAATCATATTCTAAATTGCTTTGTTGCCATTGTTTATCTGTCTTCCAAGATAAGTAAGAATTGTCAAGAGATATATCTTCATTACTATATGCAATAATTTCTGCTGTAATTTTATATGAATCTGCTAATTCTTGTACATCTTCATTAGGATTATGATAAACATAAAGCATTTCTTTATCAGGAATTCCCTTAGTTCTGCAATGTATGGCATCAGTAGAAAGCCACGATCCTGTGAATCCAATTATCTCATAACCTGGCATTGCTTGCTCATATGTTTGGATTGCCTCATCGTCCCACTCGCTACCTGTAATCGGAACGAAAACTTTTTCGTTTAATATCAAAGAATTTGTATATGGCTCATTATTTGGCGTATAAACTCTTATAATTTCATAACTAGTTCCATAGCAACTAATTTGTTCTTCAAAATAGTCAACTGCTTCTTCAATTTCATCATATTGTTGATGAACCATTGGAACTTCTCTAATTAAAATAGTATCTGGTGACAAAAATTTTGCCCAACAATCTATGTGTTTTATATATTCTCCATTTACATCAGCCACAGCATGATAATTAGAAACTCCGAGATAATCCAGAACAGTTTGGTTTATTTGATCATAATTTAGGCTTGGATTTTCAGTTAGTACCAAATCCGTAGAAATTGAAATTCCATGCCCATCTGTCATATAATTACCACCTGTATGTGAAAGTGGCATTGTGTACAAATCTAATCCTTCATAATTTGCAAAAGCAGAGGGGATTGCATTGTCGTTTGGTCTTGGCCTATTGTACTGAAAATCAATCACTGAAAGTTCATCTTCACCAGTAAATACAAACCAAGGTCCATAATCTCTTGTCCAATAACTATCAGAAGGTGCAATTAAAAAACTACAATTTTGGATATCAACACCATTACTTACGTATTGAGATTCAACTTGACTTTGTTGGGCCGAATTTGCAACAATAGTAATAACCTCAATATCCTCCGACATTTCTGCAATTATTTCATAAGATATTCCAAATGGATATCTTATTATTACACTCTGCATAGGCTCAAATTCTGCAATATTTCTTACAGGTTCTAGAGGGACATCATCAAATCTTTCATATTTTTCATCGAATTTGAAAATGGATGCTTTGTTATTATTTAAAAAATCTGCCTGGCATATTCCTGAAAATATAACTATGACCAAGGTTATTGATATTAAATAAGTAAATCTTGATTTTTTTGGCACAAATGAATCCCCCAATTTGATTGCATATTGTATTTCTTGGTATTTATAGTTATTTGATTTAATAATGCGCTTTCTTTTTTAAAATCTTGTTTAACTTTGATATTATATCAGAAATCAAAGCTATGAGATATTGACTAAGTTTACCGATAAACAACAAAAATTCATCAAACAGGCTTAACAAAAATTTGTTTTATATTTTTTATCAAAAGAGCTAAAATAAACGAGAAAGCAAGAGATATAACAATAGTCGCGCCTGGAGGTAAATCAAAACTAAGAGAAATTAGTGAGCCGTTTAATGTAACAATGCAACCAATAATTATTGCAAAAAACATCATATTTTTAAGATTATGAGTAAAAAGATTAGAAATCGCTGCAGGAATAGTAAGCATCGCAATAACAAGAACAACACCAACAACCTTTATCAAAACTACTGTGGTAAGCGCAATTAAAACCATTAAAACCAGATATAAAAAATCAACTTTGATACCAGAGATACGAGCAAACTCTTCATCAAAAGTAAGAATATGTAAATCCTTATACAAAAAAATAGTAACAAAAATAATCAACACTAATAATCCAAACATAAGATAAATATCTTGCATCTTAATTAAAAGTACATTTCCAAACAAGATACTAACAGGATCCTGAACCAAAATTT
>CAZUBH010000017.1:0-44747 GCA_964618505.1 uncultured Thermoplasmatales archaeon | reverse complement strand
CCCAGGACATCACCGAGCGAAAAAAGATACAAGAAGAAATAAGAAAAAGTGAAGAAAAATATCGTGAGTTATTTAATAATGTACTTATTGGAATAGATATTCACAACTCGGATGGAAGTATTTTTGCAGTAAATAAGACTGCTGAAAAAACCTTTGGAATATCTGAAAAGGAGTTAAAGAAAAAGGACTTATCATTTTGGAAAGGAAAATTAATAAAACCAGATGGTACTGAGATGGGCTCAAAGGATTTCCCATTATCAATTGTCGGAAAAACAAAAAAACCTTCTGAAGGGGCAATAGTTGGGCTTAAGATGTCGGAAAAAGAAAGTGTCAGATGGTTTTTACACAGTGCAAGACCTGTTCTAGATGAGAATAAGAATATTGATAATATTGTAACTTCTTTTGTTGAAATAACTGAGCGTAAAAAAACAGAAGAAAAACTCAAAGAAAGCGAAGAAAGATACAGGTTACTAATGCAAAACTCTGATGCCGCTATTTCTTTGTTTGATAAGCATGGCAATTTTACTTTAATAAATAATATTGGAGCTAAAAGACTTGGTAAAAAACCAGAAGAGATAATTGGAAAATCATTATATGATTTCTGGCCTAAAGAAGAATCAGATAAACATTTTAAAAGATTTCAAAAGATTATGAATTCTGGCAAATCAGATGATTTTGAAGATTCAATAGATGTACCTACTGGTAAATTTACATTTTATACAAGTATACAGCCAACAAGGGATGCACAAGGTAAAATCATCGGTGTTCAACTTATCTCTCATGACATAACAGAGAGAAAACAAAGAGAAAGAGAAGTCAAATATCTGAAAGAATATAATGAAAATATTCTTGAAAGCAACCCAAGTCCAATGATGGTCGTAAAAGGAAAGCAGATCGAGTATGTAAATAAATCTTTTATTTTTACTTTTGGAAAAACCAGAAAGGATTATATTTCAAAAGAATTAAAAGAGGTTATTCCTGCTTTTAAAAAACTACTGCAGGATCAAAATAAAATGAAAGAGCTGGAAATTAAAGGTAAGAGCTTTAGTGTTAATTCGTTCATTGTAAAAAAAGCAGAAGAAGAAGAAGAAGAAAGGATTGGATTAATATTGCAAGACATTACTGAGCTTAAAAAGGTTGAAGAAAAAATAAGGAAAAGTGAAGAGAAGTTTCGTTCTATGATTGAGATCACCAGTGATTGGGTATGGGAAGTTGATAAAAATGGGATTTACACATATGCAAGTCCAAAAAGTAAGGACATATTGGGATACAACCCAGAGGAAATTATTGGTAAGACACCATTTGATTTAATGCTAAAAAGTGAGGTAGAACGTGTAAGTGAAGCGTTTAAAGCCGCAATAGAATCTAAAAAACCAATTTTGCAGATTGAAAATACAAATCTACATAAAAATGGTCAGCGTATTGTATTTGAGACAAGTGGTGTACCGTTCTTTGATGATACTGGTAAACTTTTAGGTTATCGTGGTATTGATCGAGATATCACAGATCGTAAAAAATCAGAAGAAGTATTTAAAAAATATCAAAAGGAAATTGAGCTACAAAATATTAAATTGAAAAGACTTGATAAAATAAAATCAGATTTTCTTAATATTACCTCTCATGAACTGAGAACTCCGATGTCTGCTATTAAAGGATATGTACAGATGATTTTAAAACAAACATTGGGTGACGTTACAGAAGAGCAGAAAAAAGCTCTTAATACTATTTTACGTAATACAAACCGTTTGGATAATCTTATCCAGGATATTCTTGATATATCTCGGTTAGAATCAGGAACTATGAAGTTTATACCTGAGCAGACAAAATTAGATAAAATGATAAGTGAAGCAATAGACACTATGATACCATATGCAGATATTAAAAAGATAAGAATTAATCCTGATTTTGGGAATAAAATTCCAGAATTGATTATCGATCAAGAGCGGGTAAAACAAGTTATTATCAATATTGTTAATAACGCAATTAAATTTTCACCAGATGGATCTATTATTAATATCCGTGCAAAGAAACAAAAACATGATGTTTTATTTGAAATAGAAGATTTTGGAAGGGGGATACCCAAGGACAAACAAGATAAGGTTTTTGACACATTTTATCAAGTGGATGGTGACATGGACCGTAAGTTTGGTGGTGCAGGTCTTGGTCTTGCTATCTGTAGAGGTATTGTAATTTCTCATGGTGGTAATATATGGGTTGAAAGTCAGGTTAGGAAAGGCAGTACCTTTAAATTCACCCTACCCATTAAGTCAGTGAAGGATATTGAAAGTAGATTTAGAGAAATTGACATATTTGGATTACAAACAAATGAAAAAGATACTAATTAGTAATTAATTAATAGGAATTAAAACAAAAAGTAGAGGAGAGAAATATATGACCAAAATAATGGTTGTTGATGATGAACAAGACCTCAGAGAAATGATTAACCTTATGATGCAAAAAGAAGGTTTTAAAACAGAGTTGGCCGTGGATGGGACAGATTTTCTTAATAAAATCGATGTCTTTCATCCTGATCTTGTTACATTGGATGTGATGATGCCTGGTTTAACTACAAAGGAGATCCTTGACCAACTAAGGGAAAAAAGCTGTAAACCAAAAATTATTCTCCTAACCGTTGTTCGTTTTTCAGATGAAGAAAAAAAGAAACTCTTTGAAATGGGTGTAATAGATTATATTACAAAACCGTTTGAATTTGAAGATCTCATGGAATCTGTGAAAAAATGGATAGTTACGGCAGCTCATTAGAACACAAAGCACCTGAAGAAGAAGTCATAAGTATCAATTATTGGAAAGAAATTCATAAAGAAATATCAGATATTTTAAAAAATCTACATGGAATAGTAATAGTAACACATAATTCAATTGAATTTTCAGAGATAATTGGCTTATTAAACAAGACGAGGCCAGATCATTTTCATAATGTCCTCTACATCTCACTTATCCGAAGTTATGATTTTATGAAATTGGCATTAGATAAAAAACCAATAGATAATAAAAAAATTAACTTTATAGACTGTGTATCAGGTTACGCGTTCCCCAGTGAAGATAACATTGATGTATGTTATTATCATAAACCCCCCTCAAATCTTGAACAAATCAAAGAAATCATCAAGTTTGGTATTGAAAAATGTAACCCAGACATCGTAGTGATTGATTCATTATCACAATTCATTAATTTTTCAAGACCTACTGAAAGTGAAATTAGTGATCTGTATAAGTTTTTGCATACTCTACGTTCTAGTTCACTTAATATTATACAAGATACATTCCTCTTGTTATATGATACAAAATTAGGCGTTATGCAAAATCTCCCTAAATTTGCTACTGATCTTATTTTAAAGATTGAAATTTTAAAAGAAGAACCTCGGTGGAAGGACTAACACTCCCATAATTTTTTAAAGTTTTTTTAGTTTTTTTACTAATTCCGTAGCTCTTTTTCCCTTATTTGTCAATTTATATATACTTGTAGGAGGACGTTCATTAACAATTTCTCGAACAATTAATTTTTGCTCTTCTAGCTCTTTTAATCTATTCGATAGGGTTCTACTACTAATTCTCATATTTGAATTACTACCTAGGTTTAATAATTGATTAAATCTTTGAGAACCATCTTCTAAGGCAAATAGAATCTCTTCGCACCATTTTTTACTAACAGAATCAACCTTCACCATAAACTACTACCTTTGTATTTACACACTAACTTTACAATGGTAAATTATATAACCTAGTTGTTATATATACTTTTTTGCAAAATAATACACTAAATGTATAAATGTAAAGTAAGTGTGTTGGCAAGAGAGGGCCGTAGTAGCTCTCTCTTGCCTGGAGATTCCCATATGTCAGCAAACAAACAAGATATCTCCAGATTTAAAATTGATAAGGAGATTTATAAAACCTTTGAACAATTCAAAAGTAAAAAGAATATTACAATAGCTGATTTCCTCAAAAGTTTTGATGTCTCTACATATGAAGAAAAGAAATACAGGAAAATAAAATTCTCATATGAATCTCTTATCAAACTTGTTCTTTTCCAGAAACTCAAAGGTATCAAATTTCATACCAAACTAACAAAATATCTAAGAAGAAATCCATCTGAAAGATGGAAACTTGGTTTCAACAAGACACCAGATAGAACTCAAATAGGTTATTTTGTCAATCATATTCTCGACAACGAAACAAAGCAAATCCTTAATTTTACAGTATCAAAAATAGAAGAGATCTCAGAAAAATTTGGAATCCTCCTGGACATCAGAACATTAGATGCTGAAAAACCAAAGAAAGAAACAAAGGAACGAAACCAATATCTTCAGAAGAATAAGAAGACCAAGGAGATTTGCAGATTTTTCAAGAGAAGATTTGCTCCGTTTTTAGATCTCAATTTAAATCACAATGCAGTCTACACCAAAAATCAATTCATCAATCTTATGATCCATATGGGACAAACAAGAGACTTTGCTGAAAACGGAAATAAAACATTCAGGGAGTTACGACCAAATGATTGTCCTGATGCAGATACCTTGTTGTATCATTTGAAAAACTACCAGAACCGCAAACAACTTCATAAGATGTTTATCACACTGTTTGAAATTATCTGGGAGATGGCACGTAAATCCAATACTTTTGATATCAGGAAGCGATATGACGTCGCCATTGACTTTACAGAATGGTACTTCTATGGAGACAGATCTGCTTCTATGGTCGTTGGAAAAGAACCTGATCGTGGTACCTCGAAATGTTATAAGTTTGCAACAATTAACATCGTTGAAGCTGGAAAACGTTTCACTCTTTTAGCGTTGCCTGTTGGACCCTTTGATGGCAAGGAAAAAGTCCTAACTCAACTATTGAGCTATGCACTACAGAGGATCAAGCTAAGACGTGTTTATGTTGACCGTGGTTTCTTTGACTCAAACGCAATCAAAGTATTTGACAGATTTCATCTGAAATATTTGATGCCTGCTACAAAGATCTCTACAGTTCAAGATGTCTTAGAGATAGCACCATCTCCAAGTGTGATTACGGATTTCGAAATGAAAGATGTTACATTCAATTTAGTTATTTTAGATCAAGAATTGAAGGATGGTACGACAGTAAAACGATCATTTGCTACAAACGAAGAATACGATGAGAATGATGTAAATCTAGTTGAGAGATTGTTTGATTTATACGGAAGAAGATGGGGTGTGGAAACTTCATATAGAATTAAGAAACATTCATATCTTCCAAAGACAACTTCAAAGAATTATCTGATACGGTTGTTTTATTTCATGTTCTCAGTATTATTGTATAATTTGTGGATTTTGGCAGATATTTTGATATGGCTTACTATGTTTGGGGTTGTAAAGGAAACTCATCTTGTTACTTCCAAGTTGTTTGGAACTATCCTTTATACCATCGATTCTGATTCTAGAGAATAACAAACAAAGTACCCATTTCTTATTCAATTTTGTTGTGTTAGTGGATAGTAGAGTTATAATCTATTTTTTTCTGAAAAATTGAGAATCAACAGGAGAAAATTTATCTTCAACAGGAGTAAATATCTCCATCGATTTATACTTATGCTAAAAATCTTTAATAAAAAGGTCTTTCTCCAGTTACTTTCGGAACTACTTTTTTCTGAAAAAGATTTTTATATGGGGCCCACATTCCAACTTTACATTCCTTAAGGGAATAAATCAATGAAAGCTTTAGTTGGAGGCTAAGAAAAAAATGCCAATGTATGTAAGATTTCAAGTATCAAAAGAACTTCAGGATCTGGCCTATGAAGCAGTTGAAAAAGCTCGAGATAATGGTAAAATTGGGAAAGGAGCAAACGAAGCAACAAAACATGTTGAAAGAGGTCAAGCTAAACTAGTTGTTATGGCTGAGGACGTTTCTCCAGAGGAAATACTTGCCCATATGCCAATTTTATGCGAAGAAAAAAACATTCCTTATACTTATGTTCCAAATAAGGAGGAATTAGGAACTTCTGCTGGTCTTTCAACATCGACAGCTGCAATAGCAATTTTAAACACAGGTAAAGATAAGGACATAATTGATAGCATTGTAAAAAAATTATCAGCACTAAAGAAACAGGGTCAATAATATGATTGAAGGAACTCCTTGTGAAGTTGTTGAAATAATAGACCGAACAGGTATGGCGGGTGAAGCATCGCAGGTTAAAGTAAGAGTCCTTGATGGCAGAGATAAAGGCAAGATTATTACTAGAAATGTAATGGGTCCTGTTCGTCTTGGCGATATTTTAATGCTCAGTGAAACTCAAAGAGAAGCAAGAAAACTAGGCGGTCCAAGATAGGGGTTAAAAATGGTAGATAGAAAAACATGCTCATTTTGCGGAAATGAAATTGAGCCAGGAACTGGCAAGATATTTGTTAAAAAGGATGGCACTGTTCATTATTTTTGTAAAAATAAATGCCAAAAAAATATGCTGAATTTAGGTAGAGTTCCAAGAAGAGTACGTTGGAGTAAAAAGTACTCTAAATAATCTTTTTTAATATTGTCTATCAAATAATTTTTTATTACAATTGTAACATTTTTCTGGAAAAATAGATAAATGCTGAAACGTACAAATATTGTTTACAGAACATTTAAATATAAAGCCATATATATAGTAAAACAACAGATAAATAAGTATGCTTTAATCTTTATAAATTGGGGGATTTAATGAAGAAAAAAATATTAGTTATAGTGCTAGCTACATTTTTATTAGTTACAGCTTTTGCTCAATCAGTAGAATTAAAAAAATCAACTAAAAATTCAGCTGAAACAATCGGCGAATCTGATTGGCCTATGTTTAGATACGACTTAGGCAATACGGCTTATACAACTTCAGACGGACCAGAAACAAATGAAACTCTATTCATAAAGAATATGATGGCCCCTATCTATACATCTCCTATTGTTGTTGAAAACAAAATTTATGTTGGATCGGGCTCTGGTCTTTTTTGTTTAGATTATGAAAATGGAGATCAAATTTGGAACTTTACAGATCAGACAATCTCTTGGTCTTCACCTTCTTTTAATAACGGAAAAGTAGTTTTTGGCACAAACGCAGGATTTGTATTTTGTCTAAATGCAAGTGATGGATCCGAAATTTGGAATTTTACAACTGGCGGTATAACAGATCAAATATATTCATCACCTGCTGTAACTGAAGATTATGTTTACATTGGGGCGACCAATGGGGAATTTTATTGTTTAAATATGACTGATGGAAAGATTACTTGGCTATATGATACTCAATTACCAATTTATTCAACAGCTGCAATTTCAAATGGATATATTTACTTAGTCAGTTATGATGGTTATATTCACTGTCTAGATGAATTGACTGGAGAACATGTGTGGAAAGTTCCTATAGGAAATGTTTTTATAAATTCTGCTGTTGTTTATGAAAATTATTTATTAATTGGTAATCTTGAGGGAATTGTATTTTGTTTAAATGCAATGACTGGAGAGGAGCAATGGAATCATACAAATGCACAGGTTCCCATATATTCTCAACTCGCAGTTGCGTATGATAGAGTTTATGTTTGTTCACAGTATTCTGACACATATGATGAACTTTATTGTTTAAACATTTCTGATGGTCAACCTTTATGGAATAATAACATAGGTGGAACTATTTTTTCATCGCCAGCGATATCAGATTTTAAACTTTATATTGGTTCAGATTCTAGTAATAAAATATTTTGTATAGATGCTTTAGATGGTTCAAATATTTGGAATTATACCACAGCAACAACTTCTTTTTCAGCACCAGTAATATCACAAGAAAGAATGTATATTGGTTCTACAAGTAGCAAATTATATTGTTTTAAAACAAGTACACAAAGCCCATCGATTCCTGAAATTTATGGACCTTCTGCTGGGGGCCCTTTATTTGAACTAAACTTTACAGCAAAATCAACAGATCCCATGGGAAAGAATGTTTCCTATATGTGGGACTGGGGAGATGGTAACTTTTCTGATTGGCTTGGTCCTTATAATTCCAGCGAAAATATAACCACTTTATATTATTGGCTGGAAGAAGAACAATACGATGTTAGGGTCAAGGCAAAAAATAGTGACGATATAGAGAGCGAATGGTCAGAACCATTTACTGTAAATATTGAAAAACAACTATCAATGGAAAATTTTCTGCCAGGTTACATATACTTCAAACTTTTAAATTTCAATAGATCTTTTGCCTATATTTATTTGCTTGAAACACTTGGCGGCTCTGTCGTCTTAGGAACAAATTATCTTGATTTAAAACTAAACGCAACAGAAAATGTTGATTACGTAAAATTTGAATCAATTCATTTGATATTTGGAGATAATGTCACTGCATATGATTATAATACTAGTGATGGAATTTATACAGATCTTCCAATGATGACTGGTCTTTGGGATTTGACGATATATGCATATGATAGCCAAGGAAACATGATTGACGCATATTATCAAGATTTCTTCCTTTTCATCAGTTTGGGCTCAGGTGGCCAAGTGCAGGATAATCTTAGGACAAATACCTTAAGACATATGCTATTCCATAGAAATAATAGATAAAACCTATATTTAAATACTATAAAGTAAATAAGTACTTGTGGGGGATAAAATGAAAAAAGTAATTACCTCGTCATTTATAATGCTACTATTAATTGCAGCAATGCCAATTTTTAATATAACAACTGAGGCGCTAGATTTAAATGAACCTGTAAATCCATACCCTTCAAATAGTTCTACGGCAGTAATTGTAAACGTTGATATTGAATGGGAAATTTATACTGAGGATAAATCAGATTTATCATTTGATGTTTTTTTTGGAACAAATATTCCACCGTCAAAACAAATAGGAAATCAAACCGAGACTAGTTATGATCCAGGAAATCTTTTATCAAATACAACTTATTATTGGCAAATAGTTGTATGGGTCGATGAAAAAAGTAGCGTGAAGGGTCCGATATGGGAGTTTACAACTGCGAAGAATCAAGCTCCATATAAACCACGAGTTTCTTCAGGTCCTCAGGCTGCAGGAAGTGGTATAAAATTAAATTTTTCTGCAATAGCAACTGACCCTGAATGCAATGAAGTTTACATAATGTGGGATTGGGGAGATGGTAATTTCTCAGATTGGATAGGTCCTTATTCTTGTTGTGATAGAGTTATTGCAAATTACTCTTGGGTTGAAGAAGGCATCTATGATATTAGAGTCAAAGCAAAAGATGAAAATGGAATAGAAAGTGATTGGTCAAATGTTCATTTGGTAAATATCTCTAAACAAATTGAAATTGGTAAACTAAGACACGGGTATCTTTATTTTAACTTCTTTGGTTTTGATAAAGCATATGTTTATCTTCCATTACTTGAAAATGCAGATATGTCAATGATTATTAGCAATGAAGGTGCAACAATTAATGCTACAGTATCTGGTGCTGTTGAAACAGTTAGATTTATTACTACAGGTGCCCTTTTAACAAGTAATCAATATGTTACAATAGATGACGACAAAACCGATGGTTTTTATTGCTATGAACTTTTAAGTCCTGGTTTTTACACAACTACTGTTTATGCATACGATGCAGATGGCAATTTAATCGATGAGCACACTAGAGAATACTTCCTATTTATACAAATTCATAAGAGAAGTAATAGCATTGGCGGAAACTTGCTTGGTGGAAAGTTAAGACTTTAAAAAACCATCACTTTTTAATATATCACTTTTTATTTATATTTTGGAACTAAAGGGGAGATTTTATGAAAGATTTAGAGATAAAAACTGTTGAAATTCAAAAACCCAAAGATTTAAATTTTATACTAGGGCAATCACATTTTATTAAAACTGTAGAAGATTTATATGAGGTAATGGTTGGTACAGTTCCAAATGCAAAATTTGGAATAGCATTTTGTGAAGCTAGTGGAGATTGCAAAATAAGAAGCATCGGAAATGATGAAGAATTAAAAAAACTTGCAGAAAAAAACGCTCTTAGCATTGGTGCAGGTCATTCCTTTATTATTTTTATGAAAGATTGTTTTCCAATAAATGTCCTAAATCCAATTAAAAATGTTCAAGAGGTTTGTTCTATTTACTGTGCTACTGCAAATCCAACAAAAGTTGTTATTGCAGAGACAAAATTTGGAAGTGAAATAGCCAGAGGAATTCTTGGCGTTATAGACGGCCTATCGCCAAAAGGATTGGAAAATAAAGAAGAAATTAAGTGGAGGCAAGACTTTCTTAGAAAGATAGGATATAAACTGTAGATCAATGTCCATATTTTCCGATTAGAGGCACAAAAACACATCCTCCAAAATCTTTTTGTAAAATTTCTTCTCCTTTCTTTTCAAATAATCTCAATACACAATACTTATCTCCGAGAGGAATGAGTATTTTTCCATTTTCCTTGGTTTGCTTTATTAGAGGAGGTGGCAATGTCGGTGAAGCGCATGTCACATAAATCCTATCATAAGAACTGTATTTTTCAAGACCTAAAGAACCATCACCAATTTCTACTGTGACATTGTTAATTTTTGCACTTTTAAGATTTTGTTTTGCTTTTTGTGCAAGTGATTCAAATCTTTCAATAGAAAATACATGGCCCTTATTTCCGACAATCTTTGATACTATTGCTGCATGATATCCAGACCCGGCACCAATTTCCAGAACTTTTTGTCCTTCTTCTAAATCTAGTACCTCACACATTATAGCAACCATATGAGGTGCAGATATAGTTTGATCAGAACCTATTAAAAGTGGAGTATCACGATATGCTTGAATTTTTAGATATTTAGGAACAAATTTTTCTCTTGGGACGTCTAAAAAAGCCTTCTCGACACTTTGACTTTTAATTATCCCCTCTGTTTTTAAAGAACTAACGAGTTGTTTTCTTTGTTTTGTAAACATTTTTTCAGCTTATTATAGTTATTAATACATATTACCATTTGCTTTTTATATTTATAATTTATTTCTGGAGACCCTCATGAACAAAAGAGTAGTAATAGCACTTGGCGGCAATGCGCTTATTAAAAAAGGACAAAAAGGTACAATTTATGAGCAATTTGCAAACACGCGAGAAAGTTGTAAGTCTATCGTAAAAATTGTAAAAAGCAATTGGGATGTTGTGATGACTCATGGAAACGGTCCACAAGTAGGCGCTCTTTTGCTTCAAAATCAGGCAGCAAAAAATATAACTCCTGCCATGCCACTTGGTATCTGTGTTGCTGAAAGCGAAGGTCTCATAGGATATATGATACAACAATGCCTTTCAAATGCTTTGAAAAAAGGAGATATAGAAAAACACGTGATTTCAATTATTACTCAAGTAATCATTGATAAAGACGATCCATGCTTAAATAATCCGACCAAACCAATCGGACCTTATTATACAAAAGAAGAATCTGAAGATTTAATTAATCAAGGTTATAAAATAACAAAACAACCAAGAGGATTTAGAATAGTTGTTCCTTCCCCAGATCCTAAAAAGATTGTAGAAGGAGAAGTAATTAAAAAAATGCTTGATGATGGAATCTTAGTCATAGCGTCTGGTGGTGGAGGGATGCCTGTAATTGAAAAAGAAGACTGGGGGTTGGATGGCATTGAGGCAGTAGTTGACAAAGATTTAACCGCCGAAAAACTAGCAGAAACGGTTGGAGCAGAGGTACTATTAATCTTAACAGACGAAGAAAAAGTTTATTTGAACTATAATAAATCAAATCAAAAATCTCTAGATGAGGTAAATCTTAAAGATATTAAAAAATACTATAGATATGGACATTTTCCTGAAGGAAGCATGGGGCCTAAAATTCTTGCATCTATTAGATTTCTTGAGTCTGGAGGAAAAAAGGCAATTATTACAAATATTGAAAATGGGTGGAATGCAATTCAGGGAAAAACAGGAACAACAATAATTAATTAGTTTCAAACGTTTTTTTTATAAAGGCTATGCTTATTCGAGATTAAATAAAATGAGCTCTTCAATTGAAGAACAAATAAAAGCAATAGAAGATGAGATATTCAATACTCAGAAAAATAAAGCTACTGAGCATCATATTGGCAAACTAAAAGCAAAAATTGCAAGATTAAAAGACGAAGCTGAAAAAAGGAAAAGTGCGGGGTCTAAAGGCAAAGGTTTTTCAGTTAAAAAAGAAGGAGATGCAACTGTTGGTCTTATTGGTTTTCCCAGTATTGGAAAAAGTACACTTTTAAATCAACTTACTAGGGCATCAAGTAAGATCGGCGCATATGATTTTACGACTCTTGAGACAATTCCAGGAGTGTTGAAATATAAAGGTGCAGATATTCAAATTTTAGATCTTCCTGGTTTAATTGAAGGGGCATCAAAAGGCAAAGGCAGGGGAAGAGAAATTTTATCGGCTATTAGAAACGTAGATTTAGCTTTGCTGATGATTGATGCCAAAAATATTTCTAATTTAAAAAATATTGAAAATGAACTTCATAATGCAGGAATAAGACTCAATCAGAAAAAACCAGATATAGTTTTAACAAAAAAAGGATTTGGTGGAATTGAAATAAGTTCAACCTTAAAACTCACAAAAATATCTGAAAAAATGATAAAATCAATATCTTCAGAGTTTGTAATTAATGCAGATATTACTATTAGAGAAGACATAACTGAAGATCAATTAATTGATTTTTTTTCTGACAATAGAGTTTATGTAAAAAGTATTGTGGCAATAAATAAAATAGATACAGTTGACTATCAAAAATTAAATCATGATATTTCTCAACTTAAAAAAGAAGGATATATTATAAATCCAATATCTTCAACTGCAGAAATCGGTCTCGAAAAATTAAAAGAAACTATTTATCAAAATCTTAATTTAATTAGAATTTTTATGAAACCTGTTGGAAAACAGACAGATTTTAATGAACCTCTAATCTTAAAAGAGGGAGCAACAATTGAAAATGCCTGTAGAAAACTTCATAAGGATTTTATTAGAAAATTTAGATACGCAACAGTATCTGGGCCGTCAGCAAAACATGATTCTCAACGTGCGGGTCTAGATCATAAGTTAAAAGATACAGATATACTTACTATTGTTACATGGAAATAATTTTTTAAATTTTAAATTTGTGTGAATTAGCCAAGAAGCGAAATCACCTTGCTGGCAATATGGGCTGCATCCAAACCATATTTTTCGAAAAGGTCTTTTGGATCTCCTGACTCGCAAAACATATCGTAAACACCCATTCTTTTGACTACTCTGCATTTTCCTTGCTCGGCCAGTACTTCACAGACAGCACTTCCAAGTCCCCCTATTATTGAGTGCTCTTCGATTGTTATTATTGCATTTGTATCTTTTGCACATTTCAAAATTATATCTTTATCAATTGGTTTTATCGTATGCATATCAATAATTCTTGCAGATATGTTTTCTTTTTTTAGGATATCTTTTGCATCAAGTGCATGATCAACCATTGTTCCACAAGCAATTATTGAGACGTCGTCTCCATCATGGGCAATTATGCCTTTTCCAATTTTTATATCTTTTAAATCATCTTTGCTATATATCACTGGAGCATCTGCTCTACCAACCCTTGCATACATGGGGCCTTGCTTTGTTGCCATGAGTTCAACTATTTTTCTTGTTTGCTCGGAATCACTAGGGGCAAAAACTTCCATGTTGGGAAGGACCCTCATCAATGCCAAATCTTCGATCATTTGGTGACTTGCACCATCTTTTCCAACACTTATTCCACCATGTGTTGCAAATATTTTCACGTTAAGATTTGAGTAAGAAATGTCCATTCGAATCTGATCATAAACTCTCCCGGTTGCAAAAACTGCAAATGTACTAACAAAAGGAATTTTTCCACATGATGATAGGCCAGCAGCAGTTGTAACCATATTTGCTTCTGCAATGCCCATTTCAAAAAACCTTTCCGGATATTTTTTTGCAAACATTATTGTTTTTGTTGATTTAGAAAGGTCAGCATCTAAGACTACAATTTCTGGAATTTGTTTCCCCAATCTAACAAGCGTTTCTCCGTAAGCGTTTCTTGGATTCTGCATCTTTTTTACCACTATGATGCCTCCAATTTTTTCTGCATTATGTCTAATTCCTTAATTGCCAAATTATATTCAAGCTCATTTGGAGGCACACCATGAAAATCGACATTATTTTCCATAAAGGAAACCCCTTTTCCTTTAATTGTGTTTAAAATAATCATCGTTGGTTTATTTTTCTCACTTTTCGCTAAATTTAAAGCTTTAAGGATGTCACTAATATTATGTCCATCAACTTCAATAACATTCCATCCAAAGGCAATCCATCGATCTTTTACAGGTTCCAATCTTAATACATCTTCCGTGTTTCCGTCAATCTGTAAAAAATTTCTATCAATCATTGCAACAATATTATTTAATTTATAATGAGATGCAGCTGCAGCAGCCTCCCAAATTTGACCTTCATTCGTTTCTCCATCTCCCAGCATAACATAAACTGAATAATATTTTTTATCTAATTTTCCAGCAAGAGCAATACCAATTGCAAATGACAACCCATGACCTAAAGAACCAGTTGATGCTTCTATACCTTCCATGTATAAACAAGCAGGATGTCCTTGAAGCTTGCAATTTATATTTCTTAATTTTGTAAGCTCTTTTACATCAAAATATCCTGATTCTGCCAATGCAGCGTATAGGGCAGGTGCTGCATGACCTTTACTCAAAACAAACCTATCCCTGTTTGGATCTTTTGGTTTTTTGGGATTATGTTTCATATGGTGAAAGTATAGACTCACTATTGCATCAACTGCTGATAATGAACCACCAGGATGACCTGATTTTGCATTATATAGCATTTTAACTATATGCTTTCTTATTTTTACAGCTTTTAGGTTTAATTCTTTAATTAACTTTGGATCGTATGAATGCAATATAACTCCCCGCCAACAAAGCTACCGGAAACAAGTTCCGTATGCCATATTTCTTAAAAATACTTTTTGTAATTTTATTTTTTACTTCTTTTTCATATGAAATCTTGATAAGTTATACAGGTCTTGATATAGTTCTGGCCTTATATCTCTAATTACTGGCCTATTTGCTCTTGCAATTTTTAATTTTTCAAAATCAATTTCACAAGTAAAAATACTTTCTCTGAAATAAGGTGCTTTTTCAATTAAATCTCCCAAAGGATCATACAATTGTGAACCGCCCCATAGTACCAAATCTTCTTGTGTGCCGACAATATTTACATATGCTAAAAAAACTGTATTTTCAATAGCTCTTGATGGTAGAATTGTTTCAAAATATTTTCTTGTCGTAGAAGGAGAAGCAGATATACATACGATAATATCAGCTCCTTGTAATGAATATGCTTTACACAACTCTGGAAAATATAGGTCATAACATATTAAAATACCAATCTTACCAAATTTTGTATCAAATATATCTAGATTATTTCCTTCATCAAAAAAGATTTTTTCTTCAAAAGGACCAAAAGTAGGTAAAAACCATTTGTTATAATTATCGACTTTTCCGTTAGGATGAACCAAAATTGCTGAGTTATATATTAACCCACTTATTTTTTTGTCTTTCAAAGGCATTCCAAAAATTATGTAACAATTATTATCTTTGGCAATTTTTTTGACTTTTTGAATAGCCCCCCCATCTATTTTTTCTGCTAAGTCTCTCAATTCATCTTTGCAACTATAGCCTGTGAGAAATATCTCTCCGAAAACATATAAGTCTGCTTTGGTACCTTCTATATAACTTTTCATACTTTCAAGATTTTCTTTTTTATTTGCTATTTTTGGTCTTGCAGTTACAAGTGCAATTTTCATAAGTAAAACGTTGATTGCATGTATAAAAATTAAATAAAGATTTTGGTTATTTAACCAAGCTAAAATGTTAAAAATAAGTAAATTTTATAGAAAGTTTTATATATTATAAATTACAAAGTAATTAATGTACCTTAAAATGGGGGGATACACTGAAAATTGTTACTCTGAATGAACTTTCTAAATTTATAGAAGATAGGTTAGATATAACTGAACAAAAAGCTAAAGATTTTGCAAATATTGTTATGGATTTTTTTGGATTTGAAGATAGAATAATAGATAACGTTTTAGAACAAAAAGAAAGAAAACTTTTTTATTTACTTCATAATGAAGGAATTTTAAGAACTCAAAGAGAAGAAATTACTCTTCCAAATGGAAGACGTTGGCGTATACATTATTGGATCCTTAAAAAACAAGAAATTTTAAGATTTATAAAAAATCTCAAAACAGAAGAAAATGTAATGCCTATACCAATAAATGAGCAAGAAGATATTTATTCTTGCTTGTCTGGAGATATTTGGTCATCTAGAAGTGGGGCCCCTCTATAACTGCATAGAAAATTTTTAGTATTTAGTTTATATCTCAAAAGTATTTCATGAGATCAGATATAGATATAGCTAGATCATCAAAGATTATTCCAATCAATGAAATTGCAGAAAAAATTGGATTGAAAAAAGATGAATACGTTTGTTGTGGAGATTATAAAGCTAAAGTTTTTTTGAAAGTTTTTGATAGAATAAAACAAAATAAAAATGGGAAATTGGTGTTAGTTACTACTATAAATCCAACATCTAGTGGCGAAGGTAAAACAACTGTTACTATTGGCCTCGCTCAGGCTCTCAAAAAGCTTAACAAAAATACAATGCTTGCAATAAGAGAGCCATCTCTTGGACCTATAATGGGAATGAAAGGTGGCGCAACTGGTGGAGGTTACTCTCAAGTCATCCCTATGGAGGATATAAATTTACACTTCACTGGAGATATGCATGCAATTACAAGTGCACATAATCTTCTTGCAAGCCTTCTTGATAATCATATCCATCATGGAGATTTATTTCACATAGATCCTCGTTATATTGTTTGGCCAAGGGTTCTTGATATAAGTGATAGAGCTCTTAGAAATACAGTTATTGGATTAGGTGGACCTTATGATGGAGTTCCTCACGAAGTGGAATTTTCTATAACACCTGCTTCAGAAATAATGGCAATATTGTGCTTAATAAAAGATTTAGAAGATTTAAAAGAACGACTTAGTAAAATTATAGTTGCTTATACATATGATAATAAACCAATTACTGCTGGAGACTTAAAAGCTGTTGGGGCAATGACAACAATACTTAAAGATGCTATTTTACCAAATCTGGTTCAGACAATTGAAGGTGTGCCAGCATTGGTTCACGGAGGGCCTTTTGCAAACATAGCACATGGTACAAATAGCATTATTGCAACTAAATTAGGACTTAAACTATCGGACTATTTGATAACTGAAGCAGGATTTGGATCTGATTTAGGTGCTGAAAAGTTTTTTAATATTGTGTGCAGAATTGGTGATTTAAAACCAGATGCTGTTGTTATAGTTGTAAGTGTAAAAGCTTTGAAAAGGCATGGTGAAGGTGATGATATCAAAGCTTTAAAAAAAGGTCTAATAAATTTAGAAAAACATTTAGAAAATATTTCATATTTTGGACTTCCTGTAATTGTTGCAATAAATCGTTTTATAGAGGATAAAGATGAAGAATTAGATGTTATTGAAAATTATTGCGAATCAAAAAAAGTCGATTGTGCTGTGGCTGAAATTTGGGAAAAAGGTGGTGAGGGCGGAATAGAACTTGCAGGCAAACTAGTAAATTTAATCCATAATACTACTCCAAAATTTAAATATCTTTATGATTCTAAACTAACAGTTAAAGAAAAAATCGAAATAATTGCAAAAAAAGTATATGGCGCAGAGCGAATAATTTACACTGTAAATGCTGAGAAAGACCTCAAACTTTGTAAAGAGCTAGGTCTTGATAATCTTCCAGTTTGTATAGCAAAAACTCCATATTCGCTTTCAGATGATTCTAGCCTTACTGGAAAGCCAAATGGGTTTAAAATAACTGTAAGAGAGATTAGATTTTCTGCAGGTGCAGGATTTTTAGTTCCAATGACTGGAAAAATTACTACAATGCCCGGATTACCTGCAAAACCAGCTTCTGAAAATATAGATATAGACGATAATGGTAATATAACTGGAATTTAGTATTATTATTTTATAGCCAGTTTTATAAAGCCTATATTCATTCCTTTCTTGGGAGGAAATTTATGACAGATTCAGACATTCAATCTTATGTAGATGACATTGTAAATTCTGCAAATGATGAATCTAAGGATATTTCTAGAGATGAAGTTGAAAAGGAGCTTAAAAAATTTTTAGAATATGGAGTTCCCATAGACCAAGCAAAACAAACATTAATTAAAAAATATGGTGGTGCATTTTTACAGCAATCTTCTGAAAGAACTCTTGTTCAAAATCTAGAACCAAATCAATATAGTGTAAATCTAACAGGTCTTATTATATCAGTTAATCCTAAAGAAATTCAGGTTAAAGGAGAAAATAAAAAAATCTTCTATGGGATTTTTAGAGATGAAAGCGGCACCGTTTCATTTACTGCATGGAATGATTTTAAATTGGAAAAAGGGAGCGCAGTTGAAATATCAAATGCCTATACAAAAGAATGGCAAGGAGACACAAAACTAAATTTTGGTGATAGAACAAAAATAAGCAAGATTGATAAATCAAAGATTCCAAAAATTGACTTAGAGCCAAAAAAATTAAAAATTAACGAATTAAAATCAGGGCTTGGATCTGTTGAAGTAACCGCAAAAATCCTTGAAATTAATGAGAGAGAAGTAAAGGTCGATGAACAAAAAAAGAAAGTATTCTCTGGCATAATAGGTGATGAAACAGGTAAAGCTCAATTTACTTCCTGGCATGATTTCAAGCTAAAAAAAGATTCTGTTGTGAAAATCTTAGGAGCTTATGTTAAGTCCTGGAAAGGAATTCCACAGCTTACATTTGATGAAAAAGCAACTGTTAAAAAAGTTGATTCGAGCAAAATACCAAAAAAGGAAATACCCATCCAAAAAATATCATTACATGAATTAAACCAAAGAAAAGGTGCACTAGATATTGAAACTGAAGGCACCATTATAGATATTTTGGATGGATCTGGTATTGTTTATAGATGTTCGGAATGTAATCGTGTTTTAAGAGACAATGAATGCAGCATTCACGGAAATGTTAAAGGCATTGAGGATTTAAGACTGAAATTGATTATTGATGATGGTTTGGGTACAACTATGGGAATTATCAATAAGGAAATTTCTGAAAAATTACTAGGAAAATCAATTGATGAAATTAAGAAAAATAACGATTCATTAGAGGAGATGAATAAAAAACTATTCGGTCAGAAGATTATACTAAGGGGTAATGCACTCGGAGATTCATATGGGACATCAATTATTGCAAATGATGGAAAAATATTAGATTTTGATTTTGAACAAGAAGCAAAAAACCTATTAGAAGAATTGGAGGATTTGCTATGAGGCGAGAACCTGCTTTCAGAATTTTTTCAGCAGAATTCAATGATTCGTTTACTGAAATTAAAAGCGCAGGCGAAATGTCGCCTTCTTATGTTGTTACACCAATTGGTGGAAAGATTAATAGATTACTTGTAACAGGTGTACTAACCGATGTTGAAAATATTTCAGAAAATGGTGAATTTGTCAGGGCCCATTTGTCTGATCCAACTGGAGTATTTACTATATATTCAGGCCAATACCAAAAAGAAGTTACGCAACAACTACAAAATATAGAAGTTCCATCTTTTGTTGCTATATTGGGTAAATCAAAAACCTATTCTCCTGAAGAGGGAGAAATGTATGTATCAATAAGACCTGAGAAAATATTTGAAGTCAGTGCAGAAACAAGAAATAAATGGATTGTCGAGACTTGCATTAGGACAAAAGAAAGAATTGAAGCAATAGTCGAAGCTATGAAAATGGACGATCCCAATGCTTCAGAACTTACAAAACTTGGATATAGCAATGATCTTTCTGAAGGTATACTACTTGCTTTGAAGAATTATGAAAATGTTGATGTTAAAAAATATCTCTCAATAATAAAAGAATCATTGCAGTACATAAATCCAAGTAATGAACCACTTCACGATTATCACAAAAATGAAAAAGAAAATGAAAAATTAGATGATCTGGAGGAACCAGTTAAAGAAGAACCGTCAGATAAAAACGAAGCAGCAAGTTCAGAAGAAATTGAAGATGAAATCCTCCAAACAATTAAAAAACTAGAAGGGGAAGATGGAGCATCCTGGGATTTAATTGTTGAAAAATGTAAAAAAGATGGAATTGATGAAAACTCCATTGAAGAAGCTTTGACCTCTCTAATGGATAAAGGTTTTATTTTTGAGCCAATACTTGGAACAATTAAGACAACATAAGATAATCAATCTTTTAGTAAATCTTCTCCACCTTGAAATTGTAGTTGAATATATGTATAAATATCTTCAATTCCAAAAGATTTATCTTTAGATACTGGAATTAATTTTGTTTGACCACCAAAATCTGCAATTAATCTTGATATACCTTCACTCATTTCTCTGTAAATAGAAGATTCTTCATTTGTTATTGATGAATAAAGTTCTTCGTCGTATTCAGACCATTTTTTTATCATATCGATTTCCTCATCTGATAACATATCAGATTTTGTAAGAACATTTATTTGAGGCTTATTTAACCTAAAATTTGTTGTTATTGCTAACAATATTTGTGATGCAAAACCTGATGCTGTTTTTGCAAGAGCTGGATCAAGCAAATAACAAATAATTGATTTTTCTGGATTTAGGTAATCAACTGTGTATTTTCCAGATTCTCTAAAAACAAATAATTCTAATTGGCCAGGTGTATCGACTAGTATATAATCTGATTTAAAGGATTGAATGCTTTTTTTAATATCTTCAAGATTCAAAGCTATCATGTCTGCGCAAGCAATCTGAGCCCCGTTTGGACCTAAATCATTTTCTTCCATTACTTCTTTTAATGAAATCCAATCACGTATGTCTATATCAGGATCGTAAGGCAACTTTTCTGCCCCTGGGTCAAGATTTACGATTATAGCATCTAAACCTTTTAATTTCAACCATTCCTGAAATACTTTACTTAAAGTCGTTTTACCCGCACCTGCTGTACCGATAAGATATGTGTAAATTTCTTGTTTCATTTATTTTCCACGAATTTGATTAATATGTTCAATTCTTTTCTGAATCAGATCACTTGTACCTATATCGTGTCTTATAAAAATATGATCACTTTTAATGTGAGATAATGATTTTTCACAAATCTTTTCTGCTTCTTGTATTTCATCTGCAATGCCGACTATAGCAAGCGATCTTGAAGTTGTTGTATAAACATCACTATTTTTTTTATTAACTGAAGCATAGAATAATTTTGCACCTGAATCATTTATCAAATTTTCATTTACTTCAATTTTTTTATCTGCAATGCTTTTGTAACCATATCCCTCTGGAACCACATATTTACAAACGGTTGATTTTTTATCAAATGATAGCTTATTTGAATCCAATGTTTGGTTAAGCATTGCCTCACATAGTTTAATATAATCTGTTTTTAACAAAGGTAAAACATTCATATTCTCAGGATCACCAAATCTTGCATTTATTTCAATTATTTTAGGGCCATCTTTTGTAAGCATGAATTGTCCATAAATTGGTCCAACGTAAGGGCAGCTCTCTTCATTTAATGCCTTTATTATTTTTTTGAGAATTCTGACTCCTTCATTATAATCTTTCTGATTTAAAAATGGTAAAAGGCCATTAGAATATGAATACGAGCCCATTCCTCCTGTATTTGGTCCCTCATCTCCAGGCAAAAGACGCTTGTGGTCTTGTACAGCGGGAAAAGTTAAAATATTTTCACCGTCAGAAAAACCTTGAAGTGTAAATTCCTCTCCTTCGGCTTTTTCTTCGATTAATATTTTTGCATAGCCGCCTATTTCATTTTCTATTACGTTTTTTGCATATTCCATTGCTTCATTTACATTATTAAAATGATCTCCGTGTACCCATACTCCTTTTCCACCAGTAAGTCCAATAGGTTTTAAAGCGACTTTTCCATTTAATTCTTTTATAAATTTCTCAGATTCAACCATATTTGAAAAAGTTTTATATTTTAGCTGTCCAGGTATATTATATTTTTTCAAAAGGTTTCTCATCCATTCTTTATCAGTCTCGATTCTTGCAGCTTCTTTAGTAGGCGCACAAGTTTGAATACCTCTTTTTTCTAATTCGTTTACAAGTCCTTTTTCAAGAGGCGCTTCTGGGCCTATTAATACAAGATCAATGGATTTATTTTCAGCATAATCTGCGACGCTTTTTATGTTTGTTTCATTCTCAATTAGATATTCTTTTACAAGTTTTTCAATTCCTGGATTTAGATTTTTCATGACAGAATATAGCTCAACATCTTTTGACTTTACCACAGTATCACAAATGGCATGTTCTCTTGCGCCTCCGCCAACGACCAATACTTTCATATCAAAATCCCCCACGTGCAAATATAATTCCCATATTTAATCTGCTCTGTTTTTTAAAATTTCACTCACGGTAATTAATGGATGAAATTTTATATTCATTTTTTCAATTTTTTCTTTTGCCCCACTTTCTCTGTCAACCACAATTAAAACCTTATCGACCATTGCTTCATTTTCTCTCAAAATGCCTATAGTTTTAACAACAGAACCGCCGCTTGTTGTTACATCTTCAACTATTAAGACCTTTTTACCTTTAACTTCTCCGCCCTCAATTTGACTAGAAGTCCCATGGCCTTTTTTTTCTTTTCTTATAATAACATATGGGATATTATTTTCAAGTGATAGAGCAACAACTAATGGAACAGCACCGAGCTCCATTCCAGCAATTAACTCATAGCCTTGAGAATATTTATTCATCTCTGCTGCTATCTTTTTAAGTATAGTTGGGCTAGTGCTTGCCTTTTTAATATCAATGTAATAGTCACTAACTGCACCTGAAGTTAAAATGAATCTTCCAAATTTTATAGCTCCACATTTTTTTAATTCTTTGATGAATTCTTCTTTGATCATATAAGCTCTTATTATGTTGAATATATAACTAACTTTAAATCCTTTGTTTGGAAAAAACCAAACAAAAACAAACAATATTTAAATAAAATAAGATTAAGTATTATATATAAAATGTCAAAAATCACTCTAGACAGAGATACCTTCAAGGCACTAGCTTCAGATACAAGGTTAGATATATTAAGAGCACTCGATGGGAAAAATATGAGTTTGAAAGATATTTCAAATATTACCAAACTCAATAAAGCTACTCTTCATGAGCATTTGGCAAAATTAAACGAGGCAGGTCTTGTAAAAAGAAAAGAGAGAGATGGGCATAAGTGGGTTTATTATAAACTAACTTGGAAAGGTGAAAGTTTACTACATCCTGAAAATACTAAGATAGTTGTAATGTTTACAACAACTTTTATTACACTTTGGATTGGAATAATTCAACTATTTTGGTATGTAAAAGGAACTGTTAGAGACATAGGTATTAAAATATATAATTCTGGAGATGGCATATTTCTGTCAGAAGGAGCGGAAAAATGCATTATGTCTGGAAATGAAACTGTAAATCCATCAGTTTGGGAAACATTACCTGAACCCATACAAAATTTGATTGCAGGCCGATCTCAAGAATTGCCAAATTCATCTATCCCAACAAATGGTCCTATTTATGGACTTGGAGATATCGCTGTTGATTCAGGTTTACCTCAAGGGGCTCAGCTACATTTCGACGAGTCAAGAGGAGTTTTAGAAGCGATTTACCAAAATCCAATCTTTTTATACATTGCTATAGCTTGTTTTATAATTTTTACAATATTTTTATTCATATCGCTTTGGAGATTGTGGGAAAACAAAAAACCTAAATTGTAACTTAGATTAAAAAAATAACAAAATTAATTTTTTGGTTTTTCTTCTTCTAAAAAAAAGTCGAAGAAATCAAGTAAAGTCTTTTGCATCTACCATCACCCAATAAACGTGTATGTATAACTACATTATATCATTTACGATGGAAAAATTTAAAATAAAATAATTATGTCAAATTTTATAATATTTTTATATTTATTAAAATGACATTTTTGCACGCAAATTATATAAAGTATTAATGTCAAATAATAACATGATAAAATATAACATTGTTATATTTTTTAAAAAAGAGGTGAAAATAAATGTCAAAAAATAAACAAAATAATATAAAGGTGGGGGCTTGCTAAACATGCCTGCAGTGGCCATGGTCTTTTTTGGTTTTGCGGCAGGTTTTTTAACAATGTGTATTGTAAATTTGTATAAACATGTTTTAAAGGTTATGAATGATAGTTGTAGTTAAATAAAAATTAAAAAAAGAAATTTACGTGCCATTAATGATATCATTTCGTTTAAATATATAGCTATTCATAAGGAGCAACTTCTTTTATAAGGTCGACATGTGCTATTATCATTCTTCTACAACAATAACGTTCTAACCCAAGATCATCTAAAATTTGTTTTGGCGTTTCTTTGGGTTTTTCGCCAGATTCAATTAATTTTTTATGCTCTTCATATCTTTTAACAAATTCTTCATAGATTGGTGCAATAACCTTTCCACATGTGAAACATCTTACAGGAATTATCAAATAATCACCTATATGATTTTTGTCTTTTCTTTCTTGCTCCTCTTCCAAGAGGCTTTTTAGATTCTTTTACTCTTGCATCATTAACTAAGAGGTTTCTATCATATTCTAAGTATGATGCTTTCAACCCAGCATCTGAGGTAAATTCTACAAGCCCTCTTGCAATTGCTGTCCTAACAGCATTTGCTTGGCTCATAAAACCTCCACCACTTACACTTACATCTATATCAACCTTATCGATATGTTTGCTTGCAAGTTTTATTGGTTCATATATTTTCCATCTGCCTATTTCTGGTTGATAAATTTCCACAGGAATATTGTTAATTCTGATTTTTCCGTTACCTTTTGCAACTGTAGCTTTTGCAATAGCAGTTTTTCTCTTACCCGACGTGTTAATTACTTTTTTTGTCATTAGAATTTTGCCCCCAGCGATTTTGATAGTTCTCCAACAGTCATAAATTCAACTGGATTTTTTTGCGAATCTTTTATTTTTTCTAAATCTTTTCCCTCAAATTCTTTTGGAATTCCTATATAACACTTTAAATTTTTAAATGCTTTCCTGCCATGAGAAGTTTGGTAAGGAATCATACCTCTAATTGTTCTTTTGACAAATCTATCTGGCATTCTAGGAAAAAAAGGTCCTTTACGATATGTACCTAGTTCTCTTTTTTGTTTATATCTGTCTTTTATGAATGTCTTTTTTCCTGCAATTATGGATTTTTCTGAATTTACAATGGCTATTTGTTCTCCATCCAAAAGCCACTTTGCCACACTTGTTGCCATTCTCCCAAGTATGGCTCCTTCGGCATCAATTATTTTTGTCATATTATCCCATTATTCTGATATCTTTCCCTTTCGGGTTATTTTTCATTAGTTCTTCAATAGTAATTGCTTTTCCACCGGCTTTTTTAATTTTTTCTAAAGACTTATCTGAAAATGACCATGCAGCAATAGTTATCTTTTTGTTTAGATTTCCCACCGACAATACTTTTCCGGGAACTAACGCGGTTTCTTTTTCATTTGTATATCGATCTATTTTGTCTAGGTTTACATCTGGCCAGTTTCTTAAAGGTTTTTCTAGTCTAATTGCTATATCTTTCCAGATAGGTGCATCATTTTCATTTGCACTTTTCTTTAAATTTTGAATTAATGAAATTAAGATAGGATTTGATTTTTTGATTTGCTTAACCATACTTTGCTTCTCCAGGTTTGTGAATGGTAGTGAAATAAAGTGGTATTTATAAGATTTATGGAGCTAGATATCTTTTTTATTAAATCTCCAAAATGCGAAAATTAATGGAATTATAATCCAGCATATTAGTACAAAACTTAAAAAATAACTATTGTAAAAATCAGGTAATGAGAAACCCCCGAAGTCTTGTTGGCCAGAAGTAATAGATCCAATGTTTAAAGTTACAATATAAGAATATACCGATAACGGATTAAATAATTGAAATACATAATACCAATCCGGTAAGCTAAATTCCTGTAGATTTTGCAGGACATTTGAAGATATGAGTATGGCTGCAGATATAAATTGCCATATTATTGAAAATAAAAACCATAAAAATATTGCACCACCCATTGCAGTTGATCGTTTTTGAAATAAAACTGACAAAAATATTCCTAGGCTTAAAAATGATAATCCCATTAGAATGGAATTTCCAATAAATATCAAATATTCCAAATAATCTGTGTTAGGAACGTTAATTCCAATTATTAAACCTGCAATACCAAATCCTACCAAAATAGTAAAAGATAAAACTGAACCCAGACCTATAAATTTTCCTAACAGTATCTCCCATCTTTTTGAAGGTAATGAAAGAAGAGGCCCCATAGATCCTCTTTCAATTTCACCCACTATTGAAGCATAACCAAGCATTAGTGCGATAATTGAAATAAGATATTGCACAAGTACACTCATACCTGAAATTGTAATGGCAAGGTCTTGCCACCCATCGCTAAAAATTGATCCTGCATAAGATACTAGGAGGGTTAAGGATATAAATAAGATGGTTATAAGTATAATCCACTTATTTCTTATATTATCAAGAATCTCCTTTTTTGCAATACTTAATAGTTCATTAAGCAACATTTATGTACTCTCCGTAAACCTCATAAATACTTCTTCAAGAGATGGTTCTTGTGTCTGAAGATTTAAAATGTTTCCACCGGCCTTTGCTATTGTAAGAATAACTTTTGCTTTTGTTTCTGAATCACAAATAACAATAATTCTATTGGCCTCTGTTTCTACTTTTTCTATGCCTTTAATATTCTTTACAGATTTAACTATATCATCTTCCAATTGTTTTAATTCTACAGTTATTTTTGGTTTTATATTCAATCTTCTACTGAGTTCATTGACACTGTCTTGTGCTACCAATTTACCCTTGTTTATTATACCTACTCGATCACATATAGTTTGTACTTCACCAAGAATGTGAGAAGATAAAAATATTGTAGTGCCATTTTTTTTCAACTCTTTTATTTTGTCTCTAATTAAAACTACACCTCTTGGATCTAGACCTCCAGAGGGTTCATCCAATATCAATATGATTGGTTTTCCAAGCATAGCTCTTGCCATACCTAACCTTTGGACCATTCCTTTGGAAAATTTTCCAACTTTTTTATTAGCTGCATCCTCCAAACCCATTTCATTTATGAGATATTTGCATTCTTCTCTTTTTGTGCCTTTCATTTCAGCATAAAAACTAAGATTTTGAATGGCAGTTAGATTGTCATAAAAAGCAACTCTCTCCGGAAGATAACCTATATGCCTTCTTGCCTTCTTTCCATTTTTTAGAACATCAATTCCATTAATTTTTATTTCACCAGAGTTTGCATGAATTAAATCTAAAATAGACTTTATTGTCGTTGTTTTTCCTGCACCATTAGGCCCAAGAAAACCAAATATTTCCCCTTTTTTTATACCAAAGGTTACATCATCAACAGCTTTAAATTTGTTATAAAATTTAACCAAATTATTCACTTCTAATATGCTTGACTTATTATCTATTTTTGCCAAGTTTTGTCTTTCAGGCAAAATAAATTGTCCCATGCTATTGCATTTATTACAAGTAATTTTTACCAATTCTCCTGGTTCCCCGGTTATTGTCACGATTTCTTTACATTTGGGACATTTAATCTTTTTTGTAATCATAAATTTTACAACCTATCAAAAATGAGTAATATTCAATGATTATATAAGAGTAATCTATAAAATATTTTTTCGTATATAAAAATAAAAAGTCAAAAAATTGTTACAAAAATTATATTAATGGTTTTCTACTATTGTTGAAAAAATAAGGGGCACTTGAGGCTAAATTATGCGAAACGCCAAAAAGCAAATTATTATGATATTTTCAATACTATTTAGCCTGTTTTTTATTTTTAATTTTTTGGCTGTTGCAGATGATACAAATAACTTATCCTTAGGTTCAAAAGAAGAAGCTAAATTAAGAGACTTTAGTGATTTTTACCAAGATGTTACAAAGGATAAAGTATTGAAAAATTCAACCGTAGTACTAAATGGTAACGAAAACAATGTTATTGAATTGCCGGAAAAAAGTAAAGCTGTAAAGCTTTCAGATTCCAGAATTGCTATTAAATATTCGGAAGATGATGTAAGCATTCTTCCATATAGGACCAATATATCTTATTTAAATAACCAATTGGTGGTTGAAATACCTGGTGAAAAAACAGCATTTAAGATTCCTACCCTGGTAGAAATACCCATAGAAAAACTCAAATCAAATACAAAATTCAAACAATCAATAAACAAATTAAATTCATACAAAGTAAAAATAGAATTTAAAGAACTTACTAATCTAGACTTAAAGGAAAATATAAATAACATAATAATTAGCTGGGGAGATGGAAAAGAAGATAAACTTTTATCAGAAAGTGCTGAAGTATTACATACTTATGAAAAAAGTGGCAAATATGATATCCTAATAGAAATAACAGATGACTTCGGATTTTCCCATGAAATTGAACATAACTATGTAGTAGAATATGAAGGACATGTTCTTCATGCGTATCTTTGGGCAGATGAAAACAAAGAACCTATAAGCATTTCCACATTCACTATCTTTGGATTTTTATTTGTAGGTCTATTTTTTTATTCCGAGAATGGAAAAATTAAAATTCTAAACTTTCTAGCTATCCTTTTTCCAATGTATACCTATCTACAAAAGGAAGATGTTTTGGATCAGTTTGTACGTGGACAGATCTATGGTTATATAAAAACTAACCCAGGGGTTCACTATAATAGAATTAGAAGGGAACTTGGAATAAAAAATGGAACTTTATCCTATCATTTAAGAGTTCTAGAAAAAACAGAGTTAATAAAGTCTCGCAAAGAAGGGCTTAAATACAGAGCTTTTTACCCAACAGATATGAGTTTTCCTAAGCATTCAAGGTTTAGACTTACCGAACTGCAACTACAGATTATTAATTTAATAAAGAAACGAAAAGGCATAAATCAAAAAGAAATCGCTCATAATCTTGAGAAAAAACCCCAAACAATTAATTACAATATAAAAGTGTTAGGTCAGGCAAACATTATTAATATCAAGAGAAGAGGTCGTAAAACACTTTGTTATGAAAATGAAAATATAGATATAAAAGGTCATTTGGCAGAGTAGTTTTTTTAAAAATTGTTATAAATAAATTACTTTATTGGTTTTCTTGATGTTCAATATAATATCTGTTTGTGGAAGCGATATAGAAGATAAAACTCTTTCCGATTATGCAATAAAAACTGCTGAGGAAGTTGGAAAACTTATTGCAAAAAACAATGCCGTTCTTGCTTGTGGTGGAAAAGGCGGAATAATGGAAGCCGCTTGTAAAGGTGCAAAAGAGCAGGGCGGTATAACTCTTGGAATATTGCCTTATGATAAAAATGAGGCAAACAATTTTGTTGATATAGCAATCCCGACTGATTTGGGTCTAAAAAGAAATTTTTTGGTTGTTAACTCGGGTGATGTTGTTATTGCTATAGGTGGAAGATGGGGTACTCTAAATGAAATATCATATGCGATGAATGTTGGTAAACCGGTTATCATTATAGAAGGAACTGGAGGCTGTTGTGATGAAATTTCTACTGGAAAAATAATGGCGCATGCCTATCCCTCTACATATTATATAACAAATTGTGCAGAAAAAGCAATTGATAAAGCATTTGAATTAATTGGAAATTTATAGATACAAAATGCATATTGCAATTTTCTCATTTTGACAATATTAATAAAAAGTTTTATATATTGTTATTTACAAAGTATAACTTAGAGGATCTGGATATTATCCTTGTAATTCCTTTTCCTTCCATCTCTCCTAACCGCCTTTCCAGATCCTACCCATCTCTCTTATGAACTAAATAAATAAAAACTTATTTTTAAAAATATAAACTAAATTTTTTTGTTCTTCTCTAAAATGCGTCTTGCTTCCATTTCTGCCATAAAATCAGTATAACCTTTACCAATTAAATGCCAGTAAATAGCATCCTTATATAACTTATCTTTGTTGTTTTCCCCCATAAGATTACCTATATTAATAATATGAATTTTATAATATATAAATTTTACTTTTAAAATTATAAAAATAAACATCTTAGTCAAAAACTTTTATGATATTAGAATTTACAGGAACTTTTAGCGAGTTTGCAATTGGACGGCATTTAGTTCTCAATAAATATGCAATAGGAGAATAATTTTTTTCTGAAAAAGACTCATAATTGGCCATGCCTTTACATAAAATAATGTCGGTTTTTGTAAGATATTTTCTAACATTAGGTGGAAGTAATTTGAAATTAACCCCTACTGCAAAACATCCTGTTGTAAGTATTTCATCTACAACCTCATCAAAATCAAGATATGAGGCATCTTGTTTTGTAGCATCGCTTAAAACTGGTTTTCCTTTTACGACTAAGAATATTTTCAATTTATTGTTAAATTTTTTTAACTCTTTACACAAAATTTTATCAAATACAATTTCTCCACAGTTGTCTGTAAATAAAACCAAATTTGAAGCATTTTTTATGATTTTTTCAAGTTTGCAATAGTCATCATAACCAAGTCTCTCTTCATATATGTCTTTAAAAATTTTTTTTAGTTCATCAGGATTCTGCGCGCTTCCTTTTATACCAAAATCAAGCATGTTCCCAACAATGGAACATATCATAGCGGTTTTCAATTGATATTTTGACTCATTAATCAATTTTTCAATCTGAGGAACAAATGCTTTAGCCATATTGTTACTTTTTGTTTTTAATTTGGAATAGGGATCATTATTGTTCAATTTTGTATAAACAATTTTATGTGCTTTTGTTGCAAGATCTGCACTGCAAATACTTGGATTATATTCTTTAGATAGAAAATTGCAAACATTTTGTGTTATTTCATTTTGTAATTTTTCGTTTTTTGTACTTAACCTTACTTCAAATGCTATTCTTTTTATCAGGCAAGAAACACATTCTTCTTTAATTTTCATTAATATATCTGTAAATTGAATTCAATCTTTGATATTAATATTAATTGTAATTTTTAAATTATTTTGGAGGTTTTAATACGAAAGATTAATATATTACCTGTGTATATAATAATATTACAATAAAAAAACGGGGGTTTATTTAAATATGAAGAAAAAATTAGTTGGTATATTAGTTTGCTTGATGATGGTTTCAATGATTCCTGTTGCTGCAGGTATGATGAATGATACTGAAACCCAAGAAAATTCAGGTATTTTTGCAAAAACAACTGTTAGAGGCGTAGTACTTGGCCTAAGACTTGCAGATGGTGGAAATACAATCAAAGGTTTTGCGTTAAGATTGCATTATAGACAAACAACTCTTGGCGAAACCAAAAATGGTGTACTAAGATTAGCGCCAATAGAAATTCCAAATAATTTTAATGGATACATTGGAAAGATGTTTATATTTGGAACCTTTAGAGGCTGTTTAGACTGCTAGATTAGTTAATATTTCTTTTTTACCTTTTTTTTAATTTTAATGAAAATTATTTATTTAATAGAGTTATTCTTGTTTAAATATTTGAGGAGATCCTTATGTTAAAAGTCCCTACTATAGTACTTAATGTTAAAACATATGCTGAAGCCACTGGAAAAAAAGCGTTAGAAATTGCAAAAATTATGGATAAAATTTCAAAAGAAACTGGTGCAAGTATGGCAATTGCCGTTCAAGCAACAGATATTTTTCTTTGTTCTAAGGAAGTTAGTATTCCTATCTTTGCTGAACATATCGATCCAATAAAACCAGGTAGTCATACTGGGTGGACTTTACCTGAAGCTGTTAAATCTGCAGGAGCAGTAGGAACTTTGATTAATCATAGTGAACATAGACTACAACTTGCAGATATAGATTTGTGCATTAAAAAAGTCAAAGAATTGAATTTAGATCATATAGTTTGTACAAATAATATTAAAACATCAAAAGCTGCTGCAGCACTTTCTCCAAATTTTATTGCAGTTGAGCCACCAGAGCTTATTGGAGGCGAAATATCTGTCACTACTGCAGATCCTGGCATTGTATCAGGGTCTGTTGATGCAGTTAAAACCATCGATAAAAATGTTGTTGTTTTATGTGGTGCTGGAGTAAAAAACGGAAAAGACGTAGCAAAATCAATTGAGTTGGGTGCAGACGGCGTTCTTTTGGCAAGCGGTATTGTTAAAGCATTAGATAAAGAAAAAGTAATTAGAGATTTGGTGTCTGGATTATAAGATATTTTGCCAAAATGACAAAATGACAGCATATTCTTTTATATTGGATTTAGGTTGCCGGTCCAACACCATCCGGCAGACTAAAAAATATTTTTTATACAGATTGTCTGCCGCATCCCATCCCACTTTCTAAATTTCTATTTAACCTTTTTTTTCAGATAAATCTATAAAGAATAATTGCTATAAGCCCCTATACATTTCAGGGTGGCTATATGAAAGTTCTTGAAAAAACTCAATCCATATGTCCAGCATGTTTTAGAGATGGTAAGATTAACAAGATTGATGCAGATATTGTAGAGGAAGATGGAAAAGTTTGGATAAAAAAGAAATGTAAAGAACATGGATCCTTCAAAGACATTTATTTTGGTGATGTCGATTTGTATAAAAAATGGATAAAACACACAGTTACAGGACAAGACTTTCCAGATATAAAAACTTCATTGTTTGGAGAATCAAAACTTTATAATGTTCATAAATCTCAAACAGTTTTAACAAATCTTTTAGTAACAAATAGATGTAACTTAAGATGTGGTTATTGTTTTATGAATGCAGGTGCGTCAGGTAAAGTATATGAGCCAACTTTAGAGGAAATTAAGAAATTATTATTGCAGGCTTATCACCAAAAACCATTTGGATCAAAAGCAGTTCAAATAACAGGTGGCGAACCAACGATTCGTAAGGATCTTTTTGAAATAATTAGAATGGCAAAAGAAATAGGATTTTCACATGTCCAAGTAAACACTAATGGGATAAAACTTGCAGAAAGTGTAGACTATTGTCAAAGATTAAAGGACGAAAAGGTTAATACGATATATATGAGCTTTGATGGTATATCAAAGCAAACAAATCCTTGGATAGATCAGTGTAAAAAAGCCATTAAAAATTTAAGAAAGGTAAATTTAAAAGTAGTTCTTGTGCCAGTTTTAATCGGAGATAAAAATATTCATGAAACTGGTAAAATTGTAAGATTTGCCCTTGAAAATATGGATATTGTTAGGGGCGTAAATTTTCAACCAATTTCTTTTTGTGGCAGAGTAACAAAAATTAGAGATGAAAAAAGAGAAAAACAAAGAGTAGATTATGTAAGAATGTTTGAAGAAATCGAAAAAGAATTTAATGGTTATATCACAAGAGACGATTTTTTCCCTGTACCATTTGTTTATCCAATATCTGAGTTAATTGAAAATATGAAAGGAGAAAATCAGGTAGAATTTACAGCACATCCTGGTTGTGGCGGTGCAACTTATTTATTTTATGAAAATGGAAAACCACTTCCCATAACTAGATTCATAGATGTTGAAGGATTAATGAATTTTGTCAAAGAACAGAGTAAAAAAACGGGTCCTCTTAAAAAAGTAAGAGTAGCAGCAGCTTTTTTAAAAAATATAGATGGATTTGTTGATAAAGAAAAAGCGCCACATGGATTTGACATTAAACAAATTCTTAAAGAAGCAACTTTAGGAGGAAGTTATGATTCACTTAGAGGTTTTCATTATAAGAGTTTGTTTATTGGCTCTATGTGGTTTCAAGATTCTTTTAATCTAAATGTAGATAGACTAAAAAGATGCGTTATTCATTATACAACGATGGAGGGAATTGTGCCATTTTGCTCTTATAATGGTCTAGGTTATGGGGATAAAATCAGAGACAAATACTCCATTCCAATAAAAGAATGGGAGAAAAAAACTGGAAATAAAATGAAAGATGATCTTTGGAAAGAAGGCCCACTAACATAAATACACTCTTTTTTGTTTATTATATTACAATTTAAATAGAAATATTTATTAATATATATCCTATTTGTTTTTAAAAAACACAAGGGGAGCGTATTTTATGCAAAAAAATAGCTATATAAAAAAGACTATAAAGGCAGGTATTGTAATTTCCATTGCTTTGGCCCTTCTTTTACCAAGCTCAGTGGCAATTACAAACATTGAAAAAACAATAAAAAATGATGATTTAGCTGGATCAAAAGATGGATGGTCTGATAATTTTGATTCATATACGACTGGACAATTTTTGGATGGTGGCCCAGATGATGGAGGTTGGAAAGGTTGGGACGATAACCCATCAAATGGTGCTTATGTTGACGATGAGCAATATATAAGTTCGCCAAATTCTGTTGAAGTACTTAATCTTGTTGATTTGGTTCACGAATTTGAAGGTTATAATACAGGTATTTGGACTTTTTCTGCCTGGACCTATATTCCAACAGGATTCTCTGGTGAATCTTATTTTATTTTACTAGATGAATATGTTGATGGCGGAGGTCAAGATTTGAATCATTGGGCGATTCAGCTCAGATTAGATTCAGCTCTTGGAAAGGTTGAATCAGAACATAATGGTGGAAATACAAACCTAATTTATGATCAATGGGTGGAAATTAGAGTCGAGATTGATTTAATGGCAGATTGGATGGAGCTCTATTATAATGATGTAATTTTGGAAGATAAGGAATGGACAGCTGGAGTAAATAATGATTATACTGGAAATCTTAACATTGCTGCTGTAGATTTATTTGCAAATGGAGCATCAATTGTATATTATGATGATATTTCTTTGGAAGGTAATTTAAATCCACTAATTGCAGATGCAAATGGACCTTATGAGGGAGCTGTAGGTTATCCAGTTCAATTTGATGGAGAAGCTTCAGGTGGGACGCCTCCTTACACATATCACTGGGACTTTGGTGATGAAGTAGGCGAGTCTACAGAAGAAGATCCAGAGTACACTTATGATGCTGAAGGCGACTACACCGTTGTCTTTACAGTTACAGACGATGAAGGAAAAGCAGTTGCAGTTGATGAAACAACATGTTCTGTAATAGAAATCGAACCATTAACAGCAGATGCAAATGGTCCATATGATGCAGAAGTTGGAGAAGAAATTGAATTTTCAGGTTCTGCAGATGGTGGTGTGCCGCCTTACACTTACGAATGGGACTTTGGAAATGGAGATACTTCAGATGAACAAAATCCAGTCTATACCTACGATGCAGCTGGAGAATATGATGTAGTTCTCACCATAACAGACAGTCAAAAAGAAATTGCTACAGACGAAACAACTGCAACAATTGTAGATGTCGCAGAATTTGAAATAACATCGGTTTCAGGTGGCCTTGGTATAAATGCAGTAATAACAAATGTTGGCGATGGTGAGGCGTTAAATGCAGTTGCAGGTATGACAGTTTTTGGCGGAATACTAGGTTTGATCGATGTGGATATAGAAACAGATCCCGACGATATTGATGTTGATGCAGAGATATCTTTGTCAAGTGGTATGATTCTTGGGTTAGGCAGTGTAGATATTGAAATAGAAGCAAATGCAGATAATGCCGACAAAGTAAAACAAGATTATTCCGCACTAGTAATTGGACCTATTGTAATAGGTGTGTCAGAAGCATAAGTTAATCATATATAAGGTTGCTTTTGCAACCATTTTTTATTTTTTTAAATATCTTTCCAAGTAAGTATTGGGTTTTTTATTGCTTTTGCTTCATTTATTCTTTCAACAGGTGTATTTTTTGGTGAATTTTTTACTATATCAGTTTCTTCATTTGCAATTTTTACAAGACAATCTATGTAATAGTCTAAATCTTTTTTTGATTCAGTTTCTGTCGGCTCTATCATTAAAGCTTCTTTTACTATTAGCGGAAAATATATAGTTGGAGGATGTACGCCATAATCAAGTAATCTTTTTGCAACGTCTAATGCTCTTAAACCTTTTTCTTTTAACAATTTCTCACAGCTTATTACAAATTCATGCTTTCTAAGACCAGAATATGGTAATTCGTATTTTTTTGAATCTACAAGCTTTTTTTTCATGTAATTTGAATTAAGTACAGCTATTTCAGATGCTTCTTTCAATCCGTTTTTCCCCATTAACAAAATGTAAATATATGCTTTTAATAAAACAGAAAAATTACCATAATATCCTTTGATTTTTCCTATTGAATTTGAATAGTTAAAATCAAATATAAATTTTTCATCTTTTTTTACAATCCTTGGAACTGGCAAAAAATTCTCTAGTCTTTTTTTCACTCCAACAGGTCCAGCGCCTGGGCCGCCTCCACCGTGAGGGGTTGAAAATGTTTTATGCAAATTTAAATGAACTATGTCAAATCCCATGTCTCCAGGTCTTGTTTTACCCATAATAGCATTCATATTAGCCCCATCGTAATATAAAAGACCACCAGCATTGTGAACTAATTTTGCTATTTCTAAAATTTCAGATTCGAAGATTCCAAGAGTATTTGGATTAGTAAGCATAAAACAAGCTGTTTTTTCTGATAAAGTCTTTTTCAAGATATCTATATTTACCTTTCCTTCTTTTGTAGAAGGTATTTCAATAATTTTGTATCCCGCCATGGTAGCAGTTGCAGGATTTGTACCATGAGAGGTGTCAGGCAATATAATTTCATTTCTTTGCAAATTATTATTTTTTTCATGATATGCTCTAACTAACAAAAGACCTGTAAATTCTCCCTGTGCACCAGCTGCTGGCTGTAATGTAAAGGCATCCATTCCTGTAATTTCACAAAGCATGTTTTCAAGTTCATACATTATTTCAAGATTACCTTGCACTGTTTGAGCATCTTGACACGGACTGGTCATTATAAAACTATCCCATCTGGAAATTTCTTCACAAATTTTTGGATTGTATTTCATTGTACATGAGCCGAGAGGATATATTCCAGATTCTATTCCATAATTCATCTGACTTAGTCTAAAAAAATGTCTTGTTATTTGAGTTTCATCAAGATCAGGAATATTGATTTTTTCTTTTCTTTGAAGAACTTCAGGTAAAATATTAGAAACTTCTTGGGTTTTTACTTTGCCTAAATCTTTTAACAGAGATTCTTCATATTTGGCACTTTTATACATTATGAAACAACCTCCATAATTTTCAGTAATTTTTCTACAGATTCATCACTATGTAGTTCTGTTACTCCAAATAATAGGCAATTTTTAAGCTCCAGATATGTTTTTTCTAAGGACAAACCACCCTGAATATTGTTTTTTAAAAGTTCTAAATTTAATTTTACAGCATTTGGACATTTTACTACAAACTCATTAAAATGAGTACCTGAAAAAACAATTTCATATCCTTTTATTGATTTTATTTTATTTGCTACATATTTGGCTTTATTAAAATTTTCAATACTTAATTTTTCTAGCCCTTCTGAACCCAACCAAGATAAAAATACTGTTGCGGCAAGTGAACAAAGACCTTCATTAGTGCAAATATTGCTTGTTGCTCTTCCTCTCCTTATGTGTTGTTCTCTTGTTTGCATGGTCATACAAAATGCACGGTTTCCATTTGCATCCTCTGTTAAGCCTATTATCCTACCCGGTATTTGTCTTAAAAATTCTTTTTTACATGCAAAAATCCCTAAAGACGAACCGCCAAAATCTATCGGATTGCCAAGGCATCTACCTTCTCCAATTACAATATCGGCCCCATATTCCCCTGGACTTTTTGCAATACCTAAAGATATAGGATCAGTTCCTACAACAAAAACACAATTATTTTCTTTTGCAATTATTTGGATTTTTTCTATATCTTCTTCAAATATACCAAAGAAATTTGGATTTTCAATATAAATTCCTGAAACATCATCATCAATTTTTTTTTCTAAATCAGATAAATCAATTTTTCCTAATTTTTTATCATAATTTACTTCAATTATTTGAATTTCTGGACCTTTAACATAATTTTTTAAAACACATCTTTTGTCCCACGAAATGTTTTTTGGAACAATAAATTTCTTTTTTTTATTTATTCTATGACACATTAAAACTGCTTCACCAAGTGCAGTTGCTCCATCGTATAAAGATGCATTTGCTACATCCATTCCAGTTATTTCTGCTATCATGCTTTGATACTCAAACATAGCTTGTAAAAAACCTTGAGAAGCTTCTGGCTGATAAGGAGTATAAGCTGAATAAAATTCAGAACGAGATATAATCGACTTTACAACTGCAGGAATATAATGGGGCTTTATTCCACCGCCTAAAAAACTAGGCATTTCAAAAAATGATTTATTTTTTTGTGAGATTTTTCTTAACTTATCTTCAACTTCCCTTTGAGATAAGCCATTTTTTAACTTTAAGTCTTTAATTTGTATGTTTTTGGGTATATCTAAAAACAAATCATCTATGTTTTTTACACCAAGACTGGATAGTAGACTTTTCTTAAACTCACTATTAGGAATAAAATTCATAAAATCCCCACCACGGTAATTAAAAAACTATTAATGAAGCTTTTTATTAAAAAAACGATAATAAAAAAAATTATTTGGGTTGCATGTCAGGATCAATACCATCTTGATTGGAATGATCTGTTAAGGAGTCTTGATTTGTGTGATTGTTAATATTATCTTGGTTAGTATGGTCATTTGTCTGAGACGTTGAAAAATCGGTCTGAACAGAGTCTTCTTGAACAGTATGAGATGCTGCAGTAAAACTCAGAGTAAAAATCAGTCCAATTATTATGAGAATAATTAATATTTTTTTCATCTTATTTTCCCCATTAAACTATATTAAAATAATATGTAAGTTGTTATATATAAATCTTACTAATGTTTTTTATAAATAATAAGGAATTATTTTTGTGTAAATAATGCTGCCACATTTAGATTATTAACAGATGCATCCCAAATCTTTAGTGATAAAGAACTAATAGGATTATTATCAAACGATTTTAGGACCTTGCCTACTATTTGTTCTTCTCCTATCATGTTTAGGTGGTTTTCATCCAAATATATTGAATAATACTTTTTTAAACTGTTTTCATAAGACTCATAATATATCTTTTGACAAGCAAGACCTCCCTCATCTTTTACATATAATATTAAGTCTCCAGGTGTAACTGTAAAATCTGGATGAGTTTGTTTTTGAAGAAAAACATATCCTTCTAGAGAATTTTTTATTTCAATCTTATCATTTTTAATATATTGATAATATGTGGGATTTTCAAAGGAGTCAAGAAATGTATCCATGCCAACCAAATTAACAATTGAGATGAACGGTAAATTTGCAATAAATATGAAAGCAAATAACTTAATGATATCCTTCTTAAGTTTTTCCTCCATCTAACTATCACCTCTATTGATATATAATATCATGATAATGTCTAACAATTATCATATTTAAATGTGATCTGTAAAAATGTCAAAAATGACAAAATGACAGTTAAAACTAGTATTCAATGAAAAAACATTAAACAAAGTACTTCTATTACGTAGTAGAATTTATATGCATGACATTTGGATAGAAAAATATAGGCCAAAAAAATTAGGAGACGTAGTTGGACAGGATAAAATTGTAGAGAGATTAAATGCCTATGTAAAAGCAAAAAATGTCCCTCATCTGATTTTTGCAGGCCCTGCAGGGGTCGGAAAAACCACTTGTGCTCTTGCTCTTGCAAAAGAATTATTTGGAAAAGATGCTTGGAAACAAAATTTTCATGAACTTAATGCAAGTGATGAGAGAGGAATTGGAATTATTAGGGGAAAAATAAAGGATTTTGCAAGAACTGTACCTATTGGAGATGTAAAAATAAAGATTATCTTTTTGGACGAAGCAGATTCCTTAACAACTGATGCTCAAGCAGCATTAAGAAGAACAATTGAAAAATATACAAATAATTGTAGATTCGTACTTTCAGTAAATTATTCTTCAAAAATAATTGAACCAATTCAGTCCAGATGTGCTGTTTTTAGATTTAGGCCGATTAGATCGGATGATATTAAAAAATACATGCGAAAGATAGCATCAAAAGAAAAACTTGAAATAACATCTGATGGACTTGATACTCTTATTTTTATATCTAGAGGGGATCTTAGAAAAGCAATAAATATTCTCCAAGTGGGTGCTTCTATTAATAAAAAAATTACTGCAGAACTTTTGTATGAAACTTCTTCAACTGCAAAACCCGAAGATGTTAAATCTATGATGAATAAAGCAATTGAAGGCAATTTTATGGGAGCTCGAAATCAGCTTTATGATCTCTTGGTTAAATACGGTTTGTCTGGTGAAGATGTTGTAAAACAAATCCATAGGACAATATTTGATCTAACAATTCCTGATGAAGAAAAAGTAAAGTTAATTGAAAAGACTGGTGAGATTGAGTTTAGGATTGTAGAAGGCAGTAACGAGCATATACAATTAGAAACTCTTTTGGCTCAATTTGTTCTTCTTGGAAAAAAACTATAGTAATTGTTAAATCAATCTTTTCTATTTATTGTTTGGTGAAAGAGGAGAGATGCAACTCGAATTTGTTGGTTTAAGTGCAGGAATAACAATTTTTTCCTTGGGGCTTTTAATTATTAGCCTTATAAGTTATAAGAAATATCATAATTCTAAATTACTATTCGTATCATTCGTTTTTATTATACTTTTGATAAAAGGTATTTTATTTTCATTATATTTGTTCTTTCCAGAATTTTCGTTTGTTGGAACTTATATATTTAGTATGTATAGCGGAATTTTTGATTTAGCAATTTTGCTTTTATTATTCTTTTCAACAGTTAAGAGATAATCAACATGGGAGATCAATACAACCCTATTATTGCAAAAAAAATAATAAGTCACATATCCCAGAATCCGGGGATTTCTTTTCATAAAATAGTCGATTTTCTAGATATTGATATATTGGATATAAGAAAAAATTTAAATTCACTCGAAGAAAAAAAAGAAATTTATACAGTTTATGACAATGGTAAAATAAAATACTATATAAAGAAAAGAAGAAAGGGAAGAAGAGGAGCAAGAAAAAATCGAACAAGTGCTATAAGAAATAATATTTTTGAAATTATAAAAGATAATCCTGGATTGAATCTTAGCACAATAGCTGAAAAACTTAATATGAGTCCCCAACTAGCAGAATATCATTTACTTTATTTAAAAAGAAATAATTTAATTGTTAGTATTAAAAAAGAAGGAGAATTTTATAGACGTTTTTATCTTAAAGAAAGTGAAATTGGAGTTAAAGAAAAGGAACTCTTAGCCCTGCTTAGGCAAGAACATTTGTTAAAAGTAATTCTTGTTTTATTGAAAAAATCAAAGATTAAACATCAAAAATTGGCAGATTTACTTGAAATACACCCCTCAACTTTGACTCACCACTTAAATAAATTAGATGAATATGGACTAATAGAGGCAATTACTTATGGTAAAGAAAAAGGCTATATTTTAAAGGATAGAAAACACATCATTAAACTGATAAGATCTTATGTGGTTGGCGAAATTGCTGAAGGATTTAGAGATTTATGGGAAGATTTAGATCCAAGAGCATAATTATTTTATTATTTTCAAAACATTTGACACTTTTCAAATAAATGTTAAATATGCTTCAATTAGATTAATATATGAAAATAGGAGGATGATTTTTCATTCATCTTATTTTCCCCATATTTTTAAAATTGATACTTTTCAAATAAATATTATATAATTTCTCTTAGTTATAAATTAAAGGGGAAAATATGAAAAACAAGAAATATTTTAGAAAAAAAGCTAGTGCATACTTCATAATTATTACAACTATATTTTTAATTTCTCAATGTTGTATTCATGGTTTTGCAACCTCAAACACATCAAAATCTGCTGTTTATGGCAAACTTAAAAGTGTGGAAGCAACTGGAAACGGTCCAGATAATAATGGACGGTGTGAATATACTGTAAAAATTACAGATAAAGCTGGCGAAGAACACACCTATACACTATGGATGAAATATGATGAATATTTGGAACTTAAAAATGTTATAGGGCAATGGATTACTTTTTATTATCATATGAATAATTCTAAACACATCTATGATGGATTTAAATACGGCAATCATACCAGCAACATATCAAATAATCAAATTAACACAAAACCAAATAACAATCAAAACCAATTTTTACCTTCAAATCCGAATATAAAACCTCCAATATAATTTAATTTTTCTTTTTTTAATTGATACTTTTCAAATAATTTATTTAAACAAATAAATTTGTTTATATGTTATAGAAATGGGGCAAAAATATGAAATCAAGAAAAATAAAAATAATTTCTGCCATTTTTGTATTGTTTTTACTATTAATGGCAATAAACATACAGGCAAAAGTTTACACAGGTGTTCAATCTGCACCACCGGTTATTAATGAACACGGTCTTTTAGAGGTCAGGTTTACCGATGGAACCGTTTTAATTTTTGATCATTGGACACATAAACAACTTTTATTGCTAATTGATGCATGGATTAACGGCGATAGAGTAACAATACATAGATCATTAAATGAAAATAGAGAATGGGTCATGGATAGTGTAAAAAATGAAATTATGGGTTGGTATGAAGATATAGATGGCACAGGGACTTTACCACCACAAATCCCAATACCTTGGCCATTGATTGACATTAGTATTAGTCCCAATATATATCCACTATCATATGACTCAACCGGTGTTAATTATTATCTCCATCAATACTGTAAAAACATGTATTCAGATTTAGATGACTCTTTTGAATTAAACCAAAATCAACTTAATTCACTAGAACAAAACAATCACAATATCTAATTTTTCTTTTTTTCATTTTGATACTTTTCAAATAAATTTTAAATATTTTATAAAATCACAATTTTTTTAAAAATATGAAAAATAGGAGATGTAAAAAATGAAAAAAAATTTAATGAAAATAAGTGGAATTTGTGCAACTTTGCTGTTGATATTAATAGCAATACTACCAACAACTACTATGGCAAAAAAATCAGAATTATTCTATGATGACTGGCGTGAAGCGGTATCTGCTGTTCAAAAATGGTATTTAGACCAAGAAAATGGACTTATAAAAATAAACTCTATAAATATAAAGGCGATAGACAATGGTTATATATTAACAGTAGACTATGAAGAAATTGTACCAGATGATGAAGATGAACCAGATACAAGTGATGAACCAGAAGAACATCTTGAATTTGGCCATAACATTATACAGAATTAGATTCTAGTTAAACAAAACTGTTAAAATTGAATATTTAACTTTTAAATTCTTTTTTTATTTTTGATACTTTTCAAAACTTTTGACACTTTTCAAATAATCTTTTTTAATAAATAAATGGGTAACTTATTATAAAAATAAATTAGGGGGAAATATTACGAAAGAAAAAATACTGATTATATTATTAGTAGGCATGTTTCTTATCGCTACCTTTCCTTTGGTAGCAGGAACTCAAAACAATCTAAAATCATCTTCAAGATGCAAGGACCTAGATGGATGGCTGATGCTTAATCACGATGCGCATCACTCTGGATATTCGACATCGTTTGGTCCTGAAACAAACCAAACGCTGTTTTTTTCACCAATAACTGGATCGGTACTTGGCGGTGTAAGCGTGGACAAAGATAAAGTTTATGTATCAACATTTGGAAAACATCTATATTGTTTTAATACCCAAACTGGAGAACAGATATTTGATCATGAAAATCCAGGTCTTTTAACATCTGTACCTGCCATTGATAATGGTCGAATTTATTTTGGTTCTTATGATCAAAAATTTTATTGTTTAAATGCAAGTACTGGCGATTCAATCTGGAGTTATAATGCAGGAGGTTCTATTTTTGTGTCTCCTATAATATTTGATGAAAAAATATATTTTGGCACTCAAAGTGGAAAATTTATTTGTTTAAATATTGATGGATCTTTTGCATGGCAATATCAAGGTGTACAGAGTATTATGGGCTCTCCTATTTTAGCAGATGGAAAAGTCTTTTTTGGAGCTCAAAATAATAAAGTTTATTGCCTTGATGCTGAAACTGGATCATTTATATGGGATTTTCTAACATATGGCGATGTTGAAATTGGCCTATCATATTATGATGGTAAAATATTTGCCACATCAGAGGATCATAATTTGTATTGTTTAAATGCTGATAATGGTTTAAAAATTTGGAATTATGATTTAGGAACCAATCCCTCAAAACCTATTGCTAACAATGGAAAGGTTTTTTTTGGAGTAGGATCTGGCGTTTATAACAAAGCGTTTTATTGTCTAAATGCAGAAGATGGAGATGAAATTTGGAATTTAACAGTACCCTCGCCAACCTCAGTTAAATCTACTCCTGCAATGGCTGATGGAAAAATTTATTTTGCATCGTGGTCAAGAATAGTTTATTGCCTTGATGAAAATAATGGAGATATAATTTGGACATATCAAGTTTCAAATACTCCCCAGGGTGCTTTAGCAATTTATGATGAAAAACTTTATTTACCAACTGATGGAAAACTTATCTGCTTTGGAGAATTACCAAATCAACCACCAGAAATACCTGCGGTTCCAAGTGGACCAACAGAAGGAGAACCTGATGTTGAATATACATTTGCAACTGCTACAACAGATCCAGATGAAGACGATGTTTACTATATGTTTGACTGGGGTAACGGAGAATTTTCTGATTGGTTAGGACC
>CAZUBH010000016.1:0-53085 GCA_964618505.1 uncultured Thermoplasmatales archaeon | reverse complement strand
ATATTGCAAGGAGCTCATGCAGAACCAACTGTAACACCTGGTGTTTTGGCAATAACCGCACCTCCTCCAGAATTGCAAATTAACGTTCAAGAATATATAATGGAAGGAGATGATCTGGATATCTATGTACTCTCTGATGGAGATTATATTAAAGACGCGGATGTTTTATTTAATAATATAGTTAAAAAAACAAATGAGAATGGCCAAGTAACATTTAAAGTTCCTAACGTAGATAAAAATACAAATTTCCAGATTTCAGCAAGTAAGGATTCTTATATTTCAGATTCAGATTCAGTTACTGTTTTGAATAAAAATGAAAAAAAACCAAGCGGACATATTTTTGGTTATGTATTTACTACATCAAATGAACCTGTAGAAAGAGCTGATGTTTGTGCAAAAATATCGGAAGATTCAAGCATATGCATGCTTACAGACGAGTTTGGAAGATATACTATTAACATTCCAATTGGTTCATATATTGTAGAAGCTTCAAAGCAAAGCTTTGAAAAAAGCATCGAAGAAAACATAATAGTTGAAGAAAATAGTGCAATCCAAGTAGATTTTATTTTAACATTACCTGCGGATCAAGAAATAGAAACAGATAAAGATGCAATTGATTTTCTAATAGATGGTAAAATAAAAAATGGAGAAATTGGTGGAAAACTTGTTTTTGAAGATGATGAAAATCTCGTACAAATCTATAATAATGCATTAGAAATTAATATTTCTGAATATATTAAAAGTGAAAGAATAACATTTAGAGTAAGTGCAGAAGAAAATACCTCAAGTCAAGTAATTGTAATAAAAATTGATTCAAAATCTCTTAAAGATTTATCAAATATAAATATAACATATGATGGGGCAGAAATCGAAAAAGCAGGTTTTGAAGATGTTATTTCGGGTGGTAGCTCTGAAGAGGCAATATGGTCAAGTATCTTGACAAGTTTTGAAAAAGAAGAAAAACTCTATGTTTTGATAAAGATACCAAAATTTAGTGAACACGTAATTTCTATTGAATCGGTATCGAAAATAATTGAGGAAATTAGCGATATTGAGACTTTAATGGTTTATTTATCAGTATTAATTTTGGTTGGAGTTATTATTGTTGCTCCAATTATTGCAATAGATAAGAAAAGAAGGAAGTGATGTAAATGGAAGATATAATAATTTTTTCTTGTTTAACAATCTTTTCACTGGTACTTTTTTGTGTTTCAATTTTAAGTTATTGGAGATACAAAAAGATAAAATTGTTGTTCATAAGTATGGTTTTTTTGGTTTTTTTAATAAGAAGCGTTGTTCTAAGTTTGAGTCTATTTTATGACATATTTGCATCTTTTTCATCTAGTAATTATATTTGGATACTTGACTTAATAATTCTTGTAATTTTGTATTTAACATCTATGAAAAGATAAAACATGAAAGAAATTATTAATCTTGAAAATAGAAAAAAAATATACGATTTATTATTAAAAAACCCTGGATTGAATCTCAGTAAAATTGCAGAATTGCTGAGTATGAATGTTCCTCTTGTAGATTATCATTTAAATCATATGGCCGACAATGATTTAGTTATCATTGTAAAAGAAGGAGGGGGGAGTCATAAAAGATATTATATAAAAGGCAAAACAAGTTACAAGGATAAAAAAATTTTAGGAATTCTAAGGCAAGAGACTCCATTAAAAATTGTTATTTTCTTGATAAAATTTCCTTATTCTAAACATAAGGATATATTAAATGAGTTTGACTTGGCTGCATCCACACTATCATATCATATAAATAAATTGTTAAAAATAGGAATTATAAGATACGAAGAATCTGGACCTAATAAGGGTTATGTTATAAATGATAAAGATGAAATAATAAATTTTTTAACTAGATATAGACCGTCTAAAGTTCTAAATAGGTTTAAAGAAACGTGGGATGATGATTTTAGTTTTTTATAAAAATAAAACTTTCGAATTTTTTCAAATAAAGTACTTATATTAATGAATTACATTTTAAATATACAATTGGAAAAATTGATGATTCTTTATCATCCTTTTTTCCCCCATATCTTTTTCTGTTATTTGTTGATTCCAAAAATATAAAAACTAATTAATCATTAAAAAGATGGATATAGTGTTGGAGAGATTGTATGGATTGGAAGAATAGATCGGCTTATGTTTTTATTAAAACCAAAAAAGGAAAGGCAGAGAAAGTATGGAAACAATTCCAAAACTGGGATAATGTAATTGGTACATGGATAGTATCAGGCGATTGGGATGTTATTGTATGGTTTGACGCCCATGATTGGGATACTGTTCATAGATGTGTTGGAACTATAAAAGATTGGAAGGAAGTTGAGCAAACCAGTTCACATATGGTCTTTAATGGACATAAAAAAGAAAACTGGTGGTGGGAAAAACCTGCTGGTGCATGGGTTCTTGTCAGAGAAAATAACCTAGATGAAGCCCAAGACAAAATGAAAAAATGGAACTGGCTTACAAGTGAAGCAAGTATCCCCGGAGATTGGGATTATATATCTTGGGTAGAGGGTAAAAATTGGAAAGAAGTCTGGAATCATCTATGGGAAATGAAAAAAGGAAATTGGGAAACTTCTGCACAAATACCAATAAAATCATGGTGGAAACAAAGCTGGAAAGATAATTGGTGGCGAGATTAGCTTCTCCTTTTTAATATTTAATTTTTTTTAAATAAATTTTTCAATCACCATATTACTTAATAAGGAGTATTAGATATCCCTTCTTGTTTTCTGGGGTAGGAAAATATGAAAGAATTAGACATTACAAAATTAAGACATGGTACAACCCTAGTTAAAAGAGGATTTGCTAAAATGCAAAAAGGCGGCGTTATCATGGACGTCGTTAATTCTGAACAATCTAAAATTGCAGAAGATGCAGGAGCAGTGGCTGTAATGGCACTTGAAAGGGTCCCTGCAGATATAAGAGAACATGGCGGAGTTGCAAGAATGTCAGATCCTAAAATCATTCAAGAAATTATGGATTCTGTTAGCATACCTGTTATGGCTAAAGTCAGGATAGGTCATTTTGTAGAGGCTCAATTATTAGAATCAATTGGAGTTGATATGATAGATGAATCTGAAGTTTTGACTCCAGCCGATCCATTTTATCATGTTGATAAAAAACAATTTACTATACCTTTTGTTTGTGGATGCCGAAATCTTGGTGAAGCAGTTAGAAGAATCTGGGAAGGTGCAGCAATGATAAGAACAAAAGGTGAAGCAGGAACAGGCAATATAATAGAGGCAATAAGGCATCAGAGAATGGTAAGCAGTATGATAAAAACTCTAACAGATATGGATAATTTAGGTCTAGAAAAGCTCTCAGAGCAATATTCACAAAGTTATGTAGACTCATTAAAGCATTTGACAAAACAAAAAATAAACAACAAAACAATCTTATTTGAAAGATATAAATACGGAGAAATGAAAACAGAAATTTTAGAAATTTTAAAAGAGATTAAAAAAATTCAGAGACTACCTGTTGTAAATTTTGCAGCAGGGGGAATTGCAACACCTGCAGATGCTGCAATTATGATGCAACTTGGAAGTGATGGTGTATTTGTTGGTTCAGGTATATTCAAATCAGATAACCCAAAGAAAAGAGCAAAGGCAATAGTTGAAGCTGTTGCACATTATGATGAACCAGATGTCGTTGCAGATGTTAGTAGTGGTTTGGGTGGAGCAATGTATGGTATAGAAATAGAAACTATACCTAAAGAACAAATGATGCAAGAAAGAGGATGGTAAAAACGGTTAAAATAGGCGTTCTTTCTGTACAAGGCGCTGTGTATGAGCATATTTGTTGCATTAATAATCTTTTTAATAATGACCATATTGATGGAAAAACAATCATTGTAAAACAAAAGTTAGATATTGATAAAATTGATGGATTGATAATTCCTGGAGGAGAAAGCACTACAATTTCAAGGATTTTGCAGACTTCTGGTATTTATTCTGCAATTTTTAATAGATTGGAAAGTAAAGATTTAGCAATTATGGGAACTTGTGCGGGTTGTGCCCTGCTTGCAAAAGAAATTGTTCATGATAGTAAAGATATTAAATCTTTAGAAGCGATGGATATGAGAGTTGAAAGAAATGCCTTTGGAAGGCAAAAAGAATCTTTTGAGCAAAAGATATGTTTTAATAATTTTGATAAAGCCTTTGATGCAGTTTTTATAAGAGCGCCAATAATTCGTGAAGTTTGGGGGGATTGTAAAGCTGTATCAAAAATAGATAAAAAAATAATTGCAGCCAAACAGGAAAACCTGTTGGCCATATCATTTCATCCTGAACTAACAGATGATCTCAGGATACACAGATATTTTTTAAATATGGTTATTTAAGCTTTCATTATTGCCAGAAGGAATATACCTAATGCAATAAGAGCTCCGATAACGGCACCGACCACTGCTACAATACCATTAAGCACGTATCCTGCAAATGACATTGGAGCTGAGCCTAGAAATGTCAATATTCCTGCAAACCATAGGAATATTACTCCTACAAGTAGTCCGATTACAATTAAAATTGCTCCCACTGCTCTGCTTTTTCCGGATCCGAAATAAGCAGTAAAAATTCCGGCGATTATACTTGCAACAGCAAATACCAGCATCAACATGCTTAGGAAATAACTCAACATAACTTTCTTTCCTCCTTAAAATTTAGTCCCGGTTAGGGTTTTAGTATCAATCACACCTTCAATTGATCTTATTTTATTTACTACGATATCCCCTAGACTTTCGAAATCATCTGCTTCAATTTTTGCTATAAGATCATACTCTCCAAATAATGGGTGGAGTTCTATAATCTGTGGTACCTTTGACAGTTTATTGTATACTTCATGCTCATGTGCAGGTGCAGCACTAATGAGTACGAAACCTATTGCCATAGTTTTTTTACCTCTTTCACCCCTTATATTGTTATTAAATATAAAGTTTATCAAAAAAAACTGAAAAATATATTGTATTTAAATTTGTATAAAATCATATTTTATATCTTTATCTAAACTATCCAGCATATCTTTGAAATTATAAAATTCTTGTTTGATAATATCTGAGTAACCAAATAATACAGTATCTAAACCTCTACAAGCTGCATCTAATGATGAAGAGGTAGCATCAAATTCAAAATCATATTTAATATTATTACTATCACAAATAGTTTTACTATATGTATCAAGGATGCCTATCTTGTCAACATTAATTGTATGCAGTTTTTCTCGTATTTTAGTTTCATCAACATTTTTATTTTTAGATTTGAAAGGATTAGGTAATTCAAAAAAGTATATCTTTCCAATCTCTAAATCAACAATTCCCTCAAGATTACCTATTAAAACATGTTCTCTGGCTCTACAATCATTTTTTGCAATACCAATTGAATTTGATTTTTTATTTGCATATGCTATAAGCCATCCTTCTTCCATAAACAATCCGACAGTATCTCCCATATTAATTGCTGTTTTTGAAATAGCAATACACTCGTTTACTAATGATAACTTCTTAACTTTTTCATCAACAAAATTTTTTAAGGCAATCATCTCTGTTTGAAGAATATAGACTCCTTTAATTGTTAATTTATATTCTCCTTCAAATTTTTCAACGAGTTGTTCTTTTTTCATTTTTTTGACATAATCAGAAACTGCTTGTTGAGTAATGCCAATTTTATCTGCGATTGAAGATAGTTTTGAATATTTTTTATTATAGATTTCATTTAAAATTAAAATTTTAGTTGAAAATGATTTATCCCTAAGAATTTTCATGATATTATATATTTTAACTAGCTTAAAAATTTTTACTATTTTACAATCTTACTTGTATTTAGTAAAGTTAATTTTAAATATTGGTTAAAATTATCGCAAATTGCAATAAAATTGGGAGAAAAACAATGAAAAGTAATTCGCATGTAAAAAAGTCAATTATAATACTTGTAGCTATAGTAGTATTTGGTTCCATATCTGTTGGTGGAGCAATAAATAGAATGAATACCATAGATGAAGTATCTAACTCAAAGGCATTAATTTTGACTGCTTCTTCGCCATATTTTTCTAATAGTTCTTTAACAACTATTGAATTGGGCGATCATAGTTCTGTAGACGAAGATATTTATGAGACCCATGGAGATGACGAGGTTAGATATTATAACGGTAAAGTTTACATATTAAACAGATTTGGATATGATTATATCGAAGTTTTTGATGCTGAACATAATTTTGAAAAAGAATTAACAATTTCAACTGGAGAGGGAACAAACCCGCAAGACATCGCTATTATCTCAGATACAAAAGCCTATGTTTCTTGTTATGACACTTCAGATCTTTTAATTGTTGATCCATCCAATGGAGAGCAGCTTGGTACTATCGATCTTTCCGATTATGCTGATGATGATGGAATTCCTGAGATGCACAAGATGGTAGAGTTTAAAATATTTGGAAAAAGTAGAGTTTATTTGACAGTACAAAGACTAGATAGAAATAATTGGTTTGAGCCAACTAATGAAAGTTACATTATAGAGTTAGACGGAGACAATGATAATATCATAAATGCTATAGAGCTTACAGGCACTAATCCATCAACAGCACCCATCCTAGATGGACATTATGTAGTTGTTGGAGAGGTTGGTAGCTGGTTTAGCTTTGATGGAGGTATAGAGAGAGTCAACATCTTAACAAACAAAGCTGAGGGTTTTATTTTGGAAGAATCAGAAATACAGGGCAATATACTTGATTTTGAAATTACTCCACGATTTTCAAAACTCAAAGGACTTGTATTTTCGCTGATCGAAAGTTTACTTGGAAAAACAATATTTAATAGAGATATTTTTATTATTAAAAGTGATTTAGGATTTAATACAAGTCTCATCTCTTATAATCTAAAAGACCAAATCATAACAGACATTTTTGACACAACGGGATATAACCTAGTTGATTTAGCAATTAATGAAAACGAATTATTTGTTGCTGATAGATCATCAGAAGTTTCAGGTATTAGGATATTTGATACAGATAATAAAAACCAAATAACGGATGATCCAATAAGTGTAGGACAATATCCTCCAGTACATATAACATTTATATAAATATGATAAAACTTACTAAAAAATCAAACCTAATTCTTTTTTTATTTTTAGTTGTAATATTAATTATAGTGTATGGTTTATATCTCAATGACAGCTATCTAAATGCCACCGAAACAAAAGAATCGAGCAAATTCACTGAATATGCTGATGAAGCTCCTGAGACAATAATATCTAAAGATTTTGAAGGTCATATCAAAACAAATTCTATAACGTTTGAATGGATCGGAGTTGATGACTATGATGATTCTTCTGAAATTTTATTTTCATACGCATTAGAGGGACTAATTGATTCATGGTCATCTTGGACTAATATAACAACAATTAAATTTGAAAATTTAACAAGAGGAAATTATACATTTCACATTAAAGCAAAAGATAGCAATGGGCATATAGAAGCAACGCCTGTTAGTGTGTCTTTTTTTGTGGATATTGACGGAAGCGAAAATTTATCTGATGAAGATTCTTCAGGTGAATCTCCAAAAGATGAAAGCAAACCCGACACTAGCATTATAAAAGGAGTTTCAGGCGAATTAGATACAGCTATTGTATATTTTGAATGGACAGGATTTGACGATACAACTACAACTGATGAGTTACTGTTTAGTTATTTTCTAGAAGGAAGAGATGAATCCTGGTCTTCATGGTCATACAGCATATCTGTTGAATATAATAATTTGGAGAATAAAGATTATATTTTTAAGGTCAAATCTAAAGATGAAGCTGGAAATGTTGATAGTACCCCAGCTAGCAGGTCATTTAAAGTAAATTATACTCAAGAAGACGTCGGTCCTCCAGATACAAATATCATTCATAAACCTGGAGAAACTGCTAGCAACACGACTGTTTTCTTTGAATGGATTGGAACTGATGATATAACTGTTACAGAAAATTTACGTTATAGTTATATGCTTGAGGGAAAGGATAGTGATTGGTCAGATTGGGACAACTTGAAAACAAAAACATATAACGGTTTAAATGAAGGAATGTATATTTTTAAGGTAAAATCAAAAGATGAAGCTGGAAATGTTGATAGCACCCCGGCAATTTGGGAATTTAATATAGAATTTGAATACATAAGCAGATATGCTTCGAAAATAATTGAATTTACAGGAGAGGGAAATACAAATCTAATTTTAGGCGGTCCGAGAGGCAAAGGAGACCTTCAAGGATCTACACATGTTTTATCTATCGGTAATGGAGAAAACATAATCTTGGGATTTGATGTAATAATTAATAATGGTCCTGGAAAGGACTTTACAATATTTGAAAATCCATTTTATATTGGAAGTTCACCTTATATTTTTGGTGAGCTCGTCTTTGTTGAAGTTAGCACAGATGGGGAGTCCTTTGCAAGATTTCCAACGACTTCTATTACTGAAAATCCAATACCTGCATTTGGTGGTTTTTTACCAGGAAATGTAACCAATTTTGGAGGTATAAATCCAGTATATGCAAATATTGACGAAAATGATATAGATCCCTTTAACTCGGATGAATCGGGAGGAGATTCTTTTGATCTTAGCGAACTATCCAATGATCCTATGGTGATCAGCGGTCTTGTAGATTTAAACAATATTAATTATGTAAAAATTATTGACATAATTGGAGATGGAAGCAGCCTAGACAGCTTGGGAGCTCCAATTTTTGATCCCACAGGTGCTGGCAATAATGGTGCAGATATAGATAGCATTGCAATAATAAATTATTTGGATTGAAACCATGTCATTATATAATGATAATAAAAAAAAACTCAATCAAATATTCTTATTAATATTACTAATTACAATTATAGTTATTTTCTTTGGCATCAATATCAACAGCATTTACAAGACAGATGAATTTAACCCTGGAAAAACAACAATAGTTATAGGTCAGAATTTTGGTGAGATCATCACTTTTGAAAAAGAATTGGAACTTAACGAAAAACTAACGGCAATGGATATTTTAAACAAAGTTACAAATGTAAAAACAACATATGGAAATGCATATGTTAATTCAATAAATGAAATTGAGTCGGAATATATTGAATTAAACGAGCAAAAAGATTGGTTTTATTTTATAAATGGCATACTTTCCAATGTAGGGGCAAATCAATATCATATATCTTGTGGAGATGTTCAAAGATGGGATTTTCATCAGTGGAATTTTGAAAGAATGACAAGTGCTATTGTATGTGATTTTCCAGAACCTTTTGTGCATGGATTTGGAGGGAAAACAGCCAACACAATTATTGCTTACAATAACAATTTTTACAATCAGGCAATAATGATTCAAAGCTCACTAGAAGAGTATGGATTGGATGTCGAGATTGAAAAACTTATAAATTTAACTGAAAATGAACGCCAAAATTATAATATTATCTTGATAGACAACTACAAAAATTCAGAAATAACTAAGTTAAATAAAAATGCAAACAGGCTTGGTTGGCCAATAGAGTTTAATGAAAATAGCATTATATGTTTTGATCAGAAGGGAGAAGAAAAACAGAGATTTGATAATGGAGGAATAGTAGTAGCCTGTCAAAATCCGTGGAACAATAAAGGCAATTGGCATTGTGAAAATGTTTTATGGATTATTACTGGCATCACTGATAAAGATGTGGTTAATGCCACAAATCATCTATTAAATGAAGATTTAAAAAATTGTTTTGGTTTTGTTGTAGTTGATAATGTGTTATATAAGGTGCCTTGATTGAATTTCAAATACTTTGATAAAAAAACTTCTATTCATAGATTGCATCCTGCTTGTAAAATTATCTGGGTCTTTGGAGTTATTTTTGCAAGTATTTTAATTAATGATCCTATTTTGCTGTTTTTGATTTTTATTTCAACTATTACTTTTGCAATCTATGGTAAAATCTTTAGAGAGTGGTTTTCTTTGATAAAGCTTGCCTTGTGGCTTTCATTTATAATAATTTTTATAAATACTATTGCAAGTCAGAACGGCTCAACAATTCTTTTATATATCAACGTTACTGATTTAATCGCAATACAATTTAATCTAGAATCAATTATTTTTGGCCTAGCTATGTCACTTAGATTGCTTTCGGCATTATCGGCATTTGCGATTCTAACTCTGAGTATAGATCCTGATGATTTTATGCAAGTAATTCTTCATTTGAAATTTCCATACAAAGCAGTCTTGACAACAAATATTGCCATTAAGTTCATACCCTGTGTATTAAGTGATTTACAGATATTACAAGACTCTGTAAAAACAAGAGGTTACAACCTAGATGATAAAAAAATATTTGGAAAAATTAGAAGAAAATCTTCACTTATTTCTCCTTTGCTTACAAATTCTCTTGATAGATCAATACAGCTTGCTGAGGCAATGGAATCCAGAGGTTTTGGTTCTTCAAAAAAAACATTTTATAAAAGTATAAAGACAACATTTATTGATTATTATTTCATTTATCTATCAACCATCATTTTTTTAATTGTTTTTTTAATATGGTCCCTTAAGATTAGTTCATTTCAATATTATCCAACATTGTCAGGAATTAATTTTACAGGTGAGTATTTGACATCATCGATATTTTTAATGTTTATTATTGCATCACCTGCGATTTTTTCTCCATTAAAAAAGGTGATAGACCTTGATTGATTTTAATAATTTCACATTTACATACTCAAGTGAAAAAAAACCTGCGATAAGTAATATTAATTTAAAAATTAAAAATTCTGAATTTATACTTATTTCAGGGCCGTCTGGCTGTGGAAAATCAACTTTATGTAGGTGCATAAATGGATTGGTGCCCTCGTTTTATGGTGGCAAAATTTCAGGATTTGTTAAGATAAACGACATGAATTCAACAAAAACTCCCACATCGGAGTTATCTAAAATAGTTGGAATGGTTTTTCAGGATCCTGAAAATCAAATTATAAAAAATAATGTTGAAAGTGAAATAGCATTTGGACTTGAAAATATAGGTTTTTCGAAAAACATAATTGCAAAAAGAATTGAGGAAGTTTTGGACACAGTTGGCATTGACCACCTAAGAAACAGAGATTTATCAACTCTTTCGGGTGGTGAAAAACAAAAAATTGCTATAGCATCTGTACTTGCTCTTCAACCCGAAGTTCTAGTTTTAGATGAACCTACTTCTGAACTAGATCCAAAAGGGGCAGAAGATGTTATTCAACTTGTTAAGCGTTTAAACGAAGAATTTGGGTTAACAACACTTATTGTCGAGCATAGAATCGATCGTGTTTTACAACATGTTGACAGAATAATTATTTTGAACAATGGGAATGTCTGCTATGATGGAAACCCAAGAGATTGGATGTTTTCTATTGGGAAAAAATTCCCAAATATTGGTATTCCTCCAATTTCAAGATTGTTTATAAATTTAAAACAAAACTATAACAAAATAAAAGTTCCCATGACTGTAAAGGAAGGGAGAAATGCTCTATCAAAATTTTTTGAAAAGAATGAATTTAAAAATTGTTCAATTAAAGTTAAAGATAAAAAATCCCCGGTAGTGCTATCGACAAAGAATCTATGCTATAAATATCCTGATGGAATTACTGCACTGAGAAACATTAATATTGAAATTAAGGAGGGTGAATTTGTTTCAATTATTGGACGAAACTCCTCAGGTAAAACAACTCTTGTAAAAATGTTTAATGCTCTTTTAAAACCTACAAAAGGTGATGTCAAGGTTTTTGGCACAAACACAAAAAAAGCAAGTATCGAAAAAATGTCCAAAAATGTGGGATTTGTATTTCAAAACCCTAATGTTCATTTATTTGCAGATACCGTGGAACAAGAGATTACATTCATGATGTATAATCTGGGATTTTCAAAAAAAGACATAAAAATTTCTTTAGATATGGTTCTTAAAAAATTCCAATTAGAAGCATACAAAGATAAATTCCCACGATCACTAAGTACTGGGGAAAAACAAAGAGTAGCACTAGCATCTGTTTTGGCAGCAGAGCCTAAGTTACTTATCTTAGATGAGCCTACAAGAGGCCTTGATTTCCAGCTTAAAAAACAGCTTATGAGCTATCTTTTAGATTATAAAAAATCAGGCGGTACAGTTATTCTAATAAGTCACGATATTGAGACCATTGCAGAGTTTGGTGAGCGAGTAATCATGATGAGTGAGGGAAAGATTGTTGCAGAAGGTGATAAACATGAAGTATTATCAAAATCACTTCACTTTTCCCCTCAGATTAATAGGCTAATTCAGCCGTTTGAAAAATATGGCCTTTCTTCGAATATATTGACTGTCAATGAAATAGGAGAATATTATGAAAAATTCTAGTTTGATTATCGCTACATTATTAATTATATTTTGTTTTGTACTAGTTTTTTTAACATTTGTCAAAGTTTTTGACCTATGGACTTCAGCAACATTTTTTGTTGTAATTTTTACAATAATAGTAATGTTTTATCAATTTGAAAAAGAAAAAATATCATCTAAAGAAGTCTCACTTATCGCAATTTTAAGCGCGTTTTCAGCAATCTCAAGAATACCTTTTGCTGCAATACCGAGCGTTCAACCTTGTACTTATATTATTATCTGTACAGGTTATGTTTTCGGACCTGTAGCAGGTTTTATGGTTGGTGCAACAACAGCACTTGTTTCAAATATATTTTTAGGACATGGCCCTTGGACTATATTTCAAATATTTGCATGGGGTCTTGTTGGAATAACAGCTTCTCTTCTCAATAAACTCAATATCGAACAAAACGGAATTGTAATATTTGGATTTGTCTGGGGATATCTATTTGGTTGGATGATGAATCTCTGGTACTGGTTGCTTTACATTTACCCACATACAATATATACATTTGGATATACAGCAATTGGTAGCATTTGGTTTGATACACTTCATGCTACAGGTAATGCAATATTCTTACTTCTTCTTGGAAGAAAGACTATTGAAATATTTAAAAGATATAAGGACAGATTTCACATTGAATTTGTTTCCAAAACAGAACCTTTAAGCTCTTGACACTTGGAAATTATTAAATCTTTTATTTTTAAGTTGCATTCAATTTCAATAAAAATATTTTCTTTAAAAGAAACACATATTACTTTAGTTTTATCATAAAGTTCAGACAAAAAAGATTGTGAGTTATTATTGTTTGGAATTTTAATTTTAAGTTTTATTAAATTAGGTAAAGACTCATGTATTTTCTTAAAAAGTAAGTCGATATTTGCATTATTTTTTATAGAAATCGGAACATGTATTTTATCTTGAAATGATTTGTTTTCATTTAAACGATCCAGTAAAATATCAAGTTGTTTTTTATCAATCAAATCAATTTTGTTAATAGCTATAATGATATTTGCATTTGGACCTATTTCTTGTAATTCACTAAAGGAAACTTCTAGCTTATTTTTTACAAATTTTGCATCTTCACTTCCATCAACAACTAATAAAACAACATCTGCAAGTTTAATTTCTTCAAGTGTTGAATGAAAAGCATCTATTACCCATGAAGGTAAGTCTTGAATGAATCCAACAGTATCTGTCAGAAGAATTGGCATTGTTTTTCCTGTTGTTTTAATTGGAATTTTTCTAGTGGTTGTCGAAAGTGTTGAAAAAAGTTTTCCTTCTACTTTTACTTTTTCGCCAGATAAAAGATTAAGAAGACTGCTTTTACCGGCATTTGTATAGCCCGCCAACGACACTAAATAAAATCCACTTTCATGCCTTGTTTTTCTTTGGAGTTCTCTGCTATTTTCAATTTTTTCAAGATTTTCTTTGGTTTTTTTCATCTGTTTTTTTATCATTTCATAGTAATCATCAACTTGATATTCCCCGCCAGCCATGAGTCCAGGATGCTCTCCAGATCTTGCTCTGTGAATTAGCTCTCTAACAAAAGGTCGTTCGTATTGCAATTGAGCAAGTTTAACCTGAAGTTTTGCCTCTTTTGGCTCTGCTTGTTTTTCAAATATAGAAAGAATCAAGCGTATTCTATCATAAACTTGAACATTAAGTTTTTTTTCAAGATTAAACCATTGTGATGGTTTTAGCTCGCCATTCACAATAATCAAGTCTACTTTACAATCTTCTAAGAAGTTTTCTATTTCTTTTAATTTTCCCGAACCTATATAATAATTCACATCAGGTTTTTTTCTTTTTTGGATAAAATTATTTACAATTAAATAACCAAGAGTATTTGCCAATTGAGCAATTTCAAAAATGTTATCATCAATAGATATGAAGATGGCTTTTTTATCTAGTTCATTCATTCTTAAACCATCTCAATGTACTATAAAAACGCTGAATTGCAGTAATATTGCCCATAACTGCAAAATAGATAAGAGCCCATTCTAAAATCGTAAAATGCCATACGAATTGAATTGAATAACGAAGAGCAATATGCTGAACAATGGGAATTATCATAAGAAGCACTAATCGATCAGCTCGACCAAGAAAGCCTGAGTAATCTCTTTTATGGCCAATTGCTTGTGCCTGTGTTCCCATATAACTTGTGAGGAGCATTCCAACGATAGCAAGAATACCAATAAGCGGATGAACCCAAGAACTAATCGCCAGTCCTCCAACCATGAACACATCTGCGTATCTGTCTATGGCATGATCAAGGAAATCCCCTCGTTTAGATGCTTTTTTCGACAGTTTTGCAATTTTTCCATCAAGGGCGTCAAAGAGGCCATTCATGAACACAAAGAAACTGGCTATAGACAAGTAATAAGTGACTAATTCTGTTGATTTATTAGATATAAAGAAAAAGAATCCTGCAAGAAACGCAAACAATAAAGACAACCATGTGAATATATCTGGGTTTATATTCACAAATATTTTTGCAATTGGCGAAAGTATTGGATCTACACTATCTCTTTTTTTATCAAGAACCATTATTCCTTCCTTTTTTAAGACAAATATTCCTCTGACCAATCAATACTTCCAATTTTATACTTTTTTATTGGCTCAAACTTGTTTTTATAAATTTCTTTAATAAATCCATAAATTTGGTCTATATTTTTTTTTGTTGTGTCTATTTCAAATATGTCTTTCTCACAAAAAAGCTCATAGGACTCAGATAAAATAACATCTAATGCCTCTGCTTCAATATTTTCTTTAATTTTATCTATTTTCCATCCCTTTAATTTTAATCTTTTTTCTAGTTCCTTAGGATGACACCTTAGAATTATTACCTTATCGACATTTTTTAGTAAATGTGAGCTATGGCCTTCAATAAAAACAATATCTTCACATAACAAATTATTTTTTACAAAATCATCTATTTTAGACAAATCCAATATCTTGGAATTTCTTTTCTCATCAAAACCATCAATAAGATTATTATTTATCGCAATTTTATTTAGGTCAAATACATTAAAACCACTTTTTGATAATAAAGAGGAGATTGATGTTTTGCCTGTTCCAGGTGTGCCTGAAATAGCTATAATCATTCTATATCAACTTATGATAGTCATAGCCTCTAAAGCCTTCTTTGAAACAGTAATGTAGTTCTTGGTAGTTCTTTCTAAACTCCTTAATTTCTTTTTTAATCTTTTTTGTATCTTCGTTTTTAATTAGTACTTTTTCATAAAATTCTGCAACTTGATCCATCTCACTTTTTTTCATACCGATTCTTGTAAGTTCTGGAGTTCCCAGCCTTAATCCAGATGGGTTTAATGGATCCGCATCTCCAGGTATTGTATTCATATTTGTTACAATTCCTGCATTTTCAAGTTTTTTAGATGCTTCTTTTCCTTTTCCAGGACCAATTTCTACCAAGATTTGATGAGATTTTGTAAAACCTAGTTTTTCTCCAAAAACTTTAAAACCTCTTTCGTGAAGTGATTGAGCGAGTCTTTGAGCATTTTTTATTGTCTGTTTTGCATATGCTTCACCAAATTCTAAGTGTTCCGCATAGGCAATTGCTTTTGCTGCAACGTGATGAAGATGATAAGACGATGTTACACCAGGAAATATTCCAAAGCCAAGTTTTCTAAGAAAAGATTTATCTTCATCGCTGTCGCCTTTATGATCAGAAAGTACCATCCCTCCTTGCGGACCTGGAAGAGTTTTATGGGTGCTGCCATTCATAACGTCGGCACCTTCTTTTAGTGGGTCTTGAAATTGTTTTCCGCCAATGAGTCCTAAAACGTGAGCTGCGTCATAAATAAGATAAGCACCAACATCGTGAGCTGCTTCTGCAACTTCTTTTATTGGACTTGGGAATAAAAATACAGACCTTCCATTTAGTGCAAGTTTAGGTTTGACCTTTTTTATGAGTTTAACTGCACCATCAACATCTATATTCATTTCTTCATCATTAAATGGATATGAAACAAGATTAATTCCTCTCACCCCAGCACCGCCCCATTTTCCAAAAGATATATGAGCGCCATTTGCTAGGTCTAAAACAGTGGCTGTCTCACCAGGTTTGATTAAAGCTTTTAACATACCTATATTTGCAGTTGTACCTGACGTGGGTCTTACATCTGCATAACTGCAATTGAATAGTTTCTTTGCAAGTTCCATTGCCTTTATTTCAACACGATCAAAGATTTCACAACCTTCATAATATCTATGCCCTGGAGTTCCTTCAGCATAGCGTCCATGAAAATCTGTTATAAGCATTTCTCTGCAAAGTGGAGATAAAACATTTTCACTTGCAATCATTGGAAGTGAATTTGCAAAAAATTCATTATTTAATTTAGCTTGTTTTCTTATATATTCAACCTCTTCATACCAGCTCATGTAAAACCCCAAAAGCTGTATATAAGGTTCCATTAAAAAGGTAATGGAAAAAATTACTTCTTGCCCTTTTCCACTGGAATAGGTGTTACAATCAATCTTTCAAGTTCAGGAAATTGTTTTTTTGCTCTGTCGATAATTTTATATCTCAATATATTAAGTTCATATATGGTCATATCTCCATCTACTTTTATTTCAATTTCTCCTTGTAAAACTGGCCCTGCTCTTCTTAATCTAACTACATGTGATGAAAAAACCTCTTCAAAATTTTCAACAATTTCTTTGATAGATTGACTTTGTTCTATACATGAACCATCGCAGGCATCAACAAGCATATGGCTAGATTCTTTTATAGCTGCAAATCCAATAGTTACAATAATTCCTGCTATAATAAAACCTACAATGGCATCAGCAATAGGATATCCAAAATTTAAAAATATCAAAGCAGCTACAGTTAAAAATGAAGCAGTACCGTCCTTAATCGTATTTTTAGCATCCAGTTTAGCAGAGCTCAGATTTGTCTTTTTTGAATCTTTAATTTTATAAATACCTAAAGCAAGTGCAACAATTGCAGCGATTAAAGCAACTAGTGCACCCAAAATTGGAAGTTCCACTTTATGAGGGTTGATTAATTGCATATATGATCTATAAGATATGTAAACTGCCAACAAAATCATAACAATAGCAGCAGCAATAGATGCAAGATTTTCTATTTTGTAATATCCAAAATGAAACTTTTCATCTGCAGGTTTGTTAAAATATATAAGTCCAACCCAAACAATGCCAGAAACAAAAGCATCACCTATACAATCAATCCCATTTGCTGTAAGTGCTACACTTTTAGATATTGTTTCACCCAAAATAATTTGTATTATGCCCAAGATCAGAAGAGAAATAGTAGTTATCGCTGCAATATTTTTGGTTTTATTTTCCGGTAAGGCCTGATTAACCATTTAAATCTTAATAAATCAAACATATATTTAGAATTTTTTATTATTTTAGAATATTCATCTAAATAAATACACGCATATTTACCTACATAATCATCTGCATATTCTAATGAATATCTATCTACAGATAAACCTGATAAACCAGCTTATTGATTCGTTGTATAAGTATGTGCATATGCATATACATCTGCAAGGATGGGATCTTGGATGAGGAAATTGCTTCATAAAAATAATAGAATTTTCACTGATTATTATGGCGCAATCGGTATCGGCGCAATGATTGTGTTTATTGCAATGGTCCTTGTAGCCGGAATTGCCGCTTCTGTTTTAATTCAAACTGCAGGAAAATTAGAAAATCAAGGTTTAAAATCAGGCCAAGAGACAATTTCTGAAGTATCTACTGGTTTATCGGTCGTAGAAATAGAAGGTTATAATGAGTCCACAGCTGGATTGATTAATTATTTAGCGATAGAAGTTAGACCAAGAGCAGGGTCAGCTGATGTAGATTTGTCTGAAACAATAATTGAAATATCAGATTCTCAAACAAAAAATGTATTAGTTTATAATTCTAGTGTATATACTTCTTCAAGTGATATTGACGGAGATCTTTTTGCATTTGGAAATTATCCATATCAAAATGGTACAACATTTGGCATAATAGTTATAAATGACCCTGATGAATCCTTAACCTCTACGAACCCTGTTATCAATGTTGGAGATCGTGTTGTATTAACTGTTAACATATCTGCTTCTTTTTCTGGTTTTGAAGCAAATACAGATATTTTTGGAATTGTAAATCCAGAAGAAGGATCGCCCGGAGTCATATCATTTAGAACTCCTGGATCTTATAACGAAGCTATAGTTGAGTTACAGTAATTTTTTACTATTTCTAATATTTCTGCAAAAAATATTTAAGTCGAAGATATAATTCTGCGTATAATCAAAATTATTAGAGGTAAATAATGGTTAAAATAAACATTACTATTGAAGGAGAGGACTTAGAAGAAATTATTGATGAGTTACTAAAGATGGGGATTGACATATTAAAATCAAACAGAGATGAAATTGAAAATTTAATGAGATTACTTGCCGATGATGCAGTTGAGGTTATGTCTGAAAAGAAAAGACTTGCAAAATTTGCTGAACTTTATAAAAAAATTAATACGGAAATAAATTGGACATACAGAAGAGACGGTAGACAAATCTAAATTTCTATAAATTCTTTATTTGATTTAGTTAATAATTCAAATCCTTCTTTTTTAACTAATATATCGTCTTCTATTCTTACTCCACCAAAACCTGGCAAATATATTCCAGGTTCTATTGTAAAAACCATGTTTTCTTTAAGTTTTATTTTATTGCCCGATGAAAAACCAACCCCATCATGAACTAATATCCCAAGAGAGTGACCTGTAGAGTGAATAAATTTATTTTTAAATTCTGTTTTATTAATGAAATCATATACTTTTTCATGTATCGACTCTGCTGCTACTCCCTCTTTGATTATATCCAAACCTTTATTTTGAGCTTCAAGAACGGTCTCATATATTTTTTTATGCCTACTGACAGATTTTCCTAAAACAAATGTACGAGTTATATCTGAATTATATTTGTCACAACATGCCCCGAAATCAAATAGTGCAAATTCCCCATTTTCAAGGGATTTATTTCCATGTGTGTAGTGTGGTTCAGCAGAATTTTTGCCAAAAGAAGATATTGTCTCGAAAGCAGGTTTATCTGCACCATATCTTTGCATCAAATAGTCAATTTCGGCAGCTATTTCATACTCGGCTATTCCTTTCTTAAGAAATTCTGGAATTTTTTTTACTATTTTATCAACGATTTTGCAAGATTTTTTAATTAGTTCGATTTCTGATTTATCTTTAACATATCTCGATTCTTCTATATTTTTGGCAACATCCAAAATTTTTGATTTGGTAAATATATTGTTTAAAAAAAGGAAATCTTTATGAGATAAAAAACTTGAATTTATGCCTATATTATCTACATTTTTTGAATGATTTTTAAGAAAATTTTTTAATTCGTTATAATTGTTGTAAATTTTAACTTTTGATTTAGATTTTTTCGCACTCTCTTTCTCAAGTTTAGATACTATTAAATCAATATCTCCATTAGGATATAAAATTGCAACAGATTCTTCAAATAACCCTTTATTCAAACCTGTAAAATAGAAAAAATTAATATCGATAAAAGGCTCTGTTGAGTTTTTAATTATTATTGCATCTAAATCCTCATCTATATTCTTAAAAATATTTTTAACTCTATTGTTCAAACTTTATTCACCGATAAGAATCTATAAATAAAAAAGAGTGTTTATATTTTATTATTGTTTTTCAATTGTTGAAATTAGTTTATTCAACTGATTTAAATCAGTTTTTATATCTTCAACTTCTTTCATCTTTTCTTTTTCAAAGCTCTTTAAAATTATAGGTAAATCGGAAGTTAGTTTATATAAGTGAACTGGTCTACCTTTGCCCTTCTTTTTAACATCACGTTTTTTTGCCCATCCTCTTCTTCTTAGTTCCTGCATTGCAACACTAACTTCAGGCTGACGCAAATCCGCACCTTGTTCAACATCTGCAGATTTACATTCATCAACTTGAGATATATAAAGTAAAGTTTTGGCCAAATTTTTTGGCATCCCAAGATCGGTAAAAAGTTGGACTGCTTTTTGATCCTTATCATCCAATACGAAAGATCTTTTTCGTTTCATGCTTTCTCCTCAAGAAATAAATCAATTCTTAAGTATTTATAATTTTCTCATTTTTCAAGTTAATATATAGTAATATTATTTTTATAATTTTTATATGCATGTGTATTATTTAAATCTTTTTATTTTTAAGTTGCTTTCATTTAACATTTCTTTTGCAAGATCATCTGGATAGTCGCCAGAATATATAATTTCATTAACTCCTGCATTTATCAACATTTTAACGCATACTACACAAGGCGTATTTGTACAATATAAAGTTGAATTTTTTATCGAAACACCAAAAACAGCAGCTTGTATTATAGCATTTTGCTCTGCATGAAGCCCTCTGCATAGTTCGTGTCTTTCTCCAGACGGGACGTTCATTTTTTGTCTTAGACATCCAAATTCGCTACAGTGTTTTAATCCTTTAGGGGCACCATTGTATCCAGTACTTAATATATGTTTGTCCTTGACTAGAATAGCTCCTACTTTTCTCCTTATACAGGTACTTCTTCTTGATACCAAATGCGCCATTTCCATGAAATATTCGTCATAAGACGGTCTGTTAAATTCCAAATTTTCTTGCATGAGAATTCAAAAAAGTAATTAAATTAGTTGCTTAAGACAATTATGATTTATAAAAAAAGTACAAAATTTTAAAATAATTCGATTAATTATATATTAATTTTTAAGACTAACTTCAACATTATCAAAATCTTTTGGAACATACGATTTTTTAAATATTTCTTTTGCGTCTTTTTCAATTATTTTTTCATCTAAATAACGAGGGCTTATATGTGTTAAATAAAGTTTTTCAACATTAGCTTGTTTTGCAATTTCTGCTGCTTGTTTAGCTGTTGTATGGCCATAATCATTTGCATTATCTTGCAGATCCGAATGAAAAGTTGCTTCATGTATTAAAATATCGGCATTTTTTGAAAAATCAATCATATTCTTTACGGGTTTTGTATCGCCAGAATATACAACTTTTCTACCTTTTCTAGGTTTTCCTAAGATATCTTCTGGATTAATCGTTCTACCATCTTTAAGTTTTATTGAATTACCTTTCTGAATTTTACTAAAGAGATGACCCTCAGGTATTCCTAAAGCTAGAGCCTTTTTTTTGTTAAATTTGCCTGGCCTTATTATTTCTTCTAAACAATAGGAAATACTTGGGACTCCATGATTTGCTTTTAATGTTTTTATAGAATATCCTTTGAACTCAACAATATCGCCTGGTTCAATTTCATGTGAAATTATCTTATAAGTAGGTCTAAAATAGCCTAAAGAAAGAAGTTCTTTTGTTAATTTATTCATGCCTTTTGGCCCATATATGTGTAGAGGCTCTTTTCTATCATTGAGTTGCATTGTCTGAACGAGCCCAGGTATGCCAAGAAAATGATCACCGTGAAAATGAGTTATAAATAGTTTTGATATTTGCATATAACTTAATTTTGATTTTTGCAGTTGGCGTTGAGTACCTTCGCCACAGTCAAAAAGTAATATTTCACTACCTCTTTTAATTGCAATTGATGTTACGTTTCTTTTTACTGTTGGCCAACTTCCCCCAGTTCCAAGAAATAGAATGCTAAGCTGAGTCATTCAAATTAGGATGTAAAATTTGGGTAAAAGCATTTTGGTTCATTTTTTAACTAAAATAAAATATCTTGTCAGACTTTTGTGCATTTTTATTTCATATACTTTTTCTATTTTGAAAAATTTTTTTAATTCTGATAACATATCTTTTGTTGATAAACCAATAATTGCATTTTTTCCTTTTTTTAATTTTTTTGAGATTGATTCAAAAGCCCTGATATATAGTTCGTTTATATTTTCACCTTTTGTTGTAGTAGATTTTCCATATGGTAGATCTGTTACAATTGCATCTACCTTGCATTTTATCTTATATATATCACCAACATCTAAGCAATATAGTTTGTAATTTTTAATATTAAAAAAATCAAGAGTTTTTCTGCAGCCTTTAATCATCTTTTCTTCAATATCACTCCCAATAATAGTAGCGCTCATGAGTCCAGCCTCTAATAAAAAACCACCCGTGCCACAAAAAGGATCTAAAAAAATTTGGCTATCATTTAAACCAGATATATTTACAAGAGCGCGTGCAATTTTTGGATTTAAAGAAATAGGTAAGAAAAAAGGCCTATTTTGTGCCTTTCTTTTTTCATATTGGGGCCTATTTATTTCAAATAATTTCATTCCAACATAAACTTTGTTATATGTTATAATCGTTCTAATTTCTATATCTGGTTTTTCCAAATCTACCAATCTATTTTTACTATAATTATCGGCTATTATTTTTACAATTTTTCTAGAATCTACTTCATTTGATCTTTTTTTATAAGTTACTGCGATAGAGCCTTTTTTATAAAAATTATTTTTTTTTGCATGAAGTGAAATATCTTTATTTTTATTGTTACAAAAAAACAACAAATTAGAAATAGTAAAAGTCAAAGATAATCTATCTGATATTTTTTTTATTTTGTTTTTAGAAATATTAGATTCAACAATAAACACATCTTTATTTTCCTCAATTATGTTATATTTTACATTTTCTGATTTGAAACATGCCTTTATTTCGTCTAATGGAATATCTTCAAAGTCTTTTGACAGTTCAAATAAAAATCTCATAGATATCGCAGTTATCCATTTTTATAAACTAATTTTAGCAAAATTGGGGTAATCAATGTAGTTATTACGGCAAGTATTACAGTTGAAGAAAGAATTTGGTGTGATATCTGCTGAGAATTAAAAATTCCTTTAGATATAGTTGACGTTACAATTATTAATGCCAGCTCCATTCTTGGAATCATACCTATGCCAACCTGAATGGATTCTAAATTGCTTAATCCAGATATTTTAGCACCAAGACCGCAACCAGCAATTTTCCCAATTATTGCTATTATTATCAGAATTGTAGAAAAAATAGCAATATTAATATAAGAATTTAAATCAGAGCTTGCACCCTGCCAAAGATTTGCTCCAACCCAAACAAAGAATAAAGGAATAAATAAGCCATAACCAAGAGCGTGCACATCATCAATTATTTTTCTTGATTTCAAAGTTCTACCTATTACAAGGCCTGCTACAAAAGCGCCTATTATACCTGCTATTCCACTTGCGTCTGCAAAAAATACATATATTAAAAAAATTGCAAGAGAAATGCTTAAAAAAGCCTTCGGAAGGTGTATTTTTTCCCCTAGATCTAAAATTCCATCGATTAATTTTAACCCCATATAAAGGAATATAAAGAAGAAAATTAAAATCTTTAAAATAATTTGAATAGGTGGGTCTGTGCCTAAAAAAAATGCCAGCAGAATAATTCCAATAATATCATCAATTACTGCAGCACCAAGTATCGTTGATCCGGAATCAGTATGCAAAGTGTGTATATCAAGAAGAGTTCTCACGGTAACTCCTACAGAAGTTGCTACTAAAATTAAACCTATTATAATACTTATCTTGGGATCAAATTCAAAATAAACACCTGTACCAACGCCCAAAACAAATGGAAATATTATTCCTCCAATAGCAACAAACAGCGAGCTTTTTCCCATTTTTTTTAATGAAGAAAGGCTTGTTTCAAGACCAGATATGAATAATAGGAAGAAAATACCCAATTCGGCTAAAAATACAAATTCTGAGGATGTAAAATCAAAATTAGGAATTGGTATTTGAAAATCCAATAACAGTATTGGATCCCCATTAAAAACAAAAATACCTAAACCACCTAAAAATACACCTGCCAATATCTCTCCTATTACTGCAGGCTGTTTTATTTTGTCAAAAAGATATCCAAAAACTCTAGCAAATATAAGAGCAAGTGATGCTAATAAAACCACACTTAATAGCGTTTTTATCAACCTTCTTTTTCATCTGTAATTGGAAGATACTGAGTTGCATCATAGTATTTTCTGATAAGCTGATGCAGTGTCAGTTCACCAATAATTATACCATCTTCAACGACAGGTAATCTTCTTAGACCGTGTTTTGTCATTTTCTCAAGAGCGTCAATAATTTTTTCATTTTTTTTACAGACAATTAAACGATGGCATTTAATATCGCCTGCTGTCTTTGCTGTACCATGATGAATTGATTTTACGTCAGGCATTCCAAAAACGTAAGAAGGGAATTTTTTTGGTGCGAGAATAGAAAGTACGTCGTGTTCGGTTATTATTCCAATGAGTTTTTTGTTTTTTTTATCTTTTACAACCCATACATGATTTCTAGCACCTAAAATGTTTAAAACATGATGAATATCTTCATTTTCTTCAATTAAAGGTAAGTCCCAGACTCTTTTATCCATAAGTTGTTGGACTTCAAGGTCGTAAAAATCCTGCATTAGTCTTTTTTTCATGATTTAACCCAATCAAAAAGCAATATGTCTATTATTTACTTAATCTTTCTCTTCTTTCTTTTTATTTTTTAATTTTTCATCTACTTTTGACTTTATATTTGACTCCCCTTCAAACCATTTGTCTACTTTTTCTGAATCAAGCTCCCCAGTTAATTCATCAATTTTATATTTCACATAATCCTGACCTTTAAACCATTCATATTTTGGTTTTTTCTTTGAATGTGAAACTTTTTGTATGGGTTTTTCTGGTTTTAAATTTTCAGTTTCTTTTATTTTTTCTTTACCATGTATTCTGATTTCTTCAACCCTGGGGCCTTTGTCAACTTTATTTAGATCAATTTTGTTTTTTTCAATATTTTCTGAAAAATTATTTTTTTTCAAAAATAAACCTTGTTTTTTTATTTTTTTAGGTTTTAACATTTTTTTTCTTAAGCTTACAAACAATATTGCAAAAATTAGTACTACTGATGCCATGAAAATATGCATTATATTATCGCTAAAAGCAAAAGCTCCAGAATCTTGTATTCTGATTGAACTTTTACCTTCAGAATAGCCCTCTTTAAAAGCTGTAATTAATACATCATAATAATCCTCACTAATTTCTGGTGATTCTATAAAAGCTCTACCATTTTCATCTGTATAATAAGGTCCAAAATTTTCATTTTTATAATCTACATAAATGTATGAATCTTCTATTGGATTACTATTTGTTTGATCTGAAACAGTTATTGAAAAACTTTCTTTTTCTTTTGCAGTCTCTCTATCTTTTGTTATTGTAAGTTTTCCTTTCAATACATAAATTTCCTCTTCTGCTGATTCATAGCCATATAGTGGATCTTTTTCTTCTAATACTGACGCAGATATTGTAAAATAACTATATTGTTCATATTCTGGTGCTTCCAACTCTATCCAAAAAGGATCTGAGGGGTCATCAGAATAATCTATAAAAAATGAATTCCAAGGTACTTCAATAGTTACATTGTAGGCTATGCCTTGATTTCCTTCAACATCCCGGTAACCTGCATATATTTCGTATTTTTTACCTTCAAAAAAGATATTGTCTTGTACGCTATCTTGTGTTTCATATTCATTAATCTCAATAAAAAGAGATTCTTCTTGTGCCGATACACCAATAGTGAAAATTATAATAACTAAAACCAAATAGAAAATTGAATGTTTTTTCAAATGTTTAAATTGTTTTTTTCTCCTCGAAACCACCTTCAATATTTAATTGATATGAAATTTGATGTTTATTATTTTTTAAGCGACTTAAAAATTTAGATTATATTTCTGCGAGTCGTTTTTTAAGCTCTGTGATAATATCTACAGGTGTTGGATCAATTTTTCTCAATATTGCTAAGTAACAGCTAATAAAGTCTCCTAATAACATAACATACATTATTTTTGCCAATCTACTTTTTCCTTTTGGTTGAATCTGTATAACGTTTTTTGCAATATCTTTAAATAAAGATTCTAGAAAATCTAATCTTGTAGACATATATATGGTCTCTTCTTCTTTATCTCTAAAAATTATAGCTGTAGAATTTTTTGCCATATCTTTATTACCGGACCATCCGACAATATCGTTATGATTGCTTTCAGAAACAACGTCATATCTTGCGATAATTTTACCATTTTCGTTGAACTGTTGACGCCACCTTTTTGCAATAGGTTCGTAATATTTGAAAGCATAGATTTGAGGGAATGTTTCAAATATTTCTAAAGAAATTTGCTTAGCAAAATTATTTTTTTCTTCTTTTTTAGCAGTATTTACTAAATCTTGAGTAACAGATACAACCTCTTGAATATCTGAATCAATATCATTTTTTATTAAATAAGTCCTTTTTAAAATCATTAAAAGAATGAAAAGCAGATAACCTGTCGCTGCTCTTGGTTGCAATCCTCCAGGTACTTTTATATGTGATACTTGTCTTTTTTCTGCAAATTCTTGTAATTTTCCACCTGAAGATATACAAATAATCTTACATTTTTTTTGGTAAGCAACTTTAAACGCACTTAGTGTTTCTTCTGTATTTCCAGAATAACTAATAAAAATATTCAACGTATCTTTTTTAGCCCATTTAGGAAGATCGTATTGTCGATTAACATATATTGGAACATCGATTTTATCACGAAATAATTCTTTTACGATGTCTCCAGATATGCCCGAAGCACCCATGCCAGTAACGATTAAATTATCTATCTTAATAAAATTCTCTATGTTTGCTTTTTTTGCTATTTCAATTGCCTCTTTTACTTGATTAGGAAAATTTGCAACAGTATCCAACATACTTGATTTGTCAATTTCTGCAATTTTGTCTGAATTATCTAACATTTTTGAAATCATCTCACAATTTTATAGTCACAGATGGATAAGGAAATAAGATGTGCTGTTCAAAAATATTTCTATAAAATCGTAAATAGCTGTAAATTTGTTAATAGATTATAAAAAGTAATTCTCTTTTACAAGTTTTGATGGTGTTTATTGGTGGAAAGGTCTTAACTGAAAATGGTTTTATGAAAGGTTTTATAAAACAAGATTCTGGAGGCATTGAGTATTTTGATAAATTAGAAGAAGAAAATGAACTAATAAAAGGCATAGTTGTCCCTAAAGTAATTAATTCTCACACCCACATAGGAGATTCATTTATTTATTACGAATCTTTAAAATTACCAAAAAATGTAGAAGAATTGGTTAAACCACCTAATGGTTTAAAACACAAATTGTTAAAAAATGCAAAAAAAAATAAAATTGAAGAAGGTATTAAAAAATCTATAAATTTAATGGTTAAAAATTTTACATCTCATTTTTTTGATTTTAGAGAAGGTGGTTTCAAAGGAATTGGACAAATTAAAAATGTGATAAGAAATAAAAATATTGACTCTTTAATACTGGCAAGACCAAAAGATTTAAAATATGACAAAAAAGAACTTGATTTAATTCTAAAAAATTCAGATGGAATTGGGTTAAGCGCAATATCTGATTGGGATTTTTCTGAGATTAAAAAAATAGCTTTGCATACAAAAAAAAATAATAAAATATTTGCACTTCATGCAAGCGAAGTTGAAAGAGAAGATGTAAATTTGATTTTAGAACTTGAACCTGATTTTCTTGTACATATGATTTGCGCTACAAAGTCAGATCTAATAAAAATAAAAGAAAAAAATATTCCTATTGTAATATGTCCAAGATCAAATTACTATTTTAATCTTAAAACAAATTATAAACTAATGAAGGAAGTTGGAATAAATTTACTTTTGGGAACTGATAATGCGATGATAGTTGAGCCAAACATCATCGAAGAAATGATATTTTTGAGAGAAAAAACCAGCATTTTTTCAGATTTAGAGTTATTAAATATGATTACATTTTCTCCAAGGAAAGCTTTAAATCTAAAAGACGGTATTCATGGTCTCGACTGGATGAGGGATTTTGTAGTTTTAGATGAAGAATCTCTTAGGCCTGCATATGTACCAAAAGAGGTTTAATGATGAAAGTAGAAGATGCGATGTCGACAGATTTAATAGTTGGTTATGTTCCCGGAACTATTTGGGATGCTTTAAAGGTTCTAGCGAAGCACAATGTTTCTGGCATGCCTATATTAAAAAAAGATACTAAAAATGTCGTTGGTGTTGTAACAAGAAACGATATTTTCAAAAAGCCAGATGAAGAGCAACTTGCTCTAATAATGAATGCAGATCCAAAAATAATTTGCAAAGATGAGGAACTTATTGAAGCTGCAAAATTATTTTATGAGAATAGAATCCACGGCCTTCCAGTCGTTGATAAAAAGAAAAATCTAGTGGGAATAATAAGTCCAACAGACGTACTAAAGGCATTACCAGATAAATATGATGATGTTGTAGAAAAATATTTTACAAAAAATCTTGTCCCCGTTTATTATGAAACCCCAATTACCATAATAATGGAAATAATTAACATAACAAGTGAAACTGCCTTACCAATATTAAATGATGAGAGAAAATTAGCTGGCATGGTTAGCGAGGGTGATTTATTTAAATTAAGTCACATCAAAGAAAGTGTTGCCAAAACAGATATGGGGCTTGGAGATGATGAGGATGCGTGGACATGGGAAGGAATTAGAGATACTGTTAGAATTTATTATTCGACAACACAGGTAGATTTACCCGATGTAGCAGTTAAAGATATTATGATAACAGATATAAAAAAGGCTACAAGAAACACACCTATATCTGAAGTTGCAAGAATGATGTATAAAAATAATATAAGTCATATTCCAATAGTAGATTCTGAAGATAGGCTTGTGGGAATTGTATCAGATATTGATTTAATGGCCTGTATGTTTAAATCCTGTTAATACATTTAACATATAGGAGATTTTCATTCATGCCTCAAGACATTTATGATAAAATTATGATGCTTTCAAAAAGAAGAGGTTTTATTTATCCTTCTTTTGAAATTTATGGCGGTGTTGCTGGTTTTTATGATTATGGTCCGCTTGGCTCTCAATTAAAAAATAATGTTGAAAATCTATGGAGAAAATATTTTATTTTAAGGGATAATTGTATAGAAATAAATACCCCAAATATTACATTATATGAAGTTTTGAAAGCATCTGGACATGTTGATGAGTTTACAGATCTTACTGTAGACTGTAAAAAATGTAAACAATCCTATAAACTTGAAAATCTTCTGGACGATGAAGAAGATTTAGAAAAAGCCGCAAAAGAAAATAAAGTAAAATGTCCTAATTGTGGTAAAGTATTAAAAAATCCATATCCCGTAAATTTAATGTTTTCAACAAAAATTGGAATCGGAAGTACAAGAGATGCTTTTCTACGCCCTGAAACTGCTCAAGGTATTTTCACCAATTTTCATTTGCTATTTAGATATAATAGAGAAAAACTTCCTTTTGGCACCATTCAGATAGGTAGAGGTTATAGAAATGAGATATCGCCTAGGCAAGGAACCTTACGTCAAAGAGAATTTAACATGGCAGAAGCTGAAATTTTCTTTGATCCAAAAAATAAAAAGCATATAAATTTTGATAGGGTCAAAGATGAAAAGTTATATTTATTTGATAATAAAAAAGAATTCAAATTGGCATTAAAAGAAGCAGTTAATAAAAAAATAATCAATAACCAAGCACTTGCATATTACATGTATATTACTCAAGATTTTTTATTATCGGCCGGAGTTAATCCTAAAAAATTTAGATTCAGAAAACATGCAGATAATGAGCTTGCCCATTATGCACAAGAATGCTGGGACGCAGAACTTTTTTCTGAGAGATTTGGATGGATAGAATGTGTCGGAATTGCCGATAGGTCTGCTTATGATCTTAATTCACACATAAAGTCATCCCAAAGCGACATGTATGCGGTAAGAAAGTATGATAAACCAAAGGAAGTAAAAATCAAAAAAATAAATCCAAAAATGGATGTTTTGGGGCCTCTTTTTAAAGGTGATGCTGGTAAAGTAAAACAAATTCTTGAAGGAATGGACCTAAAAGATTTTAAAGATAAAATTGTCATTAAATTAAATAACAAAGATGCTGAAATTCCTAAAGAGAGTTATGAGATAGTTGAAACAAAAGAAAAGATTACCGGTGAAAAGTTCATTCCTCATGTGATTGAACCATCATTTGGAATTGATAGAATTTTGTATTTTATACTAGAGCATAGTTATTTTGAAGTTGAGAAGAAAGGAGAGGAATACAAAATACTAAAATTAAATCCCAGTATTTCACCAATTAAAGTGGGTTTGTTTCCTTTAATTTCTGACGAAAGATTGATTAATATTGCAATGGAAATTGACGAGAATCTAAGAAAGGCTGGAATTTCTACATATTATGATGAAGGCGGAACTATTGGTAGAAGATATGCCAGAATGGATGAAATAGGAACGCCTTTTTGTATAACTGTTGATCACGATACTATTAAAGATAAATCTGTGACAATAAGGGATAGGGATACTACAAAACAAGAACGTATTAAAATTGAAAAAATAGATGAATATCTTAAGAAAATTATCAATGATTAAAATTCTTTAACTGTTTTATCAATAATTTCTAAAGATTCGTCAATTTCTTTTTCAGTTACTATTAATGGTGGTCTAAATCTAATTGTTTTTTCGCCACAAGCAAGAACTATTAAATCATTTGAATAAATTTTCTTTTGAAGTCGATCTCTTTTTTCATGAGAAGATAAATCAAAAGCACACATTAGACCTCTACCGCGAGCATTAAGTATTTTATTCGAATATTTTTCTTGGAGTTCAACAAGTCCTTCTAATAATCTTTTACCCTGAATCCTTGCATTTTTTACTAGATTTTCTTCTTCGATTATTTCTAAGTATTTTTGACATCTAACCATATCAATTAAATTACCACCCCAAGTTGAGTTTAGCCTGCTTGAAACTTCAAAAACATTATCTTTTATTTCGTCAACTCTACTACTGACCATTATGCCGCAAACTTGGGTTTTTTTACCAAATGCAAGAATATCTGGTTTTATGTCAAAATGTTCATAACACCACATCTTCCCAGTAAGACCAACACCTGTTTGAATCTCATCTAAGATAAACATAATATCATTTTTATCACAGATGTTTCTAAGTTCTTTGAAAAATTCATTTCTAAAATGATTATCGCCACCCTCTCCCTGGACAGGTTCAATTATAAGAGCAGCAATATCGTCAAGATTGTTTGAAACTGCATTATTTATTTCTTCAATAGATTGTTTTTCAAGTTCTTTTACATCTTCTAAATTATCATCTATTAAAGGAAATGTTATTTTTGGATTTGTTATTCTTGGCCAGTCAAATATAGTAAAATATTTTGTTTTGTTTTTGTTAAAAGTATTTGTTAAAGACAATGTGTAGCCTGATCTCCCATGAAATGCATCCTTAAAATGCATTACTTGTTTTCCTAAATCTTCTTTTCCATTTTGAATGTTTTTTCTTATTTTCCAATCAAAAGCTGTTTTTAGCCCATTTTCTACTGCAAGAGTTCCACCGCTAACAAAAAACAAATGCTTAAAATGGTCTGGAACCGCATGTTTTGCAAAACTATCTACAAATTCTGCCATTTCAACAGTGTACAAGTCTGAATTTGTAGGATTGTTAACAGAAAGCTCCCCGAGTTTATTAGTAAATTCAGGGGTTGTCATTTTTGGATGATTACAGCCTAAAGGTGCAGATGCAAAAAAAGAAAAACAATCTAACATATATTTATTTGTTCTTGAATTATATATTTTACATCCTCTACTTTTTTTTAAATCCAAAACAAGATCAAAACCATCTGCAAGCATATACTTTCCAATTGTTTTGTGAACATTTTGCGGCGATATTGCCATATATTTTGCCCCCTAAATGTGAATCTCATTGCGGGGAATCTAGAGTATGTATAAAATTATATCGGTTTACTAAATAATAAAAGTAGAGAGGGTAGAGAGCATGACAAAAGAATGGAGGGGAGGGATGCCCTCTCTACTTAGTCTAAAATTAAACTGTTTATTACATTTAGCGTTTCTAAATCATTCATTTTTATCATTTTATTTGAAATTGTATAAAGTACATCATCAATATACAAAGATCTAGATATTGATCCAGAACCACCATACCAATAATATCCAGATTTCATCATATCTTCATTGTTCATATGGGAAATCTTTCCTTTAAGCTCAAAGCCATTGTCTAAAGAAACTTGATAAACATAGGCTCCTTGAAATGTAAAATCACCATGTGTATTTCCAGTATATCCATCGTTTTGTTGTTTTATTTCTTCAGGTATTTCAAATACACTAACAGGAATTACGAGCAGTTCTTTGTCTCTATCAAAAAGAAATGCTTTATGATTGTGTAATGCTTCACTGGTTGTTCCCCTATCACCAATAATTACTTTTGAAAGCTCTATTGGATTTTCAAAATCACTTACATCAAAGATTGCTATTTTTAACCCCTGATACCAGGCAAATCCAGGTCCTAAATCAAAATCATATTCTTGGGCTTCTACTGTATCTTTTCCAATACCAATAATGTGATCTTCATCATATGGATGTAGATAATCAGAATAACCTGGAATCTTTAATTTACCAAGTATTTCTGGACTATATGGGTCAGAAAGATCGATTGTGAAAAATGGATCAACCTTTTTGAAAGTAGCAAGATAAGCTTTATCGCCCATGAATCTAGCAGAATAGATTCTTTCTCCTGGAGCAATTTCTTCAATTTCAGAAACTCTTTCTAGATTTTCATCTAAAATATAGAGATTATTACTTGATGTGTAACCAGTTTTGGATACATGGCCAGATGTAGTTGCTATTCTAAAAAATCCATCATGCTCATCCATTGAAAATTGGTTCAAGACTCTACCAGGAATCTCGCCTTGAGCAGAGTAAGATATATCTCCCACATCTATGGATATTTTATGAATTATTGTCATTTCTTGCGAGTCTGAATCAAGAATTCTATAATTGTAATTATAATCATATTTTGTATAAGTTAGATATATACTGTTTCCTGAAACATACATGTTTTGTGAGCTTCCAATCATGAAGCTTTTTTGATTAACTTCGCTGTTTTCTAAATTTATAGAAACAACATGAGTCATTGTGTCAATTTTTTCTGGAACATCTACATAATATATTTGATCTGAAGAGATTTTTCTAATAGTATTGTCGATTGTTATTGTTGGTATTTTTAGAATTTCTTCATTTTCATATTCATACAAAATATTCCATGAAGATTCTGTTGCGATAACATAAACATAATCTCCAATCAATCTTGCGTCAGAATAATAACCATCAATTTCCACTTCTTTTACAAGTTCAGGATTGTTTCTATCCTCTATGTTGTAAAACTCTATTGAGGTTTTTGATGTAGTAGGCCAGATACATTGAGATACTGCAATATCGTCTGAAACTTCTGCATAAACTTCATAATCATATTTCATACCCAAAACAACTAATCTATCTCCATCAATGAATATATTGCTGGTGTAAGAATCGGCATTCAATTGTATTTCAGAAAGAATTTCTGCCTCGTTTGCAGGGAATGCATTTATGATGTAAATTTTAGAATTTGCCAAAATGTAAAGATATTTTCCATCAGTTTTAACGGTATCAGGTTCATCAACACCTTCAACCTGAATGTTTGTTTTTGAATAGTCGTTTGAACCAGATAATGATTCATAAGTTGAATCTCTTGAAATCCCTGATTTTGATGATATATTTGGTATCGCTACACCATCTTCAAGATATAGTCCCCAATATTGTTGACCTGCCCCATTTTCCTTTAAAAACTGTTTTAGATGACCATATGTCTCAAAAGATTTTAATTCAAATGTATTTTTTGGCTTAAAGGGATTCAAAATAGAAGCTATAAATGATTTTACGAAATATTCAAATATATTATTGTAAGTTTTACCATTTACTGTTAATATTTGGTTTAAATTATTAACATCTTCCAACTTAATAGATGCTGCTGAAACTGAACTGTAGCTTGCAATTACTAAAACTGCTAAAAGCATTATTGATGTAAATTTGACAATCTTAATTTTCATAATTTCACCTTTTAATTGGAAAAATATGTCTTTTAAAGTTTATATATGGTAGGAAAATGTTTGGGAAAAACCAAACGAAAACTCACTAGTAACACAAATAAATTATTCAAACTAGAAAAGTTTAACTACTATTAAGTACATATTAGTACTTATAAGTACTTGGTGAGATTATGAGTTTAAAACAGATAAGTCTTACAATGCCAGAAAATTTGCTAAAAGCTTCAAAGGAATATTCAAAAGAATTTGGTTATAGAAATATTCAAGAATTCATTTTAGAACTTATAAGAAAAAAAGTATTATTTGAAAGAATTGAGAGATATCAAAATATTGAAAGTGATATGATAAAAGGAAAAAATGTTAAGAAATTCAATCAAAAAGATGCCGTTGATTATCTAGAGAGCTTGTAGTATGCATTATATAGTTGAATTTAGCTCGCAATTTGAAAAATCCATGAAAAAGTTGAAGAAAAAAGACAAAGCTTTGTTTAGCCAAATACAAAAAAAGCTTATCGATATGGTAAGTGACCCAGAACATTACAAATCTCTCAAAAATGTTCTTGCAGGATATAGAAGAATACATTTTGGCCCATTTGTTCTTGTGTTTAAAATTGAAGGGAACATTGTAAGAATAATTTCACTTGAACATCACGATAAAGCATATTAAAATGTTTATGCAATTACTTGCTTAAAAGCAAATAAATTTTAGATTTCATTTGATGTCTCTTTGAATCTGATATTCATTTCCTCTAATTCATTTAAAATTGGTTCATATATATCTGGAATCACTGGTATATGAACACCGGTTATATCGATTTTTTTCTCATGAATCATCTTAACAGCAATTGCGGCGGGTAGTGCTACAGTTCTTGCAACAGCAGAATCTCCTCCAACTATCCCATAATCTACAAGTGTTGATGTGATATATTCCTGCTTCTCTCCATAATCTGCTATAAATTCATGATGCATTACAATCATGTCTCTTTCATCTTTTCCAAGAGCCATTTTTTTTAGAGTTAAAAAATTGAGATAGTCAAGAGGATTATCTTTATCTTCAGGGAGTAATTCGTCTGAAAAAAGTCCTAGCCAGCTGAGTCGTTTAATTACAGCAGAATAAGGCTCAAGTCCAAGATGTCTTGCCGTTACCTTTTCCAAATCGTCTTTTTTACCTGCGCCAAGTATGTATCTTGTTAAATCCCCATATGTTTTACCTGCAAATCCTTCCGGATTTTTTTCATTTAACCAGCCAAGTGCAACAATCTTTCTCATTGTTTCACACCAGCCTGTCATTCTAAAAGTTCCCCTGTAAACAGTCTTTGCATCATTTAATCCATAAATTTCCTTATATGGTACGGAGTTTCTATTTGGATAATTCTCAAAAGAGCCTACATCTGGAACGTCTTGAATATAATAATTTTCAAAGAGTTTATTTCCAGGGTAAGATACCTCTTTTCCGCCTTCTAGCCATTTTGAAGCATTTTTTGATGCAAGTAAAACACCTCTTGGCGACCAAGAAAATTTATAGCCAAAAGGATTTGTATTTGCCTCATGAGATGGAAGAGCACCAGTAGTTGATCTAAAGCTTACTATTTTACCACCTATGTTTTCAACATCATGTATGACTTTCATTGCTGACATATGATCAATGCCTGGGTCAAGACCACATTCATTTAGAAGCAATACTCCTGCATCTTTTGCCTGATCATCGAGTTCTTTCATCTGTTCGCTTACATATGAGGTGGTTACAAGATGTTTTTTATGCTTTATACAAAGCTTTGCTACTTTTACATGATAAGAATATGGAAGTAAACTTACAACAATATCTGCATTTTTAACAAGTTCTTCTAAGGCTACATCGTCTTCACAATTTAAACTAATTGCATTTCCGTCAGGATGATTATCTATACATTCCTGGGCTTTACTAACTGTTCTGCTTGCCATTTCAACTTCATAATCAGGTTGTTCTAAAAGATAACGTACCAACGGCCTAGAAACCATTCCTGCACCAAGAACCAGTGTTCTCTTCATATTTATATTCCCCTAAGAATTCGATTGTGCGAATCAGATTTGTTTATAAATATTTGTCGATGTATTGATAGTTAGGTGTTAGCTCTCCATGATGCAAAATAACTGCATTTTTGATTCCTATTGGGATTTTTAAATCGTTAAAATCTTTTTCAAAATCAGTTTTTGCAATAGTTGCTGCAATATCTTTTAATTTTTCACTAAATGCACTTGAGGATTCTTTTGGCAACTCGCAAGGCAGATTATCTACTGCGACAACAGCAATTCCTACAGAATCATATCCATCTGTGGTTGAATCTTTTTTTACATCATAAACAAATGCTGGACAGGCAGGAGTTGTTACCTTTTCCGTAATTTCTATTGCTCCGTTGACATCTACACTTATGTCTCCGATGACTTCCAATTTAATTTTTTCATTTTCTTTTAGAAATTGCTTTGTTAAAAGTCTAGGATATTTTGGAGTCCAATAGATGCAGTTCATAAGAATTGTTAAGTCTGGCACATATTTTTCAAATTTAGATTTATATTTTTGCGGATTTTTATAGTAATCTTGCAGTACAAAAGAATCATTAGAGCTTATTGGTTCAACTAAATCTTCTTCTTTGAAAACTACTTTGTAGATTAAATTATTTTCATAGTTATTTATTACATCTTTTATTTCATCTGGTGAGATTTCTTTAACTGGAAGAATATCAAGTATTTCTTGTGCTCCTTTTGAAACATTGCCATAACCTGCAAAACCTACTATTATCGGAGCTATTTCATTTGGAAATTTACTCTCAGAAATTTCTTTTCCAATTTGCTTTAAATGTTTTTTAACATCATCAAGGTCTTCATAGTCTATTGTTTGTTTTATTTTTTCAAAGGGAGTTGTAAAACCTTTTGATTTTAATTTTTGGCCATAAACCCATAACGCATCAATCATTCCTGCAAGACCAGCATATCTTCCAAAAAAAACTATTCGAAATCCCTTTTCATCTACGATTTTTTCATAATCAATTAGATTGCATTTTAAATCCATCATTTTTTTAAGCATGGGCATATTATATTTTTGACCCTTTATTGTATGTGAAAAAAACACATATGTTTTATTTTCCTCAAAAAAATCTGATGGGATTTCTTTAACTGCAAAAATTACTTGTGCTTCAGATAAACTTTCATTAATTTCAGCGCCTGCTTTTTCATACTCCTTTTCAGAAAAAGCACGAATTTGCGATGGTTGAATTATAGTTTGTATGTTGTGTTTTTCTTGTAATTCTCTGATATGTTTTGGAACTAAAGGAACTCTTGCTTCCCATTTATTTTTGTCTTCTCGTCTTATTCCGATTGTAAAATCCATGTTAAACCCCTTCCCACTGCATCTAGTATGTCATTAAAAGAATTATTGTTTATATCTAAGAATTGCACCCACATGACCTATTTGTGATATAAATTCATCATCAGTAAATTCAATTTCGGCATCTGTTCTTTTTGCAAACTCTAATATTTCTTCTAAAACGTCAGCCTCTGTTGTAGGCCCTCCACATACTGGACATTCTTTTACAGGACCTGCATTAAGTATTTGACAGTTTTCACACAGACATCCTTTTACTTTGTAATCTTTTTGTATTACTAAAATTTCGGCTTGACCTGTTTCAACTGCTTTTTTTGTTTCTTCTATTCCATATACTGCTAGTCCGTCTTTTAGGATTTCGGCTTTTAGCCTTTCAACGGTTTTATGGCTTTTTTTACCTTCTAAATCAATAATTGATTTTATAGATTCATCAAAAAGTTCATTTTCAGATTCAATACCTATATCAATTATATCCACTATCTTTTCTTGCAGATGTTTTGGTAGCATGTCTTTAAATTGAGTTTTAGCAGTTCCAGGACCTGCCAGTATTATCTGCGTTTCTTCAAATTTTTGAAGTGCTTCTTCAACTTCTTTAAAAAACGAGTGTATTGCACCTTTTCTTAGGCGTTGGAATCTTGCCTGTGATTGACCTCCTTTTTTATGGCGGTTCATAATGTCTTTTGAGATGTTTTTTGTTTTGTCAATTTGTCCTAAAGAAATTGAATAGATTTTTGCAAAGTTTGAATTTAGAAGGACAAGTGTGAATGACTCCCATTCATCTTGTATTCTTGCAAGAGGTCTTATATAAGGGGACGAATCAACAATTAAAGCATTATAAACTTCAACTGGCAATTCTACTGATTTGAAAAAGTCGTGTTTGCTTGATGCAAATACTGCCAGATTTTTGTTTTTGTTTTTATTTAAGAATTCTTTTATTTGCTCAATTGTATCTTTAAAGTTTTGCTTTTCCTGACTCTCAAGCAGTGAAAAACAGGCATTTTCTCTTCTTTTAATGAATTTTTCATCAGAATTTTTGTTTTGATAGACTGTTATGAATGTATCAAGGCTTTTCTTATCATATATTTCTGATAAATCTCTAATTATTTGGTCTAGGTTTTGCATAATATCACTTGATTTACTTTCGGTTAACCTGTAAAAAGTATAAAAAGGTAGATGTTAAGATACGATTTAGATGGGAAAGCAGACTTTGCTAAAAACAAGTGATGTGATAAGTGCTTCTGAAATAGGAGAGTTTACATATTGTTCAAATTCGTGGTTACTTCACAGAAGAGGTTTCAAAGCTGAATCGCCAAATATTGATGCTGGAAAAAAGTTTCATTACGATTTAGGAACAAAAATAGATTCAATAAACAAAACTGAGCAAAAATCCAGAAAATTACAGATTTTTGGTTACGTTTTGCTTGTTGTAGCAATCATTATTATTTTACTAGAGGTGTTTTTATAATTATTTTTGCAGCTGTATTTGCATTTATTGGATTTTTGCTTATCTTAATTTCAAAAATTCTTCATAAAAAAACAGTTTCTCATAAAAGAAAGTACAATATTCCTGACGGAAAGATAACATACTCGGATTTAAATGTGCCTGCAAAAGCTCTTTTTTCAAGAAAATATAGAATTTCTGGAAAACCAGATTATATTGTAAAAATACAAAATAAAAACATTCCTGTTGAAGTTAAATCTGGTAATCATGAAAGACCAAGAACTAGCCACATAATGCAACTTGCAGCCTATTGTCAAATTCTTGAAGATGAATACAAAGAATTTGTTCCTTACGGGATATTGGTTTATGATGACTCAAATTATAAAATTAATTTTGATCCTAAAATGAGATTTGAACTTGAATCAACAATAAATAAAATGAGAAATGTGATTGCAAAAAAAGAGTATAGAAATCATAATTCGCCTGCAAGATGTGTTAATTGCTCGATGAGAGAACACTGTACATATAAACTTACATGAAATTATATTTATAAACTAATTAATTGAAAAATATAAAAAGATTTTTAACTAAATAGCCCATTCACATTTTTGAATATCTAGTGGGGGATATTTGTTATATGGTGGAGGAAAATTTAACATTTGAAGACGGAGTATTATTCTGTAAATATATCTTCCAATGCGCCATTCATAAAACCTTAAATGGTGTGCCTGAAGAATGGGATATATTTTACAAGACACATGAGGCTTTAGAAAAAACAGATAGAGTACCAAAAAATGAACGATTGCAAGATGTTTTGTTTCACTTAAACATGGAAGATGTTTACAGAGAAATGTAAATAAAAAGCTTTTATCTTCCAAATTTATTTTTAATTAAAAAGAAAAAGAGTTTTAGGTTGTAGATACTTCAAATTCATACCAAGCTTCTAGTGCAGATTCATCATCACAGATGAGAGGTTCTCCATCTGGGTCTCTGAATGCTGCATAGACTCTGTATTGCCCATCTCCATTTGTAAGATCGCTTGTACTGACTTCTCCGTTGAATATCAAGTCAAGGGCTAGCTGGTCACTTGAGTTTATTGTTCTCGGATTTGTCTCATTGATCGCGTCATTATCAACTATCCAGTCTCCGGAATCATTGTACTGAACCTGCATCAAAAGATAGCCCGAGATGTTTGTACTTCCAACGTTTTTTATCTTTGACTGGTTTCTGTACTCAATTGTTATGTAAGGATTGTAGTTATCAAAACCTGTCTTTTCCCTACTGTAAAATACTACATACTCTGATGTGCTGGGCTGAACAGCATTTATGTCCTTGCTGGACCTAAGACAGAGTTTTGTGATGCCGTCTTGATTTATCCAATCGTGATTTGTAAGTGTGATATTGCTTCTACCATTGGCCAGGCTAGTTGTGTTGATACTTCCGCCGTTTCCAGCATAGTAGTTCTTATTGTAATCTGCACTTTCAAGAGGATTACGTGGAAATATCGGCTGACCGTTCTGAATTACTATGTCAAAATCTGCACTTGAAACATCGCTATAGCAATACAAAGAGACTGTTGAAGAGTTGATTACTATATTTGATGGTAATGACGATGTGTTGAAATACAAAAAGCTTCTGTAAATGTCGTACAGATATTTTCCAAATGGGGCGTAACGCTGACCTATGTATAGGTAATCACTGCCATCATAAACCGTACCAGTTGAAGCACTCTGAACCGTTGAATACGTGTTGCCTCCGTTTAGAATATAGCCATCGTTTGTCGAGGATTTCACAGTTAGAGTCGGATCGACTACAACCGGGAACTGCATTTCTTCTAAATCTTCAAGCTTGAGTCCTGAAAGCAGGTAGTTGTTTCCGTTGTACTGTATTATCCTGTAGGTGAGTTTTGTTCTGTTCAGCTCGTTTTCAAGCTCGTATGCATCGCCTAGCGGTAAGGCGCATTTGAAATAACCCAAAGCATCCTTGAAGTCGATTCCAGCATCTGTTAAGGTAAAGTTGCCTTCTAACGAACCTGAAGAGTCGTGCATTTCGAGGTTCTGATAATCAAGCCTTGTGATGAAGACAAGATACGAATCGTCATTTGATAGGCCATAAGCACTTGGGGGGTTGTTTTCAAGCATTGTTCTTGCGTCCTCGCTTAGAATGATTTCTTCTTTCATTCCCGAGTTGCCGTAAGACCACTTTACATCCGTTCCTGTAAAGACATCCTCATAGATTGCAGAATAGTCTTCAATGTATCCCTGGCTGTCCAAAACACCTTGCAAGTATTCGTAATCCCAGTCAGATGTTGGATCCAGGTATCCAACTCCCACAAGCTTTGTTCTTAGAACATCTGTAGTTGGATCATCTGATCTATCGTAAGCAAATGCTACAGGCCAATCGCTCTGGATATTTGGCTTGAAATACGTTGAATAAAGTCCCTTTTCATTTCCAGCTCTGTAACCATATTCATAAGCAGGATGCTGTTGATCAAGTACTTCCAGGGTGTTGTCTATTGGGGTCCATTCACCGCCTTCGAGATAGTTCACAGGCCCTGTAAATATCTCAAGGACATCATTTCCTGAAATGGCATTGTAATACTTGTTGTAGTCAAGTCCTCTTTCCGTCAGATAATAATCCTCTGGTGGTGTCGGTGGATCTGTTATGTTGATGTACTCTCCAGCACCGTAGGCATCCTGCAGTGTAGCAATGCCAATCGTAGCATCAGCAGATACGTTGAAGCTATGCCCTGTTGAAAAGTTTGTATTATAAGCTCCATCTACAACCCAGATAGTATAATTGTATTGCCCACACAGCCAAGTATTGTAAAAGTTGTAATGATAATCCGAAGATTCGTTTCCCATAGTTTTTCTATAATATGAGTAATTAACATCGGTTCCATCAGGATATGAGACATTGATATTTATCTCATAGATTCCACTTAGATTATCATAACAATCCCAGCTGATATTAACTGTTTGTCCAAAGCCAACTGTGTCAGGACTATCTGTTACATTTTCAATTACCGGAGGATATTGTTCGGTTCTGAATAATATGGATTCTTCCTCGCTTTCATTATTGAAAACATCCTTTGCTTTTACAGTTACATAATATCCGCCATGCTCTGAGAAGCTATGGGATGCATTCACGTGATCGTTTGAATCATACAGGTAGAGCCATCCTGTGGTGTTGCCATCATCCCAGTCAAACAGATATTGTATCTGGTCATAGTTGGAATCGTTAGTACAAGTATAGTAAGTATAACTTGTATTCAAATCACCTTCAGTTGGACCGGAAAGATAAGGCGTGTCTGGCGCAACATTATCTGTAGAAGTACTACCTGCAATAACTATGGTGCCAAAATCAGAATCTTCAAAGCTTAAATTGATGTTGCTACCATTGACATTCACGCCTACGAAACTAACGTAGGACGAAGAGTCTACAATTGAACAGTTTATAAAATTTGTAATATTTGAATCAGTAATTCTTATCTTTCTATATTGATCTGGATTGCAGTTTGATATCAAAACTCCGTTTTCTCCATTGTACATATTGCAATAATTGATGTTAATATCTTCTAAATTGTTGATTTTTACAGCAGTTGAACTTCCAGTTACATCACACCAAATAATTTCAGAATGATTTGAAGGAATTAATCCAACATATGGAGTACTGATAGTGAATCCCTGCGCATAAACTCCAAAGTTGCCGTTATATATGTCAAATATCTCTTCAGAAGAAAGACTTCTATTCCAGATTGAAATTTCATCAATCTTTCCATAAAAATGATCTTCTGATCCATCATGCCCTATATAACAAATCGAATCGCTGCCGTAGCCGGTTTTATAAGTTGAATTAACGAGTGTTCCATCCACAAAGATCGACAACGTTGTTGAGTTGTGAATGCCTGCAATATGGTGCCAACCTTCAGAAAGTGGATCTTCTGATGTAATCTCGATTTCATTCAGACTAAAGACGGGTTTTGCAGTTGAAGTGTCGATGAACAGGCTGTAGCCCTGATCTGCATCAAGTTGGCTAACTATTGGATCTTTATCCCCTGTGCCACCCTGCCAGTAAATCCAGGCAGATACTGTTATATTTTGATTGGTAAGCGAGTTAACACTGCTAAAATTAATCGAACTACTTATGCCATCAAATTCAAAGCATCCTTCTCCTTTTGGCGTATCGTCACTTAAAATCACATTGTATTTGGTCCCGTTGTTTTCTGATTTGGAGTAGTCGTAAATGGCATCTGAGGAGGAATAGTTCTCACCAACATCTGAATCGTTGTTTAAATGCAGTAAAAGATCGTTTTTTGACATGTTAAAATACAAAATCCAGTCAATTGAGTCATAGTCGGGCAGTTCGTAATCAAATGGGTTTGTCATTTCAACCGAACCGTCTATTATGACACCTTCTTTATGCTCTCCAATCAGACTCAGTGATTTATTAACAGTTACGTTTTCATCATACGTGCCGTTATAGATGTATATTAGATCAAAAGTAGATGAATTGTCGATGCAGTCCTGAATACTGCTCCAATTGTTATCTAACCCTTGGGTTGGAAAGTCATCATCCACGTATGAATCTGCAACGATGACTTCTTTTGTGATTGTGTCTTCATCGTCATCGCTGTCTGTTGTAGTCAGAGTTATTGTATAAATACCTGAGTTATTGTAAGTATGACTGATATTCAGTTGATTTGAACCAACAAAACCACCACCATTGCCGTCAGGATCGCCAAAGTCCCATTTTCGACTTTCAATGGTTCCATCTGGATCTGTTGAGTCATCAAAACAGGTTATACTATCTCCAGGTTTCACAACTTCCTCAGAAGAATAAAAGCCTGCCTCTGGAGGATTGTTTCGCACAGTTATTGTTTTGGTAATCTGTGCAGTATTTCCAAGTGTGTCCTGAACCCATAATAATATGGTAGCATTTTCGTTGTTACGAAAGCTAGTATTTATCTCAGGATAATAGCAATGTGTCTGTGGATATTCACACATTTGAGAACCGTTCTGATCACCACACTGCCAGGTCCAGTTTGAATAAAGGAGTTCATTAATCGTAAAAGATTGGTCGTAGAAAGTTACAGTTTCATTTACAAGGGGTGCGCCTTTTGTGAAGTTAAAATCTGCAATAATTGGTCCTCCCACAAGAACCCATGAATCTGCATCAGGCTCTCCGTCTCCATCGCCATCAGGTGGAGGTGTTTCTAATGAATAGCCGTCTTGATCTGTTGCATTTAATATTGAATAGAACTCATATCTTCCATCCCCATAAATTGCATTAAAACTAAATGTAAATGGCCCTCCATTGTCCGTAATATATAAGCCACTATCATTCCAATTGGTCCATTGCCAGCTAGAACCTGATCCATTGTATCTATAGTATAGTGTCAAGTTTATGTCTTTCTCCCAATCTTCTTCATATCCACCTACACAGCAATCTATGTTAAATTCTTCATCTTCTGTCATAGGAGGATCAAAATCAACAACTTGAGACCTTCCATAGACAGGTGGTAGATGCTTATCATCTTCAACTCTATTAGACGCCCATGCAACTTCTCTTCTTACTATCCAACTGGTATTATAGCTTACATCTTCCTTTGTTAAATTATAATCGTCATCAGGATTGCTTGGCGTTCCGTTATCATTTTTCCATCTAATGAGTCCTTCCCACAAGGTATTGTTATACTCTGTATCTTCGTCTACGTTTTCAGCATAACTTCCATCCTTTTCCCAAAATTCCATCTCTGGATGAGGGCCCCATAATATAACTTTTCCACCGTCTTTGTTTGGATAATTGAACATAATGTGACTTGGATCATTTTGGCCTATTTTAGTTTCGATTTCATCTGACGTTTGATTAAAATCCCTCAGCTTAAAAGTAGAATTCTGTAAAGCACCTAAAAAACTCAAGTTTTTAAACAAACAAAAATCATCTCTAAAATAGGATAAAAAATCTGCCCATAGATTAAACGTTTCTGGATGGTCATAAGACCACGCCTCAATATTCGTTGAATCATCTCCATCCAATCCTCCGCCAGAATAACAAGAAAGAACTGAGACATTTGAACCACTTGGAACTTTAAATGTTGGCCCCCCACACCAATGAACATCTAAATAATCCTCCAAATAATCGTTAAAAGGAGGATAGTTAGATTTCGTAATTTTAAGTCTGTTAGTTGCACCTGATACGTAATAAGAATCACTTTCTGGATTCATCCCTGGATACCAAACAAGACCATAAGTTCCGACTCTGGTTGGATCGGGATTTTCGCGATTAGGATAGAGAGGTGAATCCCAATCGCAAATTGTAAATTTATAACGATCCAACATGGGAAAATATCTCATGTAAAAATACTCGCTTATTATGGGAATCCCATAATTCGCATCAAATGCCACCCAAGAATCATCAACAAATCCGCTATTTAGCCCCATCCACTCTACAAACGTATCTGGTGTCTCATAAGGATGTAGTGCAAATGTTGATCCGCCACAGGTGCCTATATAACTCCCTCCATTTTTAATAAAATCTTTGATATTATTTATCAGGTCTACATTATTTTCAGAGTTTGGGAATATGCCACAACGGAAATCCTGATCCAAAACTGCTGCATGAATATATACATCATTTTCCATGAAATTTCCTTGTACCAGATCATCAAAGCTCGTCATATTTAAAGCAAATTTGTACGGATTATTATTGCCAATTTTCCATTCATAACTGTCTAATATATCAACAAAATATTGATATGAACTCCATCCAACAGTATTGGCATTGCATATTGCAACATCTATATTTGTTGTATCTTTGTAATCATCGTCGACTAAATCTGCATTTGAGATATTGCAATGGCCACATATTATTGTAAAAAATATAACTAACAAACCAATTATTTTTTTCATTTTTAGACTCCCCTCTTCAATAAAATGAAAGAAAAAACATAATTTAAATCTTCTGAAAAAAAACAGAATATTGATTAGAATCAGAAAATGTTGTTAATAATAAAAATTGTAAAACCATCGTATAAACGCATTGATCATGAAACAATTAAAAGAAGTATCGTGCAGGCTAAAGAAGTCATTTTCTGAGTTAGAATATCTTGGATGTTGAAAATAAAAACTATCCAAATTCTCTATAAGTTAGAGATACTATTGTTATAATGTAGATTATACCAGCCAAGATAACGTAGAACAGCATGTCTTTAAGCGAATGACAAAAAATGCTTTACTATTACATTTATGGAGATTCTGCAGATTAAACAAAGAGTAGGAATTTTTTATAATGGCTCGGTCAAATTTTTTAAAATTATAATTATGTACTAAATACCATTTTAATCAAAATTATTATTCCCATCAGCACATAAAGAGATAGAATAAATAATAATCCTAAAATCTCAAAGAATACATTCATCATACTCATATCTCTTCTATTTTCATATATATTTTCATTTAGTTCATTTAGACCTATATTTTTAATAATTCTTGATTTTTCTCTTAATTCTTGGATTTTTTTGTCATTTATATTTTGAGAATTGTAGGCACAAACTGATGGTAAAAACGAAAGAATTAAAAGTATGGCTGAAAGTATGCTTCCAAATACAATTATCTCTTTCACACTTTTCCCTATTAACATATAGAGATAGGTTGTATTTAAAGTTTTATTTGGAAAAGTTTAGAAAGTCCACTCTGAATACTGGATTTCATATATTGTATATGACTGGTCATAGAAAGTTACTGTTTCATTTACTAGAGGTGCACCGTTGGTAAAGTTAAAATCTGCAATAATGGGTCCTCCAACAAGAACCCATGAATCTGCATCTGGTTCTCCGTCTCCATCGCCATCAGGTGGAGGAGTTTCTAGAGAATAGCCTTCTTGATCTGTTGCATTTAGTATTGAATAAAACTCATATCTACCTGAGCCATTATAACTACTTGGATTAAATGTAAAAGTAAATGGGCCATCATTATCATTAATGTACATGCCGCTATCATTCCAATTGGTCCATTGCCAGCTAGAACCTGATCCATTGTATCTATAGTATAGTGTCAAGTTTATGTCTTTCTCCCAATCTTCTTCATATCCACCTACACAGCAATCTATGCTAAATTCATCATCTTCTGTTACTGGTGGATCAAAATCAACTACTTGTGATCTTCCATAAACAGGCGGTAGATGTTTATCGTCAACCTTGTTTGAAGCATATGCAACTTCTCTTCTTGTTAGCCATTTTGCATCATATTTCATATCTGATGGCATAATTATAGTATCATCATCTTCATAACCTGGAGTGTCATTATCGTCATACCATCTTACAAGGCCTTCCCAAATCGTGTTATTGTATGTTGGACTCTCATCAACATTCTTAACATACGAACCATCTTTCTCCCAATACTCCCATTCTGGATGATCGCCCCACAATATTACTTTTCCACCCGACTCATCTGGATAATTAAACATGATGTGCCCGGGATCTCCACCACTATTTTTTGTAAAAATTTTATCATCTGTTTGGTTCCAATCCCTTAATTTGAAAAATTGATTTATCAGATTGTTGGTGAAGTCTTGATTTTCTTGGTTGTCAGATTGAAAAGAATACAATGCCTCCACTAATAAATTTAATAATCCAGGAGGTTGAAAAGTCCAAGCTCTTAAATCTGTTGCATCATTTTCATCTAGGCCGCCCTCAGTATAACAAGATAAAATTTCGACATTATTTGAACCACTTGGAACATTGAAAGAAGGACCGCCACACCAATGAACATCAAAATAATCGAGTAAATAATCATTATATGGTGGGTAATCAGATTTAGAAATTTTTAACCTGTTTGTAGCTCCTGATACTTCATACCCAACACTTTCGTTACTCATACCTGGGTTCATAACAAGTTGATAGGATCCCACTCTAGTTGGATCTGGGTCTTCTACGAGAGGCCTCAGTCCAAATATGTTACACCGTGTACGTTTATATCTATCAAATTGCTTAAAATAGCGCATATATGTATACTCACTAAAAATTGGAAATCCATTGTTTACCTTATAAGTCACCCATGACCTATTAACATAACCACTATTATTACAAATCCACTCCAAATAGGTGTTAGGTCTATCGTATTGATGCAAACTGAATAATGCTCCTCCACAAGTTCCAAGAAAACTTCCTCCGTTAGCTATATATTCTTTTATTTTATCTTCAATATTTCTTCCAGTTATATTATAGGGAGACCCACATATAAAATCTTGATTGAGAACGCCTGCATGAATAAATACATCATCATCCATAAATGAACCCATCAGTAGTTCTATTATATTGATCATATCAATTTCAAATGAATAAGGATCGTTATTTCCTACTTTCCAACTATATCCGTCCAAAGAATCAACAAAGCCTTGATATGTTCCCCAACCGGTTCCATTATCGCTATTACAAATTGCAACATTGATTTCTTCTGTTTCTGATGAAACAAATTCTGAAGTCGAAGTGTTTGACAAAGATAAAGTTATAAATAGTCCTATAATAATCAAATAAAATGTTTTTTTCACAAATTTACCCCCAATAATGCAAATTAAGCTGATGTTAATAAGTATTATTAAATTTCCAACAAATAAATCAACTCATAAATTTTTTAAAAATTGTTATGACATTTCAATATTGTATCCATTAAGAAGTCAACGGCATAAATTTTTCAGTAATAAAAACAATTAGACTTGCAATGAAGTATCCTATAAATATAGGTCCTAATATAAGCACTCCACTAACAATCCCTAATGTCATAGCAAAAAGAATTGCTAAATAGTCTTTCCAATCAATATCGTCTGTATTTTCTAAAAATTCCTTAAATTTGTTTAAATTTAATTTTTCAGTATCTTCAATTTGATTAATTTTAAAATCCAATTTTTTTGATGCATTTATTGTTGGAAACGATGACAACACGAGAATAAAAACAATTGCAATACTCCCTATTGAAAGTATCTTTTTCATATCTTTCCCCAAGTATTATATAGTACGAAGTGTTATATAAATGTTGTCTATTATTGCTATTTAATTGGGGGAAAAATGACGTTAAAAATAATTTCAATAACAATTGTATCAACATTAATCATTTTATCGTTTAATTTTACAACAGGATTTCCTGATAAAACATCGAAGGAGATGGAAAGGGGGCAAACTTTCTATGTTGGAGGATACGGCCCAAATAACTATACACAAATTCAGGACGCAATAGATAATGCTAGTGAGGGAGACACAGTTTTTGTTTTCAATGGCACATATTTTGAGCATGTAACTGTCAATAAATCAATAAACCTTATTTGAGAAAATAGAAATACAACTATTGTAGATGGTGGTGAAGTTGACCATCCTGTTCAAATTTTGGCCAACTCAGTTTATGTTAGTGGATTTACATTCCAAAATAGTGGCTATGGGTCTCACGGGATGCAAATTGAATCAGATTTCAATACTATATCTGGTAACATTATACACAATAACTGGTATGGAATTTATTTAGTAGATAACCAAAACAATAATATTTTTGAAAATACGCTTTACGATAATGCGCCAACAGGGATATATATCAGCGGTAGCATCCACAGCATTCACGACAATGAGTTTATTGGCGAGTTGGGCATGTCTATCGAGTTGACATTTTGTGAAAATAGCAATATTTTTAACAATATGTTCACTGAAAATAACAATGGAATTCATTTACGATCGGCCGTAAACAATTCGATATACAACAACACAATTCTGAATTGCGATAATCGCGGAATATGGGTTACTACTTTTGTATACAATAATACTTTTTATCATAATTATTTTAAAGACAATTATGTAAATGCGTATGATACTCACAACAATACTTGGGACAATGGCTATCCATCAGGTGGAAACTCATGGGGCGACTATATGGGACGTGATTTTTTCGGCGGACCAAATCAAGACGAGGCAGGCCCAGATGGAATAGGAGATATTCCGTATAATATAGAAGGTGGAGCTCAGGACAGATATCCGCTTTATACCAAATGGCCTACGAATCTATCTATAGGTCTTGAAGAGGGAGAAAGGCTTACTTTAAATATTACTAATATTGGAGATTTTGATGCTACAAACACTGTTTTATCAGTTACAATCAAGTACGGATTTTTCATCTTACAACGTGAATTTATTGAAGATATTGGCAGTATAGAAAGTCATAGTAGCGTAATTAGAGACATACCTATTTTTGGCATTGGTCTGGGAATCATAAATAGAAAGCCTTTGATAAGAATGAATGTCACCTGTGACGAAGGAGTCTATGATCAGAAATCAATTGTTGCAAAGATATTTTTGAATAAAATAATTATTTAGAATCTAAACAATGTTGATTAATACAAACAGATTTAGTTTATTAATTAGTTGCCCAGTTTTACCATTTCGTATATTTTTACAAGAACAATAGAATTGATAAAAAGCTTTTAATAAAAACTAATCTTCTCGTTTTTTTAATTATGCGTATAGCAATACTTCTTAAAGACAGATGCAAACCAAGAAACTGTGCACAAGAATGTATCAAGTTTTGCCCTAGAGTGCGTGCTGGAGACGAAACGATTGTAATGGGTGAAGACTCAAAGCCCATTATTTCAGAAGAACTCTGCGTGGGTTGTGGAATTTGCATTAACAAATGTCCTTTTGATGCAATTAAGATTATAGGACTCGCTGAAGAACTAAAAGAAGATCTTGTTCATCAATTTGGAAAAAATGGTTTTCGACTTTATAGACTTCCCATACCAAAAAAAGGTAGTTGTATAGGTGTTCTCGGACAAAATGGAATTGGAAAATCAACAGCAATTAAGATTCTTTCAGGACAGATAAAACCTAATCTAGGAAACTTTAATAAAAAAATTGATTGGCAGGAAATTTTAGAATATTATTCGGGAACAGAACTTCATTCTCATTTTAAAGATATTTCTGAAGACAAGGTTCATTGTGTTTTTAAACCACAGTATGTAGACAAATTGCCAAAAGTTCTTAATGGAAAAATTAAAGAAATACTAGAGAAGGCAGATAACTCAGGCAAATATGAAGATATTGTTGAAAAACTAGGTCTTGAAGGTATTGTTGATAAAAAAATTGAAAAAAAGGAAATATCTGGTGGAGAGCTGCAACTAGTTTCAATTGCAGCAGCTCTAATCAAAGATGTTGACATGTATTTTTTTGACGAGCCTACATCATATTTAGATATTTATCAAAGACTAAAAGTTGCCAAAATTATAAGGGAACTTTCTAAAGAAAAAAAGGTAATTGTTGTTGAGCATGATCTTGCTGTAATGGACTTTTTATGTGATAACGTTCACATAATGTATGGTACCGAAGGAGCATATGGTGTCGTAACTTTTCCCCGAGGTGTGAGACACTCAATAAATACATATCTTTTAGGATATTTAAAAGAGGAAAATATTAGATTTGCAGAAAAAATTGAGTTTTTTGACCATCCTCCAAAACAAAGACAAGAAATGAGTATATTGATATCTTACAATAATCTAAAAAAATCATTTGATGAGTTTAAATTAGATGTAGAAAAAGGCATCATAAGACAAGGCGAGATTATAGGTGTTGTTGGCCCTAATGCAATAGGTAAAACAACATTTGTAAAAATGCTTTCGGGTTCAATCGAACCAACTGAAGGTAAAATCGAGTTTGATATTAAAATAAGTTACAAACCACAATACATAACCCCAGATTTTGATGGAACCGTCAGAGATTATTTTGAAAAATATTCTCAGCAAATTTTCACATCAGGATTTTTTAAAGCAGAAGTCTTTGAACCTTTAAATTTAAAATATGTTTTAGATAGGCAGCTTGAAAGTTTATCAGGCGGAGAGCTGCAGAGAGTAGCAATTGCTGCAGCAATTGTAAAAGAAGCAGACATTTACTTAATAGATGAGCCTTCAGCATATCTTGACAGTCAACAAAGAATGATTGTTTCAAGAATGTTTAGAAGAGTAATGGAAAAATCCGGTAAGTCTGCAATGATTGTAGATCATGATGTTTACTTTATAGATATGGTTAGCGATGCTCTGGTTGTATTTTCAGGTGAAACAGGCAAATATGGTAAATCTCAAGGACCATTCAGCCTGCACGAAGGTATGAATCGTTTTTTAAAAGATGTTGATGTAACTTTTAGAAGAGATGAAGATACAAAAAGACCAAGAGTAAACAAATCAGATTCATATATGGACAGGCAACAAAAACAAAATGGAGAATACTATTACCAAATGTAAATACTAACTTATCACCAATATATTTAAATTTCTTTATTTCATGTATGTTTTATCACAATTGGGATGCTAATGATGGGCAAAAAGACTATTAGTTTTAGATTGCCAATTGAACTTGTAGAAAAACTTGAACAGTTGAAAATCGATATTGACGAATTTGTCTGTAATGTTTTAAAAGATGCCTTTAGTGAAAATAAAAATAATACAAAAAAACTAAGACAAAATTATGATGATGAGTTTTTAAACAGATACATTGACAGATTAGAATCAGATCTTGAGTTTTGGAAAGAAAAGTATGAGGTTTTGCAACTAGAATACTATGATCAAGTAAGAGATTCTATAAAACGTCTTGATTCTAAATTTGAAAGAGTCATGTATTCTATTGATGAATCAAAACAAAAGCCTTTACTTGAATCGGGCAATCAAAAACAAAACGATCAAATAAAAAAATCCTACAATTTTGATGAAAAAGAAAATAATGATGATTTTAGAAAAGAGCTTGACGAACTGATTCATGCATTGCAAGAAAAAGAAGATGAAAAGGACGCTCAGAGATTTCTAGTAAAGAAAAAAAAGGACTATAAAAAGGATAAGGATTCTGATGCTTTGTGTCATTATTTTTTTGAAGACATAGTCAATTGCATCCTTTTGGGATT
>CAZUBH010000015.1:0-53584 GCA_964618505.1 uncultured Thermoplasmatales archaeon | reverse complement strand
AACTCTGATTTTTTGCCTTCGGCATCGTTGCACTAAAAATCAGGTCTTCCCTTTGGTCAGACGAATATAACAGCGATTAAGAGATTACGAAGTCTTGCAGACTTCTCCATCCAAATTCGGTTTTGTGGGTTGCCTCAAAACCGAACTTCTCTTAATCGCGATGTTAATTGCAATCTGCCTCTGCCCGCTGAAACAAAAGGGTTTTTATAACATACAAATAATATATTATTATGCTTCAAAAAACCTCAAACGAATACAAAAAATCTGCACTAATAGTTTTTCTTGTGATTGCTACTGTAGTGGTGAGTGGGTGTGTCCAAACTCCTGAGGAACAACCCGCCGAACAGTCACCGGAACAGTCTGCAACTTTTCTGAATATACCACCTGTCCCAGGGGGCCCGGAAATCCAGGAAGGAACACCTCATGGATGGAGGGCAAACTATACCGAGATACTCTTCAATGATTTTGAATCATCTAATCCAGAATTGGGTCTTGATTTTAGTAATTACGCAGAGCTAACTGATAATGCCATCGATGGAGAAAAATCAATAAAAATCGAAAAATACCACACTCTCGAAACCGATCCTGAACAACTTCCACTTTCACCGAATACATATTATATTTTTGAGTTTGATTATAAAATCCTTAAAAGAGGAGAAAGTGGAGGAGTCGTTACTTCAACATTTATTTATCCAGAAGGTTCAAACGATGATGAGGATTCTATACATTTAATGCCTATATTGTCAAATGCTATAGAGGAAGGGCATTTTTCTACTGGTGGCTTAACAACTAATAATGCTGATGCATATTATTTGAAAATTTCATCCCATACTGACACATCAATTATTATTGATAATATTAAGATTTATCGTGTTGATCAAGTTCCTATTACTCGCCCACCCAATGGATGGTCCCAACTAGATGATTTACCATATCCTCGCTTAGGAAGCTATGGTGGGCATTCCTTTTATTGGGCAACAGATGCGGGCGGCGTAGCACCAAGTCTTCCAGAGGATGAGCATGTATACCAAGTTGAAGAATTAGAGGAGAAACTGGCATTTTTTGATGTTGTAGTGGGCCCTATAATTGATGCCCAGACTTATGATACTTCCTTTGTAAAAAGGCTGCAAGAAAAAAATCCCGGTATGGTGGTGCTTCCATATCGAGCCGCCTATGAACCACAGTCCGATGTATCCCGTCCGCCTCATTCAACAGTTAGTGCATATTTTCAGTTCTTTGATGGTCTTGCAGACGAATGGGTAGTGACAGACACGAGCGGTAGTAAAGAGCTGGATGATACTTATTCTCCCATATGGAAGATGGATTTCTCAGATAATTGTCCAGTGGTTAACGGGCAAACATACACCGACCATCTCATCGACTGGCTTGTGAATAATGTTGCGGCTTCGGGCGTTTGGGATGGTATCTTCCTTGATAACTTAGATGCCAAGATAAACACACATATAAAAAATCATAATAACCCCTCTTTGTTTGATTATGATATAAACCGGAATGGCAAGCGTGATGAAACGCCTGCTGAAATTAGTGAAATGACTCGCCCTGCGACCATTGAACTGTTGCAGAGGTTAAGGAAAAGATTGGGCGATAATGAACTTATAATGGGCAATAATGGATGGAATCCTGAGCTTTCTTTAGCTTCTTACATCAATGGTTACATATTTGAAAGCTGGAATACTCCATGGTATGCAAGTAACCTTTTGCAACCTAACGAGGGTTTATGGAAACGTTCTCTTGATGAATATTTTGAAGCTGAAGAAAACACTCGTGTACCGCATCTAAATATCTTAGAAGCAGCAGGACATGAAGGAGAAATTGCATTGGGGGATCAAGAAATTAATAGAGATTATCTTGAGCCGACAGCACAAGATATTAATCGACACCGTTTTGCAATGGGAACCGCTCTTCTCGATAATGGTTTTTATGAATATGATCTTTATGATATGAGGAGTCCACCGTATTGGTTTGACGAATATTCAGTAAACGATGACGGCGTAGCTGTAGAGGATCGAGAATACAAGGGTTATCTTGGCATGCCACTTAGTGATGCAGTAGAATTAACGTCTTCCCCCATATTAATCTGGGAGGAATCCTTTGATTCAGGAAATCTTCCTTCAAGTATGCAAGGTGATGGGGACGTTGAAAATCAGAAATTAGTAATTAACAATCCTGATCACACAGAAAGTGCATTAATGCAAGTAAATACTAAATCAGGCGCTATTCCTTTTGAGCCAGAGAAGACTTACTTGATTGAATTTGACTGGGAGATTCTTGAAACACTTGACTATCGTTTCACTGCATCATTGACCTGTTCAGAAGGAATCTTAGGAACTTATATTTTTCCTGAAGTAATTGATGGAGAATCTGGAAGTATTCGTTTCCCAGTCACTCTTAATTACGGTGATGATTTTATGCTGACGTTTTCATTAAACAATGGTGGCAAGGTGGCTATTGACAATCTCAGGGTTCATGAGGGAGGGGTAGGATTTTGGCGTCGTGATTTTGAAAACGGCTTTGTCCTTGTCAACCCGATTAACAAGGAGTATACATTCACATCCGAGGAGCTTGCTGGCGAATATTCACGAACGAGCATTAAGCGCATCCTCGGAACTCAGGCACCAAATATCAACAATGGCCAGCCAGTAACTGATTCTCTAACTTTGCAGCCATTCGATGCTATCATACTTCTGGCAGACACCATCCCGTCTAGCTAACAAAATTGAATATATTTTAAGTATTTGAAGGCGGGAAGAGGCAGACTTCTTCGGAAAACTTTGTTTTCCTCGACTACACTGCGTTCTCACCTATCGGCTCGGGGTAATTAACAGGAATTTAACGAGAAATGGCTCGGCTCGCCATTTCTCCAAATTTGATTTTTTCTCGTGAAGCTGAGCGGAAAAAAGTTGGAAAATCAAACTTCGTTAAATTCCGATGTTAAAGAACTCTGAAATTTCCCTTTGGGACGTTGCACTAAATTTCAGCCCTTCGGGGAATATAACAAGGATTTAGAGGTTTCGTTCGGTTGCACCTCACTTCACCCAAATTTTTGCTTCGCAAAAATTTCTCTAAATCCCGATGTTAGATGACATATTACTCGGCGAAGATAAAATACAAAAAATTCAAAAGGAATTAACTAATTAAGTTATAACCATGGCAAGAAGAGAAAAAGGATGGTTCTATAAACCATCACGACAGCTAAAACCCAAGGTTCCAGATTCCACTAAAACAGAGGTAGAAAGAAAATGCAACGAATTTGTAGAGTCTGTATTGAAGCCAAAATACATTAAGCGTCATCAAATAAATGAACGCTTTAATTATGTTGTAGATATTTTTACAAAGTGGTACCGAAACTATTTCTATTTCTGCGCAAAATACCATAGTCCAGGCCCAAATGCTATATCGCCTTTTTTTGAAATAAAATTTGCACGGATGGAGTATATAAGTAAAGATCAGTTTAATTTATCGTATATGAGACATACATGGCAGTGGTGGGAGATTTTTAGAGGACTATCTCTCAACGAATGTATAGAAACTATTAAAGATATGCCTCATTTTACTCCATAACCTAAATTCTCAAATAAGCCAAATAATATAAATGAGATAACAACGATAAATCGCCTGCGTCATACCTCATATAACATGGGCTGTACAGCTCACTACGTTCGCCCAAATTTACTAACGCAAACTTCGTATATCCCGAGAACGTTATACGCAATTGTGGAGGAAGAGCGTTTGGTGGTCTAAAAGAGGTGTGCGTTTGCTGATTTAATTTTTATCTTGTCTTTTTTTAATCGCTCGAGGGCATTCTTCTAATTTACCGGTTTCATAATATTCTTTAAATCGTTCTAACCATAACGGATTTTCATGTCGATGAATAAAATCGACAAAATTTGTAAGCCTTTCCATTGTTTCACGCTTTACCACATGCTCAATTTCGCATGCCTCTTCGTCGGCCATTTTCTCATCAATACCAAGAATGATGAGAAATTCTCGTAGTGTTTTATGTTTTTCCGATAATTTGATTGCCAACTTTTTCCCGTTGTCGGTAAGGGTTACCCCACCGTATTTTTCGTAATTTACATAACCCTCTTCATCTAATTTCTTAAACATTTCCGAAACCGCAGATAATCCTACGCCAAGGGATTGTGAAACATCTTTCACCCTGGCATAGCCTTTCTTCTGGACTATAGCGTAGATGGTTTCTAGGTATTGTTCAGTCCTTGTCGCTACCATTATTCCACCACGTCAAGTTTGGAAAGCCGAATTGATTTCGGTTAATGGTAATGCATCAATCATATTAAACATTGCCTAATCCGTTGTTATTCACAAATGTATGACGGCATGATCCTAAAGGTTAGTGCTTAAGCCACCCCTCCTTGTCTTTTAGAAAGTCCTCTATATAACCCAACCCCCTTGGACACGCACTGAAATGCTTCGGTGACGGACGCTGGTTTACTTCCCAATCTCTTTGCGATGTCCTGACAAAGGTATCCATGCTGCCGGCTTCATATACCGCCAACAGGTACATCTTCGTTGTCCTCTCAAACATGCTCAACAGGCCCTCTTTCCCTTCTCCGTGAGTTGATAGGTAACAATCTTGATTCCAGACTTGAGTGCTATCCCAGAGCATGTTTTTGATGATGGGCAGTAGGAACAGCTACCACAGGTCCCTACCCCCATCTCAACATCTTCTTGAACTATGTATCCCATATGCTCAAGCATTTGCAGTCTTTGCTTCAGTTCGTCTATACCGACACCCGATTTCTTTGCGAGTTCATTGAGTGTGATATCGCCGCTTGATAGATATCCTAGTGTCTCTTTGATCATATTGATTTCCTCATTTTCCCGCCTTGGACAGGCTCCTAAGAGAAAACTTTTTCCTCCAAGCCAGAAATCCGATGAACCCAAACAGCCCGAGGTAAAGGATTGGCTTCAGGTCGTCCAGCGGTGTCCAGCCCTCGAAGTCCTCCAGGCCCAGACCGTACCAGCTCAGTGCATTTGTCGCCATTATTGCCAGATAGATGACCACAAAGGCCAGGGACATCACGATGCCGAAGTAGATGAAGGCCACGCTTTCGTCGGAGCCAGTTTTGAGTTCCTTGAATCCCATTAGGAACACGCCGCCGATGACCAGCAGCACAAATCCGCCGAACACATCAGCCGGTATCATGAGCGTCTCCATGAAGTCCATGCCTAGGCCGAAGCCGTTGAGCACCTGCAGTATGCCAAATATCAGGTATATTATTCCAACTAGAAGGCCGAAGTACATCTTTCCACTATTTTCATTTGCCATATTATCAACCTCCGTAACCCATTGCGCTGGCAACAAGATATACTATCAGTGCTGCCAGGTATGCCAGTCCTGTAGAGTAAGCTATGGCGAACAGGGTCCATTTCCAAGAGCCAGTCTCCTTCTTTATGACACCGACTGTTGCCACACAGGGCATGTAAAGCAATGTGAACACCATAAGGGACAGGCCATTTGCAGGATATATACCAGAGGTTGAAGAGTCCTCCAGCGCATCTGCCAGAAGGCCATCGTCCTCTGCGCCCACATACAGAACGCCCATTGCTCCTATGACAATCTCCTTGGCGACAAAGCCGAATATCAATGCGACAGATATCCTCCAGTCAAAGCCGAGAGGTGCGAATACGGGTGCAATTACCTGTCCAATTGGCTCCAGGTATCCGACAAAGTCCAATGCCCAGATGATGATGACTCCCAGAAGGATGATTGAACCTGCTTTTTTCAGATACAATTGACCCCTTTCCCACGTATGGATGAGGCTTGTCCTCAGTGTCGGTACCCTGTACGGCGGAAGCTCCATGATAAACGGCGCTGGCTTTCCCTTGAACAGGGTCTTTCTGAACAGCACCGCTGAAAGAATTGCTACCAAAATTCCCAGCGCGTAGAGCGAAAATATAACGCTTCCCGCGGCCCTGCCGAAAAACACACCAGCCAGCAGGACATAGACTGGCAACCTGGCTCCGCAGGACATGAAGGGAGCGACAAGAATGGTAATCATCCTGTCCTTCCTGTCTTCTATGGATCTGGTCGCCATGACCGCCGGGACGCTACAACCAAAGCCCATAAGCATGGGGATGAAAGACTTGCCGTGCAAGCCAAGGTTGTACATGAGCTTGTCCATAATGAATGCTGCTCTTGCAAGATAACCGCTGTCCTCCAGCAGCGCGAGTATCCAGAATAGTATCAGTATATTTGGCAGGAAGATTATCACCGCGCCAACTCCGGCTATGATGCCGTCACCGAGCAATGAATACACCCAGCCGCCCCCGGCCCCGGAAACCGCCCCAGCAAGCCCCCCGAAAACCATGTCAACGATCTCCATGAACGGGGTTGCGAATGTGAAGACAATCTCGAAGGCGCCCCACATGAGCGCCAGGAATATCGGAATGCCCAGGTACTTATTGGTGACCACCTTGTCCACCATGTCAGAAACCGTCATTTTCGGAACGCAGGTGGAGCATGTTTGAGGTAAAATCCCACCGATGGCCTCGTATCTCTTGTCGGCCATCTGGGCCTCCATTTCGTCGGTGTCCACGCCCTTGAGTTTTATGCGGATCTCCTTTTCCACCGAGGAGCCTTTGAGCTTTTTCAGAACCTCCTCGTCATTCTCCAAGAGCTTGATGGCCAGCCACCTTGCCGGGTATTGATTTGCAAAATTGGCGTCCTTTTGGATTATTGCCGCCAACTCGCCGATGAGTCTCTCGACCTCCTTGCCATATCCTACCACATGATGGTGATGGGGTCCCTTTGTGACCTCCAGCAATGCCTCATCCAGCAGCTTGTCCAGGCCCTTGCCCTCGGAGCCCACGGTCTCCACAATTGGAATCTCCAGAAGGTGGGATAATTTCTCAATGTCAATCTGGCCTCCCCTTTCCCTGGCCAGGTCCATCATGTTCAAGGCGATAACCGCCCTCGCCCCGTGCTCCATTAGCTGCGTTGTCAAGTACAAGTTCCGTTCCAAATTTGTTGCATCGACTATGTGTATCACAACATCTGGCTTTTCCTCCACGATGTAATCCCTTGCTACGACCTCGTCGGTGGAGTAGGCGGTGAGGCTGTAAGTACCTGGTAGATCAACTATCTCCAGTTCTCTATTCTTGTATCTCTTGTACCCGTACTTCTTTTCCACAGTCACGCCTGGCCAGTTTCCTATGTGTTGCTTTGCCCCTGTGAGCGCGTTGAATATCGTCGTTTTGCCCACATTCGGGTTTCCAGCCAATGCAATTCTGATCTTTTTTTCTTTCATTCAATCACCTAAACAATCTTCAACCATTATTTTCATGGCCATGCCGCGGCCTAATGCATACTTGCAGCCGTTGATGGTCACAATAACCGGACCCCTGAAATCGGCCCTCAGCAGCCTTACCGTGGTGCCTTTGGCGAACCCCATTTCCGTCAACCGTCTTGTCAAACCTCGGCCGGCCTGTATAGCGGAAACCTTAGCTTCCTTGCCTTCGCGCAACATTGTCAGTGGCATTAGTGAACACATCGGCAATCACCATCACACAAGGCTTGCAACAAATACCAACTCTGCCTCGGCCTTTCTCATAGTTAGTTTGTAACCTTTCACTTCAAACTCTATAGGATTGCCCATTGGAGCTTTTCTGATGACTTTTACAGTTGTGCCGGGCACGATTCCCATGTCGAGAATTCGTCTCCTCGCAGCACCTCTACCTCGTATATGAGCGACTTTTACAGTTGTCCCCGGTTTAATTTGATCAAGGGTAATGTCAGATTCTGGTTCATTGATGGATCCTTTATTCATGCTATCACGTTCCGGCTAACCGAATTTAAATCGGCATGCCGTATATGAAACGAATACTATTTAAAGATTACGGTCAATAGAAATGTATCCGCCTAACCGAATGTTTTGAAATATATATGGACAAGAAGTCCAATTCACGGCAAACACACACCTAAAAGAAGGATATACTATGAACCACCAAACGACGGTTCTTCATGAGCCACTCTTCCTCCATAACTCTTCGGCACTTCGTGCCTCAACCCCGTTGCACTCGCTCAACCCAAATTCGTGGGTGGCAAAGACATAAAAATCGGCCTCGGAAAATTTGAAATCATCAGCCTCATTTTATCTCTTTGGGTGCTTCGCACCTAAACCCTTTCACAAACTTCGCATACCCGCGTCCGTTAAAGGAAATTTTTCGTCTCCCTGGAACAAGCCAGACAAGCGAAAATCATCAATCCTGCCGCCTTCGTTTAACCAACACGGAACGGAGAAAAAAGACATGTGCCAGATTGCTTCGCAACCCCGCATAACAGAAGTTAAACAGCGAACCAAGTCCGCTCAAATTTTTTCTTGCTCTACGGACGTGGGGAGTGTTCTGTATGCTGGGAATAGCTATCAGTAGAAATGGTAAAAAAAGCAAGATTAATAAAATTGTATATCCTATGGTTGATTCAATGGTTGATGAAGAAAAGTCATTGGTTGTTTTTCAAGATAGAAAAATACGACGAATATGGTTTGATGGTGAGTGGTATTTCTCGGTTGTGGATATTGTTGCAGTATTGACTGAACAACTCAATCATCAAAAAGCAAGAAAGTATTGGAACAAATTAAGCCAGAGACTAAGGGAAGAAGGAAGTGAAGTGGTGACAAGTTGTCACCGGTTGAAGCTTCCTGCAGAAGATGGGAAGTTGAGAGAAACCGACTGTACAAAAAATATCGTGAAAATCGATAATCATAATAATCCTTTGCATATAAGAGGAAAGAGAGATCGTGTAGCAACTCAAAGTCATAAAACAATGATGAAACATCCAAAAAATACGGCTTCTCTAGATCCTCAAATACCAATCTCATCTTTATACTACTATCAATATCCATTTAACTCATCTCTTATTGAAAATGGCAGATAATTCCTATTAAGCGAATATAGCATTCGTTAATAGTTGTATCGGGAGTTAAAGCGAAGTTTTTATGTTCATTCAATAATCTACCATTATGAAATTTGATATTAAAAATCTTTCACCAAAGACCAAGATCGGATAATAGACAAGCTTATCGAATAAATAAGACTGAGGAAATATTCTTACTGATATGAATAATTTCAACGACCTCAACCGAAGTTTTATAAGTAGTAAATGCATTATAATATTGATAATATTATTTACATGTAATTTAATTTAAAATGTAAGAATAATGGCCACTAGAGTGTTTGCGCACCCTAGCAGCCTGGAGCCTGATAACATGAGTATCAAACCCCAAGGACAAATAGAAGCAAGTAGGTATATCTTTTTGTTCTTTTGAAATAATCGCTGTCCCAACATGTAAACGAAAAATAGAACCCCTATGATTCCCACCACCAGGATGAACTCCTCCAATATTACCTCTATGTTGCCTCAACCTATTCCACAGAGTTGTTTTTGATCCAGTTTTTAATGCATGAGTACCAACACGTACAACACGCATATCTCCATTCTGTCTTATTTCGTCTTTTTCAAAAAAGAAATATGCACCTCGGGTTGGCCAAGGCATTTGACCATCACAATTTGACAAAAGCTTCATTCCATTTGTTATTTCAGCAAGCTGAGTCATTAGTGAATAAAACAGATCTAGATCAGATTTCGTTGTCATAGTATTCTATATGTTACATAGAGATTTCGGCCTTGTAAACTTGGCGGTCCTTGTATGTCAATAATTTCTAAATTGTACATTTTATCAATTTTTGTCTTTAATGCAGTGCACACGAGTGGCATTCTATCTCCAAGATCTAGTGAGTCTCCAACATCACCGGCTCGAACAGTGATTTGTTTTGTCCCCTTTTCTCTTGCAGGGTCAATGTAATGGTCAAAGACGTAATCTCTTACCTTTTCTACCTTTTTCATTTATATAAGCATCAACACCATTTTTAATAATTTCAACAATTCCTTTTATTATATCCACTTGTTGTGTCGACTTAAACGATTTCCTATCAAATCGCCGATCATATTTTGGTCTTTCACCATCTAATTCTTTTATTTTGTCTTCTTCTAATAACATATCATCACTTTATAAAATCAGAAATATTGTCCTTTATCCATTTAAGATATAATTTTACATCATCATCTTCAAATAAGTTAGCGGCTTCTATGGCTTCATTTAATTTTTTTCTTAAAAAAGCCTCGGATACATATCTATCTCCACCTAAGCTTTGTTTTACATGTAAGGATTTGATTTCATCCTTTTTTTCAGTAAATAATGCAAATCCCTTCGATTCTTTTATTTCTTTTATTATTAGTCCTTCCTTGTCAGTAGATCTTGTGGTTAAATCTTTTTTAGGACCTCTTCGTTTAATATACTTCTCAGGTAGTTGATTAATAGTCATATCAGAATTCATCATTTTTTCAAAAATAGGAATAACTTCATCTCTGGCTTTATCTGTTATAGAATATTTTGTTTTGTCAGATCCTATTAACCAACCTTTTGTTTTATAGACACAGTGGAACAAACAATTTCTGATAACTCTGGAATCTGGATATTCCGGAAACTCAACAAATGAAAATGATTCATGAAATAATTTGAAACTTGCAACACAAATACGTTGAAAAGTCGGCTCAATATCCATATTTTCCAACAAATACACTGAATAAACAACCGCTCGGTCCCTCCCAATTTTTTTTTGAATATCTAGACTAAAAGATTCATGTTCTCCTAATATTTTTAATAATTTTTCTCTAACATCCATATTATCACACTAATTACCAATTATAATTCAATCTTTCTCCTTCTTTTCTTTTCAAACATTAATTTTATTTTTCGATATTCTGAATCTATAGCATTGAATATTTTTTTAACATCTTCTTCATTATAACTATAAGATGATGTATTGGAACAATTACCCAAAAGTCTAAGATCTTCTAGGACTCTATTGGCACGGGAAGAAGCTATTCTTTTAAATTTCTCTCGTTTAGATTCGTCCTCTACGCGAATTTTCACCATAGATAGTAATAGTATTTTTTAATATTTAAATATTTGTTATATTTGCTATAAAATATATACTAATGTCATTAGAATGGTATATTTTAGAAAATATATTTACAAAGAATGCTAATTTTTATCCTTTGTTTTTAGATAGCATTATTATTCATTAGACATTAATACTTTCAATAACCCTCTACAGGAGTATATAAGGAGTGAACTCCTTATGATTTTTGTTAGTCTAACCTATAAAAATATGACCTAAAATTTGTAAAAGATTGCCCCAAGAGTGCGCGAACACTCAAGGGGCTGGAGTCTGATACCGTGATATCAAACCCCGAGCGAAATGAAGAAAAAAGTAGTATTAAATCTTTTTCAGAAAATAAGCAAGAGATAGTAACAGAAGAGATATGGAAGAGTTTTATCAAACATTGTATTGTTGTTCAACGTCTGCACCCAAGAAGTACCGTTCCAGGCAGAATCAAGAAATTGAAATATCTTGAATTAAATGGAATTGATCTTCTTAATTTAGATGAAACTCATGTTCACACTTTTTTTTATGATAAAATTCAAAGTGGATCTGCCAACGCTGGACTTAATAATTATGTGAAATCCTTGAATACATGGTTGAAATTCCAAGGAATAGACAAGAAGTTTGATAAATTCAAAGAACACATCTCTCCAATAAAAGTACCAAGTATTGCAGATATTCAAGCAATGCTTGATGTTGCTTCTGAAAGAAATCATAAAGATCGTCGAGATCGGATGCTTATTGTTTTTTTTTGTAAAACGGGTCTTCGATGTGCGGAGCTGTGTAATTTGAAATTGGATGATATCGATTGGAAAAACGCTGAAATCATAGTAAAAAAAGGAAAAGGTGGGAAAGATCGCATTATTCCTGTTGAAAGAAAGGTGTTGTATGGTCGAAATTATCCGAGTCTTAAAAATTATGTAAATATGTGGAGAATTCCGATAGGAGACACTGTTGTTACAACAGAAAAATCATCTATTACAACAGCTTATATCAGAAAAAGAATCAAGGATATTGCCAAAAAAGCTGGTGTTCCTTGGATTCATCCTCATAGTTTTCGACATTTTTATGCAACTAATCTTCTCAAATCAGGTGCAAGAATAACGATTGTCCAACAACTTTTAGGTCACGCAAAACTCAGTTCAACAGAAAGATATCTACACACTAGTGATGCGGATCTTCGTGAAACGATTCATAACATGCCTATTTATGATGTTATTCGCAGTAAAAAATCCAACTCAAAAACCAAATTTCGCAGATTGTATGCAAAATCAACAGGAAGGTTTTAGACGGACCTGGCGGGATTCGAACCCGCGATCTATAGCTTAGGAGGCTATCGCCCAATCCAGGCTAGGCTACAGGCCCAATAAATCAGTTAAAGAGTAAAGAAAAAATGTATTAAAAAAGATTTGTTTTAAAAAATTAAAAAAGTTATGATTGTGTTTGAGTCACGCCTCTTACCCAGATCTCCCAGTTATTAGTATAAGCTTTGACAAAGGTCTGCATATTGCCAACTAAACTACCTATCTGAATATCTGAAAACTCTTCATCATCTCTAACAGTATCATGAACACCCAGAAAATTATAACCATGTTTTCCCTCTGGCCAAAGACGAGCAACCACAACTTCTTTATTTTCACCAGTATCTTCGTCAACATAACTCATTGTTGCATCTCCATCTTTAAGAACACTTACAAAACCTTCAGTGTTTGCATCACCACCTAACTGATAAATATAATTTTCTTTAAAAGGATAATCAAATTCATTACAATAGTTTTTTGATTGTTTTCGATAATCACAAGACCATGCATAAGGAGTTGGATTGTTGCCATTATAAACAAATTTTAATTGATAATAATGTACATAAGGAACAGGATCCCAATAAGCACTTACACCAATATTGTAATCGCTTTGATCTAACCAATCAACATATCTAGGGTTGACATAATCATAATAATAAAAATCTGCTTTAAACCAGTACTGAGCAGATCCATCATCTTCATCAGAAGAATCATCATCATTATCACCATCCATATCATTATTAGATGGAGTATAAGCACCACATCCCATCTTAGAAAAATGAGAAACCTCAGCAACAGCCCAATGCATAAATATATTTGTAAAACTACCTTCGATTTCCTCCCATTTATCGCCATTTAAAACAAATATTCTTAAATCTTGTTCATTAACACCTTCAGAAATGTCATCAAGATCATAGCTAATAATTAGCTCGACAGGCCTATCAAAAACCATCCCATCAGGTCCAAACTCATAAATTTCAAACATATCAATAGAATCTTCTTTAACTGGATCACTTATTTTTTCAACTGTTATTTCAACCTCTTTAAATACAGAATTATAATCAAAATTAAACTGAACATCTTCATCAAAAAGAGAAAAACTGCCACCATTAAAATCAAGATTAAATGATTCTACAACACCAAAATCAACATCTTTGTCATTATTGTTATTTTTATCTGATATAGTTCCAGTTTGCTCATTACATCCCGCAAAAAATAACATCATAACTATTGTTATACAAATCAATAAAACTATTTTTTTACTCATAAAAATTACCCCTATCTTGCAACCTTCTGAAAATATTAATTGTTATTTAAATATATCTAACAAAAATATTATAGCTTCTCTTAATAAAAATGTCATAAAAACATAGATAATATTTTTAAAATATATCTATTGAATTAGGGATTTTATTAATTCTGCTTAGAAATTTAGCTTGATTTCTCCTATAGCTAAACATCACATCTGCTTTTTCATCTTGAATTTCCCAAGGTTTAACTATTAGCAAATCACCTATTCTAAGTTTTTTAATTTGCCTTCTTTTACCGCCAGGAATTCTTGCGAGGCGAGACTTTCCATCTCCACATATGACATTAATCCTCGAACCGCCTAATTGCCTATCCACTAAGGCAAAAACCTCATTTTTGTCTTTTTTTGGTAAAGGTAGCCTAACATTTATTTGATTTTTATTCTTATCTACACCCATAAATATCTCAACGCAGGCTGCTCCCATGCCCCCCATCTATTTATATAACTTTTGGTAAATTTTATTTTTCTTCAAACCACCCTAAAATTTCAAGTTCCTTTTTTAAAGCCTTAAACCCTTCGTATTTCAACCACTTTCCTTTAATAGAATTATCTTTTCTTTTTGAAAAACTAATATTTCTATTTCTTATCACCTTTTTAATTGGTATAGTAAAAAATCTATTTTTATCTTGATCCAGAAGATATACAATAATAAAATCACATGCAAGAAATTGCTCATCTGTAATTTTTCCAACTGAAGGGTAATCGGCTTCTCCATTTACTGATTTAACTTTAATACGAATAAACTTTCCTTTTACAGAAATTACAAAATCATAACTATCTTCTTCAGGACATTGATATGAGGCAATACCTTCTCTTCTTAGATAAATAGGAAGCAACGCATGACCGGCAGTTTCAATTAATTTACTTTTCGCCTTCATAACAAATCAACAAAAAAGTATGAGATTAAAACGATTAGAGTTTTTCTAATGATTTATCGAGTCTTTGTAAAAATTCTTTTACCTCACCTTTGGAAATTATAGTTGGAGGCAAAAATCTGATGTATTTACCTGTAGAAAGACTGGTTTTAACGCCATTTTCTTGAAGGTTATCAACGAGTTTTTTGACATTATTTTCTGTTTTAACAGAAAAGGCAATCATAAGACCTCTACCAGTTATGTCTTCAATAATAGGATATTTTTTCTTAAGTTTTTTAAGTCCTTTTCTAAGTTCCTTTTCTCGCTCAATAACATTCAATGTTATGTTTTTTTCTTTCATCTGACGAGTTGCAATAAGCGCTGCAGTCATTGCCATAGGATTTCCCCCAAAAGTAGAGCCATCGTAACCTGGTTGCATAGACTCAGAAATCTTTTTATTTGTCACAACAGCTGTAACAGGATAACCTCCTCCAAACGATTTACCAATTGTCATGATGTCGGGTACAACGTTATAACTCATACAGGCAAACCAATCGCCAGGTTTTGTGGCTGTACGACCAAAACCTGCTTGCACTTCATCATCGATAATAACAATGTCATTTTTTTTAGCAAAATCCCAAAGATGTTTCACAAAATCAGGATCGGCTGCACGATTTCCTGCTTCTTCACCCTGTACGAGTTCAAGAATGATAATTTTTGCACCCGTTTCTTTATAGATTTTTTTCACGGAACCAATATCATTAAATTCAGCAAAATGCACCCAGCTTTCATCATCAAGATTAAAAGGTTTTTTATAATCATCCTCCCAAGTTACAGCCACAGCGCCATGAGTGCGACCATGAAAACCTTGTTTAAATGCTATAACATCTTTTGTTTTTGTATATGCCTTTGCAATCTTAATGGCTTTATCAACTGCTTCTCCTCCAGAGTTTTGCCAATAAAAATAATTTAGACCATTTGGCATCATAGAAGAAATCTCTTTCAAAAAACGAGTACGAGCAATCTGTACACGATCTTCTTTCATAGAAATCAAAGTACAGGCTTGATTGAATAGGCCACGAGCTATTTCTTCGTTTGACATGCCCAAGTTAGTTGCGCTATAGTTACTGTCCATATCAAGATACCAATCGCCTTTGGTATCCATGATCCAACAGCCCTGCCCTTTAACAGGAACTATGTCTTTTTCCAAGTGAGTAACAGGAATTTTATATTGTTTATGTATGTCTATTGCCTCAGCAGTAGAAATTTCAGAACAAGTAAGTTGATCTATTATTTCATTTAAGATATTTGGATCATAACCCTTTTTATCAACAAAATCAACAATAGTATCTGCTTGATCTTCATTAAGTGGGCTCCTATGATCAATCTTTCCAAGTTTCTTTTCCAACTCTTTAAAAACATTAATAGACTCCTTACCTAAAACATTAGTAAAGACTTCAATAATTCTTTCATAAGTTGCATTTGTTCTTTCTGGATTAATAGTTCTGTCGTATATTATTGTATTTTTAAGCTTCTCTTTAATCATAACGCTTTTTCTCCGTTAGTGTCGCTTTCTACGGATTGAAAATATATAAATGTTCGTTTTTAAAAAAAGTAAAAAAATCTATTTTCTAACAACACGAGGAATGCTTTGGGGGAGACGGGTAAGGAGTTCGTAATTAACAAGATTAGAAAGTTCTGAAAAAGAAGAAACTGTAATTTCGTGTTTTCCTTGTTTACCGATTAAAACGACAGTGTCACCTTTTTTAACAAAGGGAATTGCTGTGACATCGATAATCATAACGCTCATATTAACCATGCCTATGACAGGTGCTTTTTTTCCTTTTACTAAAACAAAACCCAAGTTACTAAGACTACGTCTATATCCATGAGAATAACCGACTGGAACTGCAGCAATTTTAGTTTTACAAGTAGCTTGAAAGAAATTACCATAGCTTATGAATTCCCCAGGCTCTACATGTTCAATACTCATAATCTGGCTTTTCCATTTTAGAACACGTTTCAAAGGACGTTCTTTGAAATTTTCATCTTTTGAAAGAAGTGCATGCATGCGTACTTCTTCACTAGGCCAAAAACCATACTGGGCAATACCAATACGAACAAGATCCATACGTGTTTCAGGATAAACAAGAGAAGCAGCAGAACAGGCAGTATGGTAGTACTTAGGTACAATACCTTTTTCCTTCAACCAATCCTTAAGTTCATTAAAACGTTTTATCTGATTGTGTATACGTAAATAATTTGCCACACTTTCTGCGCCTGCATAATGCGTGCAAACTCCATCAAGTAGTAAATATTTTTTATTTTGGTCTATTAATTTCACTGCTTTTTTCAATTCGTCTTTTGTAAAACCTGTTCTATGAAGACCTGTTTCGACTTCTAAATGAATTTTAGCTTTTTTCTTGAAAGATTTTGCATCTTTAATTGCTTGCTTTAATCGAGTTTTTTCAAAAACAAAAAAGGATATGTCGTTTTTTACGGCCCATTTGATATCATTATCAGCTATCATGCCCATAATCATCAATTTAGTCTCTGGCTTTTTAACATAAAATGCTTCTTCTGCCTCACATGAATCAAAAACTGCAAAATAATCAACACCACATTCTTCGGCCATCGGCAAAAATTGCTTAATTCCATGACCATACGCATTTCCTTTAATAACAGAGACAAATTTAACAGATTTACCAATTCTATTTTTTAAATAATCTATATTTTGTTTTAATGCTGACTTGCTTAACTCTATTTCTGAAGCGTGCTTCATTTTTATCTACATTCCAGTGTTGTTTTTTTAATAATCTCAAGAAAAATATTTATCCCATCTTCAATTAAAATATCCGGAAAGTCATAATCATTATTATGAAGTTGTGGGTGATTTAATCCAGCACCTATTCCAAAGAAAGCACCTTTAAATTTTTGAGTGTAATACGAAAAATCTTCTGTCCATGAAAAAGGAGTATCAACAAATTTTATTTGTAAACCTATGCTTTTTGCTGCTTTTGCGATGATGTCGACACATAAATCATTATTAATCAAAGCAGGGAATATCTCCACCCATTCTGTTTTATATTTTAATTTATGTTTTTCTGATATTAGCTTAATAATATCAATTGCCCTATCAGACATAAGATTTATTTTTTGATCATTTGTAGATCTAAATGTAGCCATAATTTGTGCTTTTCCAGGAGAGGTTCCAAATGCCACCTCTCCAAGTTTTACATGAATTATTGTAACAAGAGAACTACGATCTAAAGAGTCTAATCTTTCTGGAAGTTTAGTAAGTTCATTAATTATCTCAATCATTGCAAAAACAGGACTATTGCCATGTTCTGGATGCCCTGCATGTGAAGTCTTTCCTTTCAAATTTATGATGAGTCCTTTAGATGAGGATGCAAAAGTTCCCTTTTTCAATATTATTTGTCCTTTTTCAAAACCAGGAAGATTGTGGAGTGCAAATATATAATTTGGATTGGTTTGATTAAACTGTTTGCTTTCCACAATACATTTTGCACCTTTTGCAACTTCTTCCGCGGGTTGAAAAAGCAAGCATACTTTCCCAGAGAAGTCTATTTTTTTAAGCTTATTTGCAAGACCCAATAAAATAGTCATATGGCCATCATGCCCACATGTATGCGAAACACCTTTTGATTTGCTACTATGTTGTAAATTACTATTTTCTTCTATTGGAAGAGCATCTAGCTCTGCCCGAAACATCACTGTTGGCCCTGGTTTATTAGAGTCAAACGTAGCAATTATTCCATTTCCACAAATATCTTTACCAATGGAATCCGGATTTAGTTCATTCAAATAATTAAAAATGAATTCAGATGTTTTAACTTCATTTCCTGATAATTCTGGATTTTGATGAAGTGTTGTTCTAATTTTTTTTAAATCTTGCATTTTACCAAAAACAATTTGAAATCCAAATTAGACTCATTATAAATAATTGTTACCAATTTTTAAAAATATAATAAATCAACTTGGTTTATAATTAATTGAAAAAGAAGCAGATGTAGAATCTCCTTCTTTAGGTTTCATATTTCTTAGCTTGGAAAGTCTAATTGTTTCAAACTCAATATCTTTTGACTCAAGTATTTTGGATATTCCTGGTATGTGTCCATCGCCCATACATGAAACAATATTTTTATGATTATCCAAAAGTGAAACAATTTTATTTGCCATAAATTTGTTTCTATCATCAATCAAAACTTTTTTTATAGTTGGAAATTTTTTGCCTATTTCTTCTAGGTAGGAATCTAAATTTCCTTCCAAGTTTTTCATTTCTTTTTCAACTTTTTCTTTTGATACAAAAAAACCACCAAAGCCTGAAAGAATCAATCTAAATTTTTCAAAAAAAGGCATTGATTTCCACATTTTAATGAAAAGCTGCTGAGCATTCATATCAATAAATTCAACCAAAATACCATGAGATTGGCCATAATTTATCGCTGTTATCATTTCACTTCCTGCTTCTACACCATACTCATCTGCCATACTATCTTGAAATTTTGCAAGCATCTTATAAGTCATTGGCAAGTTCTTTCTTGATTTTTCAAAAAGTTCAGGATTTGTTTTTTTAACAATTAAGGCATTGTATCTTTGTCTATCTAATTCAACACATATGACTTCAGGATTTTTACTTTCAAATAATTCGATTAAAGCATTAGATAAATCAAACACGTGCCCAGTACCGATAAGTGTGATCATTTAATTCAACCAATTTTCGTAAGACCTCAAATAACATTGGCTACATTAAATTATGTTTTATTAAAATTATATTATTACGTCAATTAACGATATTATAATCGACAGTTTTAAATATATTCAAAATAGATTATAATAGCATGTGTAACGCAATAGATGATTATAGGGAAGAAGAATTATCGGAAGCATGGTTAAAAATTGAAAAGAAAAGAAGATTCTATTAATCTTCTTCTAATATTTTTAATATCTATAATGCTCAGGTTTGTAGGGGCCTTCTATTTTTACACCAATATAGTCTGCCTGTTTTTTTGTAAGTTTTGTAAGTTGTACACCTAATTTTTCTAGATGCAGTCTTGCTACCTCCTCGTCTAAAATTTTTGGTAGCATGTAAACTCCAATGTCATAATTTTTATTCCAAAGTTCAATTTGGGCTAGAACCTGATTTGTAAATGAGTTGCTCATTACAAAACTTGGATGACCTGTTGCATTTCCAAGATTTACAAGTCTTCCTTTTGATAAAAGTATTATCGAATGTCCATCAGGAAATAAAAATTTGTCAACCTGTGGCTTTATGTTTATTTCCTTTATTCCAGGATATTTTTCTAGTTTATTTACTTGGATTTCATTGTCAAAATGACCAATGTTGCAAACTATTGCGCCATCTTTCATTTTTTCCATGTGTTCAATACGAATAACATCTCTGTTTCCAGTAGTTGTAACAAAAATATCTGCAAAATCAACCACATCTTCAACGGTTCTAATCTCGTAGCCCTCCATTGCTGCTTGAAGTGCACATATTGGATCTATTTCTGTTACAATTACTCTAGCTCCAAAGCCTCTCATTGACTGACAACATCCTTTTCCAACATCACCATAGCCGCAAACAACAACGACTTTACCTGCAACCATTACATCGGTTCCTCTTTTAATACCATCTGCAAGGCTCTCTCTACAACCATATAAATTATCAAATTTTGATTTTGTAACAGAATCATTTACATTGAAGGCTGGAAATAGTAACTTATTTGTTTGCATCATCTGATACAATCTATGAACGCCTGTAGTTGTTTCTTCAGATACTCCTTTAATATCCTTTGAGATTTTTGTCCATTTGTTTGGATCTTCATTATATGTTTCTTTTAAACGAGCCATAAGCTCTATGAAATCTTCTCCTTCATTGCTATAATCCTTATCAAGTAAATCTGGGTTTTTTTCAACTTCTACGCCCTTATGAACCATAAGTGTGGCATCCCCGCCATCATCAACAATAAGTGTAGGCCCCTTATCTTCGTCAAATGTAAGTGCTTTTTGAGTGCACCACCAATAGTCTTTTAGATTTTCACCTTTCCATGCAAAAACGGGAATGTTAGTCTTTGCAATTGCGGCTGCAGCATGATCTTGAGTAGAGTATATATTGCAACTTGCCCATCTTACCTCAGCGCCAAGCTTCTTAAGTGTCTCAATTAAAACAGCTGTTTGAATTGTCATGTGAAGGCTGCCAGTTATTCTTGCGCCCTTTAATGGTTTTTTTGGGCCGTATTTTTCTCTTAATGCTATTAGACCTGGCATTTCTGATTCTGCGATTTCGATTTCTTTTCTGCCGTATTCTGCAAGATTTAAATCTGCAATTTTATAATCTTTGGCTTTTGTCACCATCATTTATTCACCTTATTTTAAAATTAATTTTGCATCAACTACACAAATTCTATTCTTATAAACAAATACTGGATTTAGATCCATTTGATCGATTTTATCAATAAGCTCTGTGCCTATTTTTGAAATTTTTAGTAAAAGATCTTTTACAAGTTCTTTATTTGCCTTCATATTTCTAAAGCCTTCAAGAAGTTTTTTTCCCTGAATTTCTTCTATCATTTCTTCTGGATCCCCTTTTGCTATAGGAACAACTCTAAAAGTCACATCTTTGTAAAGTTCTGTAAAAATTCCACCTATACCAAACATAATCGTTAAGCCAAATGTTGGATCTTCAACAAGTCCAACAATTATCTCAACTCCTTTTTCTTCCATTTGATCCACAAGAAGATTTTCCTTTGGGAATTTATTTTTAAATTTTTTAAATTCTTTTTTAAGTTCTTCTTTATCTTTAATATTTAATTTAACTCCGCCAACATCTGTTTTGTGTAAAATCTTATTTGAACAAACTTTGAGAGCTACGGGAAATTTTAAATTTAAATCTTTTAGATCTTCTTCTTTTTTAACAACTTTATATTTTGTAGTTGGGATTTTATAATATTTCAAAATATCTTTTACCTCATTTTCAGCAAGTGGACCTTTGTTTGAAATTAGTTTATTGAGTTCTTTTTTCATTTTCAATCATTCTTCCTATTGTCAACTACTCTTTTTGCTTTAAGACCTGTATCAGGAATTGTATTTGGAGGAAGGACATCAATTATTGGATTAAAAACTATAACCGACTTTATATCTGATTGTAGTTTTTTTGCTAACTCATCAGTTTGATTTTTGCTTAGTTGATTTCTGGTCTCAACTTCAACTGTTAACATATCAATATCATTTTCTGTTGAAATTACCATCCGCCAATTGCCACCAACATTTTCATTTTTCATTATAACTGACTCAATTTGACCAGGATATATGTTGGTGCCTCTTATAATAATCATATCGTCACTTCTACCTTTAATTGTAGAGTGTTTTACATGAGTCCTACCGCAATCACAAACTTCTTGATCAAATATTTTTGAAATGTCTCTAGTTCTATATCTTAAAAGTGGCATTCCCTCTTTTGTAAGAGTAGTTAGTACAATTTCTCCTTCTTCTTCGGGCTCAACTGGTTCTAATGTCTTTGGATCAATTATCTCGATTAAAAAATGATCTTCCCATAGATGAAGTCCATTATGTTGATCGCAGTCTGTTGAAACACCTGGGCCGCACATCTCAGTAAGTCCATATATGTCATGAACGTCCATCTCCCATGTTTCAATAATTCGTTTTTTTAATCCGGATGTGAACATCTCGGCACCAAAAAGGCCATTTTTAACCTTAAGTTTTTTTGGATCTACGCCCATTTCTTGGGCCACTTGTCCAAGACGGACTGCATAAGAAGCAACTCCAGACATAAATGTCGAACCGTAATAGTCCATTAATTTTATTTGTCTTTCAGATTGTCCTTTGCCAGATGGAATTACCATAGCACCAATTTTTTGGGCCCCATAGTGAAAGCCAAAAGCTCCTGTAAAAGTACCATAAGGAATTGGATTTTGAAAAATATCTTTTTTTGTCAGCCCTGACATCGACAAGCATCTAGCCATTACCTCTGACCAAACTTCAATATCATTTGGAGTATAACAAGCCGTAACAGGTATACCGGTTGTACCTGAGGAAGAATGAAGTTCGATACAGTTATCAAGAGAAGTTGCTAAAAATCCAAATGGTGCATTTTCTCTTAAATCGTTTTTAGTTGTAAAAGGAAGTTTTTGTATATCTCCGAGAGTTTTTACATCGTCTGGTCTTATATTTAGCTCTTTAAACTTTTTTTGATAGAATGGAATATTATCATAAGTATTTTTTACGGTTTTTCTAAGATTTTTAAGTTGAATTTCTTTGATTTGTTTTCTAGGCATAGTTTCTATTTTCTGATTGAATGTAAAATCCATAAAACTCCAACCCCGAAATAAAGTTTTTATTATTAAGTTTGGCGTAAATATCTGTTACAAGTATAACAACCAACAAAACCTTTAAATAAAGACTTTCTTTCCTATGCTCCTACAATTACCCTATATAGGTGTACTACATGGTTAAAAGTGTTTATGAACATATATCAGAACAATGGAAAGTTCCAGATACCTCCTATCAGTCTCCTCAAAAAAATAGATTAATTGAATGGAGAAGGGAAGAAAATTTTACAAGAGTTGAAAAACCTACAAGAATTGACAGAGCGCGATCTCTTGGTTACAAAGCAAAACAAGGATATATCGTTGTCAGAGCAAGAGTTAGAAGAGGCGGACTAAGAAAACCAACCATCAGAGGCGGAAGAGTAGCATCAAAAAGAGGTATAAATAAAATTACTCCTGCAAAAAGTACACAAAGAATCGCTGAAGAGCGTACTGCAAAAAGATACCCAAATATGGAAGTTTTAAACTCTTATTGGGTTGGAGAAGATGGTAAATATCATTTTTACGAAATAATTTTAGTAGATCCTGCTCATCCTGCGATAGTAAATGATAATAAAATAAATTGGATTTCTGCATTTCCAAACAAAAACAGAGTTTTGAGAGGAAAAACAAGTTCTGGTCAAAGAGGGAGAGGACTTCATAAAAAAGGAAAGGGCGCAGAAAAGGTAAGGCCCAGCATTAGGGCTAAAAAGAATAGGGGCAAGTAACTAATTATCTTACGACCATAACTGGCTTGTGTGCATATTGGACTACTTTGTTTGCAATACTTCCTATTGGATAATTTCCTAATTCGCTTAAACCTTTACTGCCAAGAACTATTAAATCGCAATCGAGTTCGTTTGCAACATCTATAATTTTTGCAGCAATATCTCCTTCTTCTACTAATCCTCTAATGTCAAAATCATGTTTACCAATATCTTTTATTACATCATCAATAAGTTTTCTAGCTTTTATTTTCATTTGCTTGTATGTTTCTGTATCTAAAAGATTTTTATCAGAGGGTGTAGAAACAACAGCAAGTAAAATAAGTTCACCTGTTTCGTTGATAAGCATCATAGCTTTATTTAACGCGCTTTCAGATCCTTCCGATCCATCAAATCCAACAAGAATTTTTTTCATTTACTATTTTTTCCTCCATTCGGGACCTAGTTCAGTATCTTGAATCTCAAATCCTAATTTTTCAAGATCATTTCTAATTTTGTCTGCTTTTGCCCAATCTTTGTGCTGTCTAGCTTGTTCTCTAATATCTAAAAGTTTTTTAATAATTTCATCTGTGTTTGAAAAAATTTCATTTGTATATTCTGACAGTATTTTTTGTAAGTTATCTAATTTCTTTGGGTCTTCAATTTCTTTTGTTTTATCTTGAAATAGTGTTAAAATGTTACCTAAGCTGAGAAACGTTTTAAGAGAATAGTTTGTTAGAGATGGATTTGGGTTTAGATTGTCTCCTAAAAATTTATTTGTTTCATTGACAAATTCAAATATTGTTGCAAAGGCTTTTGGAGTGTTAAAATCATCATCCATTGCTTCTTCAAAATTTTCTTTAAATTGTTTTATTTTAGTTAAATATTTATTTTCATCTTCTAAGAGTTTTATTTCTTCTAAACTTTTTTCTTCTTTGGGCATGTTTTCTAGTTTTTCTTTTAATCTATAAATCCTATCAAGGCTCTTTTTTGTATCGTCTAATGCTTTTTCTGTAAAGTCCGGTGGGCTTCTATAATGAGCTTGTGCAAAAAAAATCCTTACAATTTCTGGATCCCATTTTTTAATCATGTCTCTAACATTTGTGAAATTTCCAAGAGACTTTGACATCTTTTCTCCATTAACAGTTAAAAGTCCTATATGCATCCAATATTTTGCAAAGGGTTTTCCTGTAGCTGCTTCTGCCTGTGCAATTTCATTTTCATGATGGGGGAATCTAAGATCCATTCCTCCCCCATGAATATCAAAAGGTAGCCCAAGATATTTTTTACTCATTGCGGAGCATTCAATATGCCAACCAGGCCTTCCTTTTCCCCAAGGTGAATCCCAAAAAGGCTCTCCAGGTTTTGCACTTTTCCATAATGCAAAATCAAGTGGGCTTTTTTTCTTTTCACCTGGTTTTACTCTTGCTCCGACCTTCATTTCATCTACTTTTTGTCCAGATAAATTTCCGTAATTTGGAAAGTTTTCTACAGAAAAATATACATCTCCATCTGAAACATAACCATATCCATTTTCAATTATATCTTTTATCATAGATATCATATCAGGAATGGTTTCCGATGCTTTTGGATAATTGTCTGCCCTTCTTATACCAAGTTTATCTAAATCTTCCAAACACCTTTCAGTAAATTTTTTTGAGTATTCAAGAGCGTCAACGCCTTTCTCATTTGAAGATGCGATTATTTTATCATCAACATCTGTGATATTTTGAATATACTTTACATCATATCCTTTGTACTCGAAATATCTTCTTATCAAATCAAAAGCCAGATACGTTCTTGCATGACCTATATGCGCATCACTATAAACTGTCATGCCACAAACATACATCTTTACTTTTTTGTTTTCTACAGGGACAAATGTTTCTTTTTCTTTTGTTAATGAATTGTATATTTTCAATGCCATTTGATACTCTCGCAGTTTAGTGCAAATAATGACAAAAATATATACTTTACTACAATTTTTCTTCCAAATTATTTATATACAATTTTTTAATACCCAAAGATGGAGGCTATAATGAAAACTACATTTAGTATTATTAAGGCGGACGTAGGTGGATGGCCTGGTCATGCGTTTGTTCATCCAGATTTAAAAGAAGTTGCAAATATAAAACTTAGAGATGCCCAGGTTTCAGGTCTAATTAAGGATTATCACGTTACAAATTGTGGAGATGATTTAGAGCTTATCATGACTCATACAAACGGAGCTGATGCAAAAGAGGTGCATGAGCTATCTTGGGGAGTTTTTTGTGAGGCGACAGAAAAAGCTAGTGAGTTGGGATTGTACGGCGCAGGTCAGGATTTACTTTGTGATGCTTTTTCTGGTAATATAAAAGGTATGGGGCCGGGTATTGCAGAACTGGAGTTTACTGAGAGAAAGTCAGAACCTGTTATTGCCTTTATGATGGATAAAACAGAGCCAGGGGCATTTAACCTTCCAATTTACAAAATGTTTGCAGACCCTTTCAATACTGCAGGATTAATAATAGATCCATCTTGTCATGATGGTTTTATTTTTGAGGTTTGGGACATAATGAAACATAAAAACGTACTTATGAAAACACCAGAAGAAATGTATGATCTTCTAGCCCTTATTGGTGCTAAATCTAGTTTTGTAATAAAAAGAGTTTTTCCCAAAAAGAGTTCGAAATTAAAATCAGATGAACCTGCTGCAGTTGTTTCAACAGAAAAGTTATATCAAATAGCAGGAGAGTATGTTGGTAAAGATGATCCTGTAGCCGTTGTTAGAGGTCAATCTGGACTTCCCGCTGTTGGAGAAATACTTGAAGGATTTTCACATTGTCATCTTGTATCTGGATGGATGAGAGGTTCACATAACGGACCTTTAATGCCTGTTTCTGTAAAAGATGCAAAATGTACAAGATTTGATGGGCCTCCAAGAGTGATTTCGCTAGGATTTCAGGTTAAAAATGGAATGCTAACAGAGCCCGTTGACATGTTTGATGATCCTGCATTTGATGGTATTAGAAGAGAAGCACAGCAAATAACAGAATATATGAGAAGACATGGGCCTTTCGAACCGCACAGACTTCCACTTGCTGATATGGAATATACGACGCTTCCAGGCGTTATGAAAAAATTAAGTAAAAGGTTTAAGAAAATTGAATAATTTTCTAACCTCTAATTTTATATATAGGAATTTCATTAGGAGTCCTCCTATAACCTAATGGAGACAGTGTTATGGCAAAAATACATGCAAGAAGAAAGGGCAAATCTGGTTCAACAAAACCTATTAGGGAAAGTCATCCAGATTGGAGTGCTCTTAATCCAAGAGAAACCGAATCAAGAGTGATAGAACTTGCAAAAAATGAAAAATCCACAAGTGAAATAGGAATGATGTTAAGAGACCAATATGCTGTGCCATCTGTAAAACTTGCGACTGGAAAAAAAATTACAAAAATACTTGAAAACAATAATATAAAATCAGAAATGCCTGAGGATCTTAAAAATCTGATAAAAACTGCCCTTTTGATAAGAAAACATCTTGATACAAATAAAAGAGATTTGAAAAATAAAAGAAACTTGCAGTTGACTGAATCAAAGATAAGGCGACTTTCAAAATACTATCTTTCCGAAAATAAACTTCCAAAAGGATGGAAATATAGTCCAAGTCAAGCAAAATTGATGTTTGATTAATCACTATCTTTTTTAGATGGTTTTTCTTTTTACCTTTAATCATGCAGGAAAATATTCTAGAATTAAGCAAAAATGCAGCAGATGTTTTATTATCTTTAAATAAAGATAGTAGAATAAGAGTGGTTTCTCACTACGATGCTGACGGGATTACCTCTGCAGGAATTATTTGTAATGCTATTTACAGAGCAGGTTATGATTTTCATGCTTCATTAATGAGAAATCCATTCAATAAAGGATTTGAAAGACTTTTAAAAGAAGATAACAAGCTCATAATATTTTCAGATATGGGATCTGGACAGTTAGACGAGATTGAAAGTCTTAATTGTAAAGCAATTGTAATTGATCATCATCAATATGTAAGAAAAGAAAAAACAAAGGACATTGTTCAAATTAATGCAAACTCTTGTGGAATAGATGGAAATTATGAAGCTTCTGGAGCTACACTTTCTTACTTTTTTGCAAAAGCAATTAGTCAAAAAAATGAGGATTTGGCACCACTAGCCATTGCAGGTGCCACAGGTGATAAACAATATATTGGTAAAATGAAAGGACTGAATGCCCAAATTATAAATGAAGCTTTAAAAAATAAATTTTTAAATCAGAAAACATCAATAAAGTTATTTGGAGAGACGGTATATGAAGCTTTGTTTTTTTCAATTGATCCTTATTTTAGCGGAATTTCGGGAAATGATAGTAAAATTAGAGAGATACTAAGCAATCTTGATATTGAAAAAGACACTAAAATTGAAGATGTTGATAATCAGTCGCTTGTTAAACTTCAGTCATATCTTTTGTTTTTATTAATAAAAAAAGGAGTTCAAAAAAACATACTTGATACAGTAATAAGAAAAAGATACTATTCTGAAATGACCGGCTGTGAACTTGAAATTTTTGCAGATATTTTGGATGCTTGCGGGAAATATTGGAACAGAGGGCTTGGACTTTGCATTTGTCTTGGAAATAAAGAGGCTTTTCAAGAAGGAAAGAAGATATTGATAAGTTACAAGCAAAAAGTTTTGGATAGTTTATTAAAATTAGAAAAAGACGGAGCAGTAGAAAAAAATTCTATGAGATATTTTTATGCGGATGATTCATCTCTAGGCGGAGTTATTGCAGGTATTGCTGTGAATTATTTATTTGATGATAAAAAACCTTTAATTTCGATTGCAAGAAAGCAAAAGGAAAACGAGATTCATATATCTTGTAGAGGCAATCAAGAACTAGTAAAAAACGGCTTAGATTTAGGATTTGTAATGAAAAAGATATCTTCAGAGCTCAAGGGCTATGGTGGAGGTCATAAAATTGCCTCAGGTGCAACACTTTCCCTTGATAAAGAAGAAGAATTCATTAAAAAATCCGATGAATTAATTGAAAAACAGATGGTAAGTTAAAATGAAAGTGACATGCAATTTGAAAATAGATTGTAAAACCAAATCAAATGCTGAAAAAGTCCTAAAATCTATTAGAATTGATGATTTTGATTTTGTTAAGTCAAAAATAAATAAAAATAAAATTGAAGCAGAAATTGAAAGTGAATCTGTTTCATCAATAATTCACACAATAGATGATTATCTTGCTTGTGTTTCAGTTGCAAAAAAAGTAGTTGATAAGAGTTAAGTATTCAAATTTTATAACTGTAAATCATGAGATTTAATTTAAAGGCTAAATTTTCTTTCAGCTCAGATATATCAAATATTAAAAAAGATGTTAAGGATTTTATTTTAGTTATCAGAAAGGAGATTATAAAAAAAGATTCTGAAAAAAAAGTTGATGTTAAAGATATTGAAATTGACAAAAATCATATTTCCTTTTCAATAATTTCAGAAGGAAATTTTCGCCCTCACAGTGTGCTATTGCAAATTAAAAACTCTATTTCTAAAGAGCTTGGTAAAAAGCATCACTTAGGAGTAAGGGAGATCAGTATATTACATTATAAGATTGAATTTGATCTAGAAAAAAAGCCATTGAAAATTGTAAAAATACCTTTTGCAGATGTTGATATAAAAAATAAAAAAGCCACAATTTCCCTAAATGAAGTTGATGAGGAATTTTTAAGAAAAAATTACATCGATAGAATGATAACACTGGTTAAAGAGAAAGTGGAAAATCAGTATTATGAAGGTAAAGCTGAGTTTTGGAAATCTATATGGGAATCTGGCGAAAAAAAACCAATCTGGAATAAAGATCCAACTGAAGCAATGGTTAATCTTGACTGGCTTAAACAAGGGCCAACCAAAGGAAAATGGTTTTACCGGCCTCAGGCAGCAGCAATAATAAAAACAATGGAAAAAATTGCTATTGAAGAAGTTCTAAAACCTCTTGGATTTCAAGAAATTATTGAATCACAAATTGTTCCATTTGATGTTTGGCTTAAAACTGGCCACCTTGAAGGCATGCCTGCAGAATTTTATTATGTAGCAGAACCAAAAACAAGAGATTATGAAAAATGGGAAAGATTTGTTGATCTAACTAAAATTACAAAAGAGATAGATTATGAAGAGTTACAAAATAATCTAGAAAATCCTAGGTCAGGTATTTGTTATGCCCAATGTCCTTTGATATATTGGTCATTTAAGGGAAAAACAATTTCTGAAAAATCTTTACCCGTATTTGTTTATGATAAAACTGCCATATCTTGCAGATATGAATCTGGGGGAAGACATGGTATAGAAAGAGTCGACGAGTTTCACAGATTAGAACCCGTTTACATTGGAACAAAGGAACAATTATTAGATTTGAGAGAGAAAATGCTTGATAGATACAAACATGTATTTAATGAAATCTTTGATCTTGAATGGAGAATGGCATGGGTAACTCCCTGGTATATGCAACAAGCAGGTAAAATAGGAGATAAAGGCACACAAGATACAGGTACAATTGATTTTGAAGCTTACATGCCTTATAGAGGAGATAGGAAAAAATCCGAATGGTTGGAGTTTCAGAATTTAAGTATACTTGGAGACAAATACATCAGTGCATTTAATATAAAGGCACAAAAAAGTGAACTTTGGAGTGGATGTTCGGGTATCGGTCTTGAAAGATGGGCAACTGCATTTCTTGCTCAAAAAGGTTTAGACCCAGAAAAATGGCCCAAAGGCTTTAGGAAATATCTAGATAAATTGCCTAAAGGAATAGAATTTTTGTGATTTGATATGACAAAAAAAGATTTATCCGAATATAAAAGAAAATACGACATATCTAGACATCACGCGTGGGCAGGTGGTATTTTACTTTCGGTAATTCTTGCATTAAACTATTTATTTAATATTAGCGAGGAATTAGTTGTTTTTGTAGGAGTTATTTTAATAATTTACATCCTGGTCTCTTTGACGTTCACATATAAATACAGAAGTGGCCTTTCAGCAAAAAAAGAAATAATAATGAAAAATGTTGAATCAGAATCAATCGATAAAAACAAGCTGAAACTTGAAAAAAAGAGATTAAAGACCAAGGCAAAGGTCGAAAAAAAGAAAAATAAAAACTCTTAAAAGATGATTTTAATACATGGGAGGATAATATGGCATCTAAAAAAGTTTCACAAAGAAAAAGATCAAGACCTGTTGAAAAACAAAGCCCTTTTAAAAACAAAGGGTTAGTAATTGGAATTATTGTTGTTGTAATCATTGTAGCTGTGGGTGCAGGGGCATTTATTGTTCTAAATCAAAACAGCGGAGGAAACAATAATGGCGATACCTCGACAGGAAATCCAATTGTAATAATTGACACATCAATGGGCACAATAAAAGTTGAACTTTACAAAGATTTAGTACCAAATACTGTTGATAATTTTGTAAAACTTGCAAATGATGGATTTTACGATGGTCTTGTTTTTCATAGAGTAATTGATGATTTTGTGATACAAGGCGGTGGATTTGAACCTGACGGCACTCAACATAATTCTGACCAAATAGAATTTGAAACTGATCCAGATGCTCTCCATGACGATGGAGCTATTGCGATGGCCAGTACCGGTGCTGGCGTTGGGGGAACAAATCAGTTTTACATATGTGATGGAGCCCAACATGGACTTGATGGCAATTATGCAGTTTTTGGCATTACAATTGAAGGATTAGATATAGTAAAAGAAATTGCATCAGTTGAAACAACTACAAAATATGCAATGAGTGATTGGCCAACAAACGACGTAATAATAAATAGTATGATAATAGAAAATCAATAAGGAGAATTTGACACATGACGAATAGAAAAGCTTTATTTGAAACAAACAAAGGCAATTTTAAAATTAAACTTTTTGAAGACAAAGCACCTATTACTACAAAAAATTTCATAAAACTTGCAAATGATGGTTTTTATGATGGTTTAATTTTTCATAGAGTAATTGAAGGTTTTATGATACAGGGTGGTTGCCCAGACGGAACCGGACGAGGCGGGCCTGGTTACACAATTAAAGACGAGTTTCACCCTGATTTAAAACATGAATGTGAAGGGATTTTGTCCATGGCAAATGCAGGTCCGAATACTGGAGGCTCACAATTTTTTATAACCGTTGCACCAACACCTTGGCTTGACAAGCATCATTCAGTTTTTGGCAAGGTAGTTGATGGACTTGATGTTGTAATGAACATCTCAAAAACTAAAACTGACAATAGTGATAAGCCACTAGATAATGTTATCATAAACAAAGTAACAATTGAGTGATTAGTGAACTAAATGACTGTTCTTTCAGATAAAGACATACAAAAATCCATGATGAATGAAACAATAGGAATAGAGCCTTTTAATGAAAAAAATCTAACTCCAAATGGTTATGATCTAACAATAGAAGAAATTTATATTAAAAAAACAAACGAAAATAATAAAGAGGGAGTAGTAAAAATTCCTGCAATGACATGGTTTGTGATAAGCACCAAAGAATTTGTAAAAATGGGCCCTAAAATAACTTCTCAACTTTGGATAAGATCAAGTTATGCCCGAAAAGGCGTAATGGCAAGTTTTGGAAAGGTTGATGCTGGCTTTTGTGGAACGCTTACAATTTCTTGTTTTAATGCAAATAACGAAGATATTGAAATACCAATTGGAGATAGATTTTGTCAAATAGTTTTTGAAAATCTGGAATCGGCTCCATCTGAATTATACGAAAAAAAATCTGGTAATTATCAAAACCAGAGAGGAGTAACTCTAAAACGCTAATCTATCTTTTTTTCACAGTCATAATATCTATTTATGTAACATCCGTCTTCTTGATTGAATTTAATCATTTTTTCTTCTTTTTGATTTTCCGCATTGTAAACTGTGACGATAATTCCATTTTCATCAATATCGACTAAATTAAATGTATGTCCATAGTGTGCTCTTGTTCTGGTGCATGATAAAGTTCCTGCATGAACAAAAAGAGTATTGTGGATTTTTACCCCATATGGAACATGTCTATGCCCCATTAAAACTAAAGGGATGTTGTTTTTTAAGATAATATCAAGCGTTTCTCCAGAATCTTCAATAATGTTTGTTTCTCTTCCAGAATTCGGAACTGGTATAATATGATGATGCAGTCCAATTATTGTAAGTTTACCTTTATTTGCACCTTCCTCAATCATTAAATGTCTTCCTCTTCCAAGTCTGCCTTCATCTTTATCTGGTTCACTTGAAGCAAGTCCAACTAATGTAATATCATTAAAATCTTTTATAAAGCTAGGATCACCAAAAAAATCTGGAAACAATTTATAACCAAGGTTTCGCTCATCATGATTTCCCGGTATTATTATTTTTTTCCCCTCAATTTTATCTAGATTCTGTTTTGCTATTTCATATTCTTCTAAAAGTCCCCATGTGGTTAAATCACCCGTTATAAATACAAAATCTTTTTCTATTGAGTTCAAAAGTTTAACAGATTTTTCAAATATTTCACTATCAAAATCTGCACCAAGATTTGCATGGATGTCTGAAATATGGGCTATTTTCATAAAAATGGTAAATTATCATTATTTTATAGGCTTTATGATTAGAGTTTTTTGATGTTGTTTATAAAAACTTTATTAGCTGATAATTGCTATTCTTTTTGTTTGATAGGGGAGAAAGGTATGGATATTATGGAATATATAAATCAGGCAAAAGACATCATGATTAATCCTAAAAAAGCCATGAAGGGGCTAAAAGATAAAAAAATATCGAGAAATGATATTCTGTTCTATGCTGGAATTTTGAACATTTTTGTTTTCATAAGCATTTTTATTGAATATTTCTTTGTTTGGGATGCAGGCATTGGTGGAAGTTTATCATTTGCTTTTCTTTTATACATATTATCTGTAGCAGGTGTTATTATTTTTGGATATCTATTGTACATCTTGGCCCCAATGTTTAAAGCAAAGCAGAATAAAATGCAGGCAATGAAGCTTGGAATATATGTACTCACACCAATGATGATTGCAGGCATATTCAATGCAATCCAGCAAGACCCTGTCCCATTGATATTGATTTTTTTAGCTGGCATATATGGTCTTTTCATACTATATCATGGATTACCAATATTTATGGAAGTTCCAAAAGAAAATCATATGTCATTTTTTGTTATCGCGTTAATTATCTTATTTGTTGGTTGGGGAATAATAAATGGAATATGGATTGTTTACGATACATGGTGGTATGAAACTTTTTGGACCCCAAGCTATGAGTATATGATGTAAAATAATTAATTATTTTATCTTTTTTTATTTTATTAAAGATGAGAATAGCATTTTTCGAATTTTTAAAATTGTAATATATGCTAAGTTCAAATTAAAGCTAAAGTGCTCCCGTCGGGACGCATTGATTTTACTCCTGTTGGAGCGTACAAGATAGACCCGTTTTTTGGCTGAGTGTACACTCTGTTTCTACTCACTAAAACCCTTCTTTATTTTTTTCACTTTTTCTGGAGGTTTATTATGAAACAAGTATCAATTTATGATAAAATGACGAATGCCGAAAAAGAAGTTGCAGATGTATTAAAAGAAATGAGAATTAAATGGACTTATGAACATCCAATTTTTGTATGGGATGAAAACAAAAGACCAAGAGTATGGGCGCCTGATTTCTACTTAATACCTTTTGGGATTTATATTGAAGTGTGTGGCTCACCAAATTTTAACTACGAATATAGAAGAAAAATATTATATAAAAATGGTTATAGAGTTATATTTTTACATTTGTATAAGGAACCGCAAAAGTGGGCACATCATTTAATAAAATATCTCCAATTATTCACAAACATCGATAATAATAAAATATTTGAAATCTTAAAAATGAAATCCAGTAGAGATTTATAGTAATATTGATCCTTTTAGAACTAACTAATCAAATTTAAAATAAAAGGAGTAAATTTCACTAATGTTCGTATATGTTTTATCCAAAATTCAGTTTTTTGTGCTATGGTAGTTATTTTATTATATTTATTTAATAATTTTTCAATTTCTGATTTTTGATTTTTATTAATCGAATTATCTTTTAATAATATTTTTAATTTTTCCTCTATCAAATCGGGTTGATTCTTTAGAATTTTAGATATTATAATTAAATTTTGATTTGATTCGCCCGTATTTTTCTCAATTTTTTCTAATATTTCAATAACCTTTGAATTTGTTTTTTTATCAAATTGTTTTTTCTTACCTATGTGTTGAATCATTTCAAAATCTTTTTTACAATCGTATAATATATTCTTTAATTCATTAATGTGTTCCTCATACGCAATACCTATTGTAATTTTTTTAGAATGATCCCAAAATTCGCTATAAGTTGGTAAACCATCTGGTGGCCAATAAATAAATTCACAATATTCTGGATACCAACTTCGTTCTCTTAGTCCTTTAACACTTAATCTAACAAACCTTAAAACATCAAAAACTATTTCAGAAAATTCTTTTATTGTGCTTTTTTCATCATATTCTTTTTTTGAAATATCATCTATTTTTATCAATAATGAATTAATTGTATTTAGAGCACCTTCAGAATTTACAACCATTAACTTGAAAGTATGTCTTAAATATAAAAAAAACTTTTCGGATAACTAAGAAATTATGAGAAAGACTTGCCCCAAAAAAGAAAGATTACAAATCGATAACGAAATTATTAAACTATCAGGAATTGTTTTGTCCAAACGAACAATAAATTTTATAGAACAATTATCAGCAGATCTCGTTAGTTCAAATATTAAGAAAGAGAAGGCAATTAAACTCATTATAAATCTAATACCAAAATATCCAAAGCGACCATTATATTATTTAAGACGCGAATTAAAATATCTTCCTCATTGGACAAGAGATTCCGTAAAATATTTGGGCGATTATATTGATTATTTAGAAAGAAAAGCATTGAAAACGTATATTAAAGATGAATATAAGAAAGGTTTATCTCCATCATTATTATTAAAAAAATTAAAACCATTTATAAAAGAATCATTATTTATTCAACTTAAAACTTATGATAGATTATTTTGGAGACCATCAAAACATGATTTTGAAGTTGATGAAACTAAACGGAAACATAGATTTACGACCAAAGAAGTGGTTTATTGTGTATTTATCACAATAAAATTATCATACATGATAAAAAAATTTTCAAGGATACAAATTGATATCGATCCTAATACTTATTTTACTGATAAAAAACCAGGTGACTATATAATAGAGCCAGATTGAAAACAGATATTATAATCTAACCCGGGGACTTTAATTTTAAAAAGAATTATTGGTTATATTCAATAAAGAGAAAATATTAAGATATTAATTAGTATTATTATTTATAAAAAAATTGATGGAAGTAGTTGAATGGAAAAACCATTTCTATTTAGATTTAAAAAGAAATGCATGTCACCAAATAGAGTTAACCATGATGAAAAATTTTTCTACGACGATGAGAGATCCGTTGTTATGACGATTGAAAACGGTAAAAAGATTCTAGCAATAGACTCAAAATCTAATTATGGTCCAACAACTAAGAAAATGGATATTGAAAAAGGAGAGGATCAAAAAGACTCGAGGATGTGGGGGCATTAACAGGATTGATTTTAATAATTTCAAATAAATGGGACGTATCAGTAGATTTTGTAGTAAAAGAATTAAGACAAAGACATCAAGAATTTTTAAGAATAAATACAGAGATTTTTCCAAAATCAAATTGTTCGGTTTCATTTCCTGATTTTAAATACATGATATCAAATGGATGTGAAATTTTTAATTTGAATAATAATCTCAAGAGTGTTTTTTTTAGGAGACCTGGAAAACCATTTGAAGATTTTGAAAAAAAGCATAAAAATTTAACACCAGAGCTAAAACATGCTAGAGAGCAATGGCACGCTTTTATCGAAGGTATGTTATGCATAAACAATGTTTTATGGATAAACAACCCAAATTATAATGATATTATGGAAAATAAAATTCTTCAACTTAAAAAAGCATCAGAAATCGGTTTTAACATCCCAAAGACATGCATTACTTCAGATAAGAACGAAGCGGAAAAATTTCTTAATAAATGTAAAGGAGAAATAATTGCCAAATCTCTATATTCGCCCTTAATTGAATATGAGAAACAGGATTTTTTTATTTTTACAAATTTAATAACTAATTTTAAGAGTGTATCAAGTTTAGAAATTGAAATTGCTCCAATAATACTTCAAGAGTTTCTAAAGGAAAAATTAGATTATCGTGTAACCGTCATAGGAGATAAGATATATCCAGTTAGAATTGAATCATCAGATAATAATGTCCCAGTTGACTGGAGAACTATGAAGGATGGATTAAAATTTATTCCTACTGATCTTCCTAAAGACATCAGTAAAAAATGCATCAATTTTGTCAAAAATAATAATTTGATTTTTGGCGCTATTGATTTAATAAAAGAAAAAGATAAATTTTATTTCTTGGAAATAAATCCAAATGGCGAATGGGGTTGGCTTCAAAAGTGTGCAGATTTACCAATAGCAGAAACAATATCTGATTACCTTATAATGGGTCGGGGGGATAAATGAAAAAAATAAAAACATTTATTTACTTTTTATTTCCGCCTCTTGAAGCTTATATAGCTAATAAGATTATTAAGAAAGAAGAAAATATAAAAAGAAATAAAAAAGCAGCAAAGGACATATCAACGGCTTTTTTTAATAAAACAACTAAAAAGAATTATACACCTTCATTTTTATCTCAAGTTGACAATTTAGAAAATAGCGAAATCCATCGACGAGAGATAATTGAATCAAAAGCTATAGCCTTGTTAGGATCATTAGGAGTTACAATAGCAATTTTAAGTTTCATTATTGCATATGTTATAGAAGATGATTGGAAATTCACATTAAATCTAACAAGCATCTCTATTTATCCATCATTAATACTTGGATTCTTTTTGTTAGCAATTATCCATTTAATAATATCAGTTTGGTTTTCTTTAAAAGTAATTATCATTGAAGAAATAAATTTAATTTCACCAGAGAAAATAAATTTTTTTCTTAATAATTATTCTAAGAATTATAATGAAAAACTATTATCTGAAAAGTTAAGATATGTTAAATTAAATGAACTTAAAATTCTTATAAAAGGCAATTGGCTATATGTCTCTCAAGTACTATTTAGAAGGGGAATTATCTTTTTAGCTATTGGAGTGATTATCTTCTTAATATACAATTTAAATACATAGCATGGTAAAATTTTAATTGATTAGATATAATTTTTTGTTTTTTCATCCTCATGCTTATGTATTTTCAATAGTTTTATTAAGAGTTTATATGATTAGACATTAATGGTTGAGGAGAATGTAAAAAAATATTTGGATTTTGCTTCAAATATATCTTTTTATGAATTCATACAAGAAGAATTCAAAGATAGATCTTTTGACACATCTGATTATGAAAAAGAAATTAAAATATTAGAAGAAAAGAATCAATGGAATTCTAAAGAATTGTCACAATTTCTAATTGATAATCCAAAATCTTTCGAAATATTCGAAGAAGTATTCCAGCTTATCAGATTTACTAACACTCAATTAATCCATTTCTTATTCGACATTAATATTTTAAATGGCATTAATAAACAAGATATTCTCCTTTACTTGAAAAATAATTTAAAGTTTGATAAATTATTCCAAAAGCTGTATTTAAAAGAATCTAACAAAACTGATTCACAAGCTCCATTTAAAAATATTGAACATGCGCTTTATTATCTTGATAATAAGCGAGACAAAGAATCAATTGATTTTGCAATATTTTTATTTAAATGCACTGTTTTCACTTACATTAAACAAGCCATTAAAAATGTAAAAATTATCCATAATAGAATTTCTAATCCTCATTTTACTGATGTGGCTAGTAGAATAGCTGAGTATCTTATCATGAATCTCCGATTAAATAATATTTTAAAATGTTATAGTATCAAAGACTTTCTAGAAAATAAAATGATACCCGGAGATACGAAGTCCATCCATGGAAATTTCGGTAAAATAAAAATTTCAGAAATCTTGGATAAACATGATTTTGTAAATGCAGACAAATATTTCAATAATTGTAATGTAACTACTATTGGAGATGATGCTTTACAGGGTTTTTCAATAGAAGATCTAAAAGGAAAATATGCATATGTGACTGAAAAATATGTTAAAGGAATAAAAAAGAAAAAAGATGGAAAACTTAAGAAATTTGATTTTGTATTACTCTATGATCTTAAACCACAAATACTCATTGAAACAAATTTTTATTCCACTTCAGGGACAAAAATAGGGATCAACCAAAATGAATATATCGATCTGAACGAAGACATATCAAACGACAGTAGAGAATTCTTATTTTTATGGATAACAGATGGAAATTATTGGTTAACAACTGATGGTAAAAATAGAATGATCAATCTGTATCGGTACTTTGATGACAATGTTCTAAACTATAATCTCTTTGATTATCGATTGGAGCAATATAAAAAACAAATGGCAAATGTTTAAATATTAATTAATAGTTATACATATAAATATTTATTATTTGAGGGGTTGAATGGCAAAAATACCTTTTACCATTACAGTGGATGAAAACCTATTACAGGAATTTCGTGAAGTTTGTGAAAATAATGATATTAAGATGTCAACAAAAATAAACACATTAATGAAAGATTGGTTGGAGGAAAACCACAAATGAAAACCAATCATCAAATTATCCTTGGAGATGCATTAGAAGAATTAAAAAAAATACCTGATGAATCTATAGATTTAATCTTTGCTGATCCACCTTATAATATGTCAAAGAAAAAAGGATTGGGATGGAAATATAGCAAACATATAACCATGCAAGAAGAATGGGATATGTTCTCCAAAGACGAGTTTTTTCAGTTTAACAAAGAATGGTTAAAAGAATCCCTAAGAATACTAAAACATGGTGGAAGTTTGTGGGTTTGTGGCTCATTTCACAATATTTACCAAATTGGATTTATCTTACAACATATTGAAGAAGTTAAAATCAATAATAGTATAGTTTGGTTCAAACCTAATGCACAACCAAACATAACATGCAGGATGTTTACCGAAAGTACAGAACATCTTATCTGGGCATCTAAAAATGGAAATGGAAAAAAATGGAAATTTAACTACGATCTAACAAAAACACAGATTCATGATAGGATAAATCCTAGAGGTAAACAGACAAGAAATTTATGGGCCATTCCATTGACTACTAAAAAAGAAAAATGGGCAGGGGATCATCCAACACAAAAACCAATAGAATTATTGAGAAGAATTATTTTATCCTGTACAGATGAAGGAGATACTGTTCTTGATCCGTTTGTTGGTTCTGGTACTACATCAGTTGTCGCTCAAATTTTCAATAGAAACTCAATAGGTATTGAAAAGGATGAAAAAAATTTACCAATAATTAAGAAAAGAATGAAACAGAAAAATATTGGAAATGATTCAAAGATAAAATATACAATTAATAAAAAAACCTAAATGCCTTTTATTCTGTTGAAAAACATATTTCTTCCAGACCAATTCCAATATCTGATATCTTGTTCAATAAAGAACCATTTAATGACCTTTAATAAAAATTCGTTACTATATCCCCCATCAAAAGGTATTTGTTCCATTTCTTCTAACATGGAACTCGGATCATTGCAACAATATACGCGTTCAATTAATTGCACTAATTGGTTAAATTTATCTCTATCGCTATTAACTTTATTTTCTAAATCATCAATTATATTTTCCATTGACGGAACATCATTCCTATACATTCTACCCCTATTTACTGAGATGTGAGTAAATATTTCGTCTTCGACATGAATAATAAAATCAAATCCCTTGTTTAATACAGCAGGTCTAGTTAAAAAGATTCTTCTATTATCTCGTAAAGTTTCAACATAATATATGTATTTGCTAGTATTTTCTTTGTTACCTGTACCTGCTTCTTCTTCTAAAAATTTAGTAATAACTATTTTTCTCAATTCTTTTCTGTCATAGTTACTATTTAATACCCATTCTATCTCATGAGATGGCAAATCCCCTCTTCACCTCATTATCGATATCAATCATATTGATAAATAAGTATTGTAATAATAGAAATCAACAGGTTGTGTCTTTATTCTTCTGAGTCAATATTTTTTTGGAGAGTTAATAATGCCTCATTTATTGCATGAGATAATGACGAAAAACGCTTGATTTCAATTTTTGATACAACCCACTTATAGAGTTCAGGATCTATTGAAACAGATTTTTTCTCATATTTTGGTCCTTTCTTTTTTGGTCGTACCATAAATTACTGTATTATACCGAAACTTATAAATACTTCCATTACTATAACATTTTTAGTAGTACCATAACTTACCATTATTGTGATGTTTTGGCAATCAAACTCAAGGTGAATACAACGTGAATAATGATTCACAAAAAAATATTAACGATTTTATCAATTCAATCTTAACCAATTCAGACCAAGGATTGGTGGGAGGTAATAACCAAATATGGAAAAACAATCATCAAAAAAGAAGCCAACCATATGTCAAACACCCAAAGCCCACACAAGGGGCAGGTATGGTGAAACGACCATATGAATTAGCAAAAAAATTAGAAACAGAACGTCTGAACAATCCCTATCTAATACACCCAGAAGACTACGAAACACAACAAGAGCTCTTTGATGCTATCAAACACTGGTGGGTATTCAAATACCGAAAAAAGGAATCCACCATCAAAGACAGACTTAGATACGCACAAAAAATGTCAGAACACCCAATATTTCCAATTAACTGGTTAAAATTCAACCCAGTACAAATCATCAACTACCTAGAACATCGAGAATACGTAGACTACGAGAACAAACGAGGAAAACATCAGATCATCAACGAATGGAAAACTGTTAAAACTTTTGCTCGAGCATTTGGAATTGATGCAAACATCTGGGGATACACACCCCCAACACCACCAAAAGCAAAAGTTAAACAGATACCACTACCGCCAACAGTCCACAAACTTCTTCATACACGATATTCAAACAACAACTACGACAACGCACTGGTAACACATATCCTCACACACAGCTTCCACATTGGATGGAGGCCAAGTGAAGTTCTCATACAAAGTGTCAATGATGTTTATCTCAAAGAAGGATACTTGATCATCACAGAAACCAAGAAATATAACCAACCACGACAGATCTGGCCAGACAAAGTACTAACGACTAGTAAACAAAAGAAAAGTCTCCGAAACTACATTGAATGCTGGAGACCACAAGTAGCAAATGAACACTCCAAGGACTATCTTTACCTACAGAGAAGTGGTGAACCATTCAAATCCACACAACACCTACGAAAATACCTCAAAGATCACATTGGAGACCGCTATCCAGAGTTTCATCCCTATATCTGGAGACACTGGTGTGCCATCGCTCGACTTATAAGAAGCAAGGTTGAAACAAAGCACTGGGACATCTGGGATGTAAAAGAATGGATGGGGCATGAAAAAATAGACACCACAGAAGACTATGTGAAATTTGCCAAAAACTACTATCGCAACGCACCCTACGATTGGATCAGTGCCGTGCTGAAATTCTACAAAACCAACGCAGAGTTTGTGGAACAGCAAAGCGGTGCTGAAACGCAAAAAATCGAGTTAGAAAAAAATAGGGCACGAGCGTACGCAGTTTCTCCTGTTGGAGTGAATGCTCCCGTCGGGATTCGAACCCGAGTCGAAGCCTCGAGAGGGCTTCATGATTGGCCGCTACACTACGGGAGCAATTATCCGCCTGAAGCAACTTTTATTACTGTTAATTTTTCTGTGTCTCCTATTACCTCATCTATGGGCACTGGGGTTTTTTGCTTTATTACAATTGAAGTATCTGGATTCATATTAATTTCTTTTAGAATATCGTATATCTTTAAATTTTTATTAACATCGATTGTTTTTGTAGAATTTGAAGGTAATATCTTAATTAAAATCTTCAAGGGAATCGATACGCATATAAAAAAGACTTTGATTAAACTTTCCACTGGAAAAAATTTGCTGGGGTAGCCAAGCCCGGCCCACGGCGGCGGTCTCGAAAACCGCTGGTGCTCGCACCTCAGGAGTTCAAATCTCCTCCCCAGCGCTATAAATTATAATATTCCAAATTTATGTGAAAATTCATTAATTGATGTGACGCATAACTATTTAAGATAGGGCATAGTATATGGTATCGTTAAAAAGTAAAAATAAAAGTTTCATAATTTCGTTTTTTTATTACGGATTTTTGAGAGTTTTTGTTTTAGATTTTACATAAAGTAACTCATTGGAGTAATAAAATATGAATGGAAAAAAAGGTCGAAGAAAAAACAATAAACCAATTAAAGTTAAAAAAGTAATTAGATGCAGCATGCTCAAACGTCCAGTTTTTGAACATGAAGTATGTAAAAATTTTATTTTAAAAACAAATAATAATTTAGACAAAGAAAGAAACTGTGAGAACTGTAAATATTCATTCTGATATATAATCTTTTTATCATATTGTAAAAAAGTATCCATGGGAGGTGATATACAATGGAAAATGTTACTAATAATCTTAAAAAAATGGTTAAAACAAGAAAAAATCAAAAACTTATCTATAAACAATCTAATTCACGATCAGCTAGCCTATTTGTAGATGATTTGTCAGTTAAATAAAATTTTGATAGAAAAAAATGATAATCTACAAAATATAAACATCCATATTATGGATTAATCTGCTTTATTATTGGTGGAAAATCTTAATTTTTCTTATTTTTTATTCTATTTAAACCTAATCACTCTGCACATAAATCTCTAAGTCTGCACAAAAGATATCGTGATCTGCTAATTTATGTGCAAAGCCCCAAACAACAGAAATATTTATATATTTGTTCTCATATGAGTAATATATAGGAATGTAATTATGCCCGGACATGGACGAAGACGTGGCAGATGTCGTGGACGTCGATGGGTTGACAATATGCCTGAGCCAACCCATTTCAGACCAGAAGGATATGAAAATATACCAAAGCAGTTCATTAATTTAACGATTGTGGAGCTTGAGGCATTGCGACTCGTAGACTTAGAAGATCTAACACAAGAAGAAGCAGCTGTAATGATGGGAGTTTCAAGAAAAACATTATGGAATGATCTACAAAAAGCCAGAAAAAAAGTAATTACTGCTCTTGTAAATGGATATCCTATCAATATCCAAGGTGGAAATTGCATTCCAAGGAAAACAAGGAGGTGAAAATAGTGCCAAGTGGAGATAGAACAGGACCAGAAGGACGAGGACCAAGAACTGGAAGGAGTCTTGGGTATTGTGCTGGATATGATAGCCCTGGATTTACCAAAGGAACTCAAAGAGGTAGAGGTTTTGGTAGAGGCTGGGGTCGTGGACGTGGCTTTTGGGGTCGAGGAAGAGGCTTCTGGCATCGAGATTATTATCCCGATCGTTACTATGAGCCTGCGCCATTCCAAGCCTATGAGCAAATATCCCCAGAACAAGCAAAAAAGGAAGAAAAATCGTATCTAGAAAGTATGGTCAAAAGTCTTGAAGAAGAATTAAAAGCTATAAAAGAAAGATTAAGCGAATTATCTAAATAAAAAGAAAAGGTTCTTAAAATCAGAATTTTTTCTTTTTGTTTTTATCTTTAATAAGAATAAAAAAGTACGGAGGAGAACTATGCCCCAAAAAGAATTAGACAATTCAAAAGTTGATAAAAACCTAGAAAAAATTAAGCATGTAATTATTGTGTTAAGTGGAAAAGGCGGCGTTGGAAAAAGTACCGTATCTGCAAACTTAGCGGTTGCTCTGTCAAATAAAAATCATAATGTTGGACTAATAGATAGTGATTTTCATGGACCCACTATACCAAAAATGCTCGGTATTGAAAATATCAAACCAGAGCAAAACGAGGAAGGTTTTCTTCCGGTAAACGTCTCATCAAAACTAAAGGTTATGTCGATAGGGTTTTTTTTAGATCAAATAGATTCCCCTGTCATATGGAGAGGCCCTCTAAAAATGGGAGCGATAAAACAATTTTTGGGAGATGTAAAATGGGGAGAGCTTGATTATTTAATTGTAGATTTACCACCAGGAACTGGTGACGAGCCTTTAAGCGTCATCCAGCTTATAAAAAAGTGTGATGGTGCAATAATAGTAACCACGCCACAAGACGTTGCCTTAGTAAGTGTTAGAAAATCCATTAATTTTGTTAAAAAAATGAATATTCCAATAATTGGAATTGTTGAAAACATGAGTGGATTTAAATGCCCTCACTGCGGGAAAGTTTCAAATATTTTTGGTGAAGGTGGTGGTAAAAAAGCATCAAAAGATTACAATATTGCTTTTTTAGGCGATATTCCTATTGATGCAAATATTGCAAAAAATGGAGATGAAGGTGTTGCATTTATTAATAAGAATGTTAATGCTTCAAACAATTTCAAAAAAATAGTAAAGGAAGTCGAGAAAATATAGAATTAAAGAGGTGAAAAATAATGAAAGTATGTATAACTTCAACCGGAGAGAATTTGGATTCACAAATAGATCCAAGATTTGGCAGATGTCAGTATTTTTTAGTAATTGATACAGATACGATGAAGTTTGAGTCTATATCAAACAAAAGTACTGCTGAGTCAAGTGGTGCAGGAATAAAAGCAGCCCAAACTGTTGCAAATATAGGTGCTAAAGTTGTAATAACAGGAAACATAGGTCCAAATGCATACCAAACATTAAATGCAGCCGGAATTAATGTAATTACAGATGCGAAAGGGACTGTAAAAGATACAATTGAGATGTATAAAAAGGGAGAATTTAAAACAGCAAATAATCCAACTGTTGAAAGTCATTCTGGGATGAACAGATGAGGTGATTAATAATGAAAATATGTATTCCAACAATGGGCGATAAGGGGCTGGATGATTATGTTGGTGAGCATTTTGGAAGAGTACCTACATATACAATAGTTGATATTGATAAAAACGACGTTAAAGTAGTAAACAATACTAGTCATCACATGGGAGGCCAAGGCTATCCGCCAGAGATAATGAAAAAAGAAGGTGTTGATATTTTAGTTTGTCAAGGTTTGGGTAGACGTGCTATTACCATGTTTGAAGAATCTGGAATTGATGTTTACATAGGTGCTACAGGTAAAGTAAAAGATGCTATTTCAGCATTTAAAGATGGTAGCCTGCAAAAAGCAAGCATAGACAATTCGTGTAGCAGACATGCATTTCATGATCAGCATCACAATGGGAAATAATTGTGACTAAGTGAAATAATGATAATATCGATTGCAAGTGGAAAAGGCGGTACAGGTAAAACCACGATTGCAACAAATCTAGCTCTAAGTCTAAAAAATATCCAATTTTTAGATTGCGATGTTGAAGAGCCTAATTCAAATATATTTATCAAATCTTTAATAAAAGAAAGTGAAGATGTAAAAGTAGATGTGCCAAAAATAAACGAGGAAAAATGTAATTACTGTAAAAAATGCGCTGATTTTTGTATGTACAATGCTATTGCGGTTGTTCCTTCAAAAGTACTTGTTTTTCCAGAATTGTGTCATTCTTGTGGCGGTTGTGAGCTTGTTTGCCCTCAAGATGCAATTACTTGGGATAAAAAAACAATTGGCAAAATTGAACATGGCAAATATGAAAATATTGACTTTTACCAAGGAATACTAAATATTGGAGAAATGCAGGCAATTCCAGTTTTAAAGTATTTAAAAAAGAAAATTGATAGAACTAAAAATGTAATAATTGACGCACCCCCGGGAACGTCTTGTCCGGTTATTGAAACCATAATCGGCTCAGATTATTGTATTTTGGTAACAGAACCAACTCCATTTGGCCTTCATGATTTAAAACTTGCAGTTGATGTGATTAAACATTTAAAAATTCCATTTGGAGTGATTGTAAATAGAGATGGAATTGGTGATGATAAAGTTTATAGCTATTGCAAAAAAGAAAAGATTCCAGTAATAATGAAGATACCAAATAACAAGAAAATCGCAGGCTTATATTCAAATGGCATTGCATTTGCAAATGAAATGCCTGATTGGAAAAATCAATTTAAAAATCTTTTTGAAAAAATAAAAGGAGAGGTTGGCAAATGAAAGAGTTAACGGTTATAAGCGGAAAAGGAGGGACTGGTAAAACCTCAATTACCGCAGCATTTGCCTCTCTAGCAAAAGATGCGGTTCTTGCTGATTGCGATGTTGACGCTGCAGATCTTCATCTTATATTGAAACCCAATATTAAAAAAACAATCTCTTTCAAAGGTTTGAAAATTGCAAAGATTAATAAAAATAAATGTATAGATTGTAAAAAATGTTTTGAATCTTGTAGATTTAACGCAATAGATAAGGAAGTTTACCTTCATAAAGAATCTTGTGAGGGTTGTGGGGTTTGTAGCTATGTTTGTCCAGTCGATGCTATAAGTATGGTAGATAGAAAATCAGGTTTTGCATATATTTCAGATACGCGTTTTGGGCCAATGTCACATGCAAAACTTAACACTGCAGAAGAAGCCTCGGGTAAACTTGTAACTTTAGTTAGAGAAAACGCAAAAGATATTGCTGAAGAACAAAAAAAGAATCTAATTATTGTTGATGGGCCCCCTGGCATTGGTTGTCCGGTTATTTCTTCAATTACTGCTACAGATTTGGTTTTAATTGTAACAGAGCCAACACTTTCTGCAATACACGATCTTGAGCGTATCAAAGGAGTTGCAAACCATTTTAACATACCCTCCGTGGTTTGTATAAATAAATATGATATAAACTTAGAAAACACAAAAAAAATAGAAAAATATTGCGTTGATAACAACATACAAATTGTTGGAAAAATACCATACGATACAGCTGTAACAAAAGCAATGGTTGAGGAAAAAAATATAATAGAATTTGAAAATGGAAAAACTTCTAATAAAATTAAAAAAATGTGGTGTGAAGTTTTAGAAATATTAAAAAATTGAGGTGTTAAATTGAAACATGTTCATTACTCAGAAGTTGAACTTGAAATACCCAAAGAAAAAGGAGTAAAAGATACAAAATTAAGATGGCTTATTTCAAAAAAAGATGGTGCAAATAATTTTGCAATGAGACTTTTTGAAGTTGAACCAAATGGCAATACTCCTCTACATCAACATGATTGGGAACACGAAGTTTTTATTTTGGAAGGTAGTGGTGTTGCAAGAGATAAAACAAACGAAATTGAATTAAAACCTGGAGATGTATTTTTTGTGCCTTCAATGGAATGGCATCAATTCGTAAACACAGGAGATGAAACTCTGAAATTTATTTGTTTAGTGCCTTATAAAAATTAAGATGATAAATATGAATACTGTATATGGTCCTGTTTCCTCATGGAGGCTAGGAAAATCATTGGGTGTAGATTTAATTTGTTCTAATGACAAAATATGTTCCTTTGATTGCGTATATTGCCAACTCGGAAAGACAATTGAAAAAACAATAAAAAGAAGAGAATTTGTTGAAGTTGACAAAATTAAATCTGATTTAAAATCAGCTCTAAAGAAAACAAAACCTGATGTTATAACCCTCGCAGGTACTGGTGAGCCAACTCTAGCAACAAATATTGGGGATACAATTGATGCAATTAGAAATTTAACAGATGTACCTATGGCCATTCTAACAAACTCTTCGCTATTAAATGATAAAGATGTAAGAAAAGACTTACAAAAACTGGATGTCGTATGTTTAAAGATGGATGCCCATAATAATGAATTACTAAAAATCGTTAATTCTCCATCAAAAGAGATTAAATTTGATCAGATTTTTGAAGGTGCAAAAATATTCTCAAAAGAATACGAAGGCAAACTTACAGTACAGTCTATGTTTATTGAAAGTAATATGAAATATGCAAAAGAAATTGCAGATATTGTGAAAAAATTAAACCCTGATGAAGTACAAATTAACACCCCTTTAAGGCCATGCTCTGTAAAGCCGTTAAATAAAAATCAAATTTCTAAAATTGAACAAGAATTTAAAAATCAAAATTTAGCAACCATTTCGGTTTATGAAAGTAAAAAACCAAAAACCTCTCCGCTAGATAAAATGAATATATTGAGAAGAAGAGGTATTGAAAAATAACTAAGTAACCTGTTTTTCAATGAATTTTGAATTCATAAGTCGTGCAACAGCCATATAACTAGGATTAAATTTTATATAATCTCCAGTTTTGTAGTTTCTAGAATTTTTTCCAAGACTATAAACTGTTAAATCTGAAGTGGTTCCTATAAAATTTACATTTTTATTTTTTGGTTTTATTGTTTTTACATCTACGTCAACAACTCCAAAATCTAATACAGCTTTAAATTCATTTTTTAATTTTTCTGAATCTGAACTTAGCTCTGCATGACCGACATTGCCATCGCCAATTACGCCATCAGGCCTACTTTCCTTTTTTTCAAGTTCAACAATATGACTATACATTTCAAAGGCATTTGTAGAAAGAGTTGAAAATTTCTTTGTTGTAAGAGGAGATGTTCCCAAAAATACAGCTTCACCAATTCTCATGTGATTAACTGCTTTTGGTACCTTGTTTTTCTTTAGAAGTGGCAGAGTAATAGAACTTCCCCCAGAAATCAATTTCAATTTTTTGTTAAATCTTGATTCTATGAGTTGTTTATATAAAGATAGCTGAATGAGTTTATCAAAAGTTGGTTCAATTCCATACATACAGCCAAGATTTGTACCAAGTCCAATGATATTTATATTAGACATCTTAAAGACTTTTTCATAAAAATCTAAAAATTTATCTCTAACAACACCCTCACGAAGTTCTCCCATTTCAATCATGATCATTACTCTATGCTTCTTTTTTTGTCTTTTAGATTCTTCATTTAGAGCTTTAATTGTTGAATAATCAGTATTAAGTGATATGTCAGAGTATTTTACGACATTTTTTATATATGATTTTCCTGGTGGTTTGAGATATAAAGTAACAAGGTCTGGTCGTATTTTCTTTATATTTTTCAAACTAGAAACACGGGAGTCGCCTATGGAGTGTGTTCTTAGCAATTCCTCAGAATTTAATATTTTCTTTAGTGTTTCTTTATGTCCGCCTAAAACTTTTGTTACAAGAGTCCATTGTTTATCGTGCTTTTCCATTAAATCGTTAATTTTTTTTATGTTGTTGATAACACGGTCCGTGTGTATCTTAAGTTTTGCCATCAGGTGTCGCCGTCCTTGCTATATCTCATTTCGGCGTATTTTGATTTGAAACCAAAATTTTCATAGAAATGTACTGCGGGATTATCATATTCTACATGCAATTTGATATTTCCGTCGCATAAATCGGCTGTTTTATCTAAAAGTAATCGTCCAATACCTTTACCGCGATATCTTTCGTGAACGGCAATATAAACTAGAACATGCTCAGGAATATAACCAGACATTCCTGAATCATTTATGACAACTTCGCCAATTATTTTATCATTATCAATTGCAGCTAGTAAAAAGCCTCCCTTGCCCTCTGAATTAGAAAATGCATAATTTATTGCTTTTTCAATGTCTTTTTTTGAATCGCGATAAGGTCCCAAATGTTTGTGTAAAAAGTCAATAAAATCTTTTTTTGAAATTTCATCTTTAAAATTTTCTTTATTTTTTATATGTTTTATTTCAACCAAATTAAAACTCTCCACAATCTTATGAATCCATAAAATTAGTTATAACTATTTTTGAGATTTTCTAATTTATCTTGATTTTTGTTTATCTCTTTTGAAACTGTTTTTTTGAAATTTTTTAGATTTTTTAATGTATCTTCTTCTCCACTATCTTTACAATCTTCTATCATGTCATCTAGGCCAGATAGTGTTTTTTGCATTTTATAAATTTTATTTTCTAGGAAATTTTTTCTTGTGTAATTCATTTTATTATCTTTTTTACCAAGAGACTTGATAATACTTAATATTTTTGGAAAAAAGGTAACTATGAATTGAAAAAATAAAAGATTGATAAAAAAAGCCGATATTTTACCTTTTTCTTACTTTTATTTTGGCAGTGATTTTGCCTTCTCTTGCCAGCCACCCAAGTGCAGAATAACAATCACGTTTTTCGATTTTTGCTATTCTTGCAATTGTATTTACATCAACTTCATTTGTTGAATCAAGAATTTTCCAAACCTTACCTGCATTAGATCCAATTTCATTAGTAAGATTTGTATCTCCTATTTTATAAGTTCTCTTATTTTTGTGAACTTTATTTTCCCTTGCAAGCCAGCCTATAGCACCGTAAAACTCTTCTTCTCTAAGTTTAGTTAATTTCTGTATTTTTGTTTGTACTTGTGGACCTTTTTTATTTAATGTATCCCACACTATCCCTGCATTATTTCCAAATGATTTAATAACCTCACTCATTTTGTGCATCCTCCTAAGTGAATGAAACTGGTAACTAAATTTTTAATTAAAAATATTTTGGTTTTAATAAGAAATGATCTTTAAATTTTCGATATATTTAAAAGGCATGTTATGGTTTACCCTAAAAAGTGGAGGAATTATTTGTGAAAATATGGAAAAGTAGTCTGTTATTGGTATGTATATTTAGTTTATTGCTGTCAACGTTTTCAGTAAGTGCTGAAAGTGATGGTACAAATGATGTATGGCATCAAGTTTGGTCAGAAGTTGATCAATCGTATTCATGGGAAGCTTATTCAGGAACAAAAAATAACATAGATATTACTGACGTCTCATATTCTATCCAAGGAACAACTGCAACAGTTACAATGACTACTGTAGGGGACATGACAGATACAGAAAACGTCGTATATACAATGCATTTAAAATCAGGCGAGACCTCTTATTATATGATAATGTATACAAATGGACAAGGTTCAGTACTTGGATTTGGTGATTTCACTGGAACTGTATCACAATTAGAAAATCCAATTTCTGGAAACACATTTACTGCTAGTTTTGAAGTTAGCGATCCAGATGCTCAATATACACTTTATGGTTTTAACGCAGAACATACTGACATCGATGCTGAGCACGGAGAAGCATGGTGGGATTATGCACCAAACACTTATGCGCCATGGTATTCTGCTGGAGATGGAGACGGCGATGGTGATGGAGATGGCAACGGAAACGGGGGAAATGGAGATAACGGAGGGAATGGTTCATCAGGAACCCCTGGTTTTGAAGCAATTATTTTAATTGCTGCAATTGGTATTGCCTTAATCATCATAAGAAGAAAATAAAAATTTCTTCAACTTATTTTTTTATAATTCTATAAAATGGGTTGATAATTAAGAGGAGAGGACAATCTTGAGATTATGGAAAAGTTATGTATTATTTGTGTTCCTAACAGTTATGTTTTTATTAAGTTTTACAGTTAGTGGAGAAATTGATTCGTCTGGAGATATATACCAATATAACGGATATGATGCAGATATATTATGGGACTTTTTTGGAGAAAGAGATGAAATTGACATCACTGAGGTGACTCAGATCGTCTCAGGCTCTGATATCAAAGTTTCTCTTACGATTAAAGGAGGAATTACTGACGATGAAAAGATAACTTACTATATCTACCTCTATAAAACTGCTACAGCATATTATACAGTAAGTTATAACGAAGGTTCTGGTATGGCAAGTGGAAATGGAGATGTTGCAGCGTTTCCAGTCGATACCAATCCTGATTTTGAAATTTCAGACGATGGAAATACGCTTTCATATACGTTTTCAGACATTGATACTAGTATCGATTATAATTTAGAAGCGTATGCTGTTGAACATGCTGAGTATGGAGATGTTGGTATTGGCGAAGCATGGTACGATTATGCACCGGAAGGTACAGCTCCCTACAGCTCTGGAGGAAATGGAAATGGTCATAATAATGGAGCAAGTGAGAAGGGAACCCCTGGCTTTGAGACATTATTGCTTTTAGCGGCAATTGGCATAGTTTTTATAATTATTAAAAATTCTAAAAATTAAATGAAGACATAGGTTGGATATTATGAAAGCAACACTCTCAAAAAATCTCATTATCATGGTTTTGATATTTGTAATTATATTATTGTGCCTTCCCAGTTCGGCCGCATTTGGCTCTGATATACAGATTAATGATGACTCAGACGATGCAGGACAAGCAATTGGGGGCGAAAAAACATCAGTCGTAGTAAAAGATGATGTTGTCTATGCAGTTTGGCAGGATTGGCGTAATGTATCAGACAACTTACGTCCAGATATCTATTTTGCTAAAGGAACCATTGATGATACAGGTAATGCTACTTTTAGTGCTAATGTCATGGTCAATGATATCTCTCATAGCCCACTCAATGATAAACCAAGTGCTCCTGCAATGGCAGTTGGAGATGATGGAACAATCTATGTCGTATGGACTGATATGCGTAATATTGATAATCAACTCGAAGGAGTCGATGTCTATTTTTCACGGAGTACTGATGGTGGAGGTAGCTTTGAAGAAAATCAGTTAATCGGATCAACAACAGGTGCTTCAGGTGCAGCATCCATTGCAACGTCAGGAAATCACGTCTACATTGTTTATGAACATTGTTGCGATCCAGCTAATAACGTACTTGATTTTGTAATAAGTTCAGATAATGGACAAAGCTTTGGTGATCTTGAAACTATCTTTATCCCATCTGAGAGTGAAACAGGGTCAGGCCAGCCAACTATTGCTGCAGAAGAAAGTAATGTCTATATTGCTTTTCAGTTAAAAACTACAGATGATGGTAATAAAGTGGCATTAATGAAAAGTACTAACAACGGAGCTAGTTTTTCCGATCCAATATTCATATATGACGATGAAGGAAGTGCTACTCAAGCAGATATATCTTTAGCTGTTTCTGGCGATAATGTCTATATTACCTGGCATGATGTCAGAGAACCTGCGGGTGTGTATTTCTCAGTAAGTATGGATAAAGGTGTCACTTTTCCTTCAACTCAACTATAGTCAGACACCTAACTTTTAGGACTTTTGAATATTTGGTATAAATTTTTTAA
>CAZUBH010000014.1:0-58029 GCA_964618505.1 uncultured Thermoplasmatales archaeon | reverse complement strand
ATATTGGTGGTAGATGCTCATCTGGTACTAAACCAGATGCCCATGCTGTTTCTCTCCGTACAAACCAATCATTTACACCTTTACTTACATTTGAAAGATTCAATGGCCATCCATTGTCATCTTTCCACTGAAATAAGCCATCATCTAAGGTTCGAAAATTGTCACTATCATTAAAATTATCAATATAACCTCCTTCCCATATATGGTACTCTGGATGGAACCCTGCCAATAAAACCCGCCCATTGCCGTAGGGTAATGTTACTATTGCAGGTTTTTCTGACAATTCAGTTTTAATATATTCATCTTTCTCTTGTTTAAAAAACCAATTATTAGCCTTGGCCAAATCTCTAAGAAACTCTCTAGCCTCATTAAAACGTCCAGATAAAATTAGATCAAGCCAAGTCCCAAATATGTTTAGATAATCTTCACCTTCTTTTAACCAAGACCAAGCATTTATTTTCGTAGATTCATTATCTTCAAGAGTATTATTAGGGTAAATTGCAATTATTGAAGCTTTTTCATTGTCAGGTACATAACATGCTATCCCTCCTGACCACAATACTCGCCAAGTATCTTCATGATAGCCATTAAAAATAGGATGACTTTTATCTAAATTTATAGCATCTAAACATCAGCACCTAATAAATGCGATTCATTCGTATAATTCCACCCAGAATAATAAAGATAAGCATATGTACCCATCCTCGTCGGATCTTGATTATCACCAAATGTAAATATCAAGTTACCTTCTGTGTCATATGACATAAATTCACTTAAAAATACTTCTCCATAATGCGTTGTCACTGTTATATTAGTATCAAGGAAAGCTGACTTATGATATATTTTTTCAATATTTGTAACATATGGATCGGATCGTTCTATCGGAAAATCGCCACCAGCACAATGACCAATAAAACCTCCACCATTTAGTATAAAATTTTCAATATTATCTTTAATTCTTGTTCCAAAAGGGCCAGGAAAAGATGCGAAAAAATGCTCATCCTGTCCCCCTCCCATTATTAAAACTGACAAATTGCCAAATGAATTATTAAAGGTTTGATCTCTACCAGTCTCATTTGTGTGAAATACATATGTAGTATTTGCGACCGTCCACCTATAGTCCGGCAACGACTCATTAAATCCATCAAATGTGGATGTAGGAATTGCATCATCAGAATTATTATTAATACCTACATTTATCTCGATTATTTCAGATTTTACATTTATTGTTGATACCATTACAGATAATGTTATTATTAATAATACAAATATTAATATTGTTCTTTTAATATAAACACCTCCCTCTAAACACTAAATTTACTGTTACAAATAATCTATTTATTTAAAAAATTTGTGATATAGTCACATTTAATTAATATGGATTAATTCTAGGCCTTAAGTCCAAATTTAAAAAACCATAAATTTTAAAAGGCTTTTCACCAAATCCATCACCATTCCAATCTTTACCGTCATATATATCAAAATAGTTATTTTTATAAAAATTAAACATAAACTTTAACCATATGCTATGAAAACTAGTTTCAATTGAATAATTATTTTCAATAAAATTATTTCTGTAAATTTTATTGAATAATGTACGCATATGAAAATCAATCCCTTCTTTATTTTTTTCAAAATGACAATCTGATATTTCTACGTATTTAACTCCGCCAAAAAAACATATTCCAGATGCTTTATTTCCTATAAAATAACAATCTTTTATCTTACTTTTTTCAATATAAGTCCAAAATATTATTCCAGAGGAACCCGTATTACTAATATTACAGCCAATTATTTCTAGATCAGTTTGTTCATAATAGATATAAATTCCGTAATTAGTACAGTTATCAATTGAACAATTAAGAATTTTTATATCATCACCTGTACTATAAATACTTATACCTGTTGTATAATCTGAAATATTACAATTTTCTATTTTAATTTCATTGCAAATATAATCTGTTTGTATACCTGACCAATCTTCCAAAATACAATTTTCAATTATAATATTATCAGCATAGTATATAAGGATTGAATTATCTTTAAAATAGCAATTGGATATTATATGATTTTTTGAAGGACTATCCCATCCTTGTATATGTATGCTCCACAAATTATCAATAAACGAAGAATTTTTAATTATATTATTTTCAGAAGTTTGTGGAAGGCAAATACCTCCAAAATATCCATTATTAACAAAAGTACAATAATTAATTTCATTATATTTTGATCGAATGGTAATTCCTGCTTTTTGGGGACACGAGTCTTTAATAATTAAATTGCTAATTTTAACATAATCCATGATAATTTTTATTACATTATGCTTATATGATTCATCTCCATCAATTGTAGTATTCTCTTTATTTTCTCCAATAATTTCAATTGATTTATCTATTGTAATATTTGATTCATGATAAATTCCTTCAAAAATAAAAATTGTATCTCCATTATTTGCATCATCTATTGCATCCTGAACTCTTGTATAGTTGTTTGGACCAGTACCACCGACATAAAGTGTTTGTCCTTTATTTAAATCAAATTGTTTTCTTTCAATTGGAATTGAAATACAGTTAAACGAAAAAAGAAATAATGAAAAAATAAATATTGTTGAAATCAATTTTAATTTCGTTTATGTTCCTCCATATTGGTATAATATATGTAGGCAAGGTTTATATAATACTTACTCCCATATATTATTGGGGAAATTATGAGGAAAATAATTACATTTGGAAGTATTGCAATTGTGTTTTTTCTTATATGCTCATCATTTCCCAGTGTTATAGGGTCAAATAATGTTACCATTAAGAAATATGATAAAAGTGGTATTCAAATCGATAAATTAAAAGAAATCATCAATATTTATAATGATATAAATCAATTCCAATTTAAAGATAATATAAAAAGATGGACACCCGGATTATTTTTTACTTTACTTGCAATAAATATCGAATTCTTATTTACTATGATAAGGGAAGGAAACTGGGTTCCAGGTTTGACAATTTATGCAATTTTGTTAACATTCATTCAATTTTTTGTAATAATATTGATTCCATTCCCAAGGATATCATTTAAATATTAAAAGCTGTATACTGGCTCACTTCTATCTTAACAGGTGTATCATGGGTAAAGGAATAAATGCAGCAAGAAAGTTAAAAAAAGACAAGAAAAGACAAAATTGGAGCGATAGGTACTATAAAAAAAGAGTTTTAAAACTAAAAGAGAAGGCAGATCCGTTGGGCGGAACTGCTCAAGCAAAAGGAATAGTTATAGAAAAAGTCGGTATCGAAGCAAAACAGCCTAACTCTGCAATTAGAAAATGTGTTAAAATACAATTGATAAAAAACGGAAGACAAATTACAGCTTTTGCTCCAGGAGATAATGCTATTGGATTCATCGACGAACACGATGAGGTGTTAGTTGAAGGAATTGGCGGCAGAATGGGTAGAAGTTATGGAGATATACCAGGCGTTAGATTTAAAGTTATAAAAGTAAATGATGTATCCTTACATGAACTTGTAAAGGGTAAAGTTGAGAAACCAATGAGAAGATAGATATGACTGATAAAAAACAATCAATAGAACTAAACAGTTTCTTTCCAATATTTGACAAATATGATATGGGAAAGATTAAAGTTGAAGATAAAGGACTTGAAAGATATCTAAACTTGGAATCAAAGGATTTCTTTTTAGGCGCTCCTCATGCCAACAGATTATTTGGTAAATCTAAAGTATCTATAGTTGAAAGACTTATTAACAACCTTATGCGAACCGAAGTTTATTCTGGCAAGAAAACAAAAGCCTACAAATCAGTTCTAGGGGCATTTGAAATTCTAGACAAGAAAACAAAAGACAACCCTGTACAAGCCCTAGTAGATGCTTTACAATATTCGGCTCCAAAAGAAGAAACAACAAGATTAAGATTTGGAGGAATACTTGTTCCTAAAGCTGTTGATATTGCTCCTCAGAGAAGACTAGATATAGCTCTTAGAAATATTTGTCATGGAGCATTAAATGCCAGTCATAAAAATAAAAAGAGTATAGAATCATGCCTTGCTGATGAGATAATGAAGGGAGCAAAAAACGATCCTGCATCATTTGCAGTTGCAAAGAAAAATGATTTAGAGCGTGTTGCTCGATCTGCTCGATAATTCGATAAACTAAGGGGATTATTTTATGGGACGTAAAGAAGATAATATTGCAAAAGCAAAGAATTTAATGAATAAACTTGATAAAATTAGAAATATTGGTATAGCAGCCCATATAGATCATGGAAAAACAACATTTTCAGATAATCTTCTTGCGGGTTGCGGTATGATGAGTGAAGATCTCGCAGGAAAACAATTAGTACTTGATTATGAAGGCCAGGAACAAGACCGCGGAATTACAATTAATACTGCATCTGCATCAATGGTACATACATTTGAAGGAAATGATTATCTAATTAATTTACTTGATACGCCGGGTCACGTTGATTTTGGCGGAGATGTAACAAGAGCCATGAGAGCTGTTGATGGTGCAATTGTTGTTGTATGTGCCGTTGAAGGTGCTATGCCACAAACGGAAACGGTTATCAGGCAGGCTATTAGAGAAAAGGTCAAGCCTGTTCTTTTCATAAATAAATGTGACAGACTTATTAATGAGTTAAAAGTCACTCCAGAAGAAATGCAACAGAGATTTGTAAAGATTATAAATAAATTCAATGAACTTTTAAATAAAATTCTTCCACCAGAAGAAAAAGGAAAGTACAATGTTAAAGTTGAAGATGGATCTGTTGCATTTGGCTCAGCATATTATAATTGGGCAATATCTGCACCGTACATGAAACAAACTGGACTCAGTTTTAAGGATATTTACGAATATTTAAGCAAAGGTGATCAAAAAACACTTGCAAAAAAGATACCTATTCACGAAGTAGTTCTTGATATGGTTATAGATCACTTGCCTTCTCCTGCTTCAGCTCAGAAATATAGAATTCCTCATATTTGGAGAGGAGACCAAGAAAGTAAACTTGGTAAAAATATGATTGAGTGTAATGAAAATGGACCTTTAGCACTAATGGTTACAAAAATAATACTAGATCCACATGCTGGAGAAATTGCTGTTGGTAGGATGTACAGCGGAAAAATCGAGCGAGGACAAGAAGTTTATGTTGCAGGAATGCCAAGCAAAAACAGGGTTCAACAAGTAAACGTAATGGTAGCAATTGATAGAATACCTGTAGAGTATGTAAGTGCAGGAAATATCGTTGCTGTTACGGGTCTAAAAGATGCCGTTGCTGGAAGTACAGTGGTTTCTGATTCTGAGGCAGAACCTTTTGAAAGAATTGTACATGTTTCAGAACCAGTAGTAACGGTTGCAGTTGAAGCAAAAAATATGAAAGATTTGCCAAAATTAATTGAAGTTTTAAGATCTGTATCAAAAGCAGATCCAAGTATACAAGTAAACATAAACCAGGAAACTGGTGAAAATTTAATGTCTGGAATGGGAGAGCTGCACTTAGAGATTACCGAATACAGAATTAGAAATGATCACGGGATAGATATTATCACATCTGAGCCAATTGTCGTATATAGAGAAACTGTTGCCAAAAAAAGTCCTGGAAAATTCGAAGGAAAGTCACCTAATAAACACAATAGATTTTACATTGAAGTAGAACCGCTTCCTAATAATATAGTCAAAGCTTTGTACAATAATGAAGTCCCAGACAATGTTAAAAAATATAAAAAGGAAGTAATCAAGATACTTCAAGATTTGGGCATGGATAAAGATGTTGCAAAGGGTGTTTTTGGAATATATGGACTTAATATTATTACTGACGTAACAAAAGGTATACAGCATTTATTTGAAACAAGAGAATTAATCAAAGAAGCTTTTGATGAGGTAATGAAAAGTGGACCTGTTGCATCTGAGCCTTGTCAAGGATTATTAGTTAAGCTTGTTGATGCAAAGCTTCACGAAGATGCGATCCACAGAGGTCCCGCACAAGTAATACCTGCTGCAAGAAATGCAATTTATGGTTCAATGATGACATCTGACCCAATTATTTTAGAACCTATGCAAAAAGTATTTATTTCAACACCACAAGAATTAATGGGAGATGCATCAAGAGAGCTCAACCAAAGAAGAGCAGAAGTAAAAGATATGATAACAGAAGGAGACAGTGTAAATATAGAGTCAAAAGCACCTGTAGCTGAAATGTTTGGATTTGCTTCTGCGATACGTTCTGCTACTGGCGGTAGAGTTCTTTGGAATACTGAAAATATGGGATTTGAGCCTTTACCAAGACAACTTCAAACAGATATTGTCAAACAGGTAAGAGAAAGAAAGGGATTAAAACCTGAACCATACCCACCAGAATACTATATGGATTAGTTATCTAATCCAATTATAAATTTTTTTCAATAATTATTAAATAGCAAATTTTTATTCTGTTTTTGTGGTGCACATGAAGAGAGGAACAATACCTATTGATAATACATACGAACTTGAATATAGATATTATGACAGGGATTCAAATTACAAATATTTCAACAGAAAATTTGAAGTTTATTTGCTAGAGAAAAAAATGCTTAAAAAGAATTACATAATGCATATGGATAATTCTGATACAAGGGAAGGGAATTGGTTTCCTTTTGTTTATAAAGCACCAAAGGTAAACAAACAGATTAGTCTAGGTGTTACTACCCTTAATTGGAACGATATGAAAAATAATTTTTTAGAGCACGTTGTAGATACAATAGGTGAAGAATATAGAGGTGCTGCTAAAAAAGCTGTGACTAAGCTATCATCGCCTAAGATATAGAGTAAAATCTATTGAAAAAAGAATTAGTTAGTTATAATAAATTAAAAAAAGAAAAAGAGTTTTAGGTTGTATTTACTTCAAATTCGTACCAAGCTTCGAGTGCCGATTCATCATCACATATAAGGGGCTCACCATCAGGATCTCTGAACGCTGCATAGACCCTGTACTGTCCATCTCCATTTGTAAGGTCGCTTGTACTGACTTCTCCGTTGAATATCAAGTCCAAGGCTAGCTGGTCACTTGAGTTAATTGTTCTTGGTTCGGTTTCGTTTATTGTGTCGTTGTCAACTATCCAGTCTCCAGAATCGTTGTACTGAACCTGTATCAAAAGATAACCTGATATGTTTGTTTCTCCTGTGTTTTTTATCTTTGACTGGTTTCTGTACTCAATTGTTATGTAAGGATTGTAGTTATCAAAACCTGTCTTTTCCCTACTGTAAAATACTACATACTCTGATGTGCTGGGCTGAACAGCATTTATGTCCTTGCTGGACCTAAGACAGAGTTTTGTGATGCCGTCTTGATTTATCCAATCGTGATTTGTAAGTGTGATATTGCTTCTACCATTGGCCAGGCTAGTTGTGTTGATACTTCCGCCGTTTCCAGCATAGTAGTTCTTATTGTAATCTGCACTTTCAAGAGGATTACGTGGAAATATCGGCTGACCGTTCTGAATTACTATGTCAAAATCTGCACTTGAAACATCGCTATAGCAATACAAAGAGACTGTTGAAGAGTTGATTACTATATTTGATGGTAATGACGATGTGTTGAAATACAAAAAGCTTCTGTAAATGTCGTACAGATATTTTCCAAATGGGGCGTAACGCTGACCTATGTATAGGTAATCACTGCCATCATAAACCGTACCAGTTGAAGCACTCTGAACCGTTGAATACGTGTTGCCTCCGTTTAGAATATAGCCATCGTTTGTCGAGGATTTCACAGTTAGAGTCGGATCGACTACAACCGGGAACTGCATTTCTTCTAAATCTTCAAGCTTGAGTCCTGAAAGTAGGTAATTGTTTCCATTGTACTGTATTATTCTGTACGTGAGTTTTATTCTATTCAGCTCGTTTTCAAGCTCGTATGCATCACCTACAGGCAATGCACATTTGAAATGACCTAAAGCATCCTTGAAGTCAATTCCTGTATCCGTTAGTGTAAAGTTTCCTTGTAAAGCCCCAGATGAGTCATGCATCTCAAGATTCTGGTAGTCAAGCCTTGTGATAAAGACAAGATACGAATCGTCATTTGATAGGCCGTAAGCACTTGGTGGGTTGTTTTCAAGCATTGTTATGGCATCCTCGCCTAAGATGATTTCTTCTTTCATTCCTATGTTGCCGTAGGACCACTTTACATCTGTTCCAGTGAAGACATCCTCATAGATTGCAGAATAGTCTTCAATGTGTCCCTGGCTGTCCAAAACACCTTGCAGATATTCGTAATCCCAGTTTTGAGTAGGATCAAGATAACCAACTCCAACAAGCTTTGTCCTTAAAACATCTGTAGTTGGATCATCTGATCTATCGTATGCAAATGCAACAGGCCATTCGTCCTGGATGTTAGGCTTGAAGTAGGTCGAGTAAAGTCCCTTTTCGTTTCCTGCCCTGTAACCATATTCATAAGCAGGATGCTGTTGATCAATTACGTCCAGGGTGTTGTTTATTGGAGTCCATTCGTCTTCTTCAAGATAGTTTACAGGGTTCATATAAGCCTGCAAAACGTCGTTTCCCGTGTTTGCGTTGTAATACTTGTTGTAATCAAGTCCTCTTTCCGTCAGATAATAATCCTCGGGTGGTGTTGGTGGATCTGTGATGTTGATGTACTCTGCAGCACCATAGGTATCTTTCAGTGTGGCAATGCCAATCGTAGCATCAGCAGATACGTTGAATGTGTAGATTGAACTTTCATTTTGATTACCTTCATCATCAATTGCCCAAATTGAATAGTTATATTGTCCTTTAGCCCACGTGTCATTAAATAAGTATTCGTAAAAATCTCCACCTGTGTTAGTCATTGTATTATTTGATTGTCTTCCGCCAGGTTGGCCAATTCTTACTTTTACCTGGTCTATATCACTTAAAACATCAGACACGCTTACATTAATTGTAACATCCAGGCCAAAACCTATTGGATCCGGTTCTGCTGCAATATCATTAATTTCTGGCGGATCAGAATCTGGTGTATAGCTACAGTAAATTGAATACAGTTTGTTTTCAGATAAAAAGTTGGCAGGATCTGGAGGATCGCCAAACGATTCAGTAACCCACCTTCCTCTACTGTCTGAAAAATCTTTATAAAAGATTGTCGCAAGACTTCCATTTCCTGGACCCCAACAGGTTAATACGTACTCTGTATCTTTTGTAAGTGCAGGTTTTGGTTCAGAGAAATTAAAGACTACCCATGTGGGATCATGCATCATTGGCATTTTAGTTTCAGTAGTTCCTACAAGTGAATTATCATCGGCTCTGTAAATCATGCACTTAAATTGTGAAATGGTTGGAGGATCTTCATCTAAGTAAACTGTAATATTATCTGCGACTGCATTTTCATGGGCCATGAAAACAGCACCTGATATTCTACTGCTAAGAGATTGTTCATATGAATCTGTGAATAAAGTTGGGCACCCAAATGGGTGATATAAGTAAAAGGATTCAGATGTTTCTGTATCATTCACATCTGCATCTTTAAGACCGAGATTTCTGTTTATTCTACCTGTTGAGTTATAAAGTTTTACATCAATATAAAATTCTCCTTTATGATAACTATCGGGAATTTGAAAAATAAAACTTTTCTGATTATCTGCAAAAGTGATCTCATCGGTATGAATAATGCCATAATTTGCTTCAAAGTGTGATATATTTTCTTGTGTAGAATTATCTATTAATGTAATATTGGCAGTAACAAGGTCGTGTGGTACTTCGGTATTTGTATAAAAAGTTACATCGACTGAATCGTTTAATGAATCCGGGTCATCTGGCGAATCAAATGGGGTAACAGTTATGTCATTCATCCAGCAACCAGGATTAACTGTATAATATTTAGTGATGTTCCAGGCAAGTTTTAAAGTAGCATTCACATCATCTCTATCAGTATTGTCAAGAGCGTCACCCACTGTATAATTTATTCCAGACCTGTGGTATCCATCCCATAAAACATCATCACCAGCTTTTACCATACAGACTGTATCACACTCTTCTCTTTGGCTAAATACAAAATCTTCTGATCCAGGTTCTTCAGGCATATAAGCTTTAAATCCATAATCGGTTATCTCATTATATCGTGTTTCCTCTGCTATTGCATCCATAATATTTTTATCCTGATCATTTAAAACTTGAACCGTTAAATTCATTGTATCTTCTGATAACGTATAATCAAAAGCGAGCTGATCCAATCCTATCCATCTAATAAAATTATTTTCGTAAGTTATATTATTGAATGGATTACTATCACTAAAGTGTTGGGCGCCTCTCATACCATATTCTTCGCCAGTTGTAAAAAGAAAGGTCAGGTTACATTTTGGTGTGATGTCATAATCGTCAAAATATTTAGCTATACCTAATAAAATAGCACATCCTGCCCCAGAATCTCCCGGTGTTTCTCCCCACCAACCATCAATACGATTAGAAAGTATAGTAATATTATCATATGGGCTGTGAGAGATATTCCTATAACCTACTACATTATAACTTTCAACACCTGGCGATTCCTCAGATTGAACCTTATATTCTTGTTCAATAAAACCTGAGACAGTTAAATCTTCATCGTAGTGATCATTTAGGTAATCACCGACAGAATTATTTACTGATATCATTGGGAAAAACCAACGATCCGAATAAGCACCAGAAAACCACTCCCAATCTTTTACAGTATGTGTCATAAAATGAGTATTGCCAAAATCAGATAGTATAAAACCTTTACATCTATTAAATAGATGCAAAATGTTGCAGTTGTAGATATAAAATAAGTACCCTTGGTATATAATTAACCTGGTAAAGTCATAATATGCTCCTGTAAAAAGACCACCTTCTTCAAACGACAAAAGGTAATTATATATATCTGTCCATCCTAATGTTTTAAATACAAAAAGACCCAATTTCAATAATTTTTCTGAAATGATGTCAATAGAATCCGATGGTGGGGTTCTCTGGATTAATACAACCCAATCATTATTAGGGAAAAATAGAGAGTTATTTAAATTACTTGTAAATGTAATAGTTAAGTTATTATGTAAATTATCGGCGATATAGTTGGTTTGATTATTATCAATATCATCAATTACTTTACTTAAATTACTGCTGTTATAGGTTGTTTTTATTATTGAAAAATTATATTGGGATGCATTTTGATAAGAATATTCTCTTGTTTCATTTTCAATTAATATACAACCAACCGCATCTGTCATATTCTCTATTTTTTGCTCACATCCAGGCTCCTCATATAAAATAAAAACATATCCATAGTGTTCTTCGGGAACAGGATCTTCAATGTCCAAATACGAAGCTTTACCTAATACGATATCTTGATCATTTAACAGTTCACCTGTCAGGTTCGTAAAATTATCATTATACATAGTGTTAAAAAAAGGAAGAACCGTCATATCTGTGGGAAAAACGTCTGCTTCTGTAAAATTGAAGGTATTATTAAGATTATAAAAATAATCTAAAGCCCTTTCTTTACCTACACCAATAGGAAACATATCACTGTATTGTATCGATTTTTCCCAAGGATAGGAATCATCATTGATTGTCAAACCATAATCCTCTATAACAATTTTTGAGGAGTATTGCCTTTCTCTATATTCTTCGTCATCTACATATCCAATCGGAAGTTTTTGCCAATTTTCTGTATAATTCTCAAGGACTGGTATTAATATTCTATCAATCGTATAGTCCTCTCCTGCAGTCGCCCAAGCACGACCCTTTGGAATGCCGTTATAATAATTTGCATCATTTACAACATCAGATATATTTTCTAATCTTTGCCAAACATAATCATTTAGTGATGAAATACTGCTGCTATCTCTTTCACCACCTGTCTCGGCTTTTACATTTGTGTTTTCATAAAAATTTACAAAAAGGCTTGTCGTAATAAGCAGCATACAAAATACTATAGTCAATATTTTCTTCTTTAACATATCCTCCCACGTCCAATAATGATACGAATGCCTTATAAAAATATAAAATTTATCATTTTTTCTTATTTTTAGAAATTAATTTTTTTTTTTTTAGATTTTTTGTATAAATTATAACTTCTTTTAACAATATTGACAAAAACTATATAAATTAAAGCTCTATAATTTATTTAACAGGCTGAGTTTATATGATTAACTTATTGAAAGTTAATATTATAATTGCGATTCTTTTCTTATCTATAATTTCTGGTACAATAGCTGTTAATGATGATTTTTCTGCTGAAACATATGCTGGTAATAAAGAAGATATGATAAAATTTAAAATGAAATATAGCAACATAGAAGACTCTAACTGTCCTGAAGACTATTATTTTGATGAATTAAATTTCGTAAATAACCAGATAGAATTGATTCACTTAGATGATAATATTCAAACTACAAATCCAGATGATGGACTAATGGATTCTGCATGGCCGATGAAATGCCATGATGCAAGACACACTTCTCAAAGTCCTTACAGTACAGAAGGCAACCCGCATACCGAAATTTGGAGATTTAAAACTTCAAGCGATATTGAAGATAATTCTGCTGCTGTTGATGATAATGGAAATATATACGTTGCATCTGTTTCTAATTCAAGAATTTATGCGCTTTATCCAAATGGAAACTTAAAGTGGAGTTTTATGACAGATGGTTTAATATGGGGCTCTTCGCCAGCAATAGCAGAAGATGGTACTGTATATTTTGGTTCTTGGGATGCTGGATTGTATGCATTATATCAAAATGGAACAAAAAAATGGAGATTTGGTGCAGGGGATTCAATAGCCTCCTCACCAGCAATTGAAGAAGATGGGATTATATACTTTGGGACAATGGGAAATAAAATATTTGCAGTAAATTCAGATGGAACAGAAAAGTGGCAATACACAACTGGTAATTACATAGTTTCAGATCCGGCCATCGGGCAAGATGGAATAATTTACGTCGGATCAGCAGACGGATACTTATATGCCATGAATCCAAATGGGACGCTGAGGTGGAAGTTTGGTACTGGAAATCATATAAAATGCAGTCCTTCAATAAGCGAGGATGGAGTAATATACATCAATTCGTGGGACAACTACCTATATGCAATTTATCCAAATGGAACATTAAAGTGGAAAACAAATGTTGGTTGGGGAATGAGTGGAAGTGCGTCAATTGCCGAGGACGGAACAATTTACTTTTTTACACAAACATTGGATGCGTATTATCCAAATAATGGCACTTTGAAATGGAGATTAGATGTTGGTGGAAATGGTGGATGCATATCGCCAGCAATTTCTGCTGATGGAACTATCTATGTCTGCAATCATGAAGGAAAATGTATAATAGCAGTAAGTCCTGAAGGTGAAGAAATATGGAGAAAACAAATTTCCAATCTTCGAGCGGCATCTTCACCAATTATTGATGAAGATGGAACAATATATGTTGGAACTTCATGGATTGATGAAGATTCTTACTGGTTTGGAAATTTACATGCTTTTGGTTTGGGTGAACTTAATGCTGTTGCAGGTGGGCCATATTCTGGAAATGCAGAAGAAACAATTCAATTTGAAGGAACGGTATTTGGTGGTGCACTACCATATACATATCTATGGAACTTTGGAGATGGAAACACATCAGATCTATTGAGCCCAGAACACTCTTATTCAAAACCTGGAGAATATATTGCAACCTTTACAGTTGTTGACGGTCAGCAAAATATAAGCAGTGACATAGCAAATGTTACAATCGGGACATCGAGACCGAAAATAGAAATTATAAAACCTTACAATGCTTTATATTTTGCAAATTTTAGATTATTACCTTTACCGTTTACTTTAATTATCGGAAAGATTACAGTAGAAGTCGATGCTTATCAAGAAGATGTTGGAATCGATAGAGTTTGTTTTTATGTTGATTCAGAACTAGTTCATACTGATTATGATGAACCCTATCAATGGACTTGGGAAGAAAGAATGTTTTTTGGTCATAGACTCGCAGTTTATGCTATTTCAAATGACGATAAGAGTCAAGGTACTGGAATAGACGTTTGGAAATTATTTTAAAAAAAGATTTTGTAATTAATCTTAATCCATTTCCTATATTTACAATAAAATTGATTTGGTTATAGTCATATAAAATATTGCTAAACTTCAGCTTCTATAGGATTTGGACCTAATTTTTTAAGTTAATATTCCGTAATCTTGTATTTGCCATGAATTGGCTCATAAATTTGGCCATTTCTTTTTAATCTATCCAAAACATCTTCCACTTTACTGGATTCGATACCACTAATTTCAGCTTCTGATATTATATCGCTTCTAGAGGCATTTCCATCTGTAGACTCATTACAAAGTCGTTGAACAATATCCAAAATATTTCTCATTCTATCATGCTGACTGTGGCTGATTCCAGTTGCAATGATATCGATATCAAATTTACCGGTCTCTCTATCCATTCCTACTCTTCTAAGATATTGATCTATAATATAAATTGCCTTTTTTGCATCATCAATTGTTACTTCTTGACTGAGTCTTATTTTTGCACTTGCTTCTGCAAGTCTAACAAAAGCCTCAAGTTGTCTTGGGGTAAAAGGAACAGAATCTTCAGAAGAATTTCTAAAATCAACATAATAATTTTTAAGAATTTCTAATGCCTCATTAGTCATTACTGGATATAAATTTCTTTTTGCATAAGCAACATATTTTCTAAGAAATTCTGGTTCAAATTCGGGTTTAACTATTAACATTAAATTGTCTTTTTGCTTTTTGGTATATTTTGATTTTTTAATTTTTTTAATGTTTTCACTGACTTCTCCAGCCTTATGGCTTTGAAGAATATGGGTTGCAAGGTCTGTATCTTTTTTTCTTCCTGGTTTATCAAGGATTGAAAAAATTAAATCAAAACGAGAGAGAAGTGCGGGGGGCATATTTATTTGCTCATGAATCGGTATGAATTCATCAAATCTTCCAAGTTTTGGATTTGCTGCAGCAAGAACTGAACATCTGGATTTTAAAGTTGCATTAATACCAGCTTTTGCAACTGATATTTCTTGTTGTTCCATTGCTTGATGTAGCGAGCTTCTATCTGAATCATCCATTTTATCGATTTCATCAACACAAGCAATCCCCATATCTGCAAGAACAAGCGCACCTGCTTCTAAGGTCCATTGGCCTTCTCCAAATTCATCTCTAACAGCTGCAGCTGTAAGACCTGCAGCTGACGATGCCTTTCCTGAAGCATAAACACTTCTCGGCGAAAGTTTCGACATGTAAGTAAGAAGTTGAGATTTTGCAGTACCGGGATCGCCAACAAACAATGCATGAATATCTCCTCTAATCCTAGTGCCATCGGGCATTTCTTTTGGAATCCCGCCAAACAATTGTAAAATTAATGCTTCTTTTTCTATATCCATTCCATAAATTGTTGGAGCAATGCTGTGCATCATCTTTTCATAAATTTTTGGATCTTTGCTGGTTTTGATTATCTCTTTTTCATCTTCTTCTGTTATTTCTACCTCTTCAAATGCCATTTGTTGGCTTTCAATGCTTAATGCATCAATCGTTTTATCAAAAGAAGTTAATCTAAAAGTTCCTCTTCTTCTCTGCATGGAGTGAAGAATTCCGTTTACAATTACTCTATCACCTGGTGCTATTTCTCCAACAAGATCATCTTCAACAAAAACACTAATTCTTTCAGGCTGTGCTCCGCCCCTAAGCCCCTCTGGATTTTCCTGAATTTCGATTTTTTGAAAATCAATAAATGTTGACAATGTTGGAGATAGCTTAAATGATGATATCCTACCGCAACCTCCTTGATCTTCATAACATTCGGAGGGTTCTTTTAAAATATCTTCATCCTGTTCTATCTTTATTACTGCACCACATTTTTGACATTGAAAAGCTGCAACTTCAAGTTTAGGTCGTACTTCAGTTCTTTTTTTAACCAGCCCTTCTACAGCACAGAGTGTGCCCAAATGATTTGCTCGAATATGTCTAATTATTATCTTACTGGTGTCCGGCAAATTTCTGACTCTAAAATTTAATTTTATCTTATTTTCAGATGCAACATCAATATTTTTCAGTGCTTCTTCTGCATTAAAAACCGCTTTATATGGTTGAGAAAGCAATAGTTCAGAAAGCTTGGGATCAAATTTATCAATCTCCCAATAATCAACAAACAAACTACGTTTACTAGGATATTCTAGGGCAACTGTTTCTATGGCAGATTTGCAACCCTTCTCAAAGAATTTTTGCCATGAAGCTACCAGACTCTCATCTCTTAACAAACGCACTGTTTATACAATCCCCCAAGATAGTATTGATATTTCTTAATTTAATTTTAGCGGGTGAAGAAGATACGCAAGTGGGTGTACGTGTCATCCAATGACTTCCCGAATGCCTTCTCGACCCCGTTAACCCTCTGAGCATCGGTAGTCTGTGGTAAGGCCGCTCACTTCCGTGCCTAACCCAATCTCCACAGCAAAGATACACACATGACCCTCCGATCATGTGAAATCATCACCCCCAATCCCAAAGGACAAGGTCTCATAGTCAGCAAACGGATCAATAAATGATCGCCACACCGCCTTTTGTTTTCGACTCCAGCATATCGGCGATTTCTGGAAAGAGGGAACGCCTAACTCCCCGGTCTATTCTACACCTATCGCCATTTATCTTATCTTCTTATTAATTTCTCTTTGATATCTGAACAACTGAAAGAAAATAACAGTAAGACAAATTGCAAGAATTGCAACATCTCTCATGACAAGCAGTAAAGCTTGAGTTAGGATGTCTCCTCCAGCTGAAACCAACTTCCCAGCATTGTAGGAGTCTGTTATCAGCAAAACATTGAATATCCCTACTAAAAGAAACATTACTACGTTTAAATAGAATGAAAATTTAGTCCAAGTTCCTTTACCTACCTGATGAATTTGAGATTCTTTCATAAAACCTCCTAATACAGCATAAATGAATTGATATATGAACATTGTGCTTAATTTAAAAAAAATCAGTAAGTTTTGTTTTTATTACTTTATCGCTTTTAAACAATGAATCTATGGATTTTTCCACCAGAGTTATTCTTTGCCGTGCATAGATTGGTAAATTATATCTATCTGAAATTTCTTTAGAAATTTCTAAATATTTTTTAACTGACATTTCGTGAACTGTGAGAGTGAGCTTTCCTCCACATTTTATACAACAACCTTGTAAAGGTATCCTCCTATATGTTGTATTACATTGAGGGCATCTAACAGATTGTTTACTAAATGCTCTTAAATTGCCCAAAATATCTGGCAAAAAGTGTCTTTCTATTACCTTATATGCTACATCTGCCTCATCAACAGCTCTAATTTTTGCGGCTAAACTAAGTTGTACATTCATTTTTTCCATCATCGTTTTCAGTGTTTTGTAAAGTGACTCGGTTGGCCCGCTAGATATATCCCCAGTATCATGAGTAAAGCCAAATTTTTCATATTGAAGAGTTGTGCCAATTCTAGATGAAACCAGACCCATAATAGATTCTATGTTTTTTGGATGTTCGTGTTTAGTTGTAGATTCATAAAACTTCAGAGGGTATCTAAATAAAGTATCAATATTATGTGCTTCTTTATCAACTTCAGAAGGATCAAGACGAGTGGTTAAAATTAAAGGCAAATCCATTCTTCCTCCTCTTTTGTCTGGAATGTATGCATGAGAAAAATTCAATAGAGCATCCATTAATAAAATAAGACCATCCTCATCGCCATCACAGTTTCTTCTTTTTGCAGCATGATAAAAGGGATGTGCAAAACAAACTTGAGAATTTGTAAAACCAATTATTCTTGATAGAGAGCCCGCAGAAGTATGCGGTGCCAGTCCAATGGTGAGATGTCCTGCTAAATGATCTGTTTTTCTACATTTATAAAATTTTTCAATACCATAAAATTTAGAAAGGAGGTCATCAACAAATTTTGCAACTTGTAAAAAATATTCAGCGCAAGAATTTGAGATAATCACATCCTGTGGCTTCAATTCACATATCTGATTTTCTTGTTCTAGATCATTTCCAAGATAGTCTTTTATATATCCTAAATCTTTTAATTTTTCTATTGAAACTCCAATTTCTTTAGGTTTGAAATGGGTAAGAGGAGCATCAGTCATATCAAATCTGATTGTTCCATCTTTAAATACATACACATTATGTTTTGCTCTTAAAATTCCTTTTTCAAGTGGCTCTGGAGTCTTGTTTTTAGATATTGTTCCGATAACACCTTTAATTGTTTCTGGAAGAAGTCTCTCCTTGATTTTCTTTTTTGCATTTTCCAATTCTTCCGATAGATTTACTTGATGTATTTCTATTCTTTCGTCGATAATTTCTGTATGGGCGCCGCATTGACAGATTAGCTTATATGTCTTTTTTCTGCATTTAATGCAAGTCCTTCTACCCGCTTCAACATCTATTTTATTTTTTTCTGCTGCCGTCCTTAATAACCTTTGATTTCCGCCAAAATTACCTATTGGAAATAAAACATGTGGTGGTGGTCTCATTTTTCTTAATGCGGCTTTTTCTGGCCTACCCATCCTAGTCCCAATCCTAAAAGGTGAGCGAGGTTTGATTTCAATACCGGATAGCTTTGTTAAAAGATTAATGATGTTTTCATTTTTTGTTTCTTTATCTAATTGGATAAATCTCGAGCTTACAGCAATTTTGTTATCCTTTATCTCAAGACCACAACATCTAATAATTGATTTAGAGTATTTTTTTAATACTAATTTTTCCGCAGTTTGTGTGTGTAGCGCTCCTAATTCAATTAAAATATCTTTTATTTCTGAAGTTTTTGGAATTAAAAGACTCGATGTGTTTTCATCAAATTGACCTTGTTTTTCAATACATTCAATAAGTTGTATTAGACTTTCAACAGTGATATCGTGCCAGAATAAATTATAAGTTGGATGCAAAGGAATCGAATATTTTTCAGATATTTTTACAGCATCTTCAAAAGAAGGATTTTTTAAATTTATTTCTTTTCCTAAGTCTTCTCTAACAATCTGATATGTTTTTAAATCCAATTCAATCAATGAATTTAAACCGTTTTTATCATCCAATATGCCAAGTGATCTTTGTAGATCCTGAATCCACCATTCAAAAACATATGATGAATCAGGAAGTAAAGAATTGTTCTCGATAAATTCACCAAATGGAATTAAAATTTCTCCAAGATCTATAATTTTATTTACATCGCTTCTAATTTCTTTTACATCATTTATTTGAATTAAATCTCCATTTTTTAGAAGGACAATTGGCCCTTCAATTTCATCACAAGGAGTTCCAATGGTTCCTTTTCCAGGGCGTTCTGTTTTTATTTGTGTACCAACAGCTATAAAGCTATCAAGCAAAAACATTGATGCAGGATTTACAGCAGTTGAAGCAAGCCCAGCAGTTCTTGCTCGACCATATCTTAATCTAAATCCCCCCTTCCTTGAAGGATGAGAAAAAACAGGTCTTCCAGCTATTACTTCACCTATGTACTTTGTAGAAGGGGCTATCTCTGGCAATTCATCTTTTTTAGATTTTTTACCATTGTCTTTTGTTATGAATTTATCTAAAAACTCCCAACCCTCAAGCTTTAGCTTTTTAACGTGTTTTAATATCTTCGGTGCTTTTAAACAAAGACCTTCTGCTATTACTAGACAAGCACCGCCTCTTAATCTATTAGTGCCAACTCTATTCAAATCTCTAAATCCTGTTACTTCTTCATCTTCAGTTCCCTCACCGTTTATACAAATAGGACAATTTTTTGCAACTAAATCTATCTCTTCAACAGAGGGTAAGTACTGCAGGTGTTGAACTCTTTTATATAGAGGTATTTCTTCCTTATATCTCTCAACTTCCCCCATTGTTGGAACATACTTTCCAATTCCAAGTTCTCTTCTAACGACATCTGCAATAAGTACACTCATTGCTTGTCCTGTTCCACCTGCACTTCTTATGGGTCCAGAGAAATATAAATCTACATAATTTGACCCATCTTGATTTTTACCTAGTTTTACTTCAGCAATTCCTTCAAGAGGGGCAACCAAAACACCTTCCGTAAGAATTGCAAGTCCCGTTCTAATAGCCTGATCTAAAGCTTCTTCTATATTTTTAAAGCAATAATTCTTATTTTTAATAATTTTTTTTGCTATTTCTAAAGATACTAGCTCCCTATTTGCTAATTTTGTTGTAACCTTTCTAATAACAGGCGCTATATCTTTTGGCCCAACAAGCTCTTCAACCCTTGCGGCAAGATCAAGAGCTTGAGGGATTTCTACCTTCAACTCAGGATCCAACCCTTTTTTTCTGGCTTTATTGGCAATTTTATAACATTCATCTATCTTAATTTTTAAATTACCAAAATAATCACGCATTTGTGAACTTGCAGCAATCTCTGCTGCCAACTCCCCATCCATTTTTTTATCACTTCAAAAGGATAAATCAATAATACAGATAATGTGTTTAAAGTTTTTTATTAGCTTACTTTACTAAAATCCATTGTTGTTGCATTCCCTGTTTTTAAATTAACAATAGGAAGTTTTGCTGAATCAGGAACAAAATTTAGCATCTTCTGATATGAGGTTTGGGATTGCCAACTAGAAGCATTAATCAAAGTCACACCACGATATGAATCTATATTGGATGTATGCACATGTCCTGTTACAAAAATATCTGGAACATTATCAATTGCCATGTAATCAAAATGTTCAGGTGCAAGTGGAGTATAGCCTCCATATACTGGAGACAAGTGTCTTTTTCTAAGCATAATTTTCATAGCTTCTGTTGGCTCATTATAGTTTAAAAATTGAATATTTGTTGAAAAATCTAAAAGACTTTGACCATGATAAGAAAGTATCTCAATACCATGTAAAGAAAAATAGCAAGGATTACCCACAAATATAAATTCTTTTCCTGAGAAAAGATCTTGAATTTCTTTTTCAAAAGTGGGTTGTGGTTCTGCAGGGCGTACGGCATCGTGATTACCGGGTTGTAAGATAATACTAATATGATCTGGAATTAATTCCATTTGTTTTGCAAGCTCTTCATATTGCATGTAAATATCGCCTATTGAAAGTTCTTTCTCTTGACCAGGATAAATACCAATTCCGTCTACAAGATCTCCAGGCAAAATTAAATATTTAATCTTACTAGCAGCATCTTTTTGTCTTGAATTACCCATATCTCCATTTATCCATTTCAGAAATGCATTCCATTCTTTATCCATGAACTCAACACTTCCGACATGAACATCAGATAGAAATGCTGCAAATAAGGGAACATCTGCCTTATTTCTGTCATGTTGTAATTTTATATCTGGAAAAACTATGTTTTGAATAATTATTAAATCTCCATTCTTGCTTATTTTACCAACAATGCCAATTACTTCATCAACAAGTACTTCTTGAGAAAGCTGACTTACTTCACTATTTTTTAAAGCCATTAATATTGCTGAGCCGGTTTCATCTTCAATTTCAATTAATTTATGTCCGTTAGTAGTCGTTCGCACACTTTTAACTATCCCAATCAACTGCACATCTGTTTGATTTCTATTTATACGTTTTATTGGGGTAACATTAATAATTTCTCTTCTTTGATTTCTAATTAATTTTTTTAAGTAACTATGTCTATCTCTAAACAATTTAACAAAATCTTGAGTGCTTCCTTCACAAGTACTCTTACCAGTTATATCTTTAATTATTTTAATTTCAGAATCATAATCCTTTGAAATTGGTTTCCAACCCTGTACTTTTTTAATTTCAATAGGTTTTTTTGGTTTAGTATCTATTTTTATTTCATCATCTTCAAGGTCATCTTCAATTGGCTTTTTAATTAAAACAGAGTTTTTGTTATAGATTTCTGACAAAAGCTTATTTTGAGTTTCTTTTGTTTTCATATCTGGTAGTTTTACTTCAATTTCTAACTCAGAATTTTTTTCAAACTCTTCTAAATCTTTAATGAATTCCAATGTTAAAAACAAAGGATATTCTTTTAAATTTTTTGCAATAAATGAAGCAAATTCTTTAGGATTATTTTTTGATTTTATATAATCTAAAGCATTTGGTTGAATAAAAGTCCCATGTTCTGAAAACATTTTTAAAATCGCTTCCATGAACTTGCCCTTAAAAATATTATATTTTGCATGTATGCAATACCACAATAAAAGAGTTATTGAGCTTTAATAAAATATTGCATTATCTTTATAAAACCATTTTAAATTATAGAAATGAGATGAAAAATAGCAACTATACAAAAAAGATAATGATAGTTGATGATAATCAGGACATATTGATAAGCTTAAAAGAGCTTTTTGAACTGAAAAATTATGAAGTTCATACCGCAGAAAATGGATGGCAGTGTATAAAAGAGCTTGAAAAAGGGTTTCAAGGCATTATAATCTTAGATCTCATGATGCCAGTGATGGATGGTTTTGAAACTTTAAAAAAGATGGTTTTAGAAGGATTTATGGAAAAAAATTCTGTTATTGTTCTAACCGCAAAAAGAATTCAAGGTAAGGAGTTCGATGAATTTTACCCCCATATTCAAGATTTTATAACAAAACCTTTTGATACAGATTATTTATTAAAGTCGGTTGAAAAAATTGTAAAATAACTATATAGCATATTGATTTTTATTACAAATTGTTTCATAGAGTGGTTTATTTGACAAAAATTTCTCAAAAAATATTTATATACGTAAATCATATAAAACACATATAAACAATTGGGAGGAAAAATTATGAAGAAGTTAATAAGTTTGTCAATTCTAGGGATATTAGTTCTTAGTATTGTTGGAGCCGGTGCTTTTCCAATTTTTAAAAAATCAAATAGTATAGATTCGCCAACATATCCGCCGGGTGATGGAACTTTTGATGATGAGATTGATCAATATCAAATAGAATATGATGGAGCCATACCTTGTGGTTCGATATCAAATATTAGAACCTATAACTTTAATTTATCAATAGCGCAATCTTTTGTCCCACAAAAAGAGATATTAACAAAAATTGAGTTTTTTGCCGGAAAAAATGAAACAGCAATTCATCCATTAGTGATTGCAATTAGAGACGATTTAACTGGAGAAAATTTGGCTGTGGCAAGCGTAGATCCTGAATATTTCTTAGTATATGATCCAGTAATTGAAGAGAATCTGTCATGGATTGAATTTAATTTTTTGGATATCAAAGTGAATATTGGTGAAACCTACTATCTAGTCGCATATACAGAAAATGCTACAGATAATTATTATTGGTTAGGTGGGAATGGTTCAGATCCTTACCCGGATGGAGATGTTTATGGATCAGCTGACAATGGAGAAACTTGGGAAATATTGCCAGAGGGAGATGGTTGTTTCAAAACTTATGGCAGAGATATTCCTGAATGGGCACAAGGAGAAATTAAAGGAGTTTGGGGTTTAACGCTATTTGGATTACCTTTACCTGAAGCTGGATGGATAGAGGGTTATGCTACAAACAAAGGAGTAGGCAGATTTGAAGCCATTTATGATGAGAAAAACAATACAAATGCATCAAACTTTTTGGAGGGAGTATATATCGGTCCATTCTTATTAGGTAAAGCAGGAAATAGAATAACAGGAAATGGAACTTTATTTGTTGGAATAGGTGGTGCAAATGAAACTCATGTCTATTTCAGAATTATGGGGATTTTAGGACCAACATTTTATGTTCATGCAGAATATGAAAGATATGAATAGCATCTAAAATCTCTTTTTATTTTTAATTCAAACAAAAAGAAAACTATAAATTACATTTCCCAATTATTATTTTCAAATAATAAACTTAACAGGGATGGGTTAAATGAAGAAGAATGAAAATATATTTGTAACTCTTCAAATAGGAAAGGATGAAAAATCTGGAGATTTAACTATAAATACATTTTTTGATAATAAAGCACCTAACTTTTCAACTGATAAAAATAGAATGAATTGGTGTCCAACAATTGAGGAAATTGAATTTGTAAATGAGGCTTTTGTATTACTGCCTAAAAAGAATCAAACTAAACAAAAAGACGAGATACATATTGAATTGCAAATAATAAAAGAAGAAAACTCTGGAGAATTAATGTTAAATGTTAATTTTGATAAAGATGCAGATAATTTTTCATCAAATAAAGATGGAACTTGGTGGTCACCTAATCCTGAAGAGCTTAATTTTCTATCAGAAGCAATAGAAATATTTACAAAAGGTAAAGGCGGTACTAACTATAAAAAATCAAAAAATAAGGATACGAATTCTGACAATAAAGAAACAAAAGAAGCGGAAGAGCAAAATGATTTTGAAGAAGAATCAGAAGATACTGAGACATCAAAATACAGTAAAGAGGATGTATATGTTTCATCCGAAGGGGATTCAAAAGTTGATATGCTGCTGAAAAGAAAAGAAGAGGAAAAAGGAAATCTTTTCTAATATATCTAATTAATTTTTAAATATATAATTTATTACGTTATAAGATGATTCCTACCGTTTTTGCCATCCCTGCTTTCATATTCGGTGTTGTTTTACTTTATAAAGGATCTGATATATTAGTAGATGGGACAGCAAAAATAGCAATTCATCTTGGTTTATCTTCATTGATTATATCAGTAATCCTTGTGGGATTTGGTACTTCATCACCAGAGTTTGCTATTTCTGTAGGCGCTGCCATACAGGGCGAATCAGATATATCTGTTGGTAATATAATAGGATCTTGCATAGCCAATTTACTTTTGGTACTCGGAATAAGTTCAATAGTTAGACCTATCACTATAAAACAAAGTATATTAAAAAGAGAATTGCCTATTGTTACCATTGCAGTTTTTATTTTCTTTTTAGTTTCTTATTTTGGTTTGTTAGACAATTACCACCTATTTGGAGGTGTTTTATTTTTAATTATTTTTGCTGTTTTTCTTTACTATTTTTATTGCTGTGCAAAAAAAGAGAGAGTAAAAGTAGAAAATGTTGAAGATAGTTCAATTGGTAAAAATTTAATTTTTGTGGTTTTAGGAATTGTATTTGTCGTTTTGGGTGCTTATCTACTAATAGAATCTGCTATTGCAATTGCGAATTTTTTTGGGATTGCAAAAATAATTATTGCACTATCAATTGTTGCGATAGGTACCTCCCTGCCAGAGTTAGTTGTATCAGCAATGGCCGCTTATAAAAAAGAATCAGATATTGCCGTGGGAAATGTTTTGGGATCAAACGTTTTTAATATTTTTCTAATATTGGGGTTCAGTGCTTTATTCATACCCTTAAATGCAGCAAATAACATGGATCATTTAATACTGTTATTAGTTGTTACTCTACTTATGTACCCAATTTTATTTACAGGTAAAGTCATATCAAGAAAAGAAGGAGCAGTAATGCTTATATTTTATTCATTTTTCATGTGGTATGTCTTCTTTTTATGATAAAATTAAATCAAACTGTATATATAGCAAAAAATTATTTCTAGAAATAATGGAGAAAGAAAAACTATCTTTAAAAAAAGATATTTTACCGATTTTTTTCATGTGCTGTTTATTTCTTTTAATTTATGCAATCGCAATATCTATAACAGTTCCTTTCCAACAGGCGGACATGGAAGCATTCGAAGATTCGGGCGATCCTATGAATCTTGTTTTTATTTTTTCAATTGTTATTGTCATGACTGCCATTATTCTACTAATTGCAAAATTTTGGAAAAAAAGATTAATACAATTAATTATAATTGGGGCCGTTGGCTATACATCCGCTGTTGTTTTTAACCCGATTTATGATATCTTTATTCCAAAAAGCTGGACCGTCACAATTCCTATTCCAAACATTGTAAGCATAGTAATATCGATATCTGTAATACTGTCAATTATTTCTGCTCTTGTTTTAGTAATATTGTTATTTAAATATCCCGAATGGTACGTAATAGATATATGTGGTATTTTTGTTGGAGCCGGGGCAATTGCAATATTCGGAATATCTCTTGATATTTTACTAATCATTATTCTTCTAATAATTTTGGCTATTTATGATGCTATATCAGTCTATAAAACAAAACATATGATTGATCTTGCAGATACGGTAATGGATTTAAAATTGCCTGTACTCTTGGTGATTCCTAAGATTCTAAAATATTCATTAATAAAAGAGACAAAAAGTTTAAAAGATAAATTAAAGGAAGATGAGAAAAGAGATGCTTTTTTTATGGGGCTTGGAGATGTTGTAATGCCAGGAATCTTAGTAATAGCAGTTTATTTTTATGCAATAAACAATAATCTACCAGGCTTACCAATTGCGCTAGGTGTTATTTTGGGCATACTTGCTGGTTTTATGGTTCTCATGACATTTGTAATAAAAGGAAAACCGCAAGCTGGTCTTCCTTGCCTTTGTGGTGGTGCTATAATTGGTTATTTAATTTCTAGCTACATATTATTTGGAGAATTAATAGGGCTAAGTTTACAATTTTGAATTAATAAATTTAGTTTGGATAAATATAAAAAAAAGATTAGTTTGGATTTGGATCTATACCATCAATGCTTAACAAGTCGTATCCTGTATTTGATCTGCATCTAGAACCTTGACCATGCTGACCGCTACATGTATCACTACATATAAGCCAAGCTACCCATTGGCCATTACTGTTACAATAATATTGCACACAATAAGTTTCTTGGGGGTCGCAACAACAATAGGAATCTGGTGCAGTACATGTTGGTGGATTTTTATTTGCGCATCCTCTTGGATCTTCTGGTGGCGGATAAACCATGTTTGGATTAAAATGAGTATGCGGATCCATACAATGACTATCTATCCCCATTTCATATAGTACATCCGATGCAGTCTTTGAAATTTCAATGTCTTTTGAATAGATTATCGCTTGTTTTCCCTCGAGTCTATTATACAAGCATTCACTACAGCCAAGATCTTTTATGGAAACAGAAATTGCATCCATTATATATTCTGTGACTTCTTTTTGGACATACAGCAATACGCCACTTCCCTGTCCAATCATTGTCTCAGCATCGGCCCAAGATAAATATCCTTCATTTGTTTTTTCTGCAGTTCTTGAGATTGCTATTCCTGAGATCAAAAGGGATATAATTACAAATATGTTTATACTAGCTTTAAAATAAATTCTAGGTATTTTACTCATCTTATTTTCCCCTTTTAACAATATTATATCTAAATATGTTATATAAATAATTTACTACGAAAAAACAATAAATTGTAGTGATTTTCTAATATTCTATTTTGTAGTGATTATTTTCACACCAAACTTTTCCGTTAAAATGTTTTAGTTTTTTTCCACATATTGGACATGTTGCTTTGTCAAAAAAGTTTTCAAGCCACACGTCCCTAACCTGCAGTACATTTTCATTTTCGATTCTATTGTAAATTTCTTTTAAATCAGGTGTTGTAGCTAGTTTTTTTATTTTTGTAAAATCGATTTTTTTATTTTTAGGTATTTCTGATTTGTCATAATAAACATAACTATTGGGTTTTGGAAGTTTTTTTCCTCTGTCTCCAACGATCAATGCTGAGATTATTATACCTGAAACAAGACCCCCTAAATGAGCAAAATGAGCAGTATTGTCCGGCGATCCCCAAATAACAATAATGGTTTCTAATGCGGCAAAAATTAAAACTGCATAGATTACTTTAATTCTTCTAAAAACCATGATGAATCCCAAAGGAATAGGCATCAAAACCTCATCTTTTGGATAAGAATAAGCAAATGCACCCATTATACCAAATATTGCTCCTGAAGCCCCTATAAGAATTATGTTTGATCCCAGATTAAGCAAAGAATGAGAAATAGCTCCACATAGCCCTGTTAGAATATAAATAATTAAAAGTTTCTTCCATCCTATTCTTTGCTCAAATGCAAATCCCATGAATAGAAAAATAATCATATTACCTAAAATATGATCAAAACCCCCGTGTAAAAACATTGAAGTTATCAAAGTATAATTCATTGGCAAATATTCTAAAGATAAATAGATAGGTCTGTATCCAAGTTCGAACAAAATTCTTGGATAAAAAAAAGTTAATATAAAAATTATAAAATTGGAAAAAATTAGTGTGTATGTTAGCATGAATTTTTTATAATAAGATATTAAAATTGAAATAAATATTATTGCCATACAAACAATAGATAAAGTACCGGGCAGTATCAGTTCCATTTTCTGTTTCTCCAATCTCTTGCGATTATGGCAATCGTAAAGCCATATATAAGTACTATCAGAATTGCATTTTTATAATCGGCCATTGAAAGTTGAGTTAGTTCTTTTGGCTGCTTTAGATTCCAATCATAAAAAAATACTTCTGAATAATATTGTGCAACATCTTCATTTTCAATTATTATTCCTGCTTCACGATTATTTTTGACTGAATTTTCGTTCCAATTTATACTTGAAATTAAAACAGACTTATTATCTACAATCATGCCCTTATTATGGACATTTGTAAAATAGGACCAATTCGAATATACAAATTTTACCTCGACTCCATTTTCCTCAAGATATTTTTTTGTTTCATTTTGCTTTTCATTTGTTGGCTCATAACTTGGATTGTAATTGAGTATTATTTTTATTTTAACTCCTTGCTGAGATTTATTTACAATTTTTTCAACAAAAGGGCTTAAAGAATTAGTCCAATCCTTATAGATGTAAAGCTGTTCAATATAAATTGATTTATTTGCCGATTTAATTAAATCTATAATTTGAGTTTCACTGTTATCTGGAGAAAAGACAGGAACTGCTGAAAAGCTTGCATCAATAAATTTTGATTTAAAACAAGATTCATAATTCCCTTTATATTCTGAATAATCTAAATAGAAATCATCCGGAGTCGAAATATCAACATTACAAACATCATAACTATCACTTATATTTGGATTCCAATCGTGAAGAAATACATTAAGAAAATTATTAGCCACATATTCATTTTTTACGACTATTCCCCATTCCCTATTTCCAAAAGATGGATTTTTGGGAATGCCTGTTTTGACCCAATTACAGCTTTCTACAATTACTGTTTTGTTATCAATTACCAAATATTTTGCATGGTTGTATCTGTATCTTTGATAAACATAATTTTTGGGATCATTTACTATGAATCTAACTTTACCGCCATTTTTTACAATTTTATTGAGAATTAGTTTTTCTCTATCGCATATGCCTCCAATCGGGGCTCCTTCCAAAAATATATTTACTGAAACATTTCTTTCTAAAGCATTTATAAGTTCATCACAAAGAAATGGGTTTGTAAATTCATATATATTAAAATATATATTTTCTTTTGCATTTCTAAGTTCACTAACGATTGTATCAAAGCTGCAATCTGGTGAAACAAAGGTTTTGATACTTCCAGTAAGTAATCTTTTTTCAAATTCAAACTCTGATTGACCAATACCATACACGCGTGGATGCTTCCAGTCTAAAGAGGTGTTTGTATCTATTGGACACTCATCTATAAAATTTCTTTTTAAAATTACGCCTTTTCCTGAATCATTAATTGGCTTTCCATCCCAACCTTCAAAAAAGCAATCTGCTTCACCATAAATAGCAATATCAATTGTTTTATTGAAATTATTTTTAAGACAAACATGACCACCTTTATTGCTTAGTGTAACATTTTTCTCTACAACCATTTGAGAAATATTTTCATCTGAATCATCATAGTATTCAAAATCTGGGGTTTTACCAGTTTGAGAAAAAAAGTAACTCGCATTCTGTGTTATATAAATTGATGAAACTGGTTTTATGTATGTTCCATCTGGAAAAGTTATTTTTGTTTGCTCATTTGAAAGCTTACCTGCATTATTTGTTATCCACCAGTTAGATATATTTATAGATATATTTTCAGGATTAAAAATAGTAATAAATTCATTTTTAACATTTGGATGGGTATGATAATAAATCTCTGAGATGACCACATTTTTACTATTTGAATTTTGGTTTGGCTCATATATTTCAATAGATGTTGAGGCAATATTATTTGTCTCATCAAACTCATCAATAACATCTTTTTCATCAACAATAGCAAATATGGAATATTCTCCAGCAGGTATTTTAGAAGTATCACAAGATATTGAAGGATACTTCTGATATTTATCAATTGAACCATAATGTTTTGTTCCTATCAGATTTTTTCCATTTGATTTATTAAGATAAAAATTAACGCTAATGTCAGTTGTATTTTTATTTCCGATATTTTTTAATTTTGACTTTAATTTTAAAATTTCTCCTCTTGCAAATTTTTTATTATTTTTATCTGAAAAATCGTAACTATTTAAGTCATAAATATATAGATCAGGGGCAGCAACAAATATATTGATTTTCAATGATGTTCTTACCGAAGGATCCTTAAGAGAGGTTATGTTAATTGTCAAATTTATATTTCTATTTATAACTTTTTCATTTGGGCTAACATCAAGTAAAATTTTTGATTTTTCATTAGGGTTTAAGGATATAGTATTCCTATTTTTTGTAATATTCCAATCTCCATAAGGATTTAATAATTCAATAATAATCTCATCTCTAAAATTTCCTATATTTTCAACTATTATAGGAATTGATATCTCTTCATTTTTTAAAATTTTATAAGTTGAATTTTCACTTGTAATTTTAAGGTCATATTTACCTTGCATTATATTTATATTTGGCAATATTAAAGAAAGATTTGATTTATTATAAAAGTAAATAGTATAGTCTTGCCCAACTGGTGATGAAACTTTATAGTAACCTGGGATTGATATTTGATCTTCTTGAATGTCATTTATCTCTGTTTTGTAAATTCCTGTCGTTTCATTATAATTTTTTACTATCACTGTATGGTTCTGCAAAAATATATCATCAATATTAGCTAGTCCGACAACAAATCCGCCTTGTGTTGCATTGTCGGTAGAATTATCTAAATCCAACAAATCAATTTTTTTTAATGAGACGTATGTAGAGTTTTCATTTGTTATCTTCACAAACAAATATGCTGATGATTTGTTTTCAATATAGTTTTTATATTCTTGATAGCCTTTATTGAATCGAAGGTGTTGCCAATTATTCCAACAACCTGAAGAATTGGTAGAAAAAATTGTTGTAAAATTATTAGAATATTTCCATGATGAGCCATTCCATGTTTGTGTTGATGGATAAGTACTGGATAGATTTCCCAAAACGTATGTTTTTAATTTATAATAATCGTTTTGAGACAAATTTTTTACTGAAATTTTTATTGAAAATGGTAGGCCGAATTCTTTTTCATTTTCAATTTTAGGTAAATATTTTGGATAGTTTTCAATTTTGAAATCCTCGATATTACAATATCCTGGAGTTGGCAAAATGCCATAATAAAAATCTAGTATTGAATTATTTATATCTTCCTTATAACATCTTGAAAGAGAGTTTCCTTCATTAACATCATAAGCAGGAAATCCTTGAATGTCCTGATAATCAAAACCCCACTCAATTGTATCTATAGTACTTCCTGCAGTGTTATTTAAAAATAGTTTTTCATTTTCATTGTTTAGCCCATATCCGCATATGGCAGAATCATCAACATATAATTTTATTGTATCTGTCGGGATTGAAAAAACATCATAAATTTCTGTCCCGTGGTCAGTTACAATGGCATAGCCTTTTGGCGGTATAATGGTAGTTCCGTTTCCATTATCAAAATTTCCTTCAATTGTATCTTCTTGTTGACCGTCAAAAAGAGTCCATTCATAAACATCTATAAAAAACTCAGATGGGTTGTATAATTCTATCCATTCAAAGTAATTATCATTTTGAATGGGATCATACATGACCTCGTTTATTAATAAATAATTACCAGCATCAAATTTTGATTGATTTGTTGGAAATAATAAAATACATTGTATAAAAATAAGAAGAAAAACAAGCAGATAAGCTAATGTCCTTCTGATGATAACTACCTCCCCTTAGAGGGCGGGGAGGGATTTGAACCCCCGTATGAGGATCTGCAGTCCCCCACATAGCCACTTTGTTACCCGCCCAAAGTATCAGAAGATATAACAACGATTAATAAAAATGTTATTGAATGGTTTTATTCAGAATAAATAAATTTTAAAAAATAATAAATAAAAAAAGTGTTTAGATAATCACCGTAAAGTCATGATAGTCTTCATTCCACATCGGTTCAGGACAATCTTCACCTACTCTAGCATAGTATCTATAAGTGGTTAATGGTACATTTCCAATTCTATGATGAATATTGGCATAAACTTTTTGCTGACCTGCTCCAATCGTGATTGTTATTGGTCCTTTCAATGGTTCAAACATATTTCCGCCAGATAGTTTTCGTGCTGCTGTCCAAACTTTTAAAGTTTGAGGAGTTGGTTCATTATTTGTTATGGTTACCCAAAATATAAAGTCTGTATTTCTAGAAACTTCAGTCATATCTGACCAAATATTTACTGAAACATCTGGAGTTTCCCCACTATCTTCAGTCCAAAAATCCCATACAGGTCCTACTGTTGTTTCACCATGATTGTCCTTTGATACAATTTGCCAATAATAGTGGGTGCTGTAACTAAGAGTACCTGGATCATAATTTGTTTCAGTTTGATCATCAGAAACTATAACATCAGGGCTGGCATCATTAGCCTCAAAATAGACATCATATACAACAGTATCTCCAACATCAGGATCGCCTCCAACCCAACTCAAATCATCATCAATATTAACGCCTATCTCACCATCAGATGGTGATGGATTACTTGGCGCATATGGTGGTTCGTTAGAAAATATTGGATAATCCCAACCAATAGCGTCAAACATTTTCAAATCAGCATCCCTGTAAAAGTTTGGATAAAAAGTTTGCCCATATGATAATGTAGGATCCATAATGGCAGCAATGCTTTCGTCAAAATGCGAGGCTTGATAAGGATATCCGTCCTCCATACGATATTCATTTGTGATAATATCTGAATTTACATCCTCACTAACAGTCCCCCAATCGTCAAGATATACTAAACGAGAAGTTGTTTGAAATTCAGAATAGGAATCTGGATTATAATCATTAGCACCATCATCTCTTTGAAATCTAAAAATATCAAGTGACTCTATATCATTATATCTAAAATCTGCACCCGAGGCAAAACCTAGAGCATGGCCTGTTTCATGAGCAGCGACTGACTGAAAGCACATGCTACTGCCACCAACACCATTGCTAGGATCATAATCAAAAGGGAAATCAGAATTAAATGTCATTGAGGCTACATAATAACCACTCACAGTGCCAATTGCAGCCCTATAATTGGCCTTTGCAAAATAGCATCTGTTTTCATTTGTAATAGAGGTGCTGCCATATGAGTATCTTACGGGTATTGTATTTCCACTAGGCAAAAAATCTTGAATTATATCGTTTTCATCCATATCGTTTTGTAAGCCATTGCAGGTGTTAGTCCAGGATACGTATCCTGCATAATCGATACTTGTTGCACCTATTATTCCGCTACCCATGCTCTCAAAATCTACACTAATTCTAACTTCTACATTATCATCAAACTTACTCTCAATGTAAGAAGCAACTGAATTTAAAGCAGTTATTGCCTCACTTGGAACTGAACCATCAGTTACAAATATGATATTCAAACCGCGTGAGGCGCCATCACCACTTATTTCAAATTTATTTGGATTTTCATAAAATTTTTTTCTATTAGAAAAAACTATATCTTTAAAATCATCAAGTGACAAGTCTTCTAAATTACTACCAACCATGGGTTTTGTAATTTTTTCACTTTCAAGTTCAACTATAGAGCCATCATAATACAACTTACTTATTAAAATTGGTCCGTCTTCAACAATAATTAAATTTTTATTTTTGTTATCTGAATTTTTTATTTCAAAAAAATCGCTGGATGCCAAAGGAACTATACTTGCAATCATAAGTAAAACTGCCCAAAAAATTACTATAAATTTTTTATCTCTCACATATACCCCCTTCTAAACACATGTTGCTTTTAATTTAAATAAATTATTTGACATGTGTCGAACTATTATCAAAATAAAAACTGATTTTATTGAGAGATTTACATTATACCTGTCTAAATAGTTATCGTACTATTTCAATCTGTAAATAGTCCTCTGAGAATACATTGTTTGGATAAAAACCTACTTGAAAATAGTAACGATAGTTACCTAGGTGTTGGTTACCTATCCATTGAATAATGTCGTTGTATGTTTTTGTTTCAAAAGGAGCTAGTGTAATTAGAAATGGACCTTTGGCTTTATAGATTTGGCCAGGATAAGACGTTTGTCTTTGAAACGCAGTCCAAATTTCAAATCTTTGATAAATTCCAAGATTATTAGTAATTGTGATATTGAATCCAAAATATCGATTTTGTTGAACTTGTGTTGTGCTTGATTCAATTTCAGCTGTTAAATAAGACTGATCATAAAAACAATAAAAATTACGCCCTCTTGAACCAATAAATATTTTACCATCAGCAATCGCAGGAGATGAAACAAAATCATATGTAATTCCATCTGTGGTATAGTTCCAAATCACTGAACCATTTAAGGCATTTAAACAGTACACATTATCATCATCAGCTCCAAAATATATCTTTTCGTCAGCAATAGCAGGTGAAGAATGAACGGAGCCAGACAGATGATTCCAAATTAAATTTCCATTTTTTGCATTCAAGCATCTAACGCCTGTACTAGAACCTACGTATAATTTATTATATGCAACGGCAGCAGATGTTCCCATGATTACTGTAGAATCGGCCCAGATTATATCATAAGATGAGCCAGCGGGATCGGGCAAACCTTCATCTATACCATCTTCTGGTGTAGCATCAAAACAATAAAAACTTGAGTGGACTGAAATAAAAACTCTATCATTTGTAATCGTTGGAGCATATTCCATTCTATCGTTAGTTTCACAACTCCATATTAAAGAACCGTCAAAAGCATCTAAACAATACAAAATATGATCGTTGAATGTTCCAACATACACCTTGCCATCTGATATTGCAGGTGTACCGTATACGTGATCGGCATTGGTACGAAAAAACCATGCGGTAGATCCATCTGTAGCATTAACACATTTTATTCCAGAATTAGAAGCACTTACCCCAAAGTAAATATTTCCATAACTTGCTGTAATAGAAGATCCTATTCTCTCACTAACAGAATAATCTTTAGACCAAACATAATCACCTGTTTCTGCTTCAAGACAATACAGTCTAGATCCATAAGGAAAATCTTCGATATCGCTGTAAAAGTATACATTTTCATTAGATACACATGGGCTTTTTCTAATTGCACCAGTTGCTATATATTGCCACTTAATGCTTCCATTTTCTGGATATAAGCAATAAAATGTATCGTCATAACCCCCTCCAAGATAAACATAATTAAAAACTATTGGAGATGATGTAATTGGGAAATTATTTGTAGCAAAATACCATAAAAGATCACCTTCACTTGGAGCTGTCGATGAAGAGTATCCCTTATGATTTGGGTCGTGCTGGAGCATTGGCCACCAGTCTATATCATCATTGAAGTCACTATTAAGAGCCGATGCTTGTAAAGCAGTAATTGCAACCATTATACTAAACAACAAACAAACATATTTCTTTTTCAATTTATACCTCTGCCCCAATGAAAGTATCGCCTATTAGATTGTAAAAATCAGTATAAGTAATTTATTTTATGTATATCGAACGGTAAATAAAAAATGTTAATTAAAAATAAGATGTTATTTTTTATTTTCTAACAATATTTCAGCAGTCCATCTAGCAACTTTTCCAGAAACCACAGGACATTTATCTACATGCGCTCCTGCTTTTTCAAATTCTTCATAGTCTTTTGGATCTCTTAGATTAAATGTTCTCCCAAAAAGTTCTTTATGAATATCACAACACAAAGGGGACCCATATTCCTCTATAAATTTTTCATATAATTTTTTTGTAAAATAAAAAATTCTCCTTTTCTTATTGCATTTTTTAAATTCTTCATATTCCCTTCCAAAAACAGAACCGATTGCAAGCATTCCCCCAACCAGAGCTCCGCATGTTCCTTGTGTTGAAAGAGCAGTTCCCCCTGCAAGTGAATCAGCTGCCTGTATTGTTTTCTTATCGCCAATATCTAAAACCTCATAAATAGCTGCAAGAACGCATTGCGGACAACTACCTATCTCTGCCTCATATTTGAAAGCTAAGTCATATATTTTATCTAATATATCCTCTTTTGATTGCATATAATTTACACTCTCAGAATAGTAATGAAAAAATGTATTAATTATTTACTAAAAAAAGAGAGGGTAGATTAATTTGAATCTACAGTTACTAAAAATAGTAATACTTTACCATCAACAGCTTTGAATGCAGACCCGCCATATGTTTCTGAACTAGCAGAAACTCTAATTGTAATATCTCCAAAACCAAAAATTGGTCTGCTTGTTTTCTTAACTTCTTTGTCATCTGCATCAAGTGTCGATATTGTACTATCCATGTCGATGTCTATTCTATCTAGTATGCCGCCAGTAACGGTGAGGCTCCATTCAACATCTTCTGCATCCATATCTCCGATGTTTTCTATTTCTGCAGATATTCCAAGTAGTCCGCCTTTTATATCACCGATTTCTATATTGGGTCCTGACATTTCAACCATTAGTGCCTCCGAATAATTGCCAATTGTATCCCATTCGTCTTTTGCTCTTACTTTTACCTCTAAATCACCACCAACATCAAAAGTATGTGTGAATTGTGCGGTTTCTCCAGATGTATAAGGACCTTCCCAGTCTCCTAATTCTTCCCCCCAATACCATTGATAATACACTTTATCATTTTCTGGATCTGTTGTTGAAGTTGTAAATGTATATTCTGTTCCAACTTCCCCCTCTGTTGGGCCTTCAGGAGTTTCTGGATTGGCTGGTGGTGACGATTCTCCAAAAAATGCTGCAGTAGTGTCGTCTGTATCCTGAGTGCTATCATCAAAAATCGTTGCTACAACAAATATGTTATCTGGTTCAATATCGTCAAAACCATACTGATCTCCATCCCAAACTGCGGTTAGTTGCTCGGTGTCGGTACCTTGAACTGTGACATCTTCGTTAATGGCCCAATCTCCAATCCAAGCGTAATGATAAGGTTGGCCATTATTCATATTCCATCTTGATTCTATTTCTGTAATACTATACATGGACATGGCCCGTGTAGGAAGAAGCTTCGTTATTTGAAACATTAAGTGAAACACCTATTTGGGCATTTCCCAGCCATTCAATATCTAAATCTAGATCAACATCTGAAACATCTCTTGCACCACAATTATTTATATAATTTGCATAGACTGCTGAAGAGCCTGGTGCTCCTATGAGGTGATAATATCCGCCATCAAAATAATAATCTGGATAATATCCAGTATGCCCTAACTCATTTTCTCTTATATTTGTATAAGGATTATTACTAGGGTAGACAAGGGCAACATAATAAAAATCATACAATCCAGATTCATATAATTCCATTATATAATGTGAGGCAGTTACACAAGGAGGGCAACCTGTCCACGTGCAACCTTCAACCAATACACTGTGAGTATATTGGTCTCTATCTTGCCCAATATTTGAATCTAGTTCTAGTTTTTCAGTCGTCTTTTCAGATACAGATGTTCCAGCAAATGCAGTAGAAACAAGTAAAATTAATACTGCTAAACCTAAAATTTTCTTTAAATGCCTTGAATTTTTCATTTTATCCCCCTAATTTCTATTATATTATTAACACATGTTAATTATATATAATTTTCTGTTGGATTTTAGTTTTATTTTATTTTTAGTATATTAATTGACGACTATAAAAATATAACTGTAAAAATTTAGGTTTGTTAATTTTTGATGTAAAAACAATCACCGCTAGTAATTGTTATTTTATCTCCATTTTTTAACATTAATTGTAAAAATCCATCTGGACTAATATCTACAGCAAAACCTTGTATTTTTTCATTCTTATTTTCAATAATCACTTTTTTTCCTATGGTTTCATTGAGTTCTTTCCAATCAGCAATTATTTTATTAAAATCATTTTTTAAAAAATACTCATAGTAGGTTTTAATGTTATTTAACAGCAATTCAAAAAAATGAAAATAGTCAACATTTGTTTTTAATTCACTTGAAACAGAAGTCGATATTTTTAAAATATCTTTTGAGAATTTACAAATATCAGTATTTAAATTTATTCCGATACCCAAAGTAATAAAATTTAGATTCTTACCTAAAGATTCGGATTCGATTAGGATACCTGCAACTTTTTTACCATTTATTTTCACATCATTAGGCCATTTAATCGTTGATTTAGTGCCAATATCTCCTAGTGTTTTTGAAATTGCAACAGATGTAACAAGAGACAACAATGTTGCTTTTTCTATGTTTTTTTTAGGTCTTAATAAAATCGAGAAATATAAACCGCCCACTGGAGATTCCCAAGTTCTATTAAATCTCCCCCTACCATTCACTTGTTTTTGTGTTATAACAACTGTACCTTCTTTTCCTCCATTTCTGGCTAATTCCTTAAGTTTTTCATTAGTAGAATCAAGAGATTCATAGGCATAAAAATCTGAGATTAAATCATTATTTAATTTTTTGAAAAAAAGATTGGTTTTTTTAATATAGTTACTTGATTCTTCATTCATTTCTTTTGATTATTAGCAGCTATTATCACTGCTTGAACTGCTGCCATTGCTGCAGCTGTCTTTGGAACAGAAGATTGAGACTTCATGGTTTTAACATGCTCGACAACTTGATCAAGTATCTTGTACCTCGGGATGAAACTTGTGTCATAGTTACCTTCTATAAATTTATCATTTTGCATAACAACTTGATGAAATGGAATGTTATGTTTTACCCCGCCAATTTGATATTCCCATAATGCTCTTTTTGTTCTTTCAATTGCACGGGGTCTGTCTTCTGCCCAAATAATTAATTTTGCAATCATTGAATCATAAAAAGGAGGAATAGTAAAACCCTGATAAACTCCTGTATCTATCCTAATGCCTGGGCCACTAGGTTCTGCATACTTTACAATTTTGCTTGGAGCAGGCATAAAATTATTTAGTGGATCCTCTGCATTTATCCTGCATTCAATTGAGTGTCCTCGTGGACAGATATCTTCTTGTTCATATTCTAAATTAAAATCAGATGCTACACGGAGTTGCTCTCTTGCAAGATCAACACCGGTTATGGCTTCAGTGATCGGATGTTCTACTTGAAGCCTTGTGTTCATCTCTAAAAAGTAGTATTTTCCATCCTTAAACATGAATTCGCAGGTGCCTGCGTTATAATAACCTGCCGTATTTGCAGCTAAAACTGCTTGCTCACCTATCTCTTTGCGAAGTTCTGGTGTTAAAGCACAGGACGGTGTTTCCTCAATAAGCTTTTGGTGTCGGCGTTGAACACTGCATTCCCGCTCATAACAATGAATCATATGATTATGCTTATCCCCAATAACCTGATATTCAATGTGTCTTGGGTTTTCAATAAATTTTTCAATAAAAACAGAATCATCGCCAAAGGAGTTTTTTGCAAGTTGTTTTACAGAGGCAAGTGCTTTCTCCATTTGTTTTTCGTCATCAACTTTTTGAATTCCTATACCGCCTCCACCTGCACTTGCCTTGAGCATGACTGGATAACCTATTTCATGAGCAACATTTTTTGCTTTTTCATGATCTGCAATCGCCTCTGTTACGCCAGGTACTACATGAACTCCTGCTTTCATCATGGATTTTTTTGAATCTATTTTAGAACCCATTAGTTTCATCGCAGAAACAGGTGGACCAATAAACTCTATGTTATTTTTATGACACATCTCGGCAAATTCAGAATTTTCAGCCATGAATCCATAGCCTGGATGAATCCCCTCTGTTTTACTTTTAAGTGCAGCATCAATTATTTTGTCCTTATTTAGATAACTTTGACTTGCAGGCCCTGGACCAATATTATATTTCTCATCAGCATATCTTACAAAAAGAGCATTTTTATCAGCATCTGAATAAACCGCAACTGTAGAGATTCCGAGCTCTTTGCATGCTCTCATTATTCTAATAGCAATTTCTCCGCGATTTGCAATTAGTACTTTATTTAACATGTGATCTACACCATTTATAGAATTTGCATTAGCAAATCTCCATTAGCAACAGAATCTCCTTCTTTTATGAATATGTCTTTAACTTCGCCTTTGGTCTCTGCTTTTAGTTCTTGTTCCATCTTCATGGCCTCTATAGTGGCTATTACGTCCCCAGTTTTTACTTTGTCTCCTTTTTTTACTTTTAAGGAAAGGATTGTCCCTTGCATATTGGATTTAACCCCGCCTTCAATATCTTTAGGTTTTCCCCCAGTTGCCTGGGAGTTTGCACCAGCTACAAGAAAACCACCTGTTGGATTGACTTTAACTTCAAACGGCTCTCCATCTACTTCAACTTCAAATTCAGTTGGTATTTGAGAAGGGCCGCTTCTTTCCTCAGGCGGAACTGTTTCTAACCAAATGTCTTTTACATCTGGAAAGCTTTGTTTAACCATGCCTCTGGTTAGTTTATGATCAAGTGGCAAAGGAAGCTCATCGCTCGTGAACTCTGATTTTGCTTGTCCTTTTAAAAATTTTAATCCAACTTGTGGATAAATTGCATATGTCATAATATTTTCATCGGTTAGTTTAACCTCAGAATGTTGTTTAAGTTCTGATTTGCGTGTTTCCCACATTGGTTTAAGTAAATCCGCTGGCCTACAATCTATTATCTCGTCTTTCCATTTTGAGCCAAGAACTTTCTTCATAATCTCTGGTTTAATCGGTGCTGGTGGTTTACCATACATGCCTTTACAATAATCTTTTGTCTCTTTTGGAATAACTTTGTATCTTCCATGAAGAACATTCATAACTGCTTGGACACCAACAACTTGGCTTGTTGGGGTTACAAGTGGAGGATAGCCTAGTTCCTCTCGAACCTTCGCTGTTTCTGCTAAAATTTCTTGATACTTGTCATGTGCTCCTTGTTCCTCTAGTTGAAAAATAAGATTAGAAAGCATTCCTCCAGGAACTTGATGTAGTGTCACAGATGGGTCGACTTTAAGTGCATTAAATCTGTGTAAGTGTCTATATTTATCCCAGACCTTTAAAAAGTATTTTCTGATATCAATTAATAACTCTAAGTCATATCCTGTGTCCCATTTTGTACCTTTCAATGCAGCAACAACACTCTCAGTAGCTGGTGCTGCAGTTCCACCAGATATTGGAGACATTGCAGTATCTAATACATCAACACCTGCTTCAGCTGCTGATTGATAAGCCATTCCAGTCATTCCACTTGTGCAGTGACTATGTAAGTCAATAGGAATTTTAATACCTGCGTCTTTAACTCCCTTAATAATATCATAAGCTCGTTTTGGGCTTATCATACCTGCCATATCTTTAATACAGAGACTATCTGCACCTAATTTTGCTAAATTTTGAAATTTTTCAACAAAATAATCAACGGTATGTACTGGTGAAATAGTATAGCTTAGACAAGCTTGTACATGTCCTCCATTATCTTTAACTGCCTTAATTGGTACTTCTAAATTTCGAAGGTCATTAAGAGCATCGAAAATCCTAAAATAATCCACTCCATTTTTCTTTGCCAAAAATATAAATTTTTTTACAACATCGTCTGGAAAATTCCAATATGCTACAATATTCATAGCGCGCTCAAGCATCTGCATGGGAGTATTTGGCATAGCTTTCTTAAGTAGCTTTATCCTCTCCCAAGGATCTTGATTTAGATATCTGATTGGGACATCAAAAGTTGCACCGCCCCATACTTCCATTGAAAAATAACCTACTTCATCAAGTTTTTTTGCTATAGGAAGCATGTCCTCGGTTCTCATCCTAGTAGCAAGCATAGATTGATGAGCATCTCTAAAAATCATTTCATGTAATTGGACCACTAATATTCCTCCATATTTTATCTAATATTTAATACAGAATGTGGATTGGTATCTAGTTACCCTACTTAAGAATATCGGGGAGAATTATATCAGTAACATTTTTGTATATAATTTATTATTAGATAAAAAAATGGGGAATTTAATGTTAAAGAAAATATCAATAATGTCTATAATAACTTCTTTAATTCTGTTAAGTTTTGCGGGTCAAAGTTTTGCCTATGTATCTCCGGGAACAATTTACCAAGATACTGTTTCAATAAATTTTAGGAATGTAACTGTTTATGCTCCAGCAGTTGCTCAGACAGATAATGGATATGTAGGTGTAATTTCTACCATTACAGTTTCGATTCAGAGCAATGGCAGCGGAAGGGTCTTTGTTGATACGCTGCCTTTAACACAAATAGACATGCAAGGTTCTGCTCGTCTTTCTGTTAAAGTTGCAAGTACGCTAGTTAAAAACGATGAGAGAGTAGATATTGATCCAAATACTTATGATTATTTCTTTGTTGTAAGAACTTCTTCACCAATTATCGGCGGCCCTTCAGCCGGAGGAATCATGACTGTAGCTGTTATTTCACTTTTGGAAAATTGGAATATCGACAATCAAACTGTAATGACTGGCATGATAAATCCTGACGGCAGTATTGGTCCCATTGGAGGGATACTGCAAAAAATTGATGCAGCAAACTCTGTTGGTGCAACAAGATTCATAGTTCCAAAGGGACAGATGACATATACAGAAACAGTTACTGAAACAAAAACACAGAATGGTTGGAAAACAACATCTCAAAAACTTGTAACAAGAAATGTTTCGGATTATGCATTAAATAATTATGGTATGGAAGTTGTAGATGCAGAAGATATTAATGATGCCCTGTTATATTTCACGGGCTGGGAATTTCCAATAGTTGAATCAGAAGACAAGATTACTACAGAAGATTATGTTGATTCAATGATTCCCCTTGCAACAACATTATTAGAAGATGCAGAAAAGTCTTATGAAAATGCAAGTGATTCATTTAATAGTTCAAATATCCCAAACAGATACCCATATTATTATAAAAACCAAGTCACAGATATATTGAATAATGCAAAAGAAAAACTTATCGATTCTAAGGATTGGTTTGATCAAAAGGTATATTATACAAGTACAAGCAAATCATTTCAAGCTTTAATTGATTCTCGATTTGTATCTTATGCTTGCGAATATTTTGATTTAGATGATGAAAATAAAGAAGATTATGTAAAAAATTTATTAGAAGAAGTCATATATTTGAACGAAGAAAATAGTAATTTTGCTAAAAACTCCGAAATAAACGGTACAATTACTTTACAGTGTGTTGGAGCTGCCCAAAAAAGAGTTTCTGATGCTGCAACTTACATTTCAAACGCTCAAGATAATTATCAGAATCAAGAATACCTTACAACCTTATATCAGATATCATATGCTATGCAGAGAAGTAAAAGTGCAAAATGGTGGATAAATATCTCATCAAATTTTAATGATACTGGCGATATAAATAAAAAAGAAATTGGCAATCTTGCAGAAGAATATATTGAAGATGCTCAACAATCAATTGTTTATTCAAGTGTTATCTTACAAGAGATGGGTAAATCCTCAAGTTATATAAATGAAGCTGAGGAATTAATAGAAACAGCTAGAAATAACAAAGATAAAGGTTATGAGGCTGCCGCATTTTTTGAATCTCTTGAAGCATTGATAAAAGCAAATCTTGCATTGGAATTGGTAGATGGGGAAGTTGAGCAAAAAATAGAAAGAGCTAATGAAAGTGCTAGTTCAAGTATTGCCGAAACTAGGATTCGTGGAATTGAACCAGTACTTGCTGTAAGTTATTATGAATATGCTGAAAGTCTTGTTTTTGAGGATTCATTTGATTCGGCACTTGTTTATTATAAATATTCAGATATCATTGCCGGTGCAATTGGTTTTACAAGTACAATGGGTGGAGAATCATCTAGGTATATAGGAGTCCCAGAAATTCAAATATCTGTTTTTGAAAGAGAATTTTTAAGATATTTTGAAACAATGATAATAATTGCTACTCTCAGCATGATTGGGGGTTTATTACTTGGGTTTGTAATTGGTAAAGAATTTAAAGATACAAAGAAAAAACAACCAATAGTAAAAGCAAAGCAAAAGAAAATAGATGATTATTATAAACAAAATCTTAATCAATATTTTTCAGATGATGACATACCTAGAAGTATAAAAGAATATTACAAAAAAAAGAAATAATGTTACTAGCTTACTTGGTTAAAAATGAAGATTACTGGGAAACTTTCAAAAAATAAAATCATCGTAAAAAAGCCTAAAGATGTAGGTAGGTTATTTAATAAAAGTCATTTTGGAAATCCAATAAAGAACAATACTCTTGAACTAAATCTATTAGAGGGAGTTTTTTTACTTGGAGAAAATAAAATAAAAATTATGGAAAATAATAGAGAGATTAATTTTGAAAATTTGATTAAACTTGCTGCCAGTAAAGTTTTTGATTTTGAAATAAAATATTTGTCATATAGAGATTTAAGAAAAAGAGGACATATCATAGGATTAAGCAATGAAGATCAATATGGGACTTTTACCAAAAAGGAAATCAAAAATACTGAAAGCACACAAAAAACATATATATTAACATATTCGGAAAGAGATTTTCTCGACATCAATTTCTTACATGATTTGTTACAAAAATTAAATCAAAATAATTTATGGATTTCGATTGTTGATGAAGAAGGCGATATTACTTATTATGATGTAGAAAAAAAACCTTTAAATGGATTTGTAAAAGAAGGTAAATATAAAAAAGGAAAAGGTTTTTTGCTTAAAAATAGAGTTTTAATTTTTGAAAAAGATTTATCTAAAAAATTACATAAAGAAGAATTTTTTGGCAAAAGTTTTGCAGAAGGTTTGCAACTTTCAATCGTCGAAGCTTTACACTTGTCACAGAAGGATATATTAGATATATTTACCATAGAGAATAAAAATTTATCTAAAAAAGAATTTTATAAAATTTCAAAAAAATTACAACCAGATATAGATTTAAGATTTAAGATTTATGAAGATCTAAAGAGTAAAAATATGATTGTAAAAACTGGATTTAAATTTGGTTGTCATTTTAGAGCATACTCAAAAAATATTAAAGATACTCATGCAGAATATTTAATAAATATAATCGAGAAAGATTACAGAAGTAGTTGGGAAGAAATATCAAGAATAGTAAGACTTGCTCACTCAGTAAATAAAGAAATTTTGTTTGCCAATGTGGACAATAATGAGATCAGATACTTAAGACTTGGGAGGCTTAGGCCATAACGTTTTTAAATTGATTTTTCATACGTTTATTTCCAAATTTTTTTTGGGAGGAGGAAAGCTTGCTTCAAATAAGGTGGCATGGCCATTCATGCTTTGAAATTACAAATGATACTACAATTGTAACTGATCCACATGATGGAAAATCTATTGGCATACCTGCCCCTAACGTTCTTGCAGATATCGTCTTAATTTCACACGATCACTACGACCATAACAGTTCAAAATCGGTTGAGAAAAACGATACAAAAATTATTACTGATCCAAGAAAAAGGACATTGTCAAATGTAATTATTAATGGTTTTGAATCTTTTCATGATGAATCGAATGGAGACAAGAGAGGAAGTAATATCATTTACAAATTTATCTGCGACGATATATCATTTTGCCATCTTGGTGATCTGGGGCATGTGCTTGATGAAAAAACAATACAGCAGATAGGTAATGTGGATATCTTATTTATCCCAGTTGGGGGAACATATACAATTGATGGAAGAAAGGCTTGGGAAATTATTTCAAAGATTATGCCTAAAATAACAATTCCAATGCATTATAAAATAGAAGGTTTATCACTTCCAATTGCCGGAATTGATGATTTTTTATCAGGAAATGGTAAAAAGGTTTTGAAAGTTGGAAATGAAATAGATATAGAAAAAGAAGAGCTTCCACAAGAACCAGAATTGTGGATTTTTACTTTATAAACTATCTTTAAATACCTCTTTATTTACACAATTTTTTGGAATTTTCCTGTTCAATCCATCAATCATGTTTTCAGCAGCCATAATGGCCATTTTGGCTCGTGTTTCATATGTTGCTGAAGCAGAGTGAGGTTGAAGAATTACATTTTTTAAATTTAACAAATTCTTACTAATATTTGGCTCATCTTCATAAACATCAAGACCTGCACCAAAAATCCATTTTTCTTTTAAAGCCTTAACAATAGATTTCTCATCAATGACGGGGCCTCTTGAAGTATTAATCAAAATTGATGTTTTTTTCATCATTTTAAGCTCTTTTTCGGAAATCATGTGGTGGGTTTCATCTGTCAATGGAACGTGTATTGATATAAAATCTGAATTTTTTATTAATTTTTGAAGAGTTGTTTTTTTGGCATTTAGTTTTTTTTCTAATGTTTCATTTTTTTTGTTGTCAACATAAATAACTTTCATATTTAACCCAGTACTTTTCAATGCAAAAGCAGTTCCTATTCTACCTGTTCCAATAACTCCTAATGTTTTATTTGATATCATTTGTCCAAGCATCAGCTTTGGTGCCCATCCATAAAAATTACCCTTCCGGGTGAATTCATCTGCTTCCACAATTCTTCTAGATACTGAAAAAAGCAAAGCCCACGCCATTTCGGCAGTTGCATCTGTAAGAACATCTGGAGTGTTGCTTACAGGAATTTTTTTCTCATTGGCGGCCTTGACATCTATATTATTATATCCTACTGCATAATTTGCAATCATCTTTAATTTTGGTTCTGAACAGATAACTTCTCTGTCGATATTGTCTGTCAATAAGCACAAAAGTCCGTCTTTTCCTTTCAAACCTTTAATTATTTCATTTTTAGTTGGCAATCTATCATGAGGGAAAACGTCAACTTTTACTTTTTTTTCTAATAAATTCAAACCTTCTTTAGGAATTTTTCTTGTAACAAAAACTCTCATATTCTCAATTACCATTGAATTCATAGGAATATAAAATATTTATTGAAAATACTTGTTAATGATTATTGTTCTTCTTTTACTGTTTCAAAACATGCAAATGTAACGGTCTTTCCAACACCCTTTAATTGTCTCAACTTATCAACAACAAGTTTTCCAATATCTTCTAGAGTTGTACCTCTTACTTTAAGTAAAAGATCATATTCTCCTGATATTATATGGACTTCGTAAACCCCTGGTAGTTTTGCAACTCTTTTAGCAAGTTCTCTTTGGGAGACGGAAGGATTTGGTAAAAATGAGACAAAAATAAATACTTCTGAAGAAAAACCTATTTTTTTGTAATCAATTGATACATTAAACGATTTTATTATCCCTTTTTTAACTAATTTGTTAATCCTGTCATGTACTGTAACTCTAGGAATATTTACATTTTTAGCGATTTTTTTTGTAGATTCTCTTGAATTTTTTTTAAGTTCTGTAATTATTATCTCGTCTTTTTTATCAATCATATTTGTCATATTGTCGATATTAGTATAAATAATTTTCCATATTTTCGTAATTTTGTTAATATTTTTAACAAAATGTTTTTATATAATTTTTTTCAAATATTGTATTATGATAAAAAAAGACGTTGATAGAACAAAAGCCATGCTTAAAATTCAAAGTGATATTAGAATGATTCTTGGAAAAGAATTAAGAAAAAAGGGTTTTATAGAAATATCTCCAGTCATCCTGTCCCCAATAACCGACCCTTTGAATCACCCTACATCTCCTGCAAAAATAGAATGCTATGGTGAAAAATATAGCGTAACTCAAAGTATGATTTTTCATAAACAACTTGCTTTAAGATCTATAGATAAAATATTCGTCTTCTCTCCAAATGTAAGACTTGAGCCTCTAGAACGTAAACAAACAGGTCGGCATTTATTTGAATTCTCTCAATTAGATATAGAGGTCAAAGATGCTTCCAGAGAAGAAGTTATGAAACTTTGTGAAGAAATTTTAGTTGGATTGATAAAAGAGATAAAAACTTGTAACAAAAATGAATTAAGTTTGTTTAAAAGAAACTTGAAAATCCCTAGAAAACCTTTTGAAAAAATAACATACTCTGAAGCTTTTAAAAAATATGGAGAAGATTTTGAAAAAGAAATTTCTAAAAATCATAAAGAACCAGTATGGTTAATTGACATTCCTTGGAATCATAGAGAATTTTATGATAAAGAAGACCCTAAAAACCCCGGGTATCTTCTTGATATGGATTTAATTTATCCCGAGGGATATGGGGAAGCTCTATCTGGTGGCGAAAGAGAATATCAATTTAATCTCATAAAAGAAAGAATTCAAAGGAAGGGGCAAACATTAGAACAATTTGAAAAGTATCTTGAACTAGCTAAAGAAGATCTTCCAGCATCGGCAGGTTTTGGAATAGGAATAGAAAGATTGACAAGATTTATTTGTGGATTAAAAAATATAGAGGAAGCATCGTTATTCCCAAAGATTCCCGGAAAAGCATGCATCTAAATAATTGAAGGTTTTGAAGCATATAGAGTCATCTTAATAGGATCGTAATTAATTTCCTCATATCCTGGTAGTTCAAATCCAGGATCTTCAATTACAGCTGAATTTCTTTGGAAATATGTTAAATCAAATAATTCCCAGTCGTTAAAGTCTCCTTCTCCATGGGTGCCATCAGAATAATCTACAACACTATAATCAAAGAAATAGTAATAATTCATTACACTTCTATAATTTCCCCACTCTTCAAGATATTCTTGTTTTGCCGCGGGCCCTTCTGCATAGGTTGAATTATCATTTCCTCCAACGTTCCATGGTCCAATTCCAAGTGAGTGACCTAATTCATGCATAAATTCTGAGGCGAGCAAAAGCCCATGAGTTCTTGGAGTGTATGCCTTACTTAAAATGAAGTATAAAGGTGTATGATCTGTACTTATGGCAAAAATATCATATCTATTATATTTTGCTGGATGACAAAATCCCGCCATATTTGCTATAATGCAATATCTAAATATTCCTTTTCGGTCATCGCCAAAATTATTGTTATAATATTGTAAATTCATTCCAGAATCTTGGGATATTACATCATAGTATCTGACATAATCTCCTCCGCCGCCATTTGGCCAGCCTTTATCAATGTAAATATTTATGCCGTGATCTCTAAATCTTTCCATTATAAATTGGGCAGTTTCTTCTGGGAGAACATGCTCTTTATCAAAAATATTTTTTTTCTCCATGAAATCTACTTCAACATATATATCCTGTTGATATGGATCTGCAAAATATTTTTCCATCTTATATTCTTCAATGTTTTCGATTCCATCTTCGTCTGGATCTAATGTGCTATGATTGTCATAAACAAATGGGTTATAACCCCATTTCCATTCCCAGCTTGTGGGTATACCATCTGCATCTGGATCGAGTTTAGAATCATCGCGTTCTGGATCAGTTTTTAATATGTTTACTTCAGTCCAATAGGGTATTTCATCCGCATCCAAATCAGTTTGATAGACATTAAACCAAACTTCAAAGTCATCATTAACATAGTGCCCATATCCGTCGCTATCGTTGAAATGATCGTCTCCTGACCATCTGCCTGTTTTAAAATTATATTCTAAGTTGATTGTAACCTTTGTTTCGTCTGAAGATCTTAGTCCTAAAATACCTGTAGGTATGCGCTCTACAATAGATAATGTTACATCCGATGTTTCTTGTTCTTCTTCTACGTTTCTAACAACCTTATTTTCATGAAACATTGTGTCCCACATCTCAAAAAGATTTTCATTTTGAGCATTGCCTGTTGCTGCAACATCTTTACTTACATATTCCTGCCCATCAATATTAGTTATAAAATAAAACTGAGGCGGGGTTCTCCAAGATGTTCCAAATTTCATCATTTTTTCAATGATTCCTCGGTGTCTTATTCTATTAATTTCTAGAATTAATCCCTGATTAATCGTCGGACTTATTCGATCATCAATTTCTTCTTGCAAAGGCTCTTGTTCTTCTTTTTCATCTTTTTCTTCTTCAAAATATTCATAATAAACAAAAATTCCAGAAGCAATTAAACAAGCTACTATTATAAGAGTTATAACTACTATTATTGTTCGTCTTTGTTTCTGCATTAAATAAAAAACCCCCCGGTTTATTGTTATATAGATTTATCATTTATATAAATCTATTGGTATTATCTAAATTATATAAATTTCATATATCATTATATTCAAGAAGAAAAATAACCGAAAAAATATTAGTTTGAATACAAATTAACGGTAGTTAATTCTAAATGAAACATCTATATAAAAATTTGCATTAACAAAAAGTTATAAATAATACATAAACACTATTATTAACTGGATTATAAATCATATATCGGGGGATATAATGAATAAAAAAAAGATTCAAGTAATGTTTGTAATGTTGATTCTAACATTAAGTATTTTTTCAATAATTGGTACGGCAAAAACATCAAATAATTATAAATTTTCAGGAGAAAACAAATTATCAGAGATAAGAAACGAAGAATATGATTTAGATCCTTTATGCAATGTTGAAGTAACATTTGAACTTAAAAAAATTAGATCTCTTGAAAGAACAGATCATCAAATAAACTCCATCAAAAAAATAGATTTATTTAGTGATCCTGATTTCTACGTCAAAGTTTTTATTAACGACGTTGAATTTGTAAGTGACGTATGGAGGAATACAAAATATGTATATGACCCGCAATGGTCTGCTACTCTTGATGTTCCAGAAGACCAAGAATTTGTTAATATAAAAATTCAACTTTGGGATTGGAATGTCGGAGCTGATAAGCTTTGCGATATTAGTAGTTTTTTTGACGATAAGCCAATTATAAACTATGATGTAGAAGTAAACTACAGTATTGCATCAGGTCATTGGTTTGGCGATGATTTTGTAAATATTGGTTCTTGGCAATTCGATCCAAGTGGATACGGCAGATTGAACGGTTGTGATGACGGCAGCTACTATGAAAACGAAAGAGATTGCGAATTATGGTTTGATATATATCAAACAGACCCTGATGGAGATAATATACCATACTGGACTGAAGTAAATGTCTTTGAAACAGATCCTGAGGTCAATAATACCGGAGAAGATTTTGATGATGATGGATGTCCTATAGAATGGGAACACAAATGGGGGCATCAGATGTGGTATGATCATCAGAGTGGAGACACATATCATTGGTGGGCATATAATCCATCAGAATATGATGACCATTCAAATTTTGATGATGATAGAGATGGGCTTGATAATGTTGAAGAATATATGACTTCACAATGGTATTCTGATCCATATAGAAAAGATCTCTTTGTTGAAATTGATCAAATGGAAGAAGGTCCTGATGGCCTAATGGTTCAACTTCTTGACGGATCAAAAGAAAGGCTAACAACAGCTTATGATTCAAGAAATATAGTTTATCATCTAGATAATGGAGACATGGGTGGCGGAGAGTTAATACCATTCACTGATAAAGAACTAACAAGAGATGACCTATCAGAATATTATTTAAATTATTTCTTACATGGAAAATCGGATAATTGGAGAAGGGGCGTTTTTCACTACGTCTTACATGTCTATGATGCGGGATGGGCAGGATATGTATTTCATAATGAAAATAATAATTATATTGATTCATGCCAAGTTTCATCAAAGTATCTTGAAGAATTTACTTTGAAAAATCCTATTTACAATTTATTAAGAAGAAAAACTTTTAACATTCAGGAACAAAGAGAAATGGTGTATGCGGGAGTTATTATGCATGAAGTCGGTCATACTCTTGGAATATTTAACGGAAATACTCCCGGTTGTGATGATCAAAATACCTATTATCCATGGCAGGCAAATTATTGGAAATATGGGCCTTATAAAAGCGTAATGAATTACAGATATACCTATTCTGGACTATTAGATTATTCTGATGGTTCAAGAGGCAAAAACGATTTTGATGATTGGGATTTAATCGATTTAACTCGATTCGATACCTAATTTTTCTTTTTTAACATTACAGAAATATTTTATAGACAGTTAGAATATTCTTCGTTGTATTAATAGGGATGTGAAAAATTGAGTATTCTACCAGATCCAATTTTCTTATGCAATTTAGCAAAATACAATTTAGGAGTAAATAGACCTTGGAAATTGAGTTATGAAGAGATGGATGTTTATCGTTCAAAATCATTAAAAAAAATGATTAGATATGCATCTGAAGTTCCTTTATATAAAGATAAATTTGAAAATGCAAATCTAAATCCTAGCGAAATTAAAGATATAAACGATGTAAAAAAATTACCTATTGTAACTAAACAAGATTTAAGAAATTATAAGGTCCCTGGTACATTGCATCCTAATTTTAATAAAGATAAGGCATACAAAGTAGATACATCAGGCTCTACTGGAGAGCCTGTATCTATTTATAAAGATATGAGTATGATTGCAGCTGAATTAACTACGATGCTAAGGATGTTTAAATCATATAATCTAGATGTTCGTAATTCAAAAACAAGCAATATCGGTGATTTTTCTCTTCCAGATAGCTATGATGAAGAATGCTTACAAAAAGGCGCATATGAGAAATTAGGTTTTTTATCACCTGTCAGAAAAGGCAGCATGCAATCACTTTTTGCAGGTGAGGATGTTAGTAAAATAATGAAAAAACTCGAAGCTTATGAGCCTGATTTAATTGTAGGTTACCCGGGGACTCTCATTGGCCTAATGGTACTCAAAGCAGAAGGGAAAGGAGAAAATTTGAATCCAAAATACGTGGTTTCTTCCGGAGGAGTTCTAGATAAATATACAAAAAAACGAATAGAAGATTTATTTGATACAAGAGTTCTTGATTTATATGCTGCAACAGAAAGTGGAACTGTAGGCTTTGAATGTCTTAATGGAAATTATCACATTCAATCAGATTATGTAAATATCGAAGCAATAGACGAAAAAGAAAATCGAGTACCCGCAGGAGAACATGGACATATTGTTATTACAAGATTATATGGCAAAGGAACCCCTATACTTAGATATACAGGGATGAATGATTATGTAACACTTCTTGATGAAAAATGTGATTGTGGAATGCATACACCATTAATTAAAAAAGTAGAAGGGAGAAGTGCTGATTCAATTGTTCTGCCTAATGGACGTATCTTTCCGGCTGCAACTTTTACATTGATACCTGGCGAAGTGGCCCAAGATTTTGGCGTTGATATAATACAAAGGTTCCAAATAATTCAACACAAAAAAGAAGAGTTGAAAATATTAATTGTCATAAACGAAAAAGAAAGAGATAAGGTCAAATCTGTTGACAAAGTATTAGAAGAAATAAAAAATCGATATCAAAAAATAGTAGGTAAAGAAGTCAATATAAATATTATAGAAGTCGATAAGGTGGAAAAAGATAAAAGATCAGAAGACTCTAAATCATCTATAGTTCTATCTTACGTTGAACACAAACAATGGTTATAATCTAAGCTATTGGATTTTATGCTTCTAATAAGGAGGTTGTTAAGAGGGGTTTTTATTTTATTTTTTAAACCTTCTCTTACTATTATACCATTGATAGATTCAATTTCTGTTTTTTTATTCTTTTTTATGCTTTGAAGCATAGATGAATAATTGTTTGATGTATGAAAAATCACTTGTTTTGTTCTTTTTATCATATTTTCATAAGATAGGCTAAGGTTTTTTGAGTTGGCAACATCAGTTGATTCTTTGCAAATTTTTTCAACAATATTTTCTAAGATAGGATTTTTTAAAAGATATCCATTCTTACAATCAAAAATTGCAGTTAAAGTATTTATGCTGGAGTTAATAATAGCTTTAATCCAAATTTCTTTTTCAAAATCTTTACAAACATCAGTTTTAATGCCAGATTCTGTAAGATTTTTTGCTAAATCTCTAAATTTGCCCAATTTATCTTTATCAAATCCGCCAACAATAGTTCTACCAAAGCCCGTATGTGTAATTATTCCAGGCTCTGTAAATATTGCCCCATGTGTTGTTATGCATGAAACTATTTGTTTTCTGTCAACTACTTTTTCTATTTTTTCTATATTATCAAGTCCATTTTGAAGAGACATTACAATTGTATCTTTATCAATTATACTTTTTGCCTGATTTATCGCATTTATCGTATCATAAGATTTTACACTCAATATCAAAATATCAGGGTGTTTTTTTATATTTTTAACAGATTTTTCCGCATCTATTTTCACATTCAATTTTGTATTGTCTTTAATTAAAAGTCCTTGTTTTTTTATCTTATTAATATGATCTTTTCTACCGACTAGAGTTACATTATTATTTTTTGACAATAATGCTCCAAATAAAGAACCTATTGCGCCTGCTCCAATAACTACTATATTCATCCTAGCTCAGCATCTCCTCAATTTTACTTTTTATTTCTTTTTTGCTCATTGAAATTAAAGGACTTAATATCGGAAGGTTTGTCTTTTCTTTCATTTCTTTAATTTTAAAAATATCATTTGGACCGTCTGAAAGATAGTTTCCTGTTACAATTGCATTGATTTTATATCTAGATATTAAATTTTTATAAATATTATCTTTTTCAAAAATAATTATTTTAGGCTCAATACTCCAATTTTGTGAAAATAAATTTAATTTTTCAATTAGAGATTTATTTTGAACTAAAAAAATTGTATTGCAGCCTCTATGCATTAGATACCAAGAAGCAAGTATAGATTCATTAGAATCTATTAATGCCAAAACAGTTCCTTGAGTTGCTAAAGGAAGGCCTCCTACGCCTTTTATCTTATCCGTAAAAATATATGAATTTTTGTCTCTTATTTCTATGAAAAGTTTTACATCTGGTTTTTTTAAATCAACTTTTGATTTAAAATGATCTACAATATCTTGGCCTACATTTATTGCTACTTCCTGACTTGAAAAATTGTGATCTCCGGTTCTTGTGACTCTTAATGCAAAGCTTTTTTCTTTTGTAAGTTTTTTTTTAAGAGAGTTTATTGAAAGTTTTGAAATTGAATCAATATTGCTTTCAGTTTGTTTTGCAGGACTTATCGAAGTTATACCAAATATTTTTTTAACTATTTTAACAGATTTTGAAATTTCATTTGTAAAAACTATAATACGTCCAAATTTTCTAACTATTTTAAATTCAATTTTTTTAACTTTTAAGGCATCAGATATGTTTTTTATTAGCGTTCTTTCAAAATAATTTCTAACATATTTACTTTTTAAAGATAGCTCTCCATATCTAACAAGAATTAAATCATATTCCATTTTAAAATAAATCTATATCTATAAGTTAATATTTTTGGTACTAATTAATTGCTATTTGTGCCTCATATTCATACCAATTATGTCTTAGGAATTTAATCGATTCAAAATACATCTGAGGGATATATTTTAAACCCAGTTCGTATTCTTTTAATATGTCTCGCGAATCCTGAATTATTTTTAACTGTCTTGGAAAGGTTAATCTTGTATTTTTTACGTATTCGTCCATTTTAAAAGAAGATATCTGAGTATTTTTAACAAGTAGCTCTGCTTCTATTAATTTATTGCACAAATCCTCTTTTAATAAATCTATCTCTTGATCGATATTACCATCTTTGATTAAAGGAAGTATTTTCTGTATTTTTTCAAGTTTCAAAACTATTTTATTCAAATAATCGTTATAAAAAGTTGATGTGAAATAAATATAACTTATTGTTCTTATCCCGCGCGACATCATTGCTTCGTTTTTTACAGAGCTGAAATAGATATTAAGAGTTTCTAATATTTTGTTTTCAATATTTGATATGTTATTATTCAATCTTTCAACTCTGGAGATTATATTAGAAAATTCCCCTGAACTCTGAGTTTCTATCTGTATTTCTTCTGTTTTAAAAATAAAATCTTCTACTAAAGAAAGTGGATGATTATTCTCTGTTTCAGATATTGATTGTTTTGATGTGGTATAGTAAAGAGCATTGTGAATGACTCTTCTACCATGATATCTATCTCCCTCCCAATTAAAATTGCTCATAAGCGGAGGAATATTCATCACCATTTCTGGATGAGAATTAAAAACTACAACATTTCCATCACCAAATTTTGAATAAATAAAATTTGGAGTACCAATGGATCTCATAAAATAAGATGAAATAATATCATCATCCGGGCCTTTTAAATCTGTTATTTCGCCCACATAATTTGTATTATCTCCAATCCAAACAAATCTAGGACCATTGAAAAAATCATTAAAATATTCATTTACACCAAATGAGAGTGGATGGCTTGTATCAATTAGTCTTGTTGTAGCAATATAAATATCATCATGAACAAGATGAAGTCTATCTACGACAATTGCATCTAATAAAGCTGAACTTGCTAGTGGAAATCTTAAATTTAGGTTTGGATTAAGAGCATGTCTAATTGAAAAAATTGTAAATGGTCTTAAAAATCCAGCTGATGCAACTTCAGCACCATAACAAGATCCTATATATCCTCCCCCATTACTAACAAAAGTTCTAACGGCGTTTAAATCGTCGTAATTTGTTAGACTATAAAATAGTTCTGTAACTCGTCCTATTGAGGGATTATAGGGCCACATAAAAACATTAAAATCTTCATTATTTAGAATTTTTGTAGGTTCATCATCTTCTAAAAATTCATAAGAAAAAAAACCGCCCTCCTCTGAAATCAATAAATAGCAAGGCCAACCATAGCGAGTAGGGACGCCAAAATGTTGCGCTATTTTAACCTCTGAAAGAATTAAAGAGTCAACGCTTATTGGTTCGAGTAGTTTATAAGCTTCTATTCTTAAATCAGATTGATTTATTTCACTTGTTTTATTGTAATCATTAATAATTGATGTGATTTTTGCATCAGTAGTTAAATTTCCTGAAAATGGGACGATAAATTCTCCTTTTGAAAATGATCTTAATTTTATGTCTTTTTTATCTAACGCGTCAGATAAAGAATTAAAATCTTCATTTGCCCAATAAACAGTACAATCTTCTCTTAAAATATCATTTACTAGCTGTCTTGTTCTACTGTTTAAAAAGGTTTCATATTCTGTATTCTCGCCAGAAGGCAGCTCAATAATAAAACCATAACAATTTTCTTCGCCAACATTGTTTGAATTTGCAATTATTATTGATTGTGAACTGAGGCAAAATATAATGCCCATTGCTAAAAAAATTTTAGATAAATTTATAATTTTTTTTATGTTTATTTCCCCAAATATATTTATTTAATCATAGTATAAAATAGTTTCGTATGAAGGTTATTTTAAAGCAAGGCTAAATCGTTTGTAATCCAACTAGCAAAACCTGTAAGTGCAAATTGTACCGCAATTGCAACAGTTAAAAGGCCCATTACTCTTGTAAAAGCATCCATTCCCTTCGAACCAAGAAACTTGATTACAATACTTGAACTTAAGAATATTAAAAATGTTATTGTCATTGTCAAAATAATTGCAATTATTGCAATAATTAGAGTTAACCAAATTGAAAGATTAAATTCACTAGGTATCGTTCTCATACTTACAATTGTAACAGTTATTGCGCCAGGTCCAGCTAGCGAGGGCATTGCAAGTGGAACTAATGCAAAGTCTGCTTTTTGTTTAGTGCCTGGCTTGCTTTCGCCAAATTGCTGGCCCCTTCTCGTCATATCAAGACCAACAAATGCAAGTAATATTCCTCCAGCAATTCTTAGAGAATAAATCTCTATATTTAAAAAATCAAGAATGCTGGAACCTGCTATTGTGAAAATAAACAAAAGAATTGCAGCATACATAGCTGCTGTTTTTGCAGTTTTTTTTCTTTCTTCTTTAGGATATTTGCTAGTGATAGCCGAAAATAATGCAAGTGTTGATGAGGGATTTACAATAATAAATAATGGAATAAAAAATGCAAGAAATGCAGTGATGATGTCCTGTGCCATATACATGTAATTTAAAGTTTATTTAATTAAGGTTTTGTGATTACTCTTAATTACAAATTGTTAGAATAATTTTGAATGGAAAGACAAAAAAATATTTATATCTTTAAAAACAACCAATATTCAAATGAAGTTTTCCTTGTTGGCAGGGTTTATAGTAAAGAACCAAACCTTTATGACTTATAAATGCCATACCCCTTACTAT
>CAZUBH010000013.1:0-62461 GCA_964618505.1 uncultured Thermoplasmatales archaeon | reverse complement strand
GGTTGGCTTAGAAGCAGCCATCCTTTAAAGAAAGCGTAACAGCTCACTGGTCGAGGTTGTATGCCTCGAAAATGGACGGGGCTAAGCTAATCACCGATACATAAGCACTCCTAAAAGGAGATTGAGTAGGGGGGCGTCGTGCGTGGGTAGAAGTTTGGCCGTGAGGTCAAGTGGACCGCGTTCGAACGAGAATCCTGGCAAAAGTAGCAGCTAAAGTAGAGTGAGAATCTCTACCACCGGAAGGGCTAGGTTTCCTCGACGATGTTCATCAGTCGAGGGTTAGTCGGTCCTAAGGCAATTCTTAACCGAAATTGTCGAATGGGAAACAGGTTAATATTCCTGTACTTTACAAACATTTGCTCAAATTTTGACGCATCCGGGTAGATCCAGTAGACTTGTCTGTCTATCTAAACGTATTAAGTCAAGGGAGTACCGTAATGGTGAGAACTTGACCAAAGCGTGAATGGTCTATCGTTTTTAGATGGATTGGATTAATCTCAGGTGCCCGTGAAAATAAATTTGAGATGTAGTTTGTAAATCCGTACCGAGAACTGACACAGGTGCCCCTAGCTGAGAAGGCTAAGGTGTTTCGGTTCAATCCAGGCGAGGGAACTCGGCAAATTAGCCCCGTACCTTCGGTAGAAGGGGTGCCTGCTTTGAAGAAAGCAGGTCACAGTAACTAGGGGGCTCCGACTGTTTAATAAAAACACAGGAGACCGCAAGTCCGAAAGGATTAGTATGGTCGCCGAATCCTGCCCAGTGGCGGTATCTGAAAACCTATTTCAATGGGGCGAAGGACCGCTAAACGGCGGGGGTAACCATGACCCTCTTAAGGTAGCGTAATACCTTGCCGCTTAATTGGCGGCTTGCATGAGTGGCTTAACGAGAGCCCTACTGTCCCCGCTTGGAAGCCGGTGAAATTGACTTACTGGCGCACAGTCCAGTACCTTCTAGAAGGAAGCGAAGACCCCGTGGAGCTTTACTACAGCCTGTCGCTGTGATACGGTTTTGGATGTGAAGTGTAGGTGGGAGCCGTCGAAGCTTAGGCGCTAGCCTAGGTGGAGGCACCGATGGGACACCACCCTTCCATTGCCGTACCACTAACTAGCAATAGAACACCGATAGGTGGGTAGTTTGGGTGGGGCGCCACACGCTCGAAAAGGTATCAAGCGTGCCCAAAGGTCACCTCAGAGAGGTCAGAAATCTCTCGTAGAATGCAAGGGTAAAAGGTGGCTTTACTCGGATTGTATCAATACCAATCGGAGTTGCGAAAGCAGGGCCTAGCGAACCAACCAGCCTCATTTGTGGGGGCGGTTGATAACAGAAAAGTTACCCCGGGGATAACTGAGTTGTCTTCAGCAAGAGCCCATATCGACCTGAAGGCTTGCTACTTCGATGTCGTCTCTCCGCATCCTGGTGGTGCAGCAGCTGCCAAGGGTGGGGTTGTTCGCCCATTAAAGCGGATCGTGAGATGGGTTTAGACCGTCGTGAGACAGGTTTGTTGCTATCTTCTAGAAGCGTTGATGTTTGAAGGGAAAGGCCCTTTAGTACGAGAGGAACAAGGGCCTGCAGCCTCTAGTTTACCAGTTGTCCGACAGGGCAATGCTGGGTAGCCACGCTGTAAGGGATAAATGCTGAAAGCATCTAAGCATGAAGTCCACCCTGAGACGAGACATTTGGAACTCGGATAAAAGATCCGTTTGATAGGGTTGGGGTGTAAGCATGAAGCTTCGGCGACATGTTCAGCCCACAGCTACTAAACGTTCCTATCTGGCTCAATCGTTAAACAGGTTGCGTAAATTCATAAATCAGAGTAAGTGTGGTTTGACGGTCAAAGCGGCAGGGAAACACCCGGTCCCATCCCGAACCCGGCAGTTAAGCTTGCCTGCGTAATTCTCGGTACTATGGCGCGAGAGCCCATGGGAAGACTACCCTTCGGGGCTGGAACCTCTGGCCTAGGTGGAGAGCCAAAAGCGATTCCTTCGGGAGTCAATTGCGGTAAGCTCCACTGCTTGAAAGTCAGAGGGTCTTGGTACGCTGTCAAACCACTTCAAACTTACATGGTGGTTGTTTTTTTTTTAAAAAAATTTGTACAAAATCCTCGGCACAAATATTATATACTTGTGTTTACTAATATACTATTGACCATATTATAGGGGGAAATAAGCCCTTAACAGGAAGAGGTGAATTAATTGAGAAAAGAATTAGTTTGTTTTGTAGTTTTTATTATGGTATTTTCAATGATGACTTCTTTTTCTGCATTAGCCATTGAATTTGAAAAAGATATAAAAGAAAAAAATATCGAAGATTTATCAGATAACTTGCCAATTGAAATTGAACCGGGATTAGAGATTATTGATCCTCAAAGTGGTTATCTGCATCTTTTTAAATTAAGTCCGATAAAAATGCCTTTGGCAAATTTATTAGGACTTGAGTATTCAGTTGTAATCGGCAGAAATTTAAAAATAGATACAAACTCAAATGATATATATCAAGTAAAATTTGTTTCCGAAGGACAATTTACTGGTTGGAAGTCAACACGTTGGGATTGTAAAAATAGAGATGGGTTATCTATTGAAATGGATATAAATTCAGGTTTATATGATATTACAGCAATTGGATATGATGAACAAGAAAATGAAGTTACTAGCGATGCAATTAAAGTGTTATTCCTCAAAATTGGAGGAGATGATTTTGGCATAAATATTAATACACGATATAATAGTGGAGAAACGTTTTCTAAAACTTTAGATATAGGCCTTGTGGATTTTGCAAATATGCTTAACACAGGTGAATCTAAAAAATTCAGTGTTACTATGCAAAATGAAGAAGATACAGACGTTGAACTGAGCTTCAAAAGAACAAAAATTTTGAATAACCAAGAAAATGTTATTGAAACAAAATTAAATTTGGAAACCAACTGTGATACTACAAAAGATTATGAAGTTGAACTCGAAATAAAATTTCCCTATATTATGTTAGATGGTGGACAACCAGAAAATACAAACAATCCTTTTTTTAGTGCAAAGGTTGGCTACAAAACAGAATCTAACGGAGAGGCTGGGGAAAATAAGGTAGAGACAACATTTTATTTTGGAAGAGAAAGCATTGATGACCCACGTGTTTTTAGAATGCAATTAAAACCTGACAATATTGAGAGTGATACTAAGTTAACTTTATTCAATAGTTATGTTGCAGTTGATGGTACAGGAAACGAAGTATTCCACAGAGTTTTCTCTGTTGGGTTCGAACCTGCAACAGAGCTAACAATAACATCTATTCCAAGTGAGGCAAAAATAAGATATGACTTTGGGGAAAGCGCAGGAAAGAATACAAAAATCGATTTTCGAGCAGAGGGAGGATTGCTGGATGACATTATTCAAACATATAAAATTAATCCTTTACCCAGCCACATGTCTTTTGATCTAACAGTTATAGGAAATAAAGAATTTATTTATGAAAGTGATAGAGAGTTTGATGCATCTTATACAATAAATTCTATACAAAATGGTGAGCTTGTTTCATTTGAAGTTGATAAAATACCTGAGAAAATACATGCTTCTTGGGGACTTAATATTGGAGAATTTGGTGATCTAACTGCATCAAGTTTTGCAGAATTAAACATGACAAGCGATGTAGACAAGATAGCTTTATATCTTCTTGGTAATGAAATACCGATTTTTGAACTTGATAACTTTCCAAGAAAGGTAAGATTCGAAAGTTACATAGATATACCTGCAGGAGTTGGTAATATCTCTCTTTTTAGAGAAGTACAAGAAACAAAAGATGTAGATATAATCTTAAGCTTTAATGATTTAATAGTTACAAAATCAATTGAGCTTGAAAATAATTATGTGAAATTATCTTGGGATTTAAATATTGGAAGAGGAACTGGGAATATAAAGGTAGAAAGAGACTCTGATTCTGAAGTTAATTTTGAAACAACGATACAATGTGGTGAATGGATCTTTGCAAAATCACTTGGCTTAAAGAACAGTTTTGTTGAACTTGCATGGGATGTTGATAGAGAACAAAGAGTTGGCAGCATACAATTTTCAAGAGCGGCATCGGGTGGCAATCCAACAATATCTGCTTCAATTTCAAATAATGAATGGGGATTATCTGATACAATAGAGTTGAAAAATAATTTTATTGAATTTTATTGGGATTTACCAACTGAAGATAACAACCATGCTGAACTTGGAATAAATACTGCTGGCGATGAATTATTTTATAATACATTGTCTTTAATTGACGATTCTACGGAAATTTTGAGTTTAGGAATAGGTGTTAAAACAGAAGATAATTTTCATATTTCATGGGACAATAATGACGGAGTTATTTCTAATTTTGAATGGGAAGGGAAAATTCTAAAACTATCTGAGCTTGAGTTATCAATGCATCTTCCGGGAGATGTTTTAACCCTTGACGCTGAATGGGATCTTTTAGATCAAAATGGTCTATTTAGTCTTGCAACCAACAAAGATTTAGATATTACATTTGCAGATCTTCAAAGCGACAGATTTATGGTTGACGGTCACCTTTCATTTTATGAAAATAGACCTCTTGATATATCATGGCAGTGGGGAGAACTTGGTCATTTCACTGTAGATACAAATAGCCAACCAATAGGTGAGGATTTCTCACTTAAATTTTACTGGGATCCTCAAGCACAAGGCAATTACAAGTATGGTTTTAATATAACTGCTCCAGATTTTCTTGATACTTATTTCCAAGTAAGTTGGTACAAGGACCCAGATTATATGATACCATATATCTGGATAATTGGAGATTTGCCTGACAATTGGGGGCAGTGGGAAAAAACACTTCTATGGAATTATGACTGGTGGGAAGTAAGCTAAAACTATTCCATCTTATCATTTAATTAAATTATTAAAGTTTGAAAAGAGGGAAGCAAATGATTAAATATGAAAAAAATAATAAAAATTTAAAGATTTTTACAGTGACAATTTTATTGATTTTAATCGTTTCAATAATGACAAATGGAATTGGAAAAATTGAAACAAATAAAGAATATATATTTTCAGATGAGGAAAAATTTTTAAATTTAAGAGATGGTGCTAACTTTATCTGGGAAGATGATTTTTTTGATGAAAGCAAAATCAATGCATCATTATCCTACAATTATAATATTGACACTGATGATGGCGTTATCTATATGGACAATACATATTCTTCATGGGCAGCATATCCTCAATGGCAAAAAATGAAACCCATAGAAATTACAAACTCAGGAACTGAAGTTTTTTATAATTATGTTATTGAAATCAACGTTGCCTATGATGGAGACATGCAAGCAGATTTTGATGACCTGCGTTTTGCAGATGAGCAGGGTTTTCCAATAGTATATTGGATTGGAGAAAGAACAGTAGATTCTGCTAAAGTTCTTGTAAGAATACCAGAACTTGAACCAATGAATGTAACTAAAATTTTTATGTTTTATAAAAACCCCTCAGCAAATGATGAAAGTGATGAAAACATATTTACTCTTGAAGAAATAACCGATGAAGATGTCAGAGTCTCCTATACAAGCAGCCTTGAAGGCGTATGGGACCCTGATGTTCAATATGGATCCAACAAATTTTTTGTTGCTTGGGAAGAAGGGGAAGGACCTGAATACGATCCAACATATACTCATAGATTAATTCAAAGACAGATACATGCAAGGCTGTATGATACAAATGGAGAAAATCCGATACCTGATTATCCTGAAGACATCGATGTTAGTACTGTTTCAAGTCCTCATTATCATGCTGAAAATCCAAGTGTTGCATATAGTGAAGATAGTGACAGATTTTTTGTAGTTTGGGACGAAAATCCAACTACAAATAAGTGGCAGATAAGTATAAGAGGGGCTCGCGTTAGACCAGATGGTTTTGATTATGGCCCAATTACAATATGTGAACCGTCTTATCAATTTCCTCAATATTATCCTTGTGTCGATCCCTGCGTAGCTTATGACAAGCAAAGTAACAGATTTATGGTCGTTTGGGCAAAAGCAGACACAAATTGGGATTATGACTTATATGCTAAGTATTATGACTATAACGGAAATCAAGTGGGTTCACAAATAACAATTGCCTCAGATGGATATTATCAAGGACAGCCTTGGATATGTTCAGATAATCAAGGTCATTTTTTAGTTGTTTACGAGAGAGGGACTGACTCAGAAAATGGGCCATTTGATTTGAGAGCAAGATTATATGATCATGAGGGAAATCAAATAGGAAGTACTATTGTCATTGTCGAAGGAACTTCTGGAGAAGATAACATTTATCCTGCAGTTGAGTATAATGAAATAACGGGAAAATATTTAATAGCTTGGAACACTGGAGATACAAGTGATGGAGATTATACTGGAGCAATAAAAGGCAAAATCTTAGATGAAAATGGTGGAATCGTTACTGACGTGGAAATTCAAGGGGGCATTGTATATAAAATAGCCAGTGTTAAACCATATCTTGGCTCAATGTTTTTTGTTGCTTTTGATGACGACTCGGGAAACTACAACAAAATATGGGGCAGATTAGTTACATCAGAAGGAGTAATAATGGGAGATAGATTGGAACTTTCTGATGATATAGAATGTAGTAGAGATTTTGTTAATCTCGGGGTTGGAGAAGGCAAAATAATGGCTGCTTGGGAGGATGATAGGATAGAGATACATCTCCCGGAGACAAGAGTGAGCGTATGGCAGAGCCCTCAAACGACAAGCTCAGATAACGTTTCTTTTATATTTGGCGAGGAAAAAAGTCGAATCCTAGAATCTGTCATTGTTTCAAAAAAGATATCGCCTGAAGATTTTGTTGAATGGAACAAATTTACAGCATTTTATGCAGAGAGTCCTGGTACTTTTATAAAATTTGACATTCTTGATGAAAATGCAAGTGAAATACTAATAGAGGATATAAGCTCTGGAGAATCTATGCTCTCAATTATTGATAGTACAATAACCCTTAAAGCAACATTTACTAGAAGCGTTCCAACAAATACATCCATTCTTGATTTATGGAGAGTTAATGCAACTATTGGAAGCGATATTGAACCACCTTGGACTGAAGCAGAATTCAGTCCTGAACAACCTAATGGAGAAAATGGCTGGTATACATCACCCATACAAGTAAATCTAACAGCTTATGATAACGACTCTCCACCAGAAAATGTTTCAACATATTACATAATCAATGACGGCGATTTGGAAGAATATAATTTAGGTCCAATAAATATATCATTTGAAGGATTGAACAATAGTCTTGAATTTTGGTCAGAAGATACTGCTGAAAATGAAGAGATACCACATAATTTTGTTGATAATTTAAATATTGATTTAACCTCACCATTTGTAACTATTAATGAACCCCAAGATTATGTAAATCCAGGGGTAGTTACTATAAATGGAACTGCTTCAGAATATGGTTCTGGTTCAGGTTTAAGTGAAATTATTATTAGAATTAATGACGAAATTGTGTTTAATGAATCATATACAGACACATACTTTTCGTGGTTTGATTACAGCTTTAGCGTTAGCTATGGAGAAACATATACAATTAAAGTAGAAGCATATGATCAAGCAGGTTTGAAAGGAGAAGATAGAAAAGAAATTACCTGTTCAGACAAAGGCATATATGAGCCAGGATACATTTATTTATTTGATAACCCAAAAATTGGACCAAAATCTATTTTAGTTTCACTTAACTTAGCAATAACAATTGATTACGGAAGTTTATTTGTTGTAATGCCCCAAGTACATGAAAATACAACTTCTGTTGAGTTTATCTTCAAGCAACTTATTTTGGGAAATGAATATACTTGTTGGGACAATAATATTTCAGATGGATGCTCTTGTGATTTTGACGGTCCTTTAGGGTTCTATGAAATAAAGGCTATTTCTTATAATGCTATGGGTATTAAAATAAAGGAAAATTCAATAATTGCTAAAATGTTTGTAATCCTTTTATAAAAAAAGACGCCCCGGCCGGAATTTGAATCCGAGTCCCTAGCTCGACAGGCTAGGATGATAGGCCACTACACTACCAGGGCATAAATAATATACAGGGGGTAATTACTTTCCTTTTTTTAATTTTTTGGAGGAAAAAAAGTAAAAAGAGATTTTTAATATTATATTATTGACCTGGTTTTGTCCTATCTTCTTCAAAGAAGGTGTACTCGTCAATTTGATCCTTTAACTCCTCATATTCCTCAAGAGCACCACCATATAGATCCATTGTTTCGTTGAATAGTTCTTCCAACATTACTATATTAGACATATTTCCAATAGATAGATTCTGCGCCATTTTCATAAGATAGGAGCTCATGTTGTATCTGAGTATAGTAATATTCTTACCAGCATCTGATAGTCTTTCATAGTAGCCAAGAACCTCTATATATTTTTCTTTATCTGTAAAGTTTTTTGCTGCCTTAAAGCTTGGTTTTGATTCGCCAAATTTTTCATATGCTGTAAGATATTGATTCATTGCATCAGTACAATTTTCTACGCATTGTTGAATTGTCATATTTGTAGTATTTGCAAGTGCTGTATTATACCAAAAAAAAGCAAAATCAAAATAATAATTTGCTACTTCTCGGGTTTCTCTTGCTGAGTCCATTCTAAGCGAACCTTCTAAAAAATTATCTGTAAAATTTTCGTTTTTATTATTTATACCAGCTATCTCAACAACATGTGATTCTGTTAATTCGTCAATTTGTGTTTGTCTTGTGATATCTGCTGCAAAGTATGTAATTATTATTGCACCAATCATTATTGCAAAAAGCATGATAAACATATTTCTATTAAATTCTCTACTCATTTGCCCACCTTCCATCTCATTAATTAATTTTTATTTAATAAATTATAGGGAATTTAGCCCTACTTTATGTTCATCCCAGAAAAATATAGGACAAACTGTTGGATTTGTTGTACTACTCCACTCAACCCTCTGCAATGCTGAAAGACTATTTGAAATTGTGTTATCTATAATACTTTCAACAAGTCCAAAACCATTTTGATACAAACTAAAGTTAATTTTACCTGTGTCGTTTTGTTTCAATCTTAGCTTGTACCAACCGTTATAGAGATAACCACCTTCGAAATTTGAATTTAATGCTTTCCAAATACCAGAATTGTCTTTATAGTATAGCTTCACTGCATGTGACGAGGATGTTTCTGAGTCGATTCTTTCGTAATCTAATTTAATGGTGGTTATACTTGTTCCATCGTTTGTTTTAAAGTCTAAAATGAGATTTGATTCTGCAGACATATTACCACACGCAAACCATGCTTCCCATGAGTCTAATTCGCTATTTAGTAGGCCAAAAGAATAATTCCAATATTGCATATTATCTGTTGATCTTAATTTGGTTTTAAAAGATTTTTGAGTTGAGTAATGATAATCACCAGCAACTTCAAAATTACTTTGTGTTTGTACGGTGGTTGTTTCAAACCATGATATTTCTTCAAAACTTTGGGAAGCTTTTTCACCGGTTTCATCATCTGAAAAATCTTCGGTAAGACTCATTGGAACTTCAAAGGAGACTACTTCTACAATAGTAGGATCATCATCATTAGTTTCACCATCTCCATCCTGATCTATTCCATCATCATAAGTCGGGTCATCAGTTAGCTCTACAGCATCGTTTGAACCATCCTCATTGCTATCCCAATTTACAACACCCTGATTGCTTATTATGGTCCCATTCACCAAGCTTGAGTTTAATTGGACCTTAAAAGATAATACAACACTGTGATAAGCATCAAGACCACCATCCCAAGTAATTTTACTGCCATCAAAGGATATTGTTCCGGGATCTCCTGTAGAAGATTTTATGTCAGCAGAGCCAACAACATATTCTGTATTTTCGGGTATAATGTCCTCAAATTCAAAACCAGGATTGTCTGCTTGATCAGCGTCACCAATGTTGCTTATTGTTACAGAGTATTCTAATTGATCTCCTGGCTCAACCTCTCCACCGTTCAAATCTAAAACTTCTTTTCTTGAAACTATATCGGTTCTTGCTTCTCCAGAAAATCGCAGATAGTCAATATAAACAGAACTATCAAATTGATTATCTCCATCATCAACGATGTCAATTGTTACAGTTACAATCTCATTAGGTGATACTGGATGCTCTCTTGAAGTGTGTGCTGAAGCACCAGCATCTTCCCCACCAGGTTCTGGAGTTGTTGACAACCAATCAACCCCATCTGGATTTCCACTAGTTGCATAAACATCATAACCAGTTCCTTCAAGTGGATAATCTCCAGAATCATAAACAAAATCTCCACCGTGCTCATCAACATCAAGTATATGAGTTGTTGTACCTTGAGATGGAGATACAACAGTTATTCTTACTTTATCATTATATCCAGAATGCTGATAATCTGGATATTCTGTTGTAAAAAATTGTAAGTTATAGTTTAAATAATGCATATATAAAGGTACTTGCAATTGCATGGTTAACGTAGCTCTATCATAAGGTTGATAATATTGACTGCCAAACCAAGTCCCTCTTTCACTTCCGGGATCTAATTCGTATCTAGTAACAGGATTTGCTCCTGCAATACCAGTACTTAATAAAATAAAATTATCTCCATGATCAGGTATTATATGGCCAAAAGATTCAAGTATAGCTGCCTGTCTATTTTGAGAGTCGCTATCTGTATATTGTGCACTAATAAGATCACTTGAATTTTCTAAAATAGCATAGGCTAATTGCTCAGCAAAGCTTGGATCTGCTTTAACATTTTTAATTTGAGCAGTTAGAGTGAAAGTTGATAGAATTAGTACAGCAGCAAAAAATATAGATATTTTTTTACATTTTTTCATTTAATCATCCCCTCCTGGATAACTAATAACTTCTAAAATATTAGACTCCGTAGGAATATCATCAATAAATCCATCATTAGGAGTTACAACACATTTCCAAAAATCACCTATTTCTGTTTCTTCTGAAACAATTACACTTCTATTTGTTTGACCATCACTGTCAAGTAAATAATTCTGATAAATTTGTTCTTCAGAAATAACTCTATTATATATCTTGACTTCATCTATTATGCCTGTAAAATTAGTTTCACCACTATAAGGAACTCCGGTTATTGTTAAATCATCAATTGCTACAAATTCAGAAGATGATGATGTCATCCATTTAAACTGTAAAACAAGACTGTCAAGCTCATTAGGAATTTCTGATTCAACATATGTCCAATCAACCTGGCCACTTCCTATTTGTGGTTCATCTATTTCAAATATTGGTGACCAAGAATCTCCATTTTTGTAATAAAGACCAAAGAAATCAGAAGATTCTGTATCTTTATAAGAATACCATACAGATAACTTTACATCTTCAAAATTAGAAATATCTATTGCACTTCTATTAAACAAACCAAATTCTGGATCAATATCTCCAGATCCTCCAATAGAATAGCTACCTGATTTTGGATTTAAATCATTAGAATCTCTTAAATCAAAATCATATTCAAGTCTACTCTCAGTACTGGTATTTACATATATATCATCTATGTAAAGATGATCCCAATCTCCACTTGCATCACATCTTATAACAAATCTAGCATAATCTGTAAATGAATAATCTGATTCATTTATATAACACACAGAATGGTAAAATACACCATTACTATAGTGCCCTGGGCCGACAACAAAATTATCTAACCAGTATACATTATATCCATCATAATAACCAACATAGAAATCTTCCCAATTTTCAAAAGAGTCAGTTATCCACCAAAAATCAATTGACATTTGTGTGTAATCTGCAGTATCTGCATATATGGAATCTGAATAAGTTGCTGAATCCCAATCCCAATCTCTCCAACTATTATCCCTAAGATGTATAGCTGAATTTCCAGAATGCGCAAAAGTACTTCCTGAGTAAGAATAACAATCATCGCCTCCATCATTCCAATCTCCCCAGCTAAATCCTTCAAAATTATCAAACATTATGTTATCCCAGGTTTCTTGTTCTTCAACTGAAATATTGTGCTCCTGCCAATTGTCTTTTTCGTTTTGGTTTTCAAAACTTGTCGAAAATATTGTTTGTGTACTTGCACCGCCGGTACCCTTTGCTATGTATCCTATAGGATTTTCGCCATTTCCTAATTCTTCACCATTGTTATGAACCTTCTGAGATTTATCTAACAGGCCATCTACAAATATCTTGGCATAGCCTATTGTAGAATCGTAAGTTGCTGTAATAAGATGCCAATTATTGTCATTTACAATTATATCTCCTTCTAAATCTACAGTTCCAGAACTTGCATTTGTGCTCCATTTAACTACTCCATCAGAAACAGCAAGCTCCCAATATTTTTCTCTATCATATGATATAATTGTTCCAGAATCTTGATTTGTTTTAATCCAAGATTGAACAGAAAATGTATCTAAATAAGAATTTTCAAAACAATAAGGTATTGAAATAAAATCATTTCCACTAAAAGAATATGCTCCTCCAATTTTACCTTCTTCTGTCCAAGTAGCCCAACTTGCTGTTCCATTAAAATGATTTCCAGAATAATCTTTTATAATATACGAATTATTTGTATTGAAGGGCAAATGAATGTTTAGAAGTGGGACAAAACCGCTTCCTTTGTTTATTAACCAATTATAAATAAAAGTGTTTGCGTTAATATTTGGATCAATTGAATAATTATAACAAATTAAATCTTCATCAGTTGAACGAGTTCTGAGTGTTGAAATGGACATTGGATCCATAATTTGAGGACCTTGTTCTTCTTGCCGTTTAAACTTTAAATCACCTTCAAAAACAGCTTGCTTATTGCCTTCATCATAAACCATATAAACAGCAACATTTACATTGTCGTTTTCTTCTGAAAGAAATATATCGTTTATTTCGGGAGTTTCACCTATTTCCCAAGGATTGCTTTTATCATAATGAGTATAATAAAGATAACCATCAACATAAACCTCATATGCTGGAAGAGACTCTCCACCAATGTGTTCAATAATTACTTGGCCTTCGTCGTTTACATAACCAACAATTTGTACATTTGCTTCAGGGTCAGGTCCTGGTACTGGAAGCATGTTTGCATAAATAGTAACGCCAACAACTACTGCAATTGCAAGTAATAGCATTCCGCCTATTACTTCAGAAACTGCAATATTATTTTTAGCAAGTAGTTTGCTGAGCCTCATCTCTCCTAACCAAGTTTAATTTCTGTCATCTATAGTATTTATACCCTTCGTGACAAAATTTCGTTTTTGACATTTTGGCATCAAAACATGATCTTAAAGACCAAAAAAGTGATTAACACCAATACAAAAGCTTGTCTAACTCCAGAAGAAAGTCTTCCATCCATCATAAAGCCACCCAATATTCCGCCACCTAAACTTTGAACAAAAACAAATGTGTAAAACATATTTTTTACTGCAGATGGGTCTATATTTGCTATTTTTATATTACCTATTGATTGGCCCCCCATCTGTGCCTGAAGATCATAAATTGCTGCAAATATTGTTGAGTTTACAACAAGTATTACTGCAAGAAAAACAAAAAATGAGATAAAAATTACCATGCTATACATAGACATCTCAATTTTTCTCTGTAGTTCAACTCTTTTAATTTGATCTATTTCTTTTGCCGCTGCATTAAAAACTGCTGCAGTATTACCACCAATTTCTAGTGCTTTATTAATTGTTATTGCAAGTCTTCTGATTTCGTTAGTGTTTAACCGATCTGCAAAATTTGTTAATGCTTCTCTTACAGATATCCCCCAAGATAGTTGAGATGTCATAATTTTTAATTCTTCGGTCAATTTTCCATAGTCGCCTTCAGAAGCCGACTTTATTGAGTCAAAAATTGTCATTCCTGATGCTGAAGAGTTTGCAATATCTCTTAAAAAATCTGGCATTCTATCTTCTATTTCTTTTTTACGCTTTTCTTTGACATAGTTATAGAAACCTATTGGGCCAATACAGCCTAAAACACCAAAGACAACTAAATCAAATGGAGTTATAATATTAGATGGAAATATAGAAGTTCCTAAAAAAGCCATAAATGCAAATAAAAAAAACAAAGACGAAATACCTACAGAGATACCTATTATAATTTGAAATAATTTGTCTTTTCCGTATTTTTGATTTACATCATATTTTTTAATTAGTTTAAATTTTTTTATATCTCTTCACCCATTCCCGATTTCATCATTACGTAAAACCCAGCATATGCCATTGGAAGAATTAAAACAGCTAGAATATACAAAAAATCAAAGGATATCCCGCCGCTAGTAAGGCCCATTATTGAAATTATTATTACTAAAAACAAAGGAAAAGCAATTACTGTTACTACAAAGCTTTCTGCCATTACTGCAAGTGATTCTAGATTCTTTTTTCTATCTTCTATGTCTTCGTACATGTATCTATCAACACATCTTTCAAAATATGGTCCAAGTTCGCTTCCAGATTGTATCACACCAATTATCCCCTGAACAAATTCTTTAAATTTTTTAGAAGGGCTTATCTCAATTGCATGCTTTAAGGCAGTAATTGTATCAACCCCCATCAGCTCAATTTCTGTAGTGATTTTTTTTGCTTCTTTTTGAACTTCACCATATAAATCGATTCCCGAAAGTGTTCCAAATATTTCAGAAGGAGATATCCCTGCAACTGACATGGTATTTATAAAATTAGTAACATAGGGTAGGTATCTATCAATATTCTTTCCTCTGGTTTTTGCTTTTGATGCGGGTAACTGAATGTAAACCATACCAATAACAAGGGGTACAATAGAAGTGACAATTAGTAATAACAATGCTGTAATGTCATTTGGAATCAAAATGTACAAAACTAAAGTTGAAAAAAATGATACAATAAAACCGATTATAATATTCATTAAAATCATTGAATAGTATTCTTGATAAACCATGCTTATATCTGCTTTTTCAAGAATTCTATTTTTACTTGTTTCAGAAATATTCATTTTTTCAAAAAGATTTGAAAACAATCTTCGACAAAACCTTGTATATGAAGTTGATTTCATTGCTCTATTTCCTTTAATTCTTCATCTACTTTTTCTAAAACTTTGTCTGGAAATTTCGAATAATCTGCAATTATTCTTCCAAACTCTTGATAGGAATCAACATCTTTTTGAATCATCCATTGTAAAACCTTAATTCTATTTTCCATTTCTTCTTCTAATTGTTCATCGTTCCAATCATTCTGCTGTTTGATTCTGTTTAGTATTTTACTTGTTTTGGTACTGTCAAATCTGTCATCTGTTTTTGAAATCCATGTAAAGGGAGCCATAAAAATTAATTGATTAGTGTCACTATCTAACTTAATTATCTCTGTAACGCTAGTCATTCTTCTGACCATCTTTCCCCCTATGTCAACAGCATTTTGAAATACAATGACGTCAAGTGATGTTAAAAGCGCTCTTGGTAGAGATATCGGCGGATTTTCAAGTCTTTGAATGAGTGTATGAATAGTGCTCGCATGAACAGTAGCATATGCTGTATGGCCTGTTGCCATTGCCTGAAATAATGAATACGCCTCTTTTCCTCTAACCTCACCAACTATTATTACTCTAGGTCTTTGTCTTAAAGCAGCCCTAATTAAATCAAACATATCAATATCTTTTCCAGTTTTGCTGTCTTCTGTTGTTGAAAAACCCTTTCTAGTAGTTCCTGCAATCCAATTTTTATGTGGAATATTTACTTCTCTGGTATCCTCTATAGATACAATTTTATGTGAGGGCGGGACAAAAAGTAAAAGAGCATTAAGTGCAGTTGTTTTCCCAGAAGCTGTTCCTCCGCAAAAAAGTATTGATGCACCTGTTTCAATTGCCATCCAAAAATATGCTGCCATTTCAACAGAAATTGATCTAAATTTAATCAAATCAATGGGAGTTAATGGATTTTCTTTAAACTTTCTAATAGTAAATGTTGAACCTTTGGTTACAGTCCTTGCAAGCGTTGCTTGAAGTCTTGAACCATCAGGTAGTTTTCCATCAACAATTGGCGAAAAAATTGAAATTTGTTTTCCAGATATCTGACAAAGTCTTACAATAAATGAATTTAATTCTTGGTCCCCATCAAAATATATATTTGTCTCTATTGCTTCATATTTTCGGTGATGAATAAAAATTGGAGTTTCGGAACCGTCACAAGAAATATCTTCAATTCCATCATCCTGCATCAAAATATCCATTCGCCCGTATCCTAAAAAATCCCGAAAGATGTGATAATAAATGTAATCTTTTGATTCTTCTCTAAGAGGTGGTTTTTCAACTATTTCTTCTTCTTGTTTTTCTTCTTTTTTTTTCTTTGAAAATAGCTCTCCAAAAGTCATTGGTTCCTTTTTTTTATCAGGAATTTTACTTTTGGGTTTATTTTTAGACTTCGATATTATCTTTTTTTGATCTTCTTGAAAATCAATTTTTATGTCATTATCTATTAATATTTGTTCGATTGTATCTTCTAAAAATTTTTCTTTTTCTTCTTTTGTTAAATCAAATGTATCAATATCTGCAAGCATCTTAAATAAATGAGAGATTTCTTTTTTTAGCTCTTTTTCTGTTTCATTTAATTCTGGTTCTATTACTTCAAATCGATATTCATTTATTTTATGATCAAAAATAATTTGTCTAGAGCCAAGACCCTTCCAACCAAATCCCTCTTGCTCTTCAATTATTTCAATTTCCCCGTTTTGAGCAATTATAAAATCAGAGGAGGGTTTTTTATCTTCTTTTGTTTGTTTTGCTTTGTCAAGCAAACCTTTGGGTTCATCTGAATCTTGATTTTTATCAATATTTTCAATTTCTTCAGCAATATTTGTATTTTCTTTTTTTTCTTGAGCCTTTTCTAAAAGTCCCATTAAACTCCTCACTTAATTTTATATTTAGACATCACTTTTTCATATAATTCAAAATCTTCGGATTTAGCAAATTTTTCAATTACTTGTTCCGGAAGTTGTCCTAAAAGTTCATCAGTTACAAGTAATAATTTTTTAATGTCCTCATCAAGAAAAGTTGTATCTTCTTTATTGTGCTCTTCTTTGGTTTTTGACTTCGATTTAGTTTTGGGCTGTTTTTTCTTTTGTTCTTTTAATCTTTTCTTTTCTTCTTTTTTCCTTTGCTTTTCTTCTTGTTTTTGTTTTTTAAGCTCAGCTTTTCTTCTTTTCTCTTCTTCTTTTTCGGATATTTTTTTTTCTTTTTCAAGTTTTTTTTGTTCTTCTTTAGTTTCTTTTTCTTTGATTATTTTTGCTTTTTCATCAAAATCTACTGGTATGTATGAATCTTTATCTGCTTTCTTGTTCTGCATGCTTTTTAAATAGTATACATGCCCCTCTTCTCTTTTGGTTTTTATGTCCTTTGATTTTGTTGTTGCCTGGGCATAGTTAATCTTAGTTTTTTCGTTTCTTACAAGTTTGCTGACATCAATGAGTTCAATATTTTCTTTATTTAACATGTTGAGCTGTTTTTCTTCAATTTTTGGATTTTTAGTCCAATCGATATCAAAAAAAGGCTTCATTGTTTTTGGATCAAAAGTAGTTTTTTCTACCAAAGAGCTAATGTCAAGTATTTCTATTCTCTGATTTTTAGTATTTTTTATTATAAGTTCTTCTGGGCTATCCAACTCATTTACAAATCTAAAATTTGGATTGTCGGTTAATGAGAATTCAGATTTAAATTCATCTGGTGTTGTGTCTTGCTTAAATTGCATTCTATTAATTGCTCTTTTGAAATTGTTGTCAGAAAATTCTACTTTTTTACTTATGGGATTTCTTGGTTCAACAAAAGAGTTTTGTTCTAAAGAGTGTTTTGATTCTTTATCAATTGGTTTTTCATTTTCTTCTAAAATCTTATCAATTTTTCCAATCATTTCTAAATGAAAATCAATTGATTTCTTTCTTGCATCATTATCTTCTTTTTTTATCTGTTGCATTAGTATCCCATCCCGCAACACTTAGATGATGCTCTACAATAAATTAGTTTTTGCATCCCTTATTTAATTACAATTATGTAAGGTAATATTAATTTAATAAACGTTTCTGTTTATTATTTTGTAAACTGATAAAATCACATCTTGGGAAAAGTTCACTTTTGTTAATTTCTAAGGTAAAGTTTAAATAGAATTATCTTATAAGAGTAAACTGATAGTAATATCTAGCTTGGCGGTGAGGAGTAAGATAAGGGTTATCTTACTATAATGGATGCAAATAGTTAAAAATTCAAAAATTATTTATACCAGGTCTGATATTATTATCAGAGCTTAAATTTAGGCTAGGAGAGAATGGGAATATGAAAGCAAATAGAAAATTTAAAGATAGTGAGGAAGCAGTATCAGCTGTTATCGGTGTTATTTTGATGGTTGCAATAACAGTAGCGATAGCTGCAACGGTGTATGTCTACGTCAGTGGAATGATGGGAACACAAGATGCAGCACCAAGTTTGTCATTTACAAAAGACGATACAACAGTATCAGAAAAGTTGACAGTAGTATCTGCAGATCCGACAAATCTTGACTGGGGAGATCTTACACTTCTAATTAATGGACAAGATTCAAATGGTATAACAGATGGAGTTTTTGGCCAAACAGGAACTGTAAGTGCAGGAGATATAATTGTTTTTGAACCAGACCCAGGTTATACTGTAGCCACTCCAACAACTGACTATACTGTCGCAATCAGACATGAGCCAACAAATACTTTAATCTATGAAGGAAACTTTGTTGGAAACGATAATTAGTTAAAAAAAATTTCTTACTTTTTTCTTTTTTTAATTAAAAATCATGCTAATGCTTTTTTCCAAAAATGTTAAAACAAAAAAAATGATTCTTTTTTTGGAGAGAATTAATGCATAAAAAGGATATTGAGACAATATTAAGGTTAATTTTTATCCTGTCAATTGCTTTGTCTGGTTTATCTTTATTAGTTTCTTGGGGTAATTTAAATATGGGTGCCTTTTCGGCAAATTTTTATAGTTGGGGGGTACAAGAAACGGGCATTGAAAATGGTAATTTCTATTTATATTTTCAATTACTCTTTGATAATGAAGTAGGAAGTATCTTTTCTAATATTGAACTGGTTGATTATATTATTCCTTTGATATGTTCGTTAGTAATTCTACCATTACATCTCATTTCTCTTGTTTATTGTTATTTTGAATATAGTAGTTTTAATAAAAATAAATATAGAACAAGGTGGGATATTGGATTATACACATTATTTTGTCCAGTCTTATTTTATATTTTCATTCAATATGGCGTATTCACAACAAATGCTACATTTACTTCATTATTTGATTTTTCTGCTGGATTTTATATGATGGTTTTTTCTTCTATTATTTTATTTTCCTTATATTTTATAACCGATAGGTTCTATTCACAAGAAGAAAAACAATTCAACATAGAAGAAAACACATCTTTAGAAATATTAAAACAAAGATATGCTAAAGGAGAAATCACCAAAGAAGAATTTGAGGAAATGAAGAAGGATTTAGAATGAAAAAAATACCAATATTGTTAATCGCTTTGATGGTGATTAGTGTGGGATTTTTAAGTGGGTGTATAGATGTACCTGAAGAACTTGTTCAATTACAAATTACATCTTTTAATGTTTCACCTAATTCTATAAATATTGGAGAATCTGCAAATCTTAGCTGGGTAACAATTGGCGGTTCAACTGCAGAAATTGATAATAGCATTGGAAATGTTAGTTTGACAGGTAGCCGAATAATACAACCAACTCAGACTACGACATATACATTTACTTTAAGAAATTCAACTAAAGAAATAACTGCAACTACTCAAATAATCGTTAATGTTGAAGAAGAGGAAGATACTGAAGAAGAAGTACCAAGTTTGTCATTTACAAAAGACGATACAACAGTATCAGAAAAGTTGACAGTAGTATCTGCAGATCCGACAAATCTTGACTGGGGAGATCTTACACTTCTAATTAATGGACAAGATTCAAATGGTATAACAGATGGAGTTTTTGGCCAAACAGGAACTGTAAGTGCAGGAGATATAATTGTTTTTGAACCAGACCCAGGTTATACTGTAGCCACTCCAACAACTGACTATACTATCGCAATCAGATATGAACCAACAAATACTTTAATCTATGAAGGAAACTTCGTTGGTAATTAAATCAAAAAACATTCTTCTTTTTTTAATTTTTGATTTGTTTTAGATATATTTTTTCTGAGTTAGTATGATAACAATTGAACCAATAACAATAAAGATTAACTCAAATCCGGGAGACGAATAACTAACCAATATTGACTCATCAACCAATTTTTGAGTGTTATCAGAAAACATATTTTCAAACAAAATAGTTTCAAATGAATCTATAGATATATAAACTCCCATATCGCAACCAGATATAGTATTTTTATATAACTTGTTATTATCGCTTCCAATAACAAGATTAATACCGCGGATAGTAGAATTGGCTACATAATTTTCATAAATTTTATTGAAGTTGCTTTCAGTACTTGTTAAACCATATTCACTATCAAAAATTGAATTTTTGAAAATTGTAGTTTGATTACAAAAATAAAGATTGATCCCATCTTTATTTTGTAAAATTATGTTTTCAGAAACATTATTGTAACTTCCAAAAGAAATAGCAATACCGTAACTATTACCTTTTACAAAATTGTCAAAAATTGTATTATTTTTACAATAAGCTAAATATATCCCAGAAGCATTGTTGTCAAATACTTCATTTTCAGCTATACGGTTTTCTTCATTGCAGTTATGTATTCCAATGCCAAAAACGTTGTGTTTTACAGTATTTTGTTGTATAATATTATCTTTGCAATAGTGTAAAACAACGCCTATGCTAGAATTTAAAATTGTGTTTTTATAAATAGAGTTTTCATCAGATAAAACCATAACTCCCGAATTGTTAAGAGCCGTTCCACTATTTATTATGGTAAAATTGTTTATACTTGTATTATCTGCAAAAATACTAACAACGTTTCCAATATGTTGTCCATCAATTAGTGTATTGTTTTGGTTCTCGCCAATCAAATAGATTGACTTATTAATAATGATATTTTCAGCATATGTTCCATTGTAAACAAAAACCGTATCGCCTTGTCCTGATTTATTTATAGCATCAAAAATTTTTGAAAAGTGACTGACATTCCATCCTGAAACGGAAGAGTCGAAATTATCGTCCACAAAAAAAGTATTATTTTCTGATGCGTTGGAAAAACTTGTTAATAAAAAAGAGTTTATAAAAATTGTAATCAGCATTATACATTTGATAATTTTCATTAATTACACCACATGCTATCAAAGAAGATATTAAATAACTATTTCTAAGAAACAAGTCATAATATTTTAAAAGTGCGAATTTTACAAATTATTTTAAGTACAGATTTGTTACTATAATAAAAAACACACAATAAATTACCAAATAAAACTTGAAACTAAGGTGAGGAATATATCTATGTACAAATTTTTTGTATTTGTAATTCTTATATTTATAACTTTATCTAACTTTAGTTCAATTTGTAATGCATCAGAACCACCAACAGTGGAATGGTACAAGATATTTGGAGGGAAAAAATATGATTCTGCAATGTGTCATATTCAAACAACAGATGGCGGGTATGCAATTGTTGGCAGCACAACCTCTCTAAAGCCTGATGGAAAAAATTTTTGGCTTGTTAAAACAGATGAAAATGGCACTATTGAATGGAACAAAGCATATGGTGGAAGTGGAGACGATTTTGCTTATTGTATAATACAAACAAATGACGGAGGTTATGCGATTGCGGGATCAACAAATTCATTTGATAGCAAAGGGGATTTTGATTTTCTTTTAATAAAAACTAATTCTACAGGTCGTGTGGATTGGTATAAAACCTATGGAAATTTATTTGATGATCATGCCACAACAGTCATTCAAACAAATGACGGGGGTTATGCAATTGCAGGAGTCTCAAATACTTCAACTAAAAATAATGATTTTCTTTTAATAAAAACTGATCATAATGGTTCTATTGAATGGAATGCTAGATTTGGCCACATGGGTGACGATAGTTTATGGTCGTTAATCCAGACAAAGGATTTTGGATTTGCAATTGTTGGAAGTACGGAATCTTTTGAGGGTAAAAAGAAAGATTTTTGGCTTGTTAGAACAGATGAAAGTGGAAACGAGTTATGGAATAAAACATATGGCGGAAGTGATGAAGATAGTGCGCAATCAATCGTCCAAACAAATGAAGGAGAATATTTAATTGGTGGCGAAACGAAATCATTTGGTTCTGGTAACTATGACTATTGGTTGATAAAAGTAGATGAAAACGGATCTATGCTTTGGAGTAGAATATATGGTGGAAAAGACGAAGATAGCTTACAAAGCATAATTCGAACAGAGGATGGATATGCCTTAGGAGGCTTTTCAGAAAATATTTTGTATTATGATTTTTATCTTGTTAAAATCAATTTTGATGGATTTGTGCAATGGCAGCAAAAATTCTCTTTTGGTAGTGATGAAAAGTCTTATTCTCTGATTCAAGCAAATGATGGCAACTACAGCATGGTAGGTAGCTCTCAAACAGAAAAAGGTTACAATTATTTCGTTTTAAAAACAAACAATACCAATGAAACTATAGACAATTTATCTCCAATTGCAGATGCTGGAATTGACAGTATTTGCAAATTAAATAGTAAAGTTTACTTTAACGGATCTGGATTTGACTCTGATGGTAGCATTTCGCTTTTTCAATGGGATTTTAACTCTGACGGTATTTATGATTGGGAATCGAACACAACTGCAGAAACAACATATATATTTAACAAGACCGGAACTTACTATGCAATTCTGAAAGTTACTGATGACAATAGATCAAGTAGTACAGATATGAAAATAATATCTATTTATCCAATTAACAAAGCCTCGGTAAGCAATGCATACTTGTACATAATATTTGCACTGATTGCATTTATGATATTATTTCTTGCAGTTTATAAAATTTCAAAAAAGCATATTAAATTAATTTTCAGAGGTGTGGTATCAAAGTACTTTTCTTTTTTTTTAAGACTAAATAAGTGGGAAAAGCGACTAATCCTTTCTTTTATAATTATAACAGGGATCAAGACCAGTATAAGCCTTATTTTTTCAACGCCGACGATCTACAACGATGAACAAATATATGGCGTTATGGCAAGAGAAATATTTAATGGCAATCTATTTTTTATGGGAAGAACTGCATTCCAACCAGGGCCGGTCGTATCAGGATATTCTTACTTTTTAGCGCCTTCATATATTTTGGGGCAAAATATGAATCTAGTTTATCATGCAATGCTCTTTACAAATTGTATTCTTACATCTGCTCTAATTTTTCCTGTTTTCCATATAATGAAGTTTTTCGTAAACAAAAAAATATCATTTATTTCAGCAATTAGTATTACAATTCTACCAACTATTCTGACATATAATTTTTTAATAATGGCTGAAAACGCATTTTACTTTGTTTTTCTAATTTCTTGTTATTTACTAATTAGGGTTTTTACATACAAAAATTTGGATAAAAACTTTATTATTTTGTCATTAATTTCTAGCTTTTCTGTTGGTTTTTTAGTAATGATTAAACCAACTGGACTTGCAATGATTGCTTCATTATTTTTTGTTTTTTTGTATAAGATCATTAAGGAAAGGAAAAAATCAATAAAATATTCGATTGTAATATTACCAATATTGGCCTTTGGCTTTCTTGTAAACGTAATAGAAAGTAAAAATATAAGCGATTATCCTTTTGTCAGAAATTTAGACAAGTTATCTCTTATTTTTTCAGATGCTTCAAGTTTTATTGACTTTATGGCATCGTTGATAAATGAAACAGGTTACTTGATTATTATGAGTTATATTGTTTTTACAATTCTTGCAATTTTTTTATTTATTAATTTTAGAAAAATTGAAAATAAGAAAAGGGACAAGTTTCAAATATTTGCCTTGTATGGTCTTCTTTCAATTTTTTTCCTAATAGTAATTGAAAATGTTTTTCTGTTAGGATCAAATGCAGAATCTGAAATAATTTCAAGATACCTTTCACCAGGTGTTTTAATAATTTTTATGCTTGGAATGATAGGCATAGACATTTTTAAAAAAATTAAAGATAAAAAAAAGATTTTTCAGCTAATTATAATTTCAATAATGACTTGTACGTTTTTGATTTTTGCAATACCTGTTGAATTTCATCATAATGTTAATAGCCTTGATCTTGTCTGGGCTATGAATTTAAAGGATATTAGATTGTATACTTTTACAGGAATCGAAATATTTCAAATAATTCTCGGAGCAATATCAATATTTTTAATATATATATTAATTTACATTTTGTTTTTTAAAAAATCTATATCGCTTCCAATTAAAAAATTTAGACCAATGTTTCTTTTGGCCTTAATTATATTTCTATCCTTATTAATATTCTACCCTAGTGCAAGCTATCTTTTAAATGAGCAAAGAACCTCTATAAGTAAAGGATATAACGAGCCGGCACGATGGTTTATGGAAAATGATTCTTTTTCTACTATTGTAATGGAGGATAGTTATGGCGCTTTTTCTGGCGGCGGTATGTATAAAGAGCATTGGGGCCATATGTTTGCAGATATGAATTTTTGGATTCCAAATGGAGAAATATATATATGTGATAAAGAAAAAATTAGTTCTTTTTTTACAGCTAAAGTTAATGCAGATTATATTTTATCCACACACGACCTAACAGATTACTACCAATCGTTAGCAGATTTTTATATACAAGATACCGTATTTAAAAGACAAGATACAGTCGATTGGCACATATATAAAGTCAATTAAAACACTACTTTAATATGTACAGATGTAATACTCCAAACCAATGATTAACGAGGGGACTTTATTAGATATAATTAGACTTTTTATTGGAATTATAATTCTATCATATGCATCATATACTGATATTAAGACAAGAATGGCATCAAATTTATTATGGGTAATTATGGGAAGTGCAGGCATCGTCTTATTTGCAATTCAATTTTTTATAACACCGTTTATAGATCCATATAGTGTGTTGTTAGTGTTTTTCATAACTGTAGCTTTCATTTATGGATTTACATATATGGCCTATAAGTTAAGACTACTAACTGGTGGAGCAGATCTAAAAGCTTTTTGGGTGTTAACTTTGCTAGTACCATTAGAACCAGCAATACTTGGATATCCAATAATAGAATCATACATGCCTTTTCCATGGGTAATTTTTACAAATTCTGTTCTAATTGTGTTAATTTTACCAGTCAGTCTTTTTATCTATAATTTAACAAAAAAGAACTTAGATTTTCCATACTGTCTTTTTGGATACAAAATGAGTGTAAAAAAAGCAAAAACAAAGTTTGTATGGCCTCTTGAAAGATATGTAAACGGTAAAAGAAAAATGTATATTAGGCCTAAAAAATTTGATATAAAAGAAGAACTTGAGGAGTTTGAAAAAAAGAATATCAAAGAAATCTGGGTTCAGCCAAAGCTTCCTTTTATGATAAACATACTTGCAGGATTCATAATATCATTTATCATTGGAGATTTGCTGACCGCATTTGTTAATCTAATATTTTAAAATTTAATCAATCAAAAAAGTGAAATACTTCTTTTTATACTACAGGTGCTGAAATGACAAAGCAAGATTATTACGAAATACTTGGAATAAACAAAAATGCAAGTAAATCAGAAGTTAAAAAGGCATACAGAAAACTAGCATTAAAATATCATCCAGATAAAAACAAATCCAAAGATGCAGAAGAAAAATTCAAGGAAATATCTGAAGCATATGCTGTTTTATATGATGATGAGAAAAGAAAATTGTACGATCAATATGGCCATGCAGGAATTGACCAACAATTTAGTAGAGAAGACATATTCAGAGGCGCAGACTTTTCAGATATTTTTAGAGGAATGGGATTTGATTTTGGATTTGGCGGTATGGAAGATATTTTTGAAAGGTTTTTTGGAGGTAACAGAGGATTTAATAGAAGGCAAAGACAGCAAAGAGGAATGGACCTTCATTATGGACTTGAGATAAGCCTGGAAGATGCATATAAGGGTCTAAAAACAGAGATAACAATTCCAAGAACTGAAGTTTGTGATAATTGCAACGGATCTGGAGCTAAACCTGGAACTGATCCAAAAAAATGCAGTCAGTGTGATGGTACTGGGCAAATGAAGGTTTCAAGAAGAACAGCATTTGGAATGTTCACACAGGTTAGTGCATGTAACAAATGCGGCGGCAATGGTATTTTTATTGACAATCCATGTCCTGTTTGTAGGGGGAGTGGAACAGTTCAAAAATCACGTCAAATAGAACTAAGTATACCAAGAGGTGTGGATAGTGGTTCTCATTTGAGACTCTCTGGCCAGGGAGAAAAGCCAGGCCCAAACATTCAAAGTGGAGATTTATATGTGGAAATTCACATAAAAAATCACCCAAAATTTAAAAGAGATGGCGTAGATTTATTTCAAAAGACAAATATTTCTTTTCCTGAAGCAACTCTTGGTTCAAAGATAAATGTTGAAACTTTAAAAGGAGAAGAAAAGCTTAAGATTCCTGAAGGAGCAGAAAGCGGCGACATATTCAAGATAAAAAATGCAGGTATGCCTTTTCTTAAAGGTTCAGGCTATGGGGATATGTATGTGGAAGTACACGTAAAAACTCCTAAAAAAGTCAATAGAAGAATAAAAAATTTATTAGAATTGTTACAAGAAGAATTGGAAAATAATTAAACAGGTTCTGTGTGATTTGAGGTTGAAAAAAATACAGCGTGAATTTTACATCAATATTGAAAAATTTGCCATGCAATAACTATATAACTGATGAAAGGTTATTGGCACATAAGTAAGAAATGTTACTTTTTAGGGTTTTTTTAGATAATCCTATCTAATAAATTGATACACTTGATTATTCATTTATAGAATCTTTTTGTGATGGAAGTAATGAATTTATACGGAAAATAAAAAACGAGGTGAAACATAATATGCAATCTGAAACTTTACAGCTTCAAAAACTTGTAAAATCAAAAAACGCAAAGACGATTGTTTACAAACGATCTATCTTAAATGATTCAAGCCATTTTGTAGAATAAAATCAACTATCGTAATTCTAAGTTTACCCAATCTTAAAACGAAACATTTATATAGTAGTTATTATAAGTATATGTGTGAAAAACTTAGTGGGGAAATAATAAAATGGATCCGTTTGATGAAGAAGACAACAGAAGAAAAAAAAATCCTTTCGATTTTATAGGCGATAAAGAATTTGAAAAAATATTTGAAGAAGTCCAAAAAATGTTTAACAGCAATAATTTCAAAGATTTAATGGAAGACATGCTAAAAAATGGTATCGATCCTAACAAAAAATTTGTACATGGATTTAGTGTAAATATTGGGCCTGATGGAAAACCAAAAATACAAGAGTTTGGCAATAGACCAAGAAGGACTCCAAAAGGTATATCAAAAATATCTGATGAAAGAGAACCTTTAACAGATATAATAGAATCAGAAAACGATATTGCAATAACAGTTGAGATACCCGGTGTAGAAAAGCAAGATATAGATCTAAATGTTACCGATGAAGAGCTAGAGATAAACGTTAATGTGCCTCATAGAAAATATCATAAGGTTGTTGATTTACCTTGCGATGTAAAGCCAAAATCTACAAAAGCTACATATAAAAATGGAATTTTGGATATTGTAATTGAAAAAAGAGAAAAAAGTAAGGACAAATCAGGTTTTAAAGTCAGCATAAAATAAATCTATTTTTTTATTACCAACATTTATTATCTTATTTTGTATTTTAAATCTCAGGGGAAGTTATTGGTTAATTTAACATTTTATGGAGGAGTAGAAGAAATAGGTGGAAATAAAATACTCCTGGAAGACTTGGATACAAAAATATTTTTAGATTTTGGAATGGGATTTAAAAGAAGAGGGCTTTATTTTGAGGAATTTTTAACACCAAGGACTGCGGCAGGCATTAAGGACTTTCTTGAAATGAATCTATTGCCTGACATAAAAGGTGTTTATAGAAGTGATTTATTATCACATCTTGGTAAAAAAGCTGATGAGCCTGAAGTTTCTGGTGTTTTTTTATCCCACGCACATGCTGATCATGCTAACTACATATCATTTCTTCATAAAGACATACCAATATATTGTGGCCAAACATGTAAATACATTTTAGATGCAGTTGAAGAGCAAAGTCAAAGAACAATAGAATGTGAAGTTACAAACTACAAAAAAAGACCAATCTACAGATCAGAATATAGAAATTCTCCAATAAAAAGAAAGTTTAACACTTTTAGAACAGGCGATAAAGTAAAAATTGATTCATTAGAAATCGAGCCCATTCATGTCGATCACTCAGTTCCAGGCGCTTATGGTTTTATTATTCATACTTCTGAAGGGGAAATAATCTATACGGGAGATCTTAGAATGCATGGTTTAAATTCAGACATGACAAATGATTTTATTACTGCTTCCAAAAGGGAAAAACCTATAGCAATGATTACTGAAGGAACTAGAATAGACACCAAAAAAACAAATGAGTCTGAAATAAAAGTGTATCAAAAATCAAAATCAGAAATTAAAAAATGCAAGCGCATTTCAATTGTTGATTTTAACTTTAAGGATGTAGATAGATTTACTACATTTTATAAAATAGCAAATGAACTTAAAAAAAAATTAGTGATAAGTTTTAAGCATGCTTGTTTTTTAGAAAAATATCACAGAGATGAAAAACTAAAAACACCTGACAGTAAAGATAAAAATATTCTTTTATTAAAGCCAAAAAGACTTACTGGAACATATATTGATGAAGATTATACAGACAAATATATCAAAAAAAGAATTAATTATCCGAATGTAATAACTGCAGAAGACATTGCAAAAAATCCCCAACAATACATGGTTGTTTTAAATTTTTGGTATTTTAACTCACTTGTAGATTTAAAACCAAAAAACGGTGTTTATATTCATTCTTTATCTGAACCTTTCAACGAAGAAATGGAAATATCCTATGATAGAATGCATAATTGGCTTAATCATTTTGACTTAAGATTTGTTCAATCACATTGCTCAGGACATATTTGTGGCGAGGATTTAAAAGAGCTGATTACAAAAATTAGTCCAAAAAAATTGTATCCAATTCATACCGAAAAACCTGAATTATTTAAAAAATTTCAAAATAAAGTAAATATTGTTGAGGAAGGAAAAACGTATAAAGTGTAATTTGTTAATTTGAGAGGATATAAATGTCAGATATTTATCATTTTGATAAAAAAAAGGAGCAAACAATGATTAAAACAGATACTGGAAAAAGAAAAAAAGAGCAGTTTGTAGAAAATCTAAGGGAAGGAGATGCTGTTACTGATTTGTTTGCTGTTAAAATAAAAAATCCACCGAGACCTTATAAAAGAGGGACCTGGTTTGATTTAATAGTAACAGATAAAACTGGAGAAATTAGTGTAAAATATTGGGGCGGGGAAAACAAAGATAGAGTAAAAAGATTGTTTGATAGTTTTACCATTGGAGATATAGTACAAATTAGATCAGGTATGGTCGAAACTTATGAAGATAGGTCACAAATATCTATCAATGAGACTACAGGCGGCATAAGACGTTGTAGTCCAGATGAATATGATGTTTCAGAGTTTTTAATTGCACTTGAAGAAAAAAAAATTGAGGAATTGTTTGAGATAATAAAAAAGGAAATTATGCAAATCGAAAATGAGCAGCTAAAGGCACTATTAAATGAATTTTTTAAGGACAAAGAGATAATTGAAAAATACAAACACTCCCCTTCTGCAATATCTCATCATCATAATTATATAGGCGGCAATCTTGAGCATGCAGTAGGTGTTTTAAGACTTTGTAAAAATATTTGTGAGATGTACCCTGTAATAAACAGAGACATTTTAGTAACTGGAGCAATTCTTCACGATATTGGAAAACTAAAAGAATATGAATATTCTGCTACAATAGATAAAACAGATGAGGGGAATTTTATTGGCCATATCGTAATGGGAGATTTGTGGATAAAAGAAAAAATTAAAAAAATAAGAGAGGAAAAAGAGTTTACAAAAGAACTTGAAAATATGATTTCTCATTTAATATTAAGTCACCATGGAAAGTATGAATATGGCTCTCCTAGAATGCCAAAAACAATTGAAGCATGCGTTCTTCACCAGGCAGATTTAATGGACTCTCAAGTAAAAAATTTCATACAGAATATAGATGATGCAAAAAAAACGCTAGATGATAAGTGGGCTTTTATATATGATGGCAATGCAGGAAAAAGAAGACCGATGTATCTGGGAGAATACTAGGTGGAAAGATGAAAAAAGACCTTGTCAAAATATTATGTTGCCCAACTTGCAAAGGCAATTTGGATCTTAAAATTACAAAAGAAGATAAAAATGAAATTATAACTGGAAAGTTTATTTGTAAAAAATGCAGTGTTGATTATCTCATAAAGGAAGGTATCCCTGATCTTTTACCAAGGTAACTAATTGAAAAATATTCATAAGGAAATTTTTGCAGGCCTGAAATCGAAGTTAAACCACGGTATTTCAATTTCAAAACCGCCACAAGGATTGCTATTATCAAATATCAGTTGTTCACCTTTGACCATCTTTGGAATGGAGCGTGATTCTCCCCAGTAGTTTTTTACCCATCTATTCAAATATGAAGTATAAAATCCAGCTGGAAGTTCATTGCCAATCAAATTGTTTCTTTGTACAACATTAATCAATGAATGGGTCAGATAAATCCCTATATCTGAATTTTTTATTGTATTGAATGATATTTTGTTTCCAAAACTTTTAAAAAATAATATGCCCGTTGAACTGCTCTCGATTAAATTTTTACGAATTATTGATCCGATTCCACTATTGTAAATCGATGCATAATTGCTGTTTTTAATATTGTTATTTATAAACTGATTTGAAAAGCCCATTTCATTAAAAATTCCATATCTACAATTATTTATTTTAATTTGATTTATTCTATTAAAATAAGAAGAATTTAAATAAATGCCATGAAAGCAATTTGAAAAATTACAATTTTTTACTATCGATCTTTTAGTTTTATAAAGATATACCCCATATATCAAATTTGAACTTTCAACATTTTTTACAGTTATTTCATTACAATTTAAAAGTATAACTTGCCCAGCATTTTCTACAATTATGTTTGATTCTTCCTCAATTAGAATAAAAGGCTTTTCGTTTACTGTATTTTTATTAAATTTATTATCTTCTGAGCCATATACGCCAAAACCTGTTTTAATTAGTGAATTTTCCTCAAATATATTGTCATTAGAATTCTGTAATATAATGCCATTCCATCCGTTATCGAGAAGCGAAGAAATTACATTTTTTGTAATTATGTTACAATTTGAAGAATGTAATTTAATTCCTACATAACTTGACTGTATAGCATTATCTAAATTACCAGAAATTACATTTTCATTTACAGTATTATTTTTTGATTCGGCCAATACTATTCCTGAAAAGTAGTTACTTTCTAATTGATTATATTCAATTATATTATAATCTGATGATGAGATATATATTGCATCATGACAATCTGTAAAATAATTATAAGTTATAACATTTCCATTTGTTTTTAATGTTTTAATTCCCTTCCCATCATTAATGAAATTATTATAACAAATAACTGAATTGTTACCATTGATTAAGATGCCGTCATAAGACCACCCGCCTCTTTTGATTGTAAATCCTGTTATTACAACACCATCCACATTTATAGTAATTGTATCTCTTCTTTCGCCTCCATCTATAATGGTAGTATTTCTATTTTCTCCAACAAGTTGAATAGATTTGTTTACTATCAGATTTTCTCTATATGGTGACGAATCATTAAAGACATAAACTGTATCTCCATTTAAAGAATCATTTATTGCATCCTGAATTTTCGAATAATTATTTGGACCGCTGCCACCAACATAAATAGTATTTTCTTTAATCAGTATTTTATTACTGATTTCTTCTAAATTTGTTTTAGGTTTTTTAACATATTGATTAGATGCTGATGTTAACGGCAACATTATAAATACACATATTAGTGATATTGACAATATCAATCTTAATTTATGTTCCATTTAATTCCCCCAATAACGGTTTAAACTAACATTATGATAAAAGAGAATATATATAGTTTATTTGGAAATTATGAAACATATTTTTCAAATATTTTTTAAAAAATTATTTTTTCATAAAATTACGAATTTCTTGTAAAAGATGTTTTGATTCTTTTAAATCCCGGATGTATTGCTTAAACCTAGGTGCTCTTTTATCAAGAATTACAGCAACTCCTCGATCATTTTCATTGCGAATAAGGCGTCCAATAGATTGTAAGAGTTTTCTTGCTGCAGGCGCCTTTACAGTATATTCCCATCCTTTTCCAAATTTTAAGTCATAATATTTTTGAAGGCCTCTTTGTCTTGCAGTAGGTTTTGGATAAGGAATACCAATGATGATTGCTATTTCAAGTTGCTCTGCGGGAAAATCCATACCCTCGCTAATCCTTCCCCCCATAACAGAAAACAACGTTGCCCCATCACCTTCATTAATACCACACGATTTAAACTCTGATACAAGCTCCATCAAATCAGATTGAGACATGGCTTGTTCTTCAATATACAAACACCGTTCTATATCATTAAAATAGCCTTTGTTTCGAAACATTGATAAGATGTTAAAACTTGGGAAAAAAACCATAGTATTTTTTGGAAAAGAATTACAGATATTAGATACATATTTCCACATTTTGTTAATAATTGTTTTATCTTTGGAAATTTCATCATATTTTGTTGTTACATCACTTGTAAAAAATATTTTACGATTCGATGATAAAAATGGTGAAGGATAAAAAACAAGGCTTGTTTTATCAGAAAGTCCTAGTGAATCTCTATATTCCTCAAGTGGGCTTAATGTTCCTGACATATGAATAGATGAATGAAAATTATTTATTACGCCGGTACCAATTGATGGATCAAGACAATACGCTTCAATTCTAGGGTTTTTACCATCTGAGGAGTCGACAATTAATTTAACATATTGGGTCATTTCGACATTTACCCAAAATTCCAAAAAAATACCTAATTTATGCAGATAAGACCTTGGGAGTTTTCCTTCTTTTTCTCTATATTCTTGTATTTTTTCACCATATGCGACTAAATCACTAATTATATCAAAAAGAACATTACTTGTTACATTTAATCTTGTTAATATTTCAGTTTCAAGCTCGTGAGAAGGTATAAATGCATCTTTTTTATCAGGTTTTCCTTTTCTTATGCTGTTTTCTAGTATGCCGTAAACATAAGTATCTCTTAATCCGCTTACAATTTCAACAAGCATTTTGCAGAATTCTGAAACCTTCATTTTTCCATCTGCAATAGTTGGATCACCAAATTTTTCTGCCTCAAATACACAATTATTTAACATCCAAAGACTCAACTGAGCAGAAAATAAATCTCTTATATAATCTGGCAGATTATGAGCTTCATCAACAACAAGAATTATGTCATCATCAGATACAGATAGCCAATCTAGCAGCATTATTCTAATTGATTTATCAAAAACATAAATATACGGAACCACCACAACTGGAGAGTCCCTCATTAGTTGTTTATTTATTTCATACGGACAAATTTGGTGTTTATTGCAATAATCTATAAATTCTTCTGCTGTGGGCAGATTTTTAATATTCCATTCGACTGCATTTTTTATTTTTTGTTTATCTCCGATAAAATTGCGATAATAAATACATCCTTCATTTTTCTTTTTTGAAAGTGCTTTTTTCTTTTGACTAGAGCAAAATCTTGATAATTCTTCAGAACTCCCATTTGTTATATCTGGGTCTTCTCTTGCGAGTATGCACATGTTGGATCTGCCTTGCATTCCAACTCCAAAAATCTCATCAAGTCCAGTCTTCTTTTTTATTGAACGGAGTTCGAGAATGACTTGTCTTTGTTGGGCGTTTGTTCTAGTTGTATAAATTATCTTTTTTTGATTTTTTAATGCAAATTCTAAAATTGCAGATAGTGCACAAATGGTTTTTCCCGAACCTGTCCCAGACTCAAATACAAAATTATTTCCTACTTTTAAATTATTTTTTATATCTTGAATTATGTTTTTTTGATTTTTTCTAAAATCATAAGGGAAAAAATCCATCTGAAAATTGATATTAAAGTTTAGTAAATAGAGTTTATTGAAAATACATATAAACAAAAAATATTTTTACTAACTCAAGGTTTTTAGGAAATAATAATGAATGAAAATAAACCGCACTTACAGTTAAAAACAAATCTTTCAAATAATATACCAGAAAATTTAATTGAATTTTTACCAAACAAATGGGAAAAAATAGGTGATGTACTTGTTTTTAATTTAAGTGAAAAATTAATCGAGTATCAAAATATAATTGCAAAAGAATATGCAAAAATTCTTTCATGTAAATCTGTGTTAAAACAAATAGGTGAGATAAATGGAACTTATCGTATACCAAATGTAAGATTAATTTATGGTGAAAAAAATACAGTTACAAGCCATAAAGAAAATGGAATTAAATACAAGCTTGATCCTCAAAAAATAATGTTTTCATCAGGAAATATGAGTGAAAGATTAAGAATGGCAAATATCTCAAATAAAAACGAAATCATAGTGGATCTTTTTGCAGGAATTGGCTATTTTACATTGCCTACAGCAGTTTATAGCAGACCAAAGAAAATATTTGCTTGCGAGATAAATCCTGTATCTTATGACTATCTTTGTCAAAATATTGTTTTAAATCATGTCACAGAAATTGTTGAACCTGTTTTTGGCGATAGTAAAAAAATTGCTCCGAAAAATATTGCAGACAGGATATTTATGGGATACTTTGGAGATACAATTAAGTTTCTACCAAAAGCAATTAATTGCTTAAAAAATGGAAATGGAATAATTCATTTTCATAATATATGCCCTGTTGAAAAAAAACCTTTGGTTTTATTAGAAGAAATTAACAAATCATTAGGAAATAATAAAAAAGCAGAGCTTTTAAAATTTACAAAAGTAAAATCTTATGCTCCCGGAATTAACCATGTAGTTTTGGATATAAAATTGATGGAAAATGAGTGAAATAAAGCTTTATATCTATCATGCAAATGAAGATGACCCGAAGAAATGTACAGCAAAAAAGATGCATAAATTTGGCTTCGCAAATATGGAACGTAATATCAAAAAAACTCCAAGAAATACAATTCTACTTAATCCTTTTGCAAAAAAAAGCATTTCAACAGAAGATGTATGTATTGCAAAGCAAAATGGTATATTAGCACTTGATTGTTCATGGAAAAATGCAGAAAAATCTTTTGATTTTTTAAATAAAAGAAATTTTTCTAGAGCAATACCTTTTGTTGTTGCTTCAAATCCAGTTAATTATGGGAAGCCTTTCAAGCTTACGACACTAGAAGCTTTTGCATCAGCTTTGTATATTTTAAATGAAGTTGACCAGGCAAAAAATATTTTAAATATTTACAAGTGGGCACCTCACTTTTTAGAATTAAACAAAGAGCCTCTTGAAGATTATAGAAAAGCAAAAAGTAGTGCAGAAGTTATTAAAAAGATGAATGAATATATATAAAAATATACATCTCATTATCTTTAAGTAATGATAATTGATGTGTAATTTTGTATGAATAGAAATCTTGATTCCTTCTTTAAACCAAAAAGCATAGCAGTAGTTGGCGCTTCTAAAAATTCAACCAAAATTGGTCATGCTGCTTTAAAAAATATTCTTATTTCTGATTATGATTGTAAAATCTATCCTATTAATCCAAAGGAAAAAAGTATTTTAGGATTGAAATGTTATAAAAAAATTGCAAATGTTCCAGGAAAGATTGATCTTGTTTTGATTTCAGTACCTGCCCCCATTGTTTCTAAAATTTTAAAAGAATGTAAGGAAAAAAAAGTTCCAAATGTGATAATTATAACATCAGGATTCAGTGAAGCAGGTAATGAAGAATTGGAAGATGAGTTGAAAAAAATAATTGAAAATTCAGATATGAGAGTTCTGGGCCCCAACACAATGGGATACAAGAACGCTTCAGATAGTCTTGATGCATCATTTGTATATGGGAATCCTCGAAAGGGTTATCTCTCACTTATCAGCCAAAGCGGCGCTCTTGGCATTGGTATGATATATCTCGCAAATAATGAATATGTTGGTATTTCAAAAATAATAGGTGTTGGCAATAAATTAGATATTGACGATGATGACTTAATTGATTATTTCAGCAAAGACCCCGATACAAAAGTTATAGGTCTTTATATCGAAGGAGTAAAAGACGGAAGAGCATTTATGAATTCAATTTATGCATGCAACAAGCCAGTCTTAGTGGTAAAAGCAGGAAGAAGTAAAGCAGGAGCAAGAGCAACTGCTTCTCATACTGGGTCAATGGCTGGAAGTGATAAAATATATGGTGCTGCTATAAAGCAGGCTGGTGGAATTAGATGCAGAGATATAGTAGAACTTTTTGATATGGCAAGAGCTCTTGCAGGTCAGCCACCTGCACAAGGAAACAGAGTTGGCATTATTACAAATGGAGGAGGTCTTGGAATACTCTTAACAGACGCTTGTGAAGCAAATGGACTTACTGTTCCAAAACTTTCTAAAACAACCTATAAAAAAATTGACAAAATCCTTCCAGATTTAGTAAAGCCGAATAATCCTATAGATTTAGTTGCTGATGCTGGATTTTTTAGATATGAAGCAGCAACTAGAGCTCTCCTTGAAGACCCCAATATTGATGGTTTAATAATTGCTTCAGTTCATGGAGGATATGCAAGACCACAAGAATTTACTGGGGCTATTTTAAAAATGGTAAGGGAAAGAAAACTACATGAAGAGTTCAAAAAACCTATACTAGCAACATGGGTTGGGGGTAAGGAATTTGAAGATTTAGTTTTAGATTTAAAATCTGCAGGTGTTCCTATTTATCCTTCATCATGGAGAACTGCAAGATCCATGCTTGCTCTTTATTTAGAAGGGAAGCGCATAAAAAAAGAATCTAAAAGCTAATCTACCCAATCAACGCCTAATTCTTTTTCCCAATCTGGTTTTTTATTTTTTATTTTGTTAAGTGTTTTTTTAGACATACATTTTTCACATATGCCAACAAGTTCAAAATAATGGGTATTGCAAACAAATTTTCCACATTTCAAACATACTTCTTTGGCCGTTTTAATTCCACATATCTGACACATTCCCTTTGGTTTTGTCTTTATTTCTTTTTGCTTTTTTTTAGTTTTAATATTTTCTTGAGATTGTGCCCATTCTTTTAAATCTTTATTCATTAAAGATCTAGATTTTTGGGTAGCCGAATATAATATTATAGTTAGTATTTCTAAATCCAAACTACCTCCTCCAATTATTTAAAATAAATACGGATTTTTATTCTTTTTTGTTGCTAGCAATTTTTTTACTATGAATATAATTAGCAGTTATATGTATAAAAGGTGTTACTATCAATAAAATCAATATTTTCCATGGAAATAAATTATTTAGAAACCAATTTTCTGAAGTACATCCTAGAATATTTAAAAATGAAGCTGCAATAAAAGAAAAAAACATAGCGCCGAGTATAAAATCAATTTGATCAAATAAAATCCAATCTTCTCCCCGTTCTTTACCCAACCTTCTTTTAAAAAAACTTTCAATAATATCTCCAAGAAGTGCTCCAAAGCATATAGAAAAAAGAATTGGAATCATTAATGGAAATCTACCAAAATCTGTAAAATCTAAATAAGAGTATTCTGAAAAACTTATATAAACTGCAGCTATAACAAGACCAAATCCTGCAATCATACCTAGAAGAGTACCTATTATAAGACCTTTCCAGGTTTTTCCATCGCCTAAAATTCTTTTACCGTCTTTCCATGTTTTTTTAGAGTCTATTGGCCTTCCGCCGCCAACTAGAACCGCAAGTCCATTAGCTATATAGGCAGGAATTATTATCCAAAACGCTTGTAAAATTATAAGAAAATCCATTGGGGGTTGTATAAAGAACTCATTTAAAAATTATTTTCTTGTTATTTTAAGACCCGTATAGTCAAATCTATTTGATCTTTTAACAAGAGCTTTTAAAGCAGTACTAGATAATTGGAAATTTTCAGAAACTTTGTTACCAAATTTCCCGTCTTCTCCAAGATAATTATATATGTCTGCTTCCAATTTTTTAAATTGAGATTCGTTTAAAGATGAAATATTAAAAATTTCACTTATTTCATTTACAGGGCATGAAATATTGATGTTGAAAACTGAATAAAACGACCTGTACATTTTTTGCGGTTTGCCCTCAATGCCTTCATCAGGTGTTGTCCATTTTGTTTCAGCAAGTTTCATCTTATCAAAAAATTCCAATGCTTTTTGTCCATCTTGACCAAATTTTTCAAGTATCATACTAGATGGAGTCCAATCCTTAGAAATCTCTGTAAAGACTTCTTTTTTAACAGGATTATCAAAAGCTCTAATTATAGAAACCAAATCCGTTGAGTCATTTATTACTTTAGTTCTTATCATAGACCATCAATTATTTATAACAGTAATATGACAACTGGATTTCTCATATTTATAGTTTTTGTATAATAATTATTTTATACTGAAAAATAATAAAAAAATGTTTTAATTTTAAATCAAGGTTTCCAGATTGGTTTTCCCAAAGGCATGATTGTTCTGCCTGCCATATTGTTTATTAAAATAGCCATTGCAGTATAAAACGAAGAAATTGAAGTAAATAGTAAAAACAACCCTGCAATAAAAGGTTCCAATCCAGATAGATAATGCAATATTAGAATGATTACTGCTAAATCAACAAAAATTAAGATTAAAAACAGCATTTTATTTGTCATTAGAGAAGCTATTGTTGCAATTAGGCTGAATAAAAGTATTGCTACAAGACCAAATCCATAATAATAGATATCAAATTCTACAGATGTAAATGCTATTATAAATAGAGTCAAAGCAATAGAGTACATAGTCATGGAGTAAGTAGTAAAAACAGTCGCTCCAAAAATATTTTTGCGTTTAAACTCCATAGTTCCTGCGATCAGCTGAGAAGTGGCACCAAAAAATAGGACCCATGGAATCATTAATGATTTTCCTGTTGAAGAACCTAACCCTAAATCAGCTGTTGCAAGAACTAATGCTGCTACGCCCAGACCAATTAAACCCAGAGGAGCGGGTTCAGCAACACTATCGGGCAATTCTTTAACAATAATTTCAGATTTTACATTATTTTTATTAATCAATTTAATCACACTTTTTCCGAAGTATAAATATTTAATACAAAAGCTTTGTCTTTTGATTTAAAAATAAAAAGATAAAAAGATTTAATGTAAAAAAAGACGATAATAAACTTATTCTTTTTTACTAAAATCTTTTTGGTTTATGTTTTTGATAGCAATCTCGACAATATACTGGTCTGGTGCCATCAGGTTTAAATGGAACTTCAGTCTCAGCTCCACAATCAGCACATGTTACTTTGTGCATTTCTCTAGGGCCTCTATTAAAGCCGCCTCTTCTATTATTTTCTCTATACATATGTATTTTCCTTAATATAACATCTTTAAAGACGTTTTTAATTAATTTTCTTTTTAAGGCAGCATATAAGTTGTATTTAATATTTTTTGTATTAACAATGTCAAAAGTTAGCTGTATAATAAAAATATTGTTAAAATAGAGAATAGTATGGACTCGTCGGGATTTGAACCCGAGGCCTCTTCCATGCCAAGGAAGCGATCTTCCACTGATCTACGAGCCCAGAATTTGCACTAGATTAAATTTAGGCAAATAAAATTTTGGGTCTAATTTCTTCATTTTTTCAGTACTAGGCAAGAACTGTAAAGAAACATGGCAATAGTTGTACAACATTGCTTAAATATCGTCTCAACAAAACCTAGTAAAATAAAAATGGTGAGATGATGAAAAATAAAAATATCTTTCATAATGCCAAATTTATTAGTTTAATAATTGTAGTAGTATTGTTATCAAGTACTCTAACAGCAGCTACAATTGTAAATAAAAACGAAAATAAAACTGAAAATACTTTGCTCAAAAATCAAGATTGCTCAAGTGATTTGATAGATAAAAAAGTCGATTTGATTACCGAAGGTAAATCAGATATTACTGGAAATGTAAATGAAAAAGATGTTCAGCAGGGTTCTCAGGATGCTACTGAAAATATTATTGAAGATAACGGTTTAAATGACAATAGTGAGCAAAATAAAGATAAGGTAGATGTCCCAAAGGAATCATTAAATGAGCCTGAAGAATGTGAAACTCAATTAATTATTTCGCCAAATTCTATATTGGAAGAAAATGAAGGAAAAAAAATATTTGGTTTTGATACTGAAGGAACTTCTTATACAAATATCGAAAATAGAATTGCAGGTTCTTGGGGAGAGGTCATACATGGAAACGGAACAGCAGAAAACATTAAAGCATTTCTTTGTGCAGTCGATGGATATGGAAACTATACTGGATCAGCAACAGCGGGATTATATACTTATGTCAACAATGATGATGCAGGAGAGTTATTATTAAATGGACAAACCGAAGAAAAACAAATTACAATTAATGAAAATACCACAAAATGGATACAATTTAATTTTACTAACAAAAAACCAACTATTGTCAATGGTACCAAATATTTTTGTATGATATCTTTAGAGAATACTTGTGGAAATGCAAAGCTTATGGCAAAAAGTAATGACCCAGGTTATAGCATATACAAGATGGTCGCATATAGTTCTACATTGCCTTCACTCTTAGTTGACGAAAACGGATCAAGTTATCATAGGTCTATATATTGCTCATATATACCGGTACAAGAGAACAGACCACCAGTGGCGAACAATGATTACATAAAGCTCAATGAAGACCATCAAAATCTCAAAATAGATGTTATGAAAAATGATTTTGATTATGATGGTGATGAAATAAGAATTACAAATGTTTCTGAGCCATATTTTGGAAGAGTAGAAATAATTTACGAAAATAATGCGATAACTGTATTACCTTTGGGAGGTATTGCTGTTTCATATACGCCTAACAAAGACTATTTTGGAGAGGATAAGTTCCAATATACAATAACAGACGGTAAAGGCAATTTTGCCGAAGCAATTGTATATCTAAAAGTAAACCCAATAAATGACCCTCCGGTGGCTGTAGACGATAAATCAAAGTGTATCGAAGATACGCAAAATCATATAATTGATGTTTTGAAAAACGATTATGACATCGAAGGCGATTTCTTTGATATTTTCTCCATATCAAAAAAACCAGAATTTGGAGAAGCTGAAATTATAAATAAAAATAATATGACCACATCAAATGTAAATCACTTAAGCTCGTATATATCATATACCCCAAACAGAAATTTCTTTGGCGAGGATAAATTCATTTATTCAATAAGGGATAAAAATGGAGCTAAATCTGAAGCTATAGTCTATATAAGTGTTGAGGGTGTAAACGACCCTCCATTTGTACCAAATTATATCTATCCTGAGAATGGTTCCAAAAACATAGAAATAAATGTTGAGTTACAGTGGCTAGGTGGAGATCCCGACGGAGACAATGTTACATATGACGTATATTTATACTCAGAAAACCTTATGGAATTAAGAAATGGTAATCAAAAACAAAATAATTACCATATCGAAAATTTAGAATATGACACAAAATACTTTTGGAAAGTAGTTGCACGAGATGAACATGGAGAAGAGACTGAAGGCCCCATCTGGAATTTTAAAACACTTAAAAAATCTGATAGCCAACCTGGTGGAAGTTCAGGGTCCACAAGCGGCGGTAGCTCATTACCTGAAAATAAAAAACCAATTGCAGACCTTACCTTAGGGCTGCCATATCTAGGATTTATAGATGAATCTATAACATTTGATGGTTCTTTAAGTTGTGATCCAGACGGTGAAATTGTAGAATATGAATGGAGCTTTGGTGACGGAGCTTATCTGACTGGTGAAATTGTAAGTTATTCTTTTGATTCGCAAGGCATATATACAGTTTCTTTAAAAGTAACAGATGACAAAGGAGGCATGGATATAAATAAAACATTGGTCGAAATATTTAAGTCAAACATACCTCCAAATAAACCCAAAATATTTGGTTACAAAACAATTCAAAATAACGAGGCTTACTCATTTGCTGTACTCTCTGACGATTTAGACAAAGATAAATTAAAATATATTTTTGATTGGGGAGACGGGACAAGAAGTGAAACTGAATTTTTAGATGGTTCAAGATCAAAAGGAACAGATTTTAGGCATATTTGGAAAGAACCCGGAGAATATACAATAACCATAATCGTCTCTGACAATCAATCTACCTCAACAAATGAGATGAACATAATCGTTGAAGAAAATTATATTGAGTACTACACAATAATTTTGATAGGTTTGTTAATAGCAGCAGTATTTTTATCTACCCTATTTGCAATAAAGCTCAAAGATAAGAAAAAATAATTTTCTTTCTTTTTTATTTTTAATTAAGCAGAAATTTTTTTCATCTTTTTATACAAGAAAAATACTCCTATTATGCAAATCAACCACAAAAAAATAAACGTTGCTATATCGCCATATTGTTCCCCATAAGAGTTTACATATATAGTAATAGACTTTGAATCACTTAAATAGGCTTTTAAAAACACCCATGTTTGAAGTAATAAAACAAGAACTCCTGCTACATATCCGCTAATAATAAACGCGTCTCGATAATAACTCCTCATTATTTCCTCTCTATTTAGATGTAATAATAAAATCAATATTAAATATTTTGGAAAATAAAATTGATTTTGGTTAATATTAAATTTAGAAAAATTATATTCTAAATAATGAAGAAGAAAGAATTGGAAATTTTCCTGCAAAAAATACCATTGCCAAAAAATCCTAGACCAGATTTAGAACAATACATGACCCCTGCCAATATTGCAGCAGATATAATTTTTACGTCTCATCAATTTGGAGATATTTACAAAAAAAAGATTGTAGATTTGGGTTGTGGAACAGGAATTTTTTCGATTGGTTCTGCATACACTGGGGCAAAGAATGTCATAGGTATAGATGTTGATGAAGAATTAATAAAAATCGCAAAAAATTTTGCAGAAGAGAATTTTTTAGATATAAAATTTAAACATATGGACATTAAAAAAGTATCAGAAAAAGCTGATGTAGTGATTATGAACCCTCCTTTCGGTGCACAAAAAAGTAATGAAAATGCAGATAGGTTTTTCTTAGAAAAAGCTAGTGAAATTTGTTCAAAAATTTATTCAATACATCTTAAAAAAACCATTCCGTTCATCGAAAAGATGATAAAATCCATGGGTGGAAAAGTAGATTATAGGAAAGAATATAAATTTCCGATAAAGCATATGTTTAGTTTTCATGAAAAAAAGGTTGGTTATTTTGATATTGAATTAATTAAAGTAGAATTTTAGGTTAAATTTGAAAAAACCATTTAAAGAGGTGTTTGATAACCTTTTTTTAAACTTATCCGAAAATATAATAATATAGTACTATATCTGCTTTCGACCCAAGAGTATAAAAAAAGATAAGGAAAGTGATTGAATTGGCAAAACAAAAAACAAAGAAATTCAGAGGATCTATGACCCATGGCAGAGGGAAAAAGGCTGGTAGAGGCGCCGGTCTTAAAGGAGGAAAGGGGAACGCAGGTCTTCTTAAACACAGATACATGTATATGATGAAAAACATGCCTGACCATTTTGGAAGACATGGATTCAAAAGAAATACTGGCGATGAGAGAGATATTACAATAAATGTTGGACAACTTGATGAAAAATTCTCAGGAAAAAAAGAAGTTGACTTAAAAAAAGAAGGAATAGACAAACTATTAGGCGCAGGAAAGGTTAATAGTTCCTTCAAAATTAAGGTTAAAACAGCATCACAAAAAGCAATTGATAAAATCGCCGAAAAAGGTGGAGAAGTAAAAATTATAGAATAGGGATATAACAATGGCGGAAGAAACCAAAAGCAGACTCTATGCCCTAAAACCCATTATTGAAAGATGGCCGGCTGTAGCAAAACCAGAAGGTCATATAACATTTAGAACAAAAATATTTTGGACAGTGCTTTGTCTGATTTTATACTTCATTTTAACAAATGTTATGATTTGGGGAGTAAGTGGGCAAGTTCTTGATTTGTTTGCTGGCTTTCGCGCTATTATGGCGGGTGCATCAGGTTCAATTATGCACCTCGGTATTGGACCAATTGTTACAGCTTCAATTATTCTGCAGTTGTTTGTCGGAGCAAAAATTATAAAATTAGATTTACAAAAAAAGGAAGACAAAGCAATTTATCAGGGAACGCAAAAAATTCTTGTTATTGTAATGATACTTGTTGAAGCAGTTCCACAAGTTTATGGGTATCTTAGCCCCAGTCCCGATATTATTGGAATGTTTGGAGGGACAGGAGCAAATATAGTCATTATTTCACAATTGTTTATGGGCGCATTTTTAGTCTTCCTCATGGATGAATTAATCTCTAAATGGGGAATTGGTTCAGGTATTTCGCTTTTTATTGCAGCAGGAGTTTCACAAGCTTTGTTTACCGGACTGTTTAATCCACTTCCTGTACAAACCGGGATGCAAGTTGGTTTATCTAATCCTCCTGCTGGGGCATTCCCAGGCATGTATTATTTAACTTCCCAAATGAGCCTTGCAGAAATGGTTGATGGAGGGTTTCAATTATTGTTTATTGGACATGGAGGGTTCCCAAATGCAATTGTTCCACTAATAGGTACAATCGCAATATTCTTCATAGTGGTTTATACTGAATCTTCAAGAATTGAATTGCCATTAGCGCATGGAAAAGTAAGAGGTGCAAGAGGAAGATACCCAATCAGATTGATTTATGCATCAAACATACCTGTAATTCTCATGGCTGCGCTTCTTGCAAACATAAACATGTTTGCTTTACTCTTTTATACACATCCAAGTTTAAGCAAACTTCCACTTGTTGGAAAACAATGGTGGATAGGAGCATATAACACAGCGGGTGGATCTACTTCTCCAGTTGCTGGGGGTGCTTGGTATCTTTCAAATCTTGGGGGAATAAATGGTTGGTTGATGCCTATTTTAGGAGGTGGCGTTCCAGGAGGTCATGCCCCTTGGCAATACGCCTTAAAGGTGATAATTTATCTTTCGGTAATGATATTTGGATCAATACTATTTGCAAAATTTTGGATTGAGACAACAGATATGGGACCTCGGGCTGTCGCTAGACAAATCCAAAGTTCGGGAATGCAAATTCCTGGTTTTAGGCGAGATCCAAGAGTTTTAGGGAGAGTCTTAGAAAGATATATCCCTGTTGTAACTGTAATTGGTGGTGCAGCAGTTGGCGCGCTTGCCGGTTTTGCAGATGCAATTGGCACTGTAGGAAATGCAAGCGGAACAGGACTACTTCTTACCGTCGGTATAATGATTAATCTCTATGAGCAAATAGCAAAAGAGCAAGCGATGGAGATGCATCCTGTATTAAGAGGATTCTTTGGAAACGAGTGAGGTGGTATAATAGGAGTTATTGTTGTAACTGGGATTCCAGGGGTAGGTAAAACTACTGTAATGAAAAATGCTGCTGAAGGAATAGAAATTGAATTTGTAACATTTGGTTCAGTAATGATTGATATTGCAAAGGAAATGGGATTTGTTGAACATAGAGATGATATGAGAAAATTATCTCTAGATCAGCAAAGAGAACTTCAGATTAAAACTGCCCAGAAGGTGGGAAAGATGGGGAATGTAATTTTAGACACTCACTGCACAGTAAAAACCCCAAAAGGTTATATGCCTGGACTTCCAGAATGGGTAGTTAAAGAATTGAACCCAGACACAATAGTTGTTGTTGAAGCAGACCCAGAGGAAATTTACAATAGAAGAATAACAGACACTTCAAGAAATAGAGATGCAGATACTGCAGAACAAATTGATGAACATCAAATGATAAATAGGGCAGCTGCGATGGCCTATGCTGCATTAACAGGAGCAACTGTTAAAATTGTATTTAACCACGATAACGCAATTGATGATGCTGTTAAACAGGCAGCACCTGTATTAAAGAGTTGATTTAATGGACAATAAAGGTCAATCTCCGGGAAGTCAAATGCTCATACTGATGCTTGTATTTTTTGTAATGATATTTGTTTTTGGAGATCCAAATATCAGAACCTCAATTGCAAAAGGCATGGACGCAGTTTTTTATCCACTCATTGGTTTTGGAGGTAACTATCCACTTATGACAATATTTCTTGCAGGCATACTAGTAGTATTTTTATCATCATTTTTTACAAATCTTTTTACAGATTGGAAAGCAATGGGAAAATCTCAAGAAGTTAGTAGAGCCTTTCAAAAAGAGATGAGCAAAGCAAGAAGAGAAGGGAACACAAACAGAGTAAACAAACTAATGAAAATGCAACCGGAAATTATGAAGATGACGACGCAATCTTCTTCAGGTATGATGAAGCCGATGCTCTTTTTGATATTGTTTATTGGACCAATATTTATTTGGCTGACGTATTTTTTAGGGAATTTGAATTACTATTACTTCAGTGTTCCATGGGCAACGGGTGCATCACTTTATGATAGATCGCCAGTATACATAACAAATTGGTTTTTACTTTATTTGATATTTTCAATGGTTCTAGGACAATTGATAAGACAAGGTTTAAAGGTAGTTACCTGGTCAGATTGGTGGAAGAATACTAAAAAGAAAATACTTCCTTTCAAATAACATGACAACTATAACAATTAGTGGGCTTCCAGGAACTGGCACGACAACAATTGCAAAACTTTTAGAAGAAAAATTAAACTTAAAATACATATATTCTGGAGATATTTTTAGAAAGCTTGCTAATAACTATAATATGAATCTAGAAGAATTTGGAAAATATTGCGAAAAAAATGAATGTATAGATAAAGAGTTGGATAAAAAACAGCTCGAGGAACTAAAGAAAGGAAATGTAATTGTTGAGGGGAGAATTTCTGGCTGGATTGCATACAAAAATAAAATTAACTCAATCAAAATTTTACTTGAAGCTGACATAGACACGAGAACAAAAAGAATTGTAAATAGAGAGAAAGGGGATTATAATAAAAGAAAAGATGAAATTTTAAAAAGAGAAAAAAGTGAATCAACAAGATACAGGAAATATTATTCAATAGATCCAAATGATAAATCTATTTACGATATAATAATAGATACCTCAAATAAAAAACCTTTAGAAATTTTAAATGTTATTTTAGAAAAAATAAAAGACTAGATTCAAAATGAAAAAACTCCCAGCGCAAGAAAAAAGAAAAAGACTTATAAAAGTCTCTGCAAAAACAAATCTTAATTATGGTAAATCTCCCAATGAGAGAAGCATAAAAGAATTGTTAAACAATGGAATTATAATCTTAGATAAGCCTAGTGGACCAACATCTCATCAAGTTGTGGCTTGGATCAAAGAAATATTAGAGATAGATAAAGCAGGTCACGGAGGAACGCTAGATCCTGCAGTCACCGGTGTTTTACCAATTTCTATTGGAGATGCTACGAGAGCTTTGCAAGTCCTTTTGTCAGCTGGAAAAGAATATGTCGCTTTGATGAAAGTTCATAAATCTATTGATAAGTCAAAAATTAAAGAGGTTTGTAAAAGTTTTGTCGGGGAAATATCTCAGGTCCCTCCATTAAAATCTGCTGTTAAACGGGTTAGAAGAAAAAGAAAAATTTACTATTTAGATATAATTGAAATCAAAGATAAGGAAGTTCTTTTTAGAGTTGGTTGCGAAGCAGGAACCTATATCAGAACATTATGTGTGGATATTGGTAAAAAGCTTGGTTGTAGAGCACAACTGGCAGAACTTAGAAGAACAAGAGTGGGGAATTTAACAGAAGATAAATGTGTGACACTTCAAGATTTGAAAGATTCTTACATATTTTTAAAAGAAAAAAATGAAGAAGAAATAAGAAAAACAATTTTACCAATGGAGTCTGTTTTAGAGCAAGTTGGAAAAATTGTAATTAGAGATTCTGCAGTTGATGCACTATGCCATGGGGCAAATCTAGCATTATCTGGCGTTGTTGAAATTGATACGGAGATAAAAAAAGGAGATATGGCAGCAGTAATAACCTTAAAAGGAGAAGGCGTTGCTTTGATAAAAGCCCAAATGTCGACTGAACAAATGATTCAAAAAGATACTGGTATATGTGCTACTCTTGAAAGAGTCTTAATGAACAAAGGGACATATCCTTCTATTTGGAAAAAATCATAAAAAAGAGAAGCGTATTTCGGAATTGCTTTTTTGCCGAGGTGGCCCAGCCCGGAACGGCGCGAGACTGGAAATCTCGTGACGCATTGCGTCTCAGGAGTTCAAATCTCCTCCTCGGCGTTTAATTTAGTAAGTTTTAATATACCTCCTATTCATTAATCTGTCAGTATTATGGAAAATATCATTCTTCCCCAAGCCAGTTTATTTCTTGGCATAATTCCTGCATTAATTTTTTTATATTTGGCCATAAAAGGTTATGAAGGACATTATGAAGATAAAAAAATATTTCTCACATTTGTAATTGGAATAATTATTGGATTTGTAGCCGCATACGTACAATCATTCACATTTGCAGGAGTGTTGCTATATATAGCTCTGCTTGCTTTTTTTGATCAGTTATTTAAAACAATTGTATTAAACATAAGAAGATTTCAGGAAAAAAGACAGACTGTTATATATGGATTAACACTAGGACTTGGATTTGGATCTGCTTTTACCCCATTTCAAATCATCGCCGCAAGTAGTTTTATTTCAAATGAAGTTTATGTTTTAATTTTGATATCTATAGGATCTATAGGCATAATACTGTTTCACGGTGCTACAGGAGCATATATCGGCTATGGAATATATATTGGAAAACTAACTAGATATCTTTTCATCTCAATTATAATACAAATGCCATTTAACTTATTATTGGGATTAATTATTATATCGTTAGGGTCAGAGCCGCTATCACTAACATTGATTTTTGTTATATTAACAATTATTTATGGTGCAATAATATTTTATTATGTAACTAAAAAAATAATGACAAAAATATTGGAACAATCTAAAAGAAGAAAAAGAAAGAAAAATATTTCATAAATTTAAAGATAATTTTCAAATTTTTTACTACAATAAGGACAAGTATTTGCATCTATAGGTATTTCTTTTCCGCAGTTTGGACATATCCTATCAGCCTCTTTTATTTTCGATTTATCACTCTCTGGGACTAGTTCTCCTGAAGATATCCTTTGATACGGTATATATAGAGCAATTATCATTAAAGCCCCATTTATTAATCCATAAAAACCTGATGTACTGATTTTTTGAGAAAATTCACTTGTTATTTCACTATACTCAGTTGGCTCTAAATTTTCATAATCAATAGAGCCAAAACTATCTTCAAAAGCTTCGCCAATACTAACAGCTAATACGCCTGAGATGGCAGCAGATGTTACTATTGCTATAACCAAAACAATTTTACCAATTTTATTTTCTAACTCATAAAGTAAAAGAAAATAAGCAATTGAACCTATAATAGATGCTATAGGTATTATATAAAAAATATTTCTAACAAAAGATAAGTCTATATCTCCTGCAGACATGCTTTGAGTTACATAAACAAAAACAGATGCAGCTACAATAATTACAGGTATAACAATTGACAAAACAAAAAGAACAATTGCAATTATTACAAATTTTCTATGTCTTTCTCCAAATTCTTTTCTTCCCATTATAAGAAAAATTATACCAATAAATGACATTAAGCCGCCTATTGCGCCTATTGAAGATAAAAAATTCAGTGATGATTGGTTAACAGCAAAAATTATATTTGAAATTATTCCAATTATGGAGCCTATTATTAAAAGCAACAATCCTGTTTTTGTGTTATTTTGCATTTAATCTCCTCTTAACTTAAAAATATATATCAAATGTAAGTTTATAAACTTAAATAAAATAACAGTTAAATTAATTATTTTTCTTATTAAAAAAATTGAATGTTTTAATTTCGTCAATAATTATTCCAAGGGCAATACCGCACAAAGTTCCTATCAATAAACCTGTAATTACTCTTAATAAATTTATACTCTCCCAAAAACCAAGAAGTTGACCTACACCATCTAATCCTATTGGAATTAGACCAACAAAAACTAACAATATAAACTTTTCATTTAATTCAATTTTATAAAAAACCATAACACTAAGGCCTATCACAAAGCCTAGCCAAATAGCTGTACATCTACTACAAAAAGGCATTTGATTTTGATTTATATAAAAAGATCTTTCAGATTTTTGATGGCACAATCTATCCCCTGCAGAATAAACAAAATTCCAAGGAAAGTTTAACTCTGATAGTTTATCCTCATTGTCTGACAATACAGCCATACCAGACAAGTTATCAATGCTTCCTGTAGGTGAAAACAAAGGCGCCAAAATTTGTAATAAAAACCAAATTGTAAATATCAAAAATAAAAAAAATGTAACGCTCTTAAAAGATTTTTCCCTTCGTTGCATCTTCAAATTCATCTCTTGATAAAAAAATCAAAATAATTGATGATATGCATAGAGCAATTCCTACAAACAAACCTATTGAAAATATTCCAAATATTGCACATAGAATTGTAATTGGATATGACTTTCTTATGTAAGATAATATTGAACCTGTAATCGAAAAAAATGAAAAGATTAGTAGCAGGGCGAATAAAACAAATTCATTTAAATTAATATTAGATAAGTAGGAATTAACAAACTCAAATTCGGAAATAATTGCCTCGCTGCTTGAATAAAAAATTACAGCTGTAAATATGCCAAGAACGCCTGTTGTTAACAAAAAAAATGAAGAGATTATGGGTTTGTTGCTAAGATTTCTTTTTGAAGAAAGAATTGTTTTTCTTGGTTCACCGTATTCCTCCCAACCACATTCTTTTTCTTCAAACCCCTCACATGTTTTTTTAACTACAAAAGAATGTTTACACTCAGGACATACTATGAAATGTCTATCTATTTCGCTGGGAAGCTCTATTATGAACTCGGTATAACACTTTGGACATTTAGTTTTGCCCTTCATCTAATCTCGATTCAAGGAACCAATTCATAAGTTAAGTATATTTCTATAATTTTTATTACTTAGATTTTGCCTATTGTTTTAATCAACATCAGATTTAAATATAATATGCTTATTCTCGGTAAACTAAAGGGATTACAGATGGCAAGATTTCCAGAGGCGGAAAGCCGATTATTAAACAAAAAAATCTGCATGAAATGCGGAGCTACTAATGCACCTAAAGCTTTAAGATGTAGAAGGTGTAGAACAAAAGAACTTAGAGTTAAAGCTAAAGAAGGTAGAGGAGTTTAATTTTTAAAACCACTATCTTTAAAAACAACACTACTTTTTAGTTTGAGCGTTGGGTAGAAATGCCAGAGACAAAAGTGAAAAAAAGTGAAGATTTTAATGAATGGTACAATGAAATAGTAGAACTAGCAGATCTTTGTGATAAAAGATACCCAATTAAAGGTATGAATGTTTGGAAGCCTTATGGTTGGAAACTAATGAGTAATGTTGATAAACTCATTAGAAAAGAAATGGATGAAACCGGTCATCAGGAAGTTTATTTCCCTCTATTGATCCCAGAATCATTTTTTAAAAAGGAAGAAGAGCATATTGAAGGTTTTGGAAGTGAAGTGTATTGGATTACCCATGCTGGAACAAATAAGCTTGAAGAAAGATGGCTTTTAAGACCAACATCTGAAACAGCTATGTATCCTATATTTTCACTTTGGATAAGATCACATACGGATTTACCTTTAAAAACATTTCAAATTGTCAATACATTTAGATATGAAACAAAGCAAACAAGGGCATTTATCAGAGTCAGAGAAATTCACTTTTTTGAAGCACATACCTGCCATATTGACTTTGAGGATGCAGAAAGACAAGTTAAAGAAGATAAAGAAATAGCTGAAAGACTTCTTAAAAAGTTATGTTTGCCTTACATATTTTGTAAAAGACCAGAGTGGGATAAGTTTGCAGGGGCATTTTATACTATCAGTATTGATGTTTTAATGCCTTCTTTAAGAACATTACAAATTGGTTCGATACATCAATATAAGGATAATTTTGCAAAGCCTTATGAAATTTCTTATGAAGCAGAAGGTGGAAAACATAAATATTGTCATCAAACAACTTATGGAATGAGCGAAAGACTTCTTGGAGCGCTAATTGGTGTTCATGGTGACAATAAAGGCCTTGTTATGCCGCCTGAGGTAGCACCTTTGCAAGCAGTAATTATTCCAATAATTTTTAAGGGCAAGGAAAAGAAAGTATTGGAAATTTGTAATAATATTTTTGACAAATTAAAAATAATAAAAATTAGATCTCATATTGACGGCAGAGAGATAACCCCTGGAAATAAATATTATGATTGGGAACTTAAAGGAGTTCCTTTAAGAATTGAAATTGGGCCAAGAGATATAGAAAAAAACGAATTTGTGATGGTTAGAAGAGACACAGGGGAAAAAGTATCAAAATCTCTAAAAAATGCAGAAAGGGAAATCAAAAAAATGTTAGAAAAAATTGCTTCAGATTTATATAGAAAGGCTAAAAATTTATTGAAAGAAAATATTCATAGAGTTAAAACTGTTGAAGAAGCAAAAGATAAAAAGGGCATAATTGAGCTGCCCTGGTGTGGAAATGAAAACTGTGCTTTAGAAATAGAAAATATTTTAGATGGAAATACACTAGGCGAGCCCATTGAAGATTCAAAATGCAATGAGTCGTGTCCCATTTGTAGGAATAAATCTGAAACTTGGATGAGGTTTGCAAAAACATATTAAGGTTGAGATTATGAAAGCAAAAATAATCGAATTTGTAAGAGAATATATCTTGATTTTTAGCATTATTGCTATAATAATTGGGCTGATATTGATACCTATGGGAATCATATGGTATTTTTTAACAGAAATTAGTTTAGGATTTTACACTGATTTAATTTATCAGCTAGAAAATTGGAATTTTTATTTGATAATCTTAGGACTTGTAATACTTCCAACAGGTTTATATTATTTATATTTATTTTTCAAAAATAAGAAGTTTATTTTAGAAGAAATTTCTACAAATAAACGTTCTGAACTATTAAAAAGGCAAAAAGAATTGAGAAGAATTGTTAAAAAAATGCCTAAAAAATATAGAAAGATGCTAAAAGAAAAAGAACAAGAATTAAATATTAAATAAATTGGTTAATTTAATGAATAAAAAAATTCCAACTGATTTTTACGTAATACTTGTTGAGCCGAAATATGGTGGAAATGTAGGTGCAGTAGCAAGAACAATGATGAATTTTGATTTTGAAAAACTATATTTAGTTAATCCTTGTAAGATCGATGACGAAGGTTATGCCAGATCTAAACATGCTCATGAAATTTTAGAAAATGCCTTAATTTTTGACAATTTTAAAGAGGTTGCAAATAAAATGGATTATCTTATAGCAACTTCTTCAATAGAAAATAAAAAAGATAAAAAACATCTTAGAAAATCTGTGATTGTCAGCGAGTTTTCACAAAAAATTTTTGAAGTTGAAGGTAAGATAGGGCTTGTTTTTGGAAGAGAGGATTATGGTTTGTACAATGATGAAATTGCAAAATGCGATGTTATGTTAAAAATTCCTTCAAGTGAAAAGTATCTTTCATTAAATTTATCACACGCAGTTGCCATCGTATTGTACAATATTTTTTTAAATAGAAGTTTTGAGCCAAAAGAAACACGCGATATGGGAAATATTGAAAAAGAAAAGTTATTTGAAGCTTTTTCAAATCTTTTAGATTCTATAAATTATCCTATACATAAAAAAGAAAAAACAGAAATAATGTTTAAAAGAATTATAGGGAGATCAATGCCTTCAAAATGGGAATTTCATACTCTAATGGGAGTCTTAAACAAATACAACAAGAACATAGGCGATAAAAAAGATTAAATTGTTTCTATACTAAAATAAACCTTCATATCTTTTAAAGCAGAATGTACTTTATCTGCAAAAAAAACAAGTTCTTCTAATTCAGCAAAACTCTTCTCCCAATCATAGACAAAATCATAATTGCCCGTTGTAGCCTTAAAGCCCATATTTAGTAAGCTATCCTTAACTTCAGATGGAATTGCACCTTCACTATTGAAAAACACTTTCAAATAAGTCTTAATTTCCTGCCACCTCAAGATATAGAATTGATTTTGAATTTATTAATCATTGCCCTGGTTTCTAAAGTGTATATATTGGGTAAGGTATAAAGCATAAGATTAAAATTAATAAAGCTACATAAAATAGAGCTTTTCTTCTTATATCAAGTTCAGTTGCATCGTTAAGTGGTGGTGGGTGCATCATTCCCATCATAAAAACAATTATTAGTGCAAAAAACCACCAACCAGTAAAAATCATAATAATTACAGCAATCCATCCAGCCCATTTTTGTTTTTTCCCAAGAAATGCTCTAAATATATGTCCTCCATCTAACTGTCCTGCTGGAAGAAGATTTATAGATGTTATTAAAAGTCCAACCCAACCTGCAAATGCAATTAAGTTCAGATTTAAACCATAACCAGCAGGGATGTTATGGACTAAATTTGCAATTGTAATAAATAAAATAGAGCTTCCAAGAACAGGTTGGCCAGAAATAGAAGTATTGATTTGTAAAATATCTGATGTTGCTATGCCAATAACTGTAACAGGAAGTGCAACTATGAAGCCTGCTATAGGACCTGCGATCCCTACATCAAATAATGCTTTTTTATTTGGCATAGGATCTCCGCTTGAAATTAAAGCTCCAAAAGTGCCGATATTAAAGTTTGGTAATATTGGAGGTATTGGTATAAAAAATGGAAGAGAGGTTGAAATCCCATGTTTTTTTGATATATAATAATGTCCCATTTCATGTATAAATAAAATGCTTAGTAATGGAAATGCAAATAGCAATATTCCATTTAATATATTTTCAATCAGAAAAATATCCATAATATTGGACACAGAAAATAGGTCAAATTCTCCAATATATAAAATAGAACCTGTTAAAGAACATGTTATTATGGTTGCAATCATCAAAGCATAATTAACCCATATTGGCTTTTCTTTTCTTTTTGGTTTTTTAAGAACATATATTATTTGTTCTCCTTTTTCAGTTCTAAGCATAGGAATGTAGTCTTTTACGGACAGATTTTTTCTTAGCTTATCAAAATTTTCTTCTAGGTTTTTTTCGTCTAATCTACAAAAAAATGCAATTGATGAAGGACCCATTTTAACTTCATAATAAGGGAATTTTTTACTAACTTCTCTTTTAAGAAAGTCTACATCAAAAGATAAATCGTATGGATTAAAATTATTTTGATTATCTGGCATTTTCACTTGCCATATAAAATCTGTCTAATAAAGTCTTCGTATGTTTATTTAAAAATAAATAATCATATTTATTTACATCAGTTTTATTGCAGTTTAGTGAAACAATGACTGTAAAATTAGTAATTGGTACTCAGTGGGGAGATGAAGGTAAAGGTAAAGTTGTGGATTATTTATCAAAAGATGCTAAATATGTAGTTAGATTTCAAGGTGGAAACAATGCAGGACATACAATAAAAGTAGGTAAAGAAACCTACAAATTGCATGTTATTCCATCGGGTACAATTCAAGGAAAAATAGGTGTCATTGGAAATGGGGTTGTAATTGATCCCAAGGTTTTATTAAATGAGCTAGAGAGCCTAAATAAACGTGATATTAAACCAAAACTTCTTATTAGCTCAAGAGCAAACATAATAATGCCGTACCACAAAATAATTGACGGAGCAAAAGAAACATATCTTAAAAACAAAAAAATAGGTACAACAAAAAGAGGTATAGGTCCTTGCTATTCTGATAAAATTGCAAGAAATGGAGTAAGGGCAATTGATCTAACAAATAAAAAATATTTGAGAGAAATTATTGAAGATTTTATTAAAATCAGTCAGAATATTATAGACATTTATGGCATAAAAGAAAAATTAAATTGTGATAAAATTGTTGAAGAATATTTTGAATATGGTAAAAAACTTAAAAAATATATGTGTGAAACACAAATAGAATTAAATAATGCCATAGATTCTAAAGAAAATATCCTTCTTGAAGGGGCTCAAGGAACTATGCTTGATGTTGATTTTGGCACATATCCTTTTACTACATCGTCGCATGTAATAGCTGGGGGAGCTTCAATTGGCGCGGGTATTAGTCCTAGAAAAATAGATGATATAATTGGAATAGTAAAAGCATATACAACAAGGGTCGGCGAAGGTCCACTTCCAACTGAATTATTTGATAATATGGGCAAACATTTACAAAAGAATGGGCATGAATTTGGCACAACCACAAGTAGACCTAGAAGATGCGGATGGCTTGATTTAGTAGTAGTAAAACATTCTTGTTTGATCTCTGGCATCACAAAAATTGCTATTACAAAATTAGATGTTCTTAACGGCATAAAAAATCTAAAAATTTGCACAAATTATAATCTCGATGGTAAAATTATTGATTATTTTCCTGCAAACATTAACGATGTTGAAAATTGCAAACCGATATATAAAGAGCTGGACGGATGGGGCAAAGTTAATCCAGATATAAAATCTTATGAAGATTTACCTGAAAACGCTAAAAAATACCTAAGTTTTATTGAAAAAAAATTAGGTATTAAAATATATTTAATATCTATAGGTCCGGGTAGAAACGAAACGATAGAAATTAGATAATTTCACTAACATTAATTATAGTATTTATCCACCTTAAATAAGAATTACATGCAGCTCTTAAAGAGCTTATATCACTTGCAGAAATATCCAAAATTATATTATTATTTTCTTGATAAACTAGTATCTCAGCCTTAGGGATTTTGTGTTTTATTTCAGGCGATAAAGTCTCTTTTATTATTTTAGCTATTTTTGAATTTTCAAAATAAAAAATTATTGAGGATTTGTGCTTCATTTTGTTTTTATTCTCTTTGCAACAGTTGGTCTTTCTTTATAAAATACTTTACTGCCACAATATGGACACTGCATCCCAATGTTCTTAACATCAAATTGAACAGATTTTTTGCAAAGTCCACATTTATATCTTGTCATTTAAATCACTCAGTTGTCTTTCCAATTACTCCTTTCAAAGATTTTTCAACCTCAATGCCGTGACCCGTCTTTGGAACATATGCTCCACCAGCTATTGTGTTACCGCATTTCTTGCATTTCCAAACTCCAGTTCCGTATCTTTTTACTGTTTGTTTACCACATTGTGGACAAATGTGTTTTGCTTTCTGTTGAGATTCAACTTCTCTAACGCGGGTTCTAGCTCTAACACCATATCTTGATTGGTATCTACCGGAGGAACCAACTTTTTTTGTTCTTTTTGCCATTTTATTTCCCTACAGCATCCTTTAATATCTTTCTAATTTTTTGCCCGTTATCAAGAGAGGCTTTTATAACTTTTTGTATCTCTTCTCTATCAAAGCTACCGCTTAAACCTTTTTGCATTGCTCTAATGTCTCCTTTTTCATCTGTAGCTACAGTAAGCCTAGCCTCTGCAATTTGTTCTTCATCCAGGGATGGATCTATTATTATATTCCCATCAAACTTAACTGAAGTACAAGATATTGGAGGTTCTGTCATTGGTAGATCATAATCTTCTGGATGTTTCTCCAGATATTTCTTAACATCAGGCATCTCATCCTTAAGAGATTCAAAAATTTCTTTAAATCGACTTATTGGGACTTTGGTTGTCATTAAAGCAGCAAGCGTTGAAAGTGAGGCTGCATCGAACAAATTTCCATCATAGTCTAGTATGTGAATATCTATAAAGACAATCCATACCTTTTTATTTGGAGCAATACACAAGTCTCCAACATCAACAGCTTCTGATTCACGAACTCCGCGATCTACTACCCTTGCAAGTTCTATTGCGTCTGCTTGTGGAGGGCCGGCTTCAAAATCTGGGGAAGCCATAGGTATGAGCTCGGCAGCAGTCGTAAGAACCCCAGAATCTGGGGTGTCGGGATAGGGTTCGCCCATATCCATTTTAACCCCTGTAATAACCTGAGTATTTCCTAGTTTTACTTTTGCTGAACCTTCTGCTTTACTAATTACATTTGTTTCGATTTGAATATTTCTAAAATCTTCAAATTTCCTACCGTCAATTCTTTTTCCTTTTTTGGCAAGATTGCATATGTAATCTCTTTTAATCAAAGGTACTAGTGTCATTATTTTTCCTCCGTTGCTTTTTGATATTTATCCATTATCGCTTTCTTTTGAATCTCATGGGCTTTGTAGCATCCATCAATAGCAAGATCCATAGCCTGATTAAATTCATCCATTGTTAAATGACCGTCCATTTGTAAAAGAAGGATTTCACCAGTTCTTGGAGAAATTGCAATAGGCAAATCAGCATCACCGAAATTATCTTCTTCTTTACCAAGATCTAAAACCACTTTACCATCAATTTTTCCTGCAGCACATGCTACAGGTATATCTTTCATTGGAATTCCTGCATCAGCAAGAGCTACACCTGCTGCAGTTAATCCAGCACATCTTGTGCCTGCCTCAGCATCCAAAATTTCAATATTAACGTCGATAGAGGATCTTGGAAACTGTTCAGTCAGAATGATTTTTTCAAGTGCTTCTGAGATTACCTTTGAAATCTCCCTGCTTCTTCTGTCAGGGCCCGGTCTTTTTCTATCATCAACACTAAACGCAGCCATATTATATCTTGCAGTTATAACAGCTTTTAAAGGATCTTGAATATGCCTGGGGACTGCCTCTCTAGGGCCATACACAGCAACCAAAACTTTGTTGCCCCCCCATTCAAGATAACAGGAGCCGCTTGCTCTATGCAAAACTCCTGTTTCAATTTTTATTTTTCTTAATTCATCATGTTTTCTTCCATCTAATCGATTACCATTTTCGTCGATTAATTTGATATCTGATTTCATTATTGCACTCCTTTTGAATAATTTTTTAATAATGTTTCAATTCTATTTGTTAAACCAAATGAAGTAGATTCCTTCTCAATCTTTTCTATTATTTCAGTGGCTTTTTTTATTGCTTCCAACTCGCCATCTATCCAAATTCTTCCATTTTGACCGACAAAAACGCGACATCTTATATGGTTTTTAATCAGAGATATCATTGAACCTTTTTTTCCAATTATCCTTGAAACCCTAGAAGGTTCTACCTCTATAATGTTGCCGCCTTTTATTTTATATAAATTCCTGTCATTCAAAGTTATCTGGTATTTATTTTGTTCATCAACTGAAAGAATTTTTGCCATAATGCAGTCTCCTCTGTTTAAATATTTTTCGGTATCATTAAAATCTACTGTCCAAGGGACTTCATTAACATGAAGAAAAGCAGGAGATGGTGCATTTATATCTACTAACCAACCTGAAGTTAGAGCTTCTTCAACAACTCCAATTATAAAATCATTTGAAACAGGCTCATAAGCTCCTTTTATGGGTACAACATTAATATAGTCTGATTGTGAGTTTAAAACTCCAAGTTTTGATGCTATAATCTTTCCATTTTCTACAAAAGTACCTTGGCCTGCTTTTTTTGTTTTTAAATCACCTAGAATTTGACTAGGAAATACAATTTCTCGTTGTTTTTCTTGTTGCATAAAATATTAACCTCAATAAAAATTATTTAAGAATTCTTGTTTCTACATTACCTTTGGTAACATCATTTAATCTATCATAAAGTTCAGTTTGCATACCTGCTGGAAGTTTTATTATACCTAACCATGAACCATCTGATTGCCATTCTTCTCTTTCCATAACACCAAAATTTCTAACAACACCATATGCCTTACCCGTATGTTCGGCTGGTATTTTTATTGAAATTTTTACACTTTCCATCGAAATCGGTAATATTGTTCTTAAAGATTCTACAACCAACTTAACTTGTTGATCTACTGATTTAAAAGGATCTATATGAATTCCCGCATCTTGCATTGCAAGTTCTATTCTTTGCCTGGGATGAGGTGATTTAGTCTGAGGATCCATTGCATTTTTAGCAATTGTATCAACGATGCGCTTTCTTTTTTGTTCCTGCATTTCGTGTCTTTGTTCTGTTGTGAGTTGGACATCTCCTTTTATAATTATTATTTTAGCGATTTCTTCTGTTGAGTTGGTATTAAACACTTCCTCCATCTTATCTTCTGATGCTTTGTTTCCCTTTTTCGCATCGGAAAAAATAAACTCGCTTGCAAGATCCTCCATATCTAATGGACTTCCATCTCTTATTCTTTCAATAGCCTCGGGGGAAATGATTATCTCAAATCGCTCTCCGTGGGATTCAAATCTGGCAATGACATTATTTTTAAGAATCTCGTCTGTATAATCCTTTTTTATATCTTTTGACATGGGTTATTCCTCAAAATTCATGTATTTGACCTAGGCAGCGTAGTAGCCCTTTTTTTGGTTCTGTAAACTGGCATCTATTGCAAGATTTGAAAGAAAATCAAATTCTTTTCCTTCAATTAAATTCTCAGTCGAGTTAGGTTTGAATATTAGTTTATAACGATCTTTACTTCTATAATATTCTGCAATATTAGCATCTAAACTTGCCAAATTCTATTTACCTCCAATTGCTTTTGCTACGAATGACTTGGCCTCATTTTGTGGCAAAATATGGAATTTAGCATCTTTTTGTACTACACCTATTTCAATTGCATCAGGATTTAGTTTTCCTTCTGTGCCTTTATGCATAGCCTTAATTCCTAATTCAATTGAATCTTCTTTTGGCATATCGTCTCTGAAATTTTCTTCAAAATGGGTCATAGCTCCACTTCTTCCAGCACCTTCACTTGCTGCCTTGTATTCCATCAAGGCACCTGAAGGATCCGTTGAAAACAACCTTGCACCTGTCTCATCAACACCTGCAATTAAAAGAGCAGTTCCAAATGGCCTTACTCCACCATATTGAGTATAAGTTTGTTTAAAATCGCAAATTCTTTTAACGAGAGTTTTAACCTGAATCTTCTCATCATATGTTATTTCATTTATCTGCGCATCTAATCTGGCTCTATCAATAAGAGATCTTGCATCAGCAACAAGTCCAGATGTTGCACAACCTATATGATCATCAACGATGAATATTTTTTCAATTGAATCTGGTTCAATCAGTCTGGAAGCTATTCTCTTATCAACTATTAAAACTACTCCGTCTTTAAATTTAACGCCAACAGTTGTAGTTCCTCTTTTTACAGCCTCCCTTGCGTACTCTACCTGAAATAACCTACCATCAGGTGAGAAAACTGTAATTGCCCTATCATATGCCATATTAGCTGGTTGCATTTTTTAATTCACCTCAAATTTTAATCACATCAAATCTATTTTCATTTCAATTTTTAACCAAGAATACACTTTTCATGTATATACTTTGTGTGTCAGTTTTGAATGTTAAAATCAGAGTTCGATTTATAATCTAAACTCCTTTCAAATTTCCCCAAATAATCTTATGTAATTGAATTCCCAATTTAACATCTAAACAGTCTTCAAGTATCCAATTAACTAATTTTTTAATATCAAAACCCCAAACGGGTTGAAAATAAATATTTGAAATTATTTTGTAAGAATTGGTTATTTTTTTTGCAAAATTGTAGTCGTTTTTGTTTGAAATTACAAATTTAATCTGATCATTTTTTTTTAAATAAGATATGTTTTCAAGATTCATTTTTTTATCCATATTTGAAGAAGGGCATTTTATATCAAGAGAAATTACCACATTCTTGAATTTTGCCAGTTTTTTTATAAAAATACTGCCATTTGTTTCCAAGCAAATTTTGTATTTTTTATCTTCCAAAGATTTAACCAAATCATACAAATCCTCCTGGATCAAGGGCTCCCCGCCAGTGACACACACATATTTACACGAATATTTTTTTATCTCATCTAAAATTTCTTCTACAGTATATTCTCTACCATTTTCATAAGAATATTTTGTATCACAGTATTCACATCTAAGATTACAACCTGTTGTTCTAATAAAGATAGTGGGAGTACCCAATAAAATTCCTTCTCCTTGAATTGAATAAAAAATCTCAGTTATATACATTGGTCCTAAGGTATTAGTTATATTCTTAATATGATTGTCTATACCTATATTAGAGATTATAGTTATAAAGTGTAAAAATATTTATATAGGAATTGTTATTACGGGTAGGCCGTTCCAATAATTTATTCGATAGAGTGTACTATATAAATATATTTGGAATACGCCCCATGTTGGGGCCTGTAGCTCAGCTAGGTAGAGCATCTGGCTTTTAACCAGGTGGCCAAGGGT
>CAZUBH010000012.1:0-68147 GCA_964618505.1 uncultured Thermoplasmatales archaeon | reverse complement strand
CTGATGGTTTTAGTAAGAAAAATTGTTGAGGAGGAGTACTTTTGAGACAAAGCCCAGGAGTACTTTCAATCAGGTAACCATAATGTTTATAAGGAGAGAACTCCTAGAGATTATTATCAAACTAATTTAAATAAATTTATAATAATTGACCAAGGGAAGCGTGAACTTCCCAAGGTCTGGAGCCCTGATAGCATGAGTATCAAAGCCCCGAAGAGAGAAATAAAGAAAGATAGTAATAAAATTTGTTCTCAAGATTTGATAAGAAAACAAAAAGGATTGCAAATCGCTAAAACCTCAAGAATTTTAGAAACTGAAAATGGTTGGAAAGTCCCTAAACAATCAGGAGGAGGTTATTATACTGTTAAGAGCGATGGCAATGGTGCAATATGTACCTGCCCAGATTATGAATTAAGACATTGTAAATGTAAACACATTTTTGCGGTAGAGTTTATAGTTACGGGAGAAGTAAATAATGATGGCACAGTAACAATAACAAAGACAATAAAAAAGACATATCCCCAGGATTGGAAGGCTTATGATAAAGCAACAGTCAATCAAAAAACTTTGTTTATGATCATGCTAAAGGATTTAACAGACAATTTTCAACAATCAGAATATAAATTCGGTAGACCAAATCTTCCACTTAATGATATGCTTTACAGCTCCGTTATGAAAGTTTTTTCTACATTCTCTTTAAGACGTTTTATGAGTGATATGGATATAGCCAGAGAAAAAGGATATGTAAGCAGTAAGCCCTGTTATTCATCAGTAGGTCATTTCATGCAAAGAGATGATATAACTCCTACATTAGCAAAAATGGTTACTATATCAAGCCTACCATTATCCACAGTTGATAACGATTTCACTATAGATAGTACAGGTTTTGGTACAAGTGTGTTTCAGAGATGGCTTTCTTTTAAGTATGGTAAGGAAATGAGTTCAAGAAGATGGGTTAAATGTCATTTTATGGCAGGAGTAAAAACAAATATCGTTACTAGTGTGAAGATAACTTCTGAGTTCGATAATGATTGCCCTCAGTTACCTGACCTTATAAGTAATACTGTAAAGCATTTTGATATGGATGAAGTAAGTTGTGATAAGATGTATCTGAGCCAAGATAATCTTGAACTTATAGATAGCTATGGAGCGATGCCGTATATTCCTTTCAAATCTAATTCAAAGGCTCGTAATCATGGTTCTGTGTGGAAAAAGATGTATTACTTATTTATGCTGAAAAATGATGAATTTCTACAGCATTATCATAAGAGAAGTAATGCTGAAAGTACGGTTCAAATGATAAAATCAAAGTTTGGAGATTTTGTTAGAAGTAAAACATGGACAGCACAGGTAAATGAAGCCCTCTGCAAAATTATATGTCATAACATTTGTGTAGTTATTCAAGAAATGCATGAATTAGGTATTGAACCGAAATTCTGTGTAGAAAGTCACCAAAGTGTGTAAAAAGTCGATGCTTATCTTAACTTAATACACAAAGCCGCCTTTAAATGTATTTTTTTAACCTTTTTTAAAATTTACATTTTTCAATTAACAGCCATTAATTATAAGTATTAAAACATTGTTTTACAGTTATGAAAAGAACCCCTTGCGAATATATAATGTGGAATGGGCTTCCTGTCATAAGAAAAGAAATTGCAGAAAGCATGATAAATGATTTTGGTTTAAACCAAAAAGAAACTTCCCAAAAATTGGGGGTTACTCCTGCTGCAGTATGTCAATATCTTTCTAACAAAAGAGGAAAAATAAAGATAATCGATGAAGATATTTTAAAAGAAATTAGAGAATCTGCGAGCATAATTATTGATAAAGAAAGTGAAGTTGTAGTTTCTGAAACCTGTAGAATATGCAAAATTCTAAAAGATAAAGGAATTTTCCCAGTTATTTGTAAGTCGTGCCCGTCTGAAGAATAATTTATGGGCTAAAATACCAGCTAAAAATTGTTATAAACACCGGTAATGTTATCAAAGAAAATATAAAACTAGAAACTACAAATTGATTTACTATTGAAAAATTACCTCCGGCTCTTTCTGTAAAAATTGGTACTGAAGTAACTGGAGGTACTGCTGCTTGTATTATCAAGATTAGTGCAATATGGTATGGGGGTTTCACAAATAGTAAAATTCCTAAGAAAATTAGTGGAAATATAATATTTTTAACAATTAAAAACTTGACAATTTCAATAGTAAATATTTCTCCTCTTTTGTTAAAATCCAGATATATGTTTCCTCCAATTACTAGCATAATTAAAGGTATTGTCATTGCACCCAACATGTAAAGAATAGATGTTGCAATATCTGGAACATAGGTACTTAGGCCTACAAAAACTAATATTAGGGCCGCTATAGTTGCTAATAAAACATTGTTTAGAACTTTTTTCCAATTTATGTCTTTTATTTTTTTTCCAAAGAAAAAATAATAAGTATTGAAAAAAAATGCAGGATAAAACATAGTAAATAAAAAAAGATAAACAAGATAAGAGGAATTGTTGGGATGCATTGATGAAATTATTGCAAGAGGTACAAATATTCCATTTTGAAAAAACAAGGAAATCGCAAATTCATTTCTAGTTTCTTTTTTTGAAATATATCTAAAAATAAAAGTTAATAGCGCAGCAACAACCATAAAAAACAACCACCAAATTGGAAGATGCCACCAATCAGGAGAATCTGATGGAGAAAAATCACTTATTATTCTCATAAAGACTAAACTAGGAAGGGCAATTTCAAGTGCGAGAGGCGAAAGAACTCTTAATGCATTTTCTGGAAGAACCTTTTTTCTTATTATCCAAAAACCTATCAGACCTATTCCTAATAAAATTGCAACAGATTCAAATGTTACTACAAATAAATTCATTTTTTCCTTTGACGTGAGAATAATTTGAAACTTATAGTTATTGCCCTTTGGCAAAAAGCTAATTATATAAATGATAACATGTTAATAAGAATAAAACGGGGAAGTGATTATGAAATCTACAGAAATTCTTGATTTAATGGTAAAAGACCATGCAAAACTTATAGGCTTGCTTAAAAATGTTGAAAAAAGCATAAACGAAGATTCAGTTTCTTTAATGAAAGTGTTTGATAAATTCGAATGGTCTCTTGAAAAACACCTTTTCACTGAAGAAAAGGCAATTTTTACATCATATAGTCCAACAAATATTTCAGAGGGTTATAAAATGGTACCCGAACTAATAAAAGAACATAATGAGATTTTAAACAAAGTTAGACTTATTAGAAAGGATCTTTTAAATAAAAGACCCGTGGATTTTATAGGCTTAAAAGAAAAACTTACAAATCATAAAAAATTCGAGGAAGAATCGCTATATCCAAAATTAGATCAAGAGCTCGAAGTTACTCAAAAAGAAGATATAGTTTCTAAAATTAAAGATTTGGTTTATTAGATTTTAACCAAAATCAAATTTTTCAAATCTTTCTGCTTTTGCCTTACAGATTGGACATATTGGTGGCGGCATATCTCTTGCGCATAAGTATCCGCAAACAGTGCAACGCCATACTTTTACTCCTTCATTTTTTTTATTCTTTTTAGTATCTTTTGATATATTTTCCTCATCTTTTTCCTTTGCTTGCATTGCAGCATCTTGGATTTCTATTGGCCTTCTTTCAGGAATTGTCCCCATCTTTGAGGGATTTTCTTTTACATCCTTACTTACAAATAGACAACAATAGCACATACCAAATTCATTAACATCAGCATCGCGATATTCACAAGGACAAATTATGTCTGAATCATAGTTTTTTACCCCTGAACCAATACGACAGGGACAGCAACCATATCCATAACGATCTTCATTTTTTGCAAGACCTCTGATAAGGTCATCTAAAAGGTCTTTATCGGGAGTAAGATAATAACCATTTTCTTCTGCGTTTTTTTGCATTTTTTCAAGTATTTTTTTCTTATCTGCCATTATTTTAATTTCTCCTTGATTTCATCTTCCTTAAATCCAACTATTACATGCTTTCCATTATCAATAACTAGTGTGGGATAACTTCCTCTTGGATTATATTTTTTAACCTCAGAACGGGCGTTGTCTAAATCTTCTCCTTCTAAAGTATCAACATCAATATATTCATATTCGATTTCGAGTGCTTTTAGCAATTCTTTGGTTTTTTTACACCAACCACAAGTACTTAAAGTATAAATTTTAACATTGTGTTTGTAATTTTTCCCCTTAATTTTTTCGTTTTTCATATTTATCGTAATTTTTTACTATCTAAAAAATTTATGTACTTATTTCACTATTAAAAATACTTATAAATGATGTAATGCTATGTTTTATTGGTGGAGGCAAAATGTCAGATAAATATCAATGTTTAACTTGTAAAAGAACTGTTACGGTAGAAAATAAATCTAAAATTCCAAATTGTTGTGGAAAGCCAATGGAAAAAATACCCAGAGAAATTTGTTTACAGCCAGATCATGCAGAACATTCAAGACCAATGGAAGAAGAAGAACCATGTGATGATTTTAGATCTGGAAAATAAAGAGGTGAAAATAAATGGGAAAAAGTGTAAATTGCTTTTGTTGTGGAGAAGAGCACGGTTTAGATGATTTACAAGACATAAAAATTAAAGGGGAATCTAAAAAAATTTGCAAAGGCTGTGTTACTGCAATTAAAGGCCTAGCTTAATTTTAAAGAGGATAATAAATGCAAGATATCGAGATAGTAGAATACAAGGAAGTAGATCTAAAAAATTCTATGCTTGTTGTAGCGTTTCCCACAGTAGGTTTGATAAGTTCTATTGCAGGTCATTTTATAATCGACACATTAAATCTCGAACCTATCGGCACTATACTTTCTGATAAATTTATGCCAGCAACCGTGGTACATAAGTCAGTACCATCACCGCCTGTTAGAATATACTCTGGAGAAAAGCAATGTGGTCCAAATGAATCTTGTAAAAATTTAGCTTTGATTATCTCAGAGTTTATGCCTCCAAATGGACTTATTAGGCCCCTCGTCAATAGTATATTTAATTGGGCAGAAAAAAAAGGATGCCAAATAGTACTAACCTTTGAAGGAATTCATGCCTTAGATGAGCAAAATATGAAAAAACCAAGAATATTTGGAATTGCGACAACAAATGAAATGAAAAAACAACTCGATTGTCTTAAAATAAAACAAACAAATGATGGTATGATTACAGGGGTATCAGGCGTACTTCTTTATCAAGGACAATTAATGGAAAAAGATGTCATATGTATGCTTGCAGAAAGTCATGCAAAATATCCAGATTCAAGGGCCGCAGCAGAATTAATTAAAAAACTGGATAAAATGCTCCCAGAGATTAAAATCGATCCAAAACCCTTATTAAACTCCGCAAAAAAAATAGAAGATGCCATTGTAAAATCTATGCAACAATCAAAGCCCACAGCCCCAGAGCTACCAAATGTACCTTATTCTATGTATGGGTAATTAATCTTCATATTTGTTATAAAATACAAATTCTTCTAAGGACATACGTTCAGGTCTTTTCTTTTCAGTTTCTATTTGCTTCTCTGTTAAATCTTTGTTAATAGAATTAGAATGTTTGCCAACTATTATCAAGGTAATTACATCCATTTCGTCAGGAATTCTGAGTATCTCTCTGGTTTTTTTTGGGCTATATCCAGCAATTGGATGTGCAACTAGTCCAAGTTCAGTTGCTCTTAGAATTAGATTTGAAACAGCCATTCCACAATCAAACTGATAATACATTCTATCTCGTATTATACAATCAAACTCCTTTTTACTAATCACTACAATTATCATTGAAGCTTTCTTTGCCCATTCATTTCCTTTTGATAACGCTTCGTGCATTTCTATTAATTTTTTAGGTTCGTATACAAAAATAAATCTCCATGGTTGGTTGTTAAAACAGGATGCAGAAAGTCTTGCAGATTCTGCAAGCTCTTTAATTAAATCTTTCTTAATTTCGATTTTTTTTAAGGATCTATATGCTCTTCTTTTTTCAATAACTTGTTTAACATTCATAATATGCTCAAATAAACACGATAAAGGTATAAATTAGTTTTCTGATTTTTAAGAAAATTATTTGATATAGAAATACGTTTTGGGGAATATGGCAATAGGATTTGCGTTATTAAGCATAAGCCCGCTAAAAGAAAAAGAAGTATATCAGGCATTAAAACAAATGCCAGAAGTTACAGAGATACACCCCTTATTTGGAGAATATGATATTCTAATTAAAATCGAATCTGGCGATATAGACTCTATCGGCGATGTAGTAATAAACAAGATAAGATCAAAAAAAGGTATTGTTGATTCAAAAACACTGATAGGAACAAAAAGCCTTTCCGGAGAATAATCTCAATACTTTTTCATTTTTTTATTTTGTCTTGCAATAAACCTGAATCTTTCTCCGATAATTACAACTTCTGCAATAAATTTTACTTCCTTTTGTTCTTCTATGCTTGAGACTGTACCAACAACTAACATCAGATCACAATTTTTCCCCAATAGTGTTAAATGTTAACACAATTCAATAAATATATTTGTATATTCTAATATAAATAATTAAATTTTTCTAATTTTAGTAATTTTTATTTATATAATTATAGAAAAATATAAATAGTATGAAAGACAGAATAGATATAATAGTGATACTTGTTATCACAAAACACGGGGGAAATTTATGAGAATAGGAAAAAAAATTTTTAAAAACGCCATAGTTCTGTTTATAGCACTGATGTTGTTTCTAACATCAGCAGCTGTTATAGCAGATACAAATAAAGATAAAAAAATATTTTTATTATCTAGCATGGAAAACATAAATGAAGCAAGTAGCGATTCTGATAGGTCAGAAATTTATCTTAGTTATGATGGCGATCTCAATCAAAACTCCATTGGTCTTCAATCTGGAGGAACATTTTATGGAGCCATTAGATTAACACCGGATGAACTTGGAGAATATGATGGAGAGAATATTTCAAAAATAAGATGGCATCATCAAATGGCGGGTGAACTTCCAGCAGATCCTCCGACAAACGTGGTTGTTTATCTAAGATCACAGGGCACTTCATCTTCACCAGGCTCCATAATACAACAAATTAATGTGGGGGAAGTTTCCGAAACTGGATGGCTTGATGTATCTCTCAATGAACCATATTCAATTGATGGTTCTCAAGATCTTTGGTGTGTTGTAAGAGTTGCCCATGCAGCCGATCAATTTCCACTAGGTGTTGGTCAAAGTCCTATGTTAAGAGGTAAAGGTGGGTGGATTAGCACAAATGGAGCGTCTTGGAGTGAAATATATGATGTGACAGATCCGCCAGGCCAACTTGATTACAACTGGAACATAGGGGCAATTGTATTGATACCAGAACCTTTAGAAGCTGATGCAAGCGGTCCATATGAAGCGTTTGTAGGCGAAGATATTCAATTCTCAGGTATGGCATATGGGGGAGAAGAACCATATTCATTTTTGTGGGATTTTGGTGATGGGACAAACTCTACAGAGCAAAATCCAATACATAACTACAGTTTTATCGGAGAATTTATAGTAAATTTAACAGTAACAGATAATCAGGGCGTATTTGCAGAAGACAATACAACAGCTTCTATTTTAGCTGTGCCAGAAGAACCCGAATTAGACATAGTAAATATTTCTGGAGGATTTGGTGGAATAAGTGCAACTATAAAAAATATAGGAGACGCAGCAGCTGTAAATGGATCATGGAATATTGAGGTTGAGGGTGGCATACTAGGTTTAATTGATGTTGATGTTGAAGGAGAATTTGATGAAATAAACATCAACGAAGAAATCCAAACAGACAAAGTCTCAGTTGGTCTCTTAAGATTCGGAAACATAGAAATCGAAGTTTCTGCAAATGCAGAAAACGCCAATAAAGTAAAACTCAAAGCAAATGCTTTTGTCTTTGGTCCAGTTGTATTAAATATAGAGATTGAGGACTAAATTATAAAACATATTCCCCTCTTTTTATTTTTTAATTATTAGATAAAAAATTATTTGGTTTTAAAAATATCAACATAAACTGTTCTATTTCTTGGACCGTCTCCCTCATAAAAGAAAACATGTTGCCATGTGCCCAATACCAATTTTCCATCTTTTATAATAATACTCGCCGAAGATCCAATTAAACTCGCTTTTATATGAGCATCACTGTTTCCTTCTCCATGTAAGTAATTACCATTTTCAGGAACTAATTTGTTCAGATAATTTATAATATCGATTTGAACATCAGGATCTGCTCCTTCATTGATAGTGACCCCTGCTGTAGTGTGAGGGACATAAACAATAACAAAACCATCATCGACATTTTCAACTATTTTTTCTATCTCATTTGTTATATCAATTATCTGATTTCTTTTAGTAGAATTGACTTTAATTTTTTCCATATATTTTCAATATATAGCTAATATTTAAATATTAATTAATCCTCGCTCCATTTTGTTAGAATTACGCCTGCTACAAAAAACACAATTGCAAATACTAAAACAACAAACGCATTTATCAAAGATTCTGAATGGTTAATATATATCATAGCATTACGCAAACCTTCGTTTACATAATACAGGGGAAGGATTCTAGCAAATGATTGTAAAAATTCAGGCATTTGTTCAAGAGGCCAAAATGTCCCCGCAAGAAACATCATAGGAAAACTAATTGCGCCTCCAGCGGTATCTGCAGTTTCTTCTTCTTTTACAAATCTTCCAATTAACATTCCCATTCCTGAAAAAAGAAAACTCGTTGAAATTATTATAATTATCATTATAGGATTTATATTTACTTTAACGCCCCAAACAAACACACTGAACAATGTAATTATTATTGTTGATAGAAATGACAAAAATAGCATAAAAAGCATTTTTGAAAATATCCATTCCATTCTAGTAATTGGTGTAGTAAGAAGCTTTCTTAAAATACCATATTTTCTAAACTTAGTATTTCGCTCAATACTTCCATAAATACAAGTTTGCATTATAGTAAAACCAATCATTCCAGGAATAAAAAAATCAATAAAATCAAAATCTTCTGTAATTGTGCTTATGTCATTTATTCCGATTATGTCTGCTCCTCCAGATAAATTCATATTAAGTGATTGAATCACACTAGATACAATTCCTCTCACAACTTGATTTGATTGTTGCTCGCTCGGATCAAAATAGTAAGATATTGTAACTGATTCATTTTTGTCAATAAAAGATTCTTGTATTGTCGACTCGTAACCTTGAGGAATTAAAATCAATCTCTTTATATTTTTCTCCTGGATGTACTCTGTTATATTTTTAATATCATTATTTATTATTTTTATTTTCAGAACGCCTGTGCCATTAAAAACATCAACAAGCATCTGAGACATTTCAGATTTATCAAGATCTATTATATGAATATCGTATTCAATATCTCCAACACCTGAAAATATTGCACCAAAAAGTAAAATCAAAATAATGGGAAAAGCAAGAGTCCAAAACAAAGTTCCTTTACTGCGTTTCCATGATTTAAAACTTGCATTAAAATCCGAAAGTATAATTCTTGGATTCACGTGTCAGCCTCCGAGAGTTTCGAACCTGTAAGTTGTAAAAAAACCTCCTCTAGATTTGATCGTTTAATCTCTATTGAGGAGTAATTTATACATTCATGTCTCAGGGTTGATAAAACTTCTAAAACTTTATCGTTATAGTCAACTCGTATTGAAATATCTCCATTGCCTTCCGATTTTGTATCATATCCTTTACTTCTTAAAATTTGTAATGCATTTTTTTGTTTACATTTTTTTATTTTAAGTAGATTGCCTCTACCATATTTATTTATTAGATCTTCTAGGGTTCCTTCTGCTATAATATTTCCTTTATGAATAATTGCTATATGATCTGCCAAAAATTCAGCTTCTTCCATATAATGTGTGGTTAAAAAGATAGTTTTTCCTTTATTTCTTAAATCTGCAATGACGTGCCAGACTTCACGACGGGCTTTTGGATCAAGCCCTGTTGTAGGTTCATCTAAAAAAATAATTTCAGGGTCGTTAACAAGAGAAACCGCGACACCAACTCTCTGTTTTAAACCACCAGATAGATTTTTATATAATTTTTTTTCATGGTTTTTTAAATCCATTATTTCAATGATATTTTCAACATCCGCCCTATTTTCATAAAGATTGGCAAAATACTGAAGGGTTTCTCTAACAGTAAGCATTTCAAAAGAATGAAATTCTTGAGGCAATATTCCTATATATTTTTTTACTTCGTTAAATCGATTTTTTATATCAAGATTTAAAATTTTTATAACTCCAGATGTTGGTTTTCTTATGGATTCTATCATTTCAACGGTCGTTGTTTTTCCGGCACCATTAGGGCCTAAAAACGCAAAAACTTCTCCCTTACTTACTGAAAAAGAGACATTATTAACTGCAATTAAATTTCCATATTCTTTTCTCAAATTAGATACATGAATAGCTGTTGCATCAAATGAATATGATTTTTTAAAAGTAACTTTTCCAACTTTACCACATTTTGGACAAGTTATTTTTGCAACCTCCAAAACATAACCTGTTAACTCTATATACGTACCACATTTGGGACATTTTACAGTTTTTTTTATCATCCGATGGTCTCTTTTATTCATTATTGGCATATAAAAATAGTATTTATCTTTTATCTATATATTTTAGAATATCTATTTTCTTAAGACTTCATCATAATGTTTATTAACAAATCAAATTATGTTCGAATTAAAATTGAATTGAGGAGAGGAGTAAGACCAATGGAGATTGAAGATATTAAAAAACTTGTCAAAAAATCAGATTCTAAAATTGTTATGCTTGTTATGGATGGTTTAGGCGGTCTTCCTATCGAAAAAAACGGCCCAACTGAACTTGAAAAAGCTCATACGCCAAATTTAGATTTACTTTCAAAAGAAGGAATAAATGGATTGCAAATACCTGTCGGATCTGGTATCACTCCGGGGTCTGGTCCGGGCCATCTTGGAATATTTGGTTTTGATCCTACAAAATATCAGGTAGGTAGAGGCGTTCTTGCTGCTACAGGAATTGGATTTAATTTAAATTCAAATGATGTTGCTGCCCGTGGAAATTTTTGTACGATTGATGAAAATGGCAACGTTACTGACAGAAGAGCGGGAAGAATATCAACTGAGAAAAATCAAGATCTATGTAAACTTTTATGTGAAAAAATCGATATACCTGGTATAGAACTTTTTGTACAAACTGTAAAAGAACATAGATTTTTATTAGTACTTAGAGGAAGTGAACTATTTGGCAACATACTTGATACAGATCCACAAGAAGTAGGAAAAAAGCCTTTAGACCCTGTTTCAACTAACCCAGATTCAGAAAGAACAGTGGGAATTGTAAAAGAGTTTTTGAGACAAGCTAAAGAAATTTTATCAAATGAGCATCCTGCAAACATGACTCTTTTGCGAGGTTTTTCACAAAAACCAGATTGGCCGTTGTTTCCTGAAGTTTTTGGAATAAAAAGTGCTGCTATTGCTGCTTATCCTATGTATAGAGGTCTTGCAAAGTTGATAGGAATGGACCTGCTAAAAACCGGTGAGACAATTGATGATGAATTTAAAACACTTGAGGAAAATTGGAAAAACTACGACTATTTTTTCATTCACATCAAAAAGACTGACAGTTATGGTGAAGACGGAAACTTTGATAAAAAAGTGTCAATAATTGAAGAAGTTGATAGACAAATACCAAGAATTTTAGCTCTAAATCCAGATGTAATTATTGTCACAGGAGATCATTCAACGCCATCACTTTTAAAATCACATAGTTGGCATCCAGTTCCTGTTTTGATTTGGTCTAAATATTGCAGGACAGACAGAGTAGAAAAATTTGGCGAAAGAGATTGCGTAATCGGCGCTTTGGGTCCAAGACTTCCTGCAAAGGAGATAATTCCAATTGCTCTTGCTAATGCAAAAAGACTTGAGAAGTTTGGCGCCTAACTAGATTTCATAAATTTCAAAATATTTTTTCTTTAAATAATCAATAAATATTTTGGATTTTAATCCTTCTTTACAACATCTTTTAATTATCTCATCTGAGTTTATCATCCTACCATAAATATGTATATTTTTTTTAAGCCATAATAGTATATTTTCAAAATTACCATTTTTAATTTCAGATTCTAAATCTTTATTTTCTTTTTTCATTTGATTAAAAATTTGAGATGCATATATAGATCCAATAGCATATGTTGGAAAGTAACCAAAACTACCTCCACTCCAATGCATGTCTTGTAGAACCCCATCTTTGTCATTATTGGGTGAAATTCCTAAAATATTTTTCATTTTTTCATTCCATATTTCTGGTAATTCAGAGATTTTAATTCTATCTTCGATTAAACCAACTTCTATCTCAAAACGAAGAATTACATGTAAACAATATGTCAATTCATCGGCTTCAACTCTAATTAAGGAAGGTTTTACTTGATTCACATTTTTATATAATTCATCTAGACTATCGTTTTTTAAGATTTTTTTAAATTCCGGATAAAAACAACTCCAAAAATTTTTGTTTCTTGCAATCATATTTTCCCAAAATCTAGATTGGGATTCATGAAGCCCCAATGATGGGGAATCCGAAATTACAGTATTTTTGTATTCGTTTTTTGGCAACCCTAGTTCGTATAAAGCATGTCCTGCCTCATGTATTGTTGAAAAAAAAGAAAAAAGACCATTTTCTCTTTCGTAGCTTGTAGTAATTCTTACATCATCATATCCCATTGATGTTGTGAAAGGATGAGTTGAAACATCCATTCTGAATCTATCATCTGGAAGATCTAATCTTTCAAGTACTAATTTGCCTATTTTTTGTTGAGCATTTTTATTTATTTTTAGTTGTAATTCTTTTTGTGATTGATATATATCACTTTCAGTAATTTTTTGTAAAATATTTTTTAATTCCCTTTTTAAAAAATTAAACTCATTTTTTAATTTTTTAGTATTCATTCCCTCTTCGTAATCATCGAGTAAATTATCGTAAAGATGACCTTTTATATCTATATATTTGCAATATTCTTTTTCAAGCTCAATTATCTTTTGAAGGTCTTTTGAAAATAATTTAAAATTAGATTTATTTCGAGCTTTTTCCCATGATTGATAAGCAATAGTTGTTGTTTTCGAAAATCTTTGAACAAAATCTGAAGGAATTTTTCTTGATTTTTCAACATCTTTTTTAAGCCTTTTAACAACAATTTTATCTTTTTCAGATAGGCTTTCAAACACATCTAATTTTGATAAATTTTTTATATGTTTCCAAAAAACATCCGATACAACTCTCTCGTGTGCAAGCCGAGAAATAAGTGCACTTTGTTCTGCTCTTTCTTGAGCACCTGATTTTGGCATATACGTCATCTGGTCCCAACCAAGAAGCGCCCCAATTCCTCCAAAAATTGATAGTTCCTTTTGTTGCTTGTATATAAAATCAAGAGATTTTTTCATGATATTTCCTCAACTAATTTCAATTCCAATTGGGCAATGATCTGAACCCATAATATCTGATAAAATAAACGCCTTTTTTATTTTAGGTAAAAATTCTTTATTAACAAAAAAATAGTCAATTCTCCAGCCAACATTTCTTTCTCTAGCTTTTGTTTTTTGGTCCCACCAAGTATAGTTTTCAGGTTCTTTGTTAAAATATCTAAATGTGTCTATATATCCATGGTCAATAAATGTATCTAACCAAGCTCTTTCTACTGGTAAAAAACCCGATCTATTTTCATTTGCTTTTGGATGCGCCAAATCAATTTCTTTATGGGCGGTATTAAAATCTCCGCAAACCACAATATTTTTTCCTTCTGCTTTTAGATTGTCAGCATATGCAAGAAATGTATCATAAAAATCAAGCTTGAAGTTTAATCTCTCATCATCTTTTTTGCCGTTCGGAAAGTATATATTAAACAAGATAAAGTTTGAAAACTCTGTAATTAAGACTCTTCCTTCTTTGTCAAATCTTTCGATACTAAATCCTTTTTTCGTATATTTGGGTTTAATTTTGGAATATGTAGCAACACCGCTGTATCCTTTACGTTCTGCCGAGTTTATATATACATTGTATCTGGGAGTATTCTTTAAGTGCGGGGGAAATTGTTCCGCAAGTGCCTTAATTTCTTGTAAGCACAAAATGTCTGGCGATTCACTTTTAAACCAATTGAACAAACCTTTTTTGTCTGCTGCACGAATTCCATTTACATTCCATGAAATAATTTTCATCATGCCTCACACCCATCATCAATCAAAGCTAATTTTTTATAAAATCTAGGAAGACACTTACTAAAAACATCGTCAATTTTTTTATTTTCTGAAATCAATAGTTCAAAACAAAGAACAATCAGGTCCGCGGTCTCAACTGCCCAGTGATCATTTTTATTTTTGTATAGTTCTTCTATTTCAAAGCAGTGATCTTTTATCATAGAAAATAGCTTTTGCTTGTCATTTTTATTTTTTTCACTAGAAAGCCGGGCTAGTTCTTCCAACTTTTCTTTAAATTCCTGATTCAAAGTATTCATTTTAACAAAATTTTGTAATGTACGGACTCATTTAATCTTTATGAAACTCAATAATAGGAACTAGATTTAAGTATAAGAAACATTATTCACGAAGAACACGTGCCAGATAGCGGGGTGGGGTAGTCAGGAAATCCCGACGGGCCCATAACCCGTAGATCAGTGGTTCAAATCCACTCCCCGCTACTTTTTCAAAACTTATTTAACTCAAGATTATAATCATAAATAAATGACCAACCTTAAATTTTTTTTAAAACACAGAAATCTGCCAATTAGATTTCTTTTTATCTTATTATTTATAATTCCTTTCATCTTTTTTAGGGATTTTTATCTGCACTTCTATTCTCACATTACTGGTTCAATACTTCCAAATGTAATTACTCAGCAGTGGCATATAGTTCTAATCAACATAGTAATGTTTTTAACATTTTTAATACCACTCTCTTTCAGAAGGAAAATAGATTGGAAGGAATATGGGATTGTGACAGCATTTTTTGTTTCTCTTTTTATTGAGATGTACGGAATCCCATTAACTATATTTTTCGTATCAAAAAATATTGGAGCCTCAACAATTGAGCTTGCTAGCACTGTTTATCATTTTGAGTTTTTAGGTGTTGATATTTCAATGGATTTGGCAATGTTTTATGCAAGTATTCTAATTATTATTGGTACAATTTTCATAGTTTTTGGATGGATTTCACTTTATAAAAATCTAAAATCAGGCGACTTAGCTTCAAAAGGTGTTTATTCCTATTCAAGACATCCACAGTATCTTGGATTTATTTTAGTAATAATAGGATGGTTTGTTGGCTGGCCTACAATATTGACACTAATTTTTGCTCCAATTTTGATATATAAATATGTTAAGGTATGTAAAATTGAAGAAAAAGAGCTTACTAAAATTACTAACTATGGAAAATACAAGAAAAAAGTACCATTTTTTATTTAACAAATATTATTTTTATACATATTATCGACAATTGACTATAGTATCATAGGCAATCTTTAATATATAGCTATTGATATTAGTTATGGAGGAGGAAAAACGAAGAAAAAATCGTTTCAAGAATTCCTTTCAATTTTTTGTATCAAAACCTCCTTCATAGAAGATCTAATAAATTGTTTTAAAATAAAACTATGGCTTAATTGCACAGCAATTTTTGCATATAGGACCTTCCCCCAAAGACTAAGAAAGCTATTGTTGGAAAGAATAGGGAAAACTAGCTTAATACTTTAGATTAAGTTTAGTAAATTTGACACCCTTTCCTTTCTCTATCTTTCCAACTACTTTTGCTTTTAATTTTGAATATTTATTCAATATATTCAATGCCTTATTAACTTCTTTTTTTGAAACAATCAAAGCAAGACCCATTCCCATGTTAAACGTCTGGTACATCTCTTTGTCGTCAATATTTCCATATTTCTGTAAAAATTTGAAAATTGACTGAGGTTCTAAAGGATCATCTATTGTAAATTTGACATTTTTATTCAATCTCGGAAGATTTCTAAGCCCACCACCTGTTATATGGGCAAGACCTTTTATATTGACACTTTTGAACAGCTCAATAACTTCTTTAACATAAATTTGGGTGGGGGTAAGTAGTACTTCTCCAATCAGTTTTCCAGGATAAAAATTATCTGGAAATTTGTTCTTGTAATAAAAATTATTATTTTTTATCACTCTTCTAACAAGAGAATATCCATTTGAATGAATTCCGCTGCTGGGAAGTCCAATAATTATATCATCTTCTTCTATTTTTTCTCCAGTTATAATTTTATCTTTTTTTACATACGCAAGACAAGTTCCTGCAAGATCAAAGCCATTAATAATTTCTGGAAGAGATGCCGTTTCTCCCCCTATAATTGAGATATTAGATTGTTTAGCCCCTTCTTCAAGCCCTTTTCCTATCTCTTTTGTGATATCTTTTTTTGGGGCGTCTATCGCCAGATAATCAACAAATGCAAGAGGCTCTGCACCAACACAAATAGCATCATTAACATTCATTGCTATGCAATCAATTCCTATGGTGTCCCATTTTTTCATTTGTGAGGCAATTAAAACCTTGCTACCAACACCGTCCGTACATAAAACAAGTGCATATTCTCCAAAATCTATCATTCCTGCATAATGGCCACCCATAGGTTTACCTAATCCTTTTCTATGAGATTTTAGTGTGGAAGTAATGGCTTTTATTGCTATTTCTTCCTTAGTTATATCAACGCCACTATCTGAATATGTTAGTTTTTTCAAATATATCGCCCCAATTTATACGAGACATAACCGATATTATTATGATAAATCTTTTGAATATTTTAAATGGGTAATAAATGTAAAATAAATATTTTAAACCAGCTATAATAAATATATTAATGAGAGTGATGAAAAAAAAGCTGCTGGCAATACTTTTCGTTTTACTACTTTTAGTTACAACATTTTCGGGTTGTTTAGAGGATGATTCTAAAAATAAAAATGAAAAACCCGTAGTAGAAATCAATTATCCTATTGACAAAATGAAAGTTTCAAGTCTTGTCATGATAAGTGGCACTTCTTATGATTTAGATGGAAATGAGCAAATCAAAAAAATAGAAGTTAAGATGGGGGATGGAGATTGGAAAAAAGCTCAAGGAACAATAAAATGGAGCTTTGATTGGGACACTTACAAGCTTTTGGATGGCGTTTACTCAATAAGTGTTAGGGCTTGGGATGGAATAGATTTTTCAAAAATTGAAAAAATTCAAATTGAAGTTGATAACCCTCGCTCTGTTGAAATTGACTCTCATAAGTATGCCGTATTTATTGCAACTGCAAACTTTCCTGAAGAAAATGAAAGTAAACTTGGCAACGGTGGACTATATCTGGCAGAAGAAATGGCAGCTTATTTTGTTGAAAGTTTAAATTATGCAACTTCAAATATTGTCATCTTATTTGACGATGGTTGGATTAGATCAGATAACGGATATGGTGAAAAAATTGAAACCTTGCAGCAAAGACAACATGATTATGCATTTACATATGGCGGGGCAACAAAAAATAATGTATTAAAAACATTTGATAGAATAATAAACGAATCAAACAGATATAGAGATAGCGAAGTTTTCATTTGGATGTTTAGCCACGGTTATGGGGATTCCAATGATTCACTTGCTGGTGGAAAACTTTTTGAGAGAAGTCAGATATTTTTGTGGGATGACATTCTCTCTGATAGAGATTTTGGTCAGATTTTGCTACCTTTAAAATCTAGCAAGGTTAGTATAATAATTGATGCCTGTTTTTGTGGCGGATTTGCTGATAAAACAATACTTAACTTTCCAACGTCAATTTTATTCAGATCAAAAATACCTCAAAATGGCAGAATAGTGATTTCAAGTACTAGTAAATTTAGGAAAGGATTTACTAGCACTTTGAGAGGCCCAATATTTTCTCTTTTATGGTTTGAAGGCTTGAAAACAGGTAATGCAGATGGATACAAATCCGGTTTGTTTAGCAGAGGAATTCAACGTCAATTAGGTCTATTTAAAAACGACATGGTGTCTGTTGAAGAAGCATTTTTCTATGCAAAATATATCTTGGAAAATGATGAAGACTTTAAAGATTTTGAAGAAATGCAACCCCAAATAAACGATAGATATCCCAGAAGAGGTTTTATTTTAAGTCTTAGAGAAATGCATTTGGGAGAAGGTTAATAAGTACTGAAGCAATGAAAAACCTTAATGAGAGTAGAAGCAAAGTTTTACAAGCCCCAAAATGAAAATGTACAATGTTTTTTATGCAATCATAAGTGTATAATCAAGCCCGATAACGTAGGTATTTGTGGTGTTAGAAAAAACGAAAAAGAAAAGCTCTATTCTTTAATTTATAGTTCCTGCTCATCTGTTGCCATTGATCCAATAGAAAAAAAACCATTGTTTCATTTTTATCCCGGATCAAATGTTCTTTCTTTGGGTTCTGTGGGATGTAACTTTAAATGTGAAAATTGTCAAAATTATGGAATTTCAACAGCAAACAATAATGACTATTTATTAGAGGAAAAGAAACCCGAAGAAATTATAGAAATTGCAAAAAATAGCAATTGCAGAGGAATTGCTTGGACTTACAATGAACCAACTATTTGGCACGAATATACTTATGATTGTGCTAAACTTGCCAAACAAAATGGATTGTATACAGTTTATGTGACAAATGGGTATATTACTAAAAAACCTCTGGAAGAAATTTCAAATTATCTTGATGCTATGAATATAGATGTTAAAGCATTTAACCAAGATTTTTATAAAAAAATTTGCAAAGCCAAGCTTAAGCCAGTTCTTGAAACCTGCAAAATGGCTAAAGATTTAGATATTCACATAGAACTAACTTATCTTGTAATACCAGGTTTAAATGACTCAAAAAGCGAAATTGAAAATTATTGTAATTGGGTTGCCAACAATCTTGGCAATAACACTCCTTTGCATTTTTCTAGATTTCATCCACAGTACAAAATGAATAAATTTTCTCCAACACCAATAAATACTCTTGAAGAAATCTATAAAATTTCAAAATCAATTGGAATTAATTTCGTTTATTTGGGAAATATTCCCAATTTCGAATATGAAAATACAATTTGTCCGAATTGCGGTAATTTGATTATAAAAAGGCAAGGTTTTTCTTCAGATAATATTGGTTTAAAAAATAATAAATGCGACAAATGCGGGCAATTTATTTCGATTATAACAGATTAGATTTTTATTTTATGATTTAAAGTTGCATATTTATATAAAATAAAGGAAAAATTTAATAAAGGAAGAAACATACTTATATTTACAGATAAATATAAATTAAATAATAAAGGTGTATCTATGATAAACCTGAAAAAAAACGATAAACTGATTATTCTTATTGCTGTAGCTGTAATTGTAATTGCTGGAATCGGTATTGCTTTGTATGAAGCACCTGAAGACAATGGCGATGACGATTCAAAAGATAATGACAAATTAGAAATGTATGAGGTAAACTGGGATCTTAAATCAGGATCTCAAACAATTTCAGATTTTGCTGATAAAAATACTCCTTATGAAGGGACCGTTTCATTTAATAAAGGAAATTTAAATGAAATTGTATTCAATGTTAGTTGGATTGATGACAAAGCTCCTCTCCTTGGTAGATTTGGTCTAGATACAATAACAGTACAAATAGAAACTCCTGATGGCATGACTTATGAGGGTTCTGCTACCAGTGAAAAGCAGACAAAAGAAGGTAATTTTGAAATCATCATAAATGTTGATGGAATACCTTCAACAGATATAATTGAGGCAGAAGACATGTCAGAAGCAGAGTCTATGCTAATGGAAGAGCCATACTATGACGACACATGGGTAAATGAAGATTTTAAAATAACAGTAATTTGTGATATAGGTGAAATAAGAATTCTTAAAAAACTTGGCGAATCTGGTAATGATTTCACAATAGATATTACATATTCTTATTATGATCCATATCTTGTTGAAATGGAAGATGATACAAAAGATACTAGTGATAACGATTCTGGAGATGACCCAGATCCATTTGACGAAATATATGAAACGGCATTGTCAGAATTTTATAAATCAATGACATATGGTCGTTTGATGATATAATCAAATTTTAAAACGAAGTAGAGCAGCAATACCACCAATTCCTTCAAATTTTTTACCTGCTTCGTGCATTGTATTAATTATGGTAAATTTACTGTTAGTATTTTTTGCAATTTCAAGTATTTTTATTCCATTATCTCTTCTAACAAGCAAATCAGAAATTAAAAGTCTTTCAACAGCACCATTTTCTAGAGCATCAACAACTTGAGATTCTCCATATGATACTAAACCATCTTTTTTAATTTCTTCAAATACCTTTTCAACAAATTTAGTTTCTATTGCGACTCTATTTTCTTTTGTAATTTGATCAACAACGCCTTGTTTTATCGCCTCATTTATTCCATTCATTTCCGAATGCCCTGTTGCATGAGTTCTACAATTTTCAAATATATCAGGATATTTTTGCTTACCTTCTTTAATAAAATGTTCTCTTGTAAAGCCAGGTCCGATTACCACAACTGGGGACTCCTCTTTTTTTACAGTCTTTAAAACCGAGAATATTTCGCCAAAATAGTCTTTTGATGTATCTTGGCAATCATACATTTTTCCAGATTTTTTTGAGCTAATATCTGCAATTTTTTGTATCCCGCTCTGTCTAAGAATCGCTACAGTAGCTTCATCTTCATCCAAAGAGACAAAGATAAGAAGTGGCTGTTTTCTTTGTTTTACTGCTTCATCAATTCTTTCTAAATGATGGTGTTTCCAATTGTCTTTTACAATAGAAAAACTATTCATTTTATCTGCTTCAATATTGAGAGTGTGATAAGATCCAAGGTCTTGGGGACCTTCTTCAATTGTTCCATGCAATCTAAGTCTATCTGAAAACTCATGAAAGTTTATTTTTTCTATCCTGATCCCAAGCTTCATTTTCTTTTTTTCTGATTTTTTAGATCTTATTTTATCGTCCTTTTGGTCATCTGTTCTAAAGCATACCGCCCTTACAAGGTCTCCTTCTTCAATTAAATTGTATAAATGCCAAATATCGTCAAGATTTTCTGCAACAAGTTTAATTTCTTTATTTTTCGGATCTTTAAACAAAACTTTCAATGTTTTCACCTATATTTTGATCCCTTCTGATTTTACGATATTTATGTCTCCAGGGGGCAGTATTTTTTGTATATCTTCAATTTGTACATTAAATATTTTGGAAAGCTTATTTGCTACAACATTTTTCTTTTCTTGTCCAGGATTAATTATCACGTATTTTTCAGATTTTGAGTTAACTGCCTTTATTGGACCTGCCATAATTTTTTTCACATCTTTTATTTTTATCTCTCCAATTGCAATTTCAAGTTTACATCTAAAATGATTTCTTTTTCCTCTAATAATAAAAGCTCCTTTTGGGAGATATTCTCCACTTTCTGGTGTTCTGCTAACTTGCTCTGGTAAAACCCAATATGATTGTGCTTCTGCAAATTGATTCCATGCCTTTGAGTAAGATGCTGCAAAAATGCATGCTTCTTCTAGTGTTTTTTCAGAAATTTTTATAGTATCATTTTCAATATTTTTGTTTTTTATAACGCAACTAGGAGCTCCATGAACATCCGCATGACAGTATCTATCCCCATCGTTAAGATATTTTTTTACAACTATTTCATTACTTTTCGCATCTTTTCCTGCAACAACTATATTTCCTTCAGATGATATAAACCATCTAAATCTTTCAAACCAGAAATTTTTTTGATTAGATTTTTCCTTATTTTTCTCCTGCTTTAAAACTTCTTTTTCTTTTAATTTATCTAAATTTTCTTCTGTTTTTTTTAATGCGTCTTTTGCTCCTTGAATTTTATCTTGGAATTTTTTACTAGACTCATATGCATCTTCTGCGTTTTCTGATACGCTTTTTCTAAAATCAAGATTTATTTCTATATTTTTTCCTTTTTCATCTTTTAATATTAATATAAATTTATCATATGTAGGGTCAAAGATTTTTACAAAATCATTTTTGTTTATTTCTTTTATAACTTCTGTTTTATCTTTTAACTTTAAAGCATCTGTAATTTTGTTAAGTATTTCTTCAATTTTTTGATAATTTAGGTATAAGACGTCCCCTTGCTTTTTTTTATCAACTATCTTTTTTTCAAATTTTTCTATGGTTTTTTTTTGTTGATCAATCATTCTTTTAAGCTTTCCAAGTTTTTCATCTTGTTTGCTTTGACGTTTTGTTTTAACCTCTCTTTTTTCTATGAATTTTTCATAACCTCTACAAAAGCTATCTAATTTTTTTATTTCATAATCTGGATAGCTCTTGAAAATAACAGGACAAATCTCTATTATTTTACCCTCTTTTGAAACATAATTGGGCCGGAAATTTTTATTTTGAAACTTTGCTAAAAAGCTACGTAACGACTCAAAAATTTCGCTAATTTGATTTGGACTCAAATCACTTGTTTTAATGTTTTTGCTAAAATCTGCTCTAAAGCAAACCTCTTCAGCATATTTTCCACTTAAATTTATATCAACTGCAAGAGTTCTTACTAAATCTTTGTCACTGTTTTTAATTATATTTGAAAAACCCTCAAATGATAAATCAAATGTGTTTAACTGCGAGGGGGGAGATTCATATTTTTGTTTTCCTTTTATGATTCTATGTGACCATTTTTGTGTAATTAAAGGAATTAATATTGTGCCGTCAGGTCTTAAAAGAATAATATTGCCGTTTTTAAAAATCTCAAAAATTAGAGTATATTCCCCATCTTTTTTACTAACATTAATTTTTATTATTCTATCAAATTCATGCTGCCATATTTTTGTAATAATTCCATTGGAAATATATTTTCTAAGTGCCATTGCAAAACTTGGCGGTTTTTGAGGTACATCAATTTTTTTTGATGTGAGGCACAAAAATTCACTGCAAGAAGCATATATTGCCTCTTTTTTTGCTGTTTTTTTATTATTTACTTTAATTAATACCTCGTTATGAGTAGGTTGATATATTTTATCTACGTAACTTCCTAAGAGTTCTTGAAGCTCCGATACAATTACATAGATGTCAAGTGACGAAAGTGTTCTGCTCATTTCTAAACTCTTATGCACTTTGCTATTAAAAAAGAATTTGATATGATTTAAAAAAAGATTACGTGTTTTTAAAAATATTGAAAAACATTATGTCTTTATAATCAGTTGATTTCTGACCTTTACTATCGTGAGTTATAATAGTTATCCTATGTTTTCCCAAAGAAAATTTATTCATGTGCCATTTGAAAGGCTCTTTGGTGTCTACAAATTCTAATACATTATCAAAGTAAAACTCTGCTTTTTCTATTTTTTCATCTTTATACATTACATCAATATATATCCAAATATCATCCAGTACAATTGATTTTAATGTGTTTATATTGCGTTTTTCAGAGCCTTTATAATATAATTTTCCTTGTTTTGGAGAATTTATTCTTACTTGTGGGTAGTTTGTGTCACTGTCTGCAATATATCCAATTGAGCCTGCAATTATTCTTGTCATATTGGTTAAATAGCTAAGATTTACATTTGACATGTCGTCTTGTGAGGTATGCATAAATTCATCACCTTCAGCTTGCCAGCATATTAAAGATTCATAGCCGTAGTCAATAAAAGATTTGTAATCACTTCCTCCTCTATCGTCTCTGTTTAATCCATGTTTATTTATTGTAAAATTAAGCTCATAAGAAGAATTAATTGATTCAAATATATCAAAAGACCATTCAACATCCTCAGTTGAAACAAGTGTCATTTTTCTACCAGTCTCTTTTGAGGTGGCTTTACCTATCATATCAACATTTATTTCCAAATAAATGTCGTAATTATTCTCATAAGCTTCTTTAGCATAAGCCTGACTTCCCAAAAGACCTACCTCTTCACCCGAAAATGTTACGAACTTTATTGTATGCTCAAAATCAAATTGACTTAAAGCATAAGCTGCTGCAAGCACAGCGGCGGTGCCTGAACCATCATCATTTGCACCCGGCGTATCCCAAACGGTGTCATAATGTGCATTAAAAATTACTACTTTTTCTGATGATGCGTTATTACCATGAAGCGTTGCTTCTATATTTTTCCCTTCAAATAATCTTGGATAGTATCTATTTCCAAATGAAGTCCAATTTTGATATCTAACATCAAGCCCCATTTGTTCAAATGAATCAAATATATATTCTGCAGATTTTTCACAGCCATATGTCCCAGTCATTCTTGGCGAATATCCAACAAGTGTTTCAAGATATTCTTCTAATAATTCCTCTGTTATAAGATCATAAATGACCGAGATTTTTGAAAAATTTTTATTTTCCTTATTAAAATTAGATTGTGCACTTACAGCAGATAATAATATTATTGCAGATAATATTAGAATATTTAAAACTTTGATTTTATTCATCTGTCTCTACTAAGTATAGTTATTTCCAATATTATAAACTTTTTTAATAGAAATAATTATAATAAAATGGATGGGATGGAGGTACCTCACTAGGAGACATGGGATGCGACAAAACAGAGAGGTACCTCATTATTTCCAGGAGGAAAGACGGAAAATATTCTTTCTTTGAGGAAAGGATGCGGTAGTTTAAGGGATGCTGCTATTATCTTAAAAAGATTAAAACCTCCCCCAAAATCTATTGCAGCGTATATAGGATTGCATCGGAGGATAAAGCTTGAAGATGAAATTTTAAGTTTTTTGTTAAAGAGTTTCATTTATCCCAACACCACATTGCCTTGCGTTTATGCCTGGCAATGCCTAAATGCAATGACTAGTATATAAATGTTTCTCTCTTTGCATGGCAAAAGTGTTAAACAAAAACGTAATGCATATATATGCAAGTTTACATTTTGTAATGTGGAGAGTTATCAAAAGGAACTGACAAATATTAAGAAAATTCTAAAAGAAAATCCTAGAGGAATGACAGTTACAGATATATCTAGGGAAATGAAAATAAACAGAAATTCTGTAGCCAAATATCTTGATATTTTATTAATTTCTGGTCAAGCTGAAATGGTTACTTTTGGGCCTGCAAAGGTTTATTTTCCTTCAAGGAGAATTCCTCTCTCGGCAATATTAAACTATACACTTGACTATATTTTACTAGTAGATAAGGATTTGAAAATTGTAAGAATAAATGATAATTTACTGGATTTTTTGGATACATCAAGAGATGACTTGATGGGGCAAAGAATTGACGATTTTATTTCGTCATTTTTTAGCAGATCTGAAATGTTTGATAAGATAAAAAAAGCACTTGATGGAAAAGAGTCTAGTATTGAAACCAAATTAGAAAATCAAAATTTGTATTTTAGGGTAAAAAACATTCCAACAACCTTTGATGATGGAGAGCCAGGTGCAACTGTAATAATTGAAGATATCTCTGAACAAAAAAAAGCCGAAAATAGGATGAAAAAGTTACTTACGGAATGGGAGACAACTTTTAACTCTATAAAAGACATGATTTCAATTCACGATAAAAATTTCAACATTGTAAAAGCAAATAAAGCATTTATTGAATTTTTTGATTCAGAAAGAGAGGTTATCAACAAAAAATGCTATGAAATTATTCATGGAAAAAATATGACTCATTCTTATTGCCCTTGCGAAAAAATAAAAGAAACTAAAAAATCGCATACAGTAGATTTTTACGAACCAAATATTGATAGATATATTGAAATATCTGCATCACCGATTTTTAACGAAGAGGGAGAATATACAGGATCAGTTCATATAATTAAAGATATCACAGATAGAAAGAAAAAATAGTAAAAAATTTTATAATGTTGCAGTTAAACCTACTACAACTAGAATTATAAACGTAATCAAAGAATTTGTTTTTAAATCGTATATGTTAACCCACTGCAATAAGCCAAGAATTACGATAGAAAGTATTATTTGTACTACAAGTAAAACAATTATGATTCCTACAGAGACAATAATATCATCTGATGAGGTCATAGCATTTTTAACAAGACTCCACATAGTTGCAAAAAAAGCTAAAAGTCCAATTGTTAATTGTGCTTTTGTTAAATCTCTCATAATAATTTGTCAGTATTTTTTTGTTTATAAAACTTTTTAGATTCTTTAAATTATTACAAAGACTTTATGATTATTTTTGTTGCACTAATCAATTCATCAATACTCATTCCAGAAGGATCTTGGGTATCAAGCAAAGGAACGTGGATAAAACCTGATTTTATATCTAAGTTCTTGTCATCTATATAATCTAAAGTTCCATACAATACTGCATTACAAACATAAAGACCTGCAAAAAAACTCTGTTGTGCTTTAATTCCCTCATCTTTTAATTCTTTTACAATTTCTCTTTCATTAAAATCAGAAAATCTAAAAAATGGTCCTGAACGATCTAATCTGCATGGCAAAATATCGCCTTCCCCTCTTTTTAAATTTATACCACATTTCTCCACCTCAATTAATTCAGCACTTGCATCAAGACCAAGGCTGACAACAAAATCTGGCTCGTATAATTCAATCAAATCTGTAATATTTTCTAATGATTTATCAAAATCTACTGGTAAAACAAATCCAATGATCTCTTTATCAGCTATTATTTGCTCATCTAAATTTTCAACGATTAGTTCAGATGGATTAATATGAAATATGTCAAATGGTTCAAAACCAGTTAAAAGTAATTTTTTACAAGATTTAATTTCGATATTTTCTGAACTATATCCGCCAGGAGTTGAAACAATAAAAAATATGATAATACAATTTAGACTTACCAGATATGATTTTCTCATTTTAATTTTTATAAGACAGCGTCGTATATAAAACTAACTTTTAGTACATCTTGTTTAAAGTCCTAATATTTATGTCCATCTCATCAGATGCAATTTTTCCTGTTGTTGTATAAGTATAAACTTTTAATGTATGCCTGCCAAAAAGACCTGCGAATCTTCCTTGTATTTCCCATTCATAAGGTGGTTCGTAGTCCCAATACATAAAGTTTCCATCTATACAAAAAACTACTTTTTCTATTTCTTCACAACTAAGTACTTCAGCACTTGCGACAGTTCTGCCTCTTATAACAGTAATGCCTCTAAAACCTAAATACCATAACCTTGAAAATGTCAATTTAAAAATAGGTCTGTTAAACAGATAAAAAGTTCCCTCATTAGGAGTTTTTATCATTACTTGGACTTCAATTGGTTCGCTGGCAAGTTCTACAACTAGAGCTGTCAAAAATTTTGTTGCCTTGACTTGATATGTATGATTTATATGATCTGGAGTGTCCTCTGGAGAATTTGCCCATTGGTATCCATCATGATGTGCAATCCAAACTCCGTCATATCCATAGTAAGAAAATGCTTGATGATCAGCACCAATATAGTTTGGGCGAGTCTCAACTCCTATATCTACTAAATCAAGATATTTATCACTTAATCTGCTTGCAAAATCTGCAATCCATCTTGATCTTTCAGGACAATGAAAATTAATAATTCTTCCACCCTTGCTTGTATCTGCATACCCTATCATATCTGCATTGATAACTGCATAAATGTTGTCTTCTCGCCCATAAGCATCCTGAGCATAGCAAAAACTTCCGTAGGTTCCAACTTCTTCACCTGAAAATGCTATGAATTGAATTGTATGGTTAAATGAATGCCCGCTGAGAACTTTTGCTGCGGCCATTATAGCAGCAACGCCCGATCCATCATCGTCTGCGCCAAGGGAATCTGGTGTGCAATCGTAATGAGCGCTAAAAATAATTATTGCGGTGCTTGACTCATTTGAGCCTGGTAAAGTGGCAACTATATTTTTACTTTCAAATCCTGCACATCTCCAATCGTGAAATTCTGCATAAAGACCCATTGATTCAAACTCATTGTGTATCCATTCTCCGGCAAGCCTGCAGTTGATAGATCCCGTGTATCTCGGGCCAAAATCCATTAATCTATTGTGATAATAAAAAACTAAAGATTCGTTTATATCTTGAATTATGTCTTCCATCTCTAAATTTATTTCAAAATTACTAGATTTTCTTTGTATTGGATAAATAGCTTGACTCATTGTAGTTAACAATAGAAATAATGTGATAAATAAAATTACTAGTTTCTTCATTTTCCCATTTAACACTATTTTTATTTAAATATATAAATATTTCCTAAATTAGAAAAATTTTGAAAATATTGTTTATCAAATTTATTAAACCATTATTTTATTTACATGATTGAGGGGAAAAGGCAGGTAATAAGAGTTGAATCAAAAAAACAATGAAAATTATGATGATTTTCGATTGATTAAAGGAAAAACATCAAGTTTTTCCAAGAAAAATTTATTTTTTATTTTTTTAGCATTTTTTTTAATAATAATTTTCTATTTTCTTCCCACCCCTGAAGGACTGTCCCACAACGGTAAAATGATGGTAGCGATTTTAATAATGGGTGCAATTCTTTGGATAACAGAGCCAATTCCTCTGGCTGTTACTGGACTTCTTATTATGATAATTCAGCCTATACTTGGCATAATGCCTGCAAATGATGTTTTTTCTTCTTTTGGTAATCAAGCTATCTTCTTTTTAATAGGAGCATTTATACTTGCAAGTGCTGTTGAAAAGCACGGACTTCACAAAAGAATCGCATTAAAACTTCTTAGTTTTTTTGAAGATAGTCCAAAAATGTTTACATTTGGAATAATGTGTTCGTGTGCTTTTCTATCTTTTATTATGCCAGAACATGGTGTGGCTGCTTTGTTTTTACCTATTGTCTTGTCAATACTTATTGCAATGAAAATAATTCCGAGACAAAGCAATTTTGGCAAAATTAGCATGCTATCTATTGCTTATGGGTGTTCAATAGGAAGTTTGGGAACACTTGTTGGCGGTGCAAGAAACCCTCTTACTGTTGGAATACTTGCAGATTTAGAAAATCCAATTATTGTCACATTTTTTGATTGGATGGCATATTCAATGCCCGTAGTGTTCATTTCTCTTCCTTTAGTTTGGTTGATTTTACAAATATCTTTTCCTATTGAGATAAAAAATGTTACTTCCGCAAAAAGAGAAATAAAAAATCAAGTTATTAAAGTTGGAAAAATAACTAAAAATGAACTTATTGTTTTGTTTATTTTGATACTTACCATTATACTTTGGATTTTCTTTTCATCTCCAGAATATTTTGGACTTGCCGTCATTGCAATTTTAGGCTCATTTTTACTATTTGCAACAGGCAGTATTACTTGGAAAGATGTTGAAAAAAGAGTTCCATGGGGCATAATACTGCTTTATGGAGGGGCAATTACTCTTGGCATAGGAATGCAAAAAACAGGCGCCGGAGCCTGGTTTGCTCATAGTTTATTCAATATTTTTAACGGAAATCCTTATTTGGTAATTATTGGAATAATTATCCTTACAGTTCTTCTGACAAATTTAATGTCAAATGTTGGTGCTGTTGCTATTTTGCTACCTATTGGAATTGCCATATCTGCTGAAATTCCTGGGATAAGCCCTCTTCTTGCATCTCTAATAATTGCACTTAGCGGAGGACTTGCCTTTATGTTTGTAATAGCAACACCGGGCAATGCAATAACTTACTCTTCTGGTTATTTTTCAACAAAAGATCTTTTCAAAGCAGGAGCTCTTGCAAATTTTGCCTGTATTATGGTAATTTTTGCAGTTGCAGCTATTTATTGGATGGGGGTTCTTGGAATTTGAAATCAAATTTTTCTAAAATAGGAGGAAAATACTTTGTTTGAAAATGTATTGATTCCAATTTCATCAGAATTTTTTAAAAAAGAGATATTTAAAACTGCCGAAATTCTAGTAAAAAACTTTCATAGTAAAATAAAAATTCTATTTATAATAGAAGAAAAGACCCTAGATCAAGCAAATAAGCTTTCAGATTCATATAGGACTTATTATAACATTGAAGAAACTAAAAAAGAAGTAATTGGAGAACATATTAAAAAAGCAAATGAAATCATATTTGAAGAGGCAGAATTATTTTTTAAAAGAAGAGGAATCCCAATTGAAAAGGATATTGCTGAAGGAGAATTTTCAAATGTTATTAAAGGACAAATAAACAAAGATAAATATGATCTTGTTTTGATGGGCTTTGAAAAAGAATGTATTTTAAATTATAAATTATTTGATGATATAGATACGCCTGTTTGGATAGAGTCCGGTAATAAAAATAAGTCAATTCTTGCGGTATGTTCTAATCTGGCGCCAAATAAAAAAGTTCCTGAAATAAGTATGAAAATATCTGAAATCCTTGGCTGGGATTTGAAAATAATTTATGTAGTGGATGTTGAAGACAGCGTCCAGGTTGATAGCAGCGGAAAAAGATCAGAAAAAAAGCCTCAAAATTATTTAATTGCAAACGGTCAAGAATTTGTTGCACACATTCAAAAAAAGAACATTAAATCAGAGCTTGTTAAAGGCAGTCTTGAAAAGCAAACAATTAAATCGGCAGAGGATTTTAACGCAGGAATTGTTATTTTAGGTAGAGAAAAGAAAAAAAGGGATGTTTTAGGCATACCAATAAGAAATATCAAAAGGAAAATAACAGAAAAATGTAATTATTCTGTTTTACTGGTTAAGTAAGAAAACCTATAAATCCAAACAATTTCTCAAATATATTTTGTAAAAATTCTAAGATTTGCCAGAAGATTCCTTTATTTGTTATAGGAGTTTTTAAATTGACAAGTACAGACTCCTCGTCATTGTAATTTTCAGAGTTTCGTAGTTTTATTGTTCCTGAAAAATCATCTTCTTGACTTGGGGCATCTACAAAAACCTCAACATTTGTAATATCTCCCGTTATTAAGTCTTCTCCATACTCTGGCTCAAATCTCCAATTAGAGCCCCAATCAGGAGTTTCAAATATCTCCCAATCTAAATATGAATCAGATATGCTGTAGGGATCTTCACCTATATTTTCCACTGTAAATGAGCCCAAATTGCAGTTTTTTTGTCCAGATTCTACCTCAGCTTGAATACCGCCATAAATTTTTAGATCAGCATCAGGAGATTCATATGTATCAAAAATATCAAACCAAACCTTTGCGTCATTTTCTTCATCACTATTATCCCCCCCATCTGGATTATAAGTACCTGAGCTTGTGTAATAACTTCCATCTTCAATAATTGTGTCTAATTCTATTATTTCGTTATTTACTACATCATATTTACAATGAAAAATAGCGCCTCTTCTATCAGAAATATCATTATCTGCACCACCTCCTTCATAACCCGAAACATCAGCTAAATCATCACCACTTAAAAGATCCCTGTCCCAAACCTTTATTGTAATCTCTGGTTCAGCAGCATATACATTAAAACTATGAACAACATCTTCTATGTGATCATCTTCATTTGATGAGTAATCATTGTTTATTTGTTCAGTCCAACTATCTCCATTAAAAACTGATATTTTATAAGACCAGTCAGCACCAAATTCAATAAAAGTATCAATTTCTCCAATTTCTTTTATTCTATGCATTTTTACTTTAATCTGGGGTGCAGTTTGATCTGTATATTGAAGATATGCAGTGTCTTGTTCGATTTTACAATCGCCATAGGCAATTCTGAACCAACCATTCTCTCCCCAACCAGTTCCCCAACTGTTTTTACATATCCAATACCCCTGAGAATCATCATATCCAACGATACAAACGATGTGGTTTGTTGGATCTGGGTCACTTCCAGGATGCTCATATATGCCTCCAGGATAAGAGTGGAAATCATCATAAACTACCATAGTAGTTACAAGCGGACCATATTGTATCAAAGCATTTTGTATTGATTCAACATCTGATGAAACAACACCCCATCCATCAATTTCTATTAGAAGGTCTTGCCAATTTGGGCATTTATCTGAACAGGGAGGAACATATCCACTCCCTCCGCTTACGTATGGGAAGCAAGTTTCAGGTATTGCTCCGAATTGTTCTAAAAATTCAAATGTTGGAACAAAATATGCGCCATTACAACCAAGAATTCCATCGACCCATTCTTCACCACAAGATACCATGAATTGCTCTGAAAGATCAACAGATAAAAAAGGGTCTTTACTTTTAATTTTTATTAGCGATTCTAAAGATGCATAGGAACCAAAAGCATAACAACTTCCACATGAACCTTGATTTTTGATTTCTGTGGTCCAATCCCCTGAGATTCCTTCATATTCTGCGTCTCTCCAGTCCCATGAAGTTGGTGATTCTTCTTTAAAAACAACTCCTTGCGGTATTTTTGGTCCACCTGTTAAAAGGCCAGTTCTATAATTATTACTTTTTATATTTGCATTATATGCTTCATCACATCCACAATCATTTTCTTGAGCAATGCTAAAATTTGAAAAAAGAAGAATGCAAATCAGCATTAATAATAATATTTTTCCTTTCACCACTTAAACCCCCAATTATGTTTTTCAAATGTAATTTTTATATTTAGAGTTTATGAAACGTTTATGTCTTTCCAATCGAAGTATAGCATGGAAAAAAGAAGGCATTCCACAGTAACTACTATCAATACTACAACACCAACAACATCTATTTCTCCAAACTTTAAGATATCATAAGGATTAAAGTAATGAGTAATTGAAAGCAGGCCCAATGCCTCATAATCAGATGCCATTAAACTGATAGACTCAAAAATGTACATGCCAACGATAATTGCTACCATTACAATGCTGGCTTTCATTTTCTCGTCAACTATCACAGAAATAACAAAACCTATGCCCAAAACTGCTAGAAAATAAGGTATGGACACTACATGAGTCATAAATAAATATCCAAGATTGATTTCTTCATCTATAGCAATGGTAGTTGCGTATACAGCAATAAATGTAGCAAAATTTATTATTAAAATCATAGGAATCATTGCTATATATTTTTCAAAAATAATCTGTTTTCTGGAAACAGGGTTTGATAATAATAAATCTATAGTCTTTCCCTCTACCTCTTTTGAGATAGTAGATGCAGCAATAAAACCAATCAAAATTGCAAGAATCAACAGCCAAAATATCTGATACATTTCAACATTTAAAAAACCAACATAAGATGCCATATCTTCAACGCCTGAAAGCCAACCAAAAGAATCAGAAAACCCTTCAGTAAGCTCTAACAAACTTTCTTTAAATGTTGGGTACATGCCAGCATACATTGCAGCCATTCCCATAAAAAGTAATGTAACAATTAATGTAATTTTGAAATTATCTTTAATTGTTTGAACTGTCATTTGAAAATTAAACAAACTGCTCATTTGCTACCCTCATAATAATGTAAAAAGATATCTTCTAAGCTAAATTCGTTTATTTCCAAATCGATAATTGTATATTTTGCTAATTTTTTTATCCATTTGTCAATATCATCAGTTGCAACAAATTGTATCCATCCATCTTTTACTTTTATGTTCTTTGGGCCCTTAAATTTTCCTGGTTTTTCTTTTATTTTTACTTTAATTATTTTTCCTTTTTTATCTTTGAGAGTTTCAATATCTTCTAAAGTTACTATACTTCCCTTTTTTATTATTCCAACTCTGTCGCATATCTTATCAACTTCGCTTAAGATATGGGATGAAAAAAACATAGTTTTTCCTTTCTTTTTTTCTTTTTTTATGAAATTATAAAAATTTTGTTGAAGTAGAGGATCAAGGCTAGATGTCGGCTCATCCATAATGACAAGCTCTGGATCATGCATAAAAGCCTGAATTATACCTAATTTTTGTTTCATTCCTTTGGAGTAACCTTTAATTTTTCTATCTAACGGAATTTCAAATATTGAAAGTAAATCGTCAAGCAGATATGCTCCAGTATCTCTTAATTTTATAAAGTAATCAATAAATTGACCACCTGTAATGTGATTATAAAGATTCAAATCTCCAGGTATATAACCGATATTTTGTTTGATATCTTTACCATCTTCTTTTATATTTAAGCCAAAAATGTAAGCATTTCCAGAGGTAGGTTTTAAAAATCCTAAAAGAGTTCTTATTGTTGTTGTTTTACCTGCGCCATTTGGTCCCAGAAATCCAAATATTTCTCCCTTTTTAACAGAGAAACTAACATTTTCTATACCTTTAATGTTGCCATAGTATTTTGTGAGATTTTCTGTACGTATTATTTCTTCCAAACAGCTCCCCTTAAGATTAATAGAATTCATTAATATAAATTATTCTGCTATAATAGTCGTTTAGTATTTTTTCACAAATATTTAAATAATGGAGGTTGTAATAGTAATATGTGATGTCTCAGAACAATAGAAAAAGAGAGCTTGATCAAAAAAGAACTGAATGGAGAAAAAAACACAGAACACTAAACGGCAGGATAATTTTATACCCTGAAAAACAACCAGAACACATAAATGCAAGAGCAAGCAAGCTATACAATTGGTTTTGGAAAAAGATATTATTAGAAATAGAACCTCAGGACATCCCAGCAATTGTTACAAGCATTAAAGATCAGATAAAAACTGAAAACGACACCAAAAAAATTCGAGTTTATAGAACCATGATTGGCATGGCTGAGGATTGTTATCAACTTAAAAGATTAGACGATATTACCGAATACGATTCAGAACTAATGCTTGATAATGAGCCCAATTATAACTCTGAGGTAGGTGTAATTTACAAAGACGGTAATATATTTACGACAGACTATGATGAAGATGAAAGTAAGATTTTTTTAAGAGACATTGAGGGCATTATTGTGGACACTTTGTTTTCGGATGATGAAAGTGAAAAAACAAAAAACTACAAATCTAGAATGACTAACTATAAAGATTGGAAATATACAGAAGAAAAATAATTCGCCAACATATATTATAATGAGGATTTCTCTTTTTAATAATTGTTAAATAAACTTAAATGGCTGTTCTTCAATAAACTCTTTTACAAAGTTGGGCATGGTATTTGCAAGATCTGTAACTGTTATGATACCGGATATTTCGTTATTTAGTATTACAGGTAATCTCTTTATCTTATTTTTACTCATAATTTCGGCTGCCTGTTCTAATTTTGCAGACGCATGTATTGTTTTGATATTTTTTGTCATAACGTCAAAAACTTTAGTTTTCTTTGGGTCTCTTTGGTCAAGTATTATTCTGTCAATCATGTCTCTTTCGGTGATAATTCCATTTACTACTCCATTTTTTGTAACTATGAGACACCCAACTCCTTTATTCTTTAAAGTTTTGCAAGCGTCATAAACAAGTTCATCTTCTTCAATAGTAACTACGTTTTTTGACATCAAATCTTTTACAAACACGAAATCACCATCTATAATAGGAATGCATTTTTTCTTAATTACATCTTCTATTATTTATTGTCGTCATATGACGAGTAAAATTTAGAAAAGTTTAAAAGTTAAAAAAAAATCTGTTATCCGGTGACAAAAGGATGGGAATAGTAGTCGAGGAAGATTGGGAGAGGACTCTATTCTATCTGATTACATTATCCTCTGTATTTCTATTTGGAATTGTTATCAGATTGGTAGCAGGATAATTAAAATTTAAAATTTAAAAATTCATTTTTTTTATTAATTTATAAATGATAATGAATGGGGAGGAGGGGAGGTGATGAGAATGATTTTAAAGGAAAAATGGTCCCCATTCGATTACCTTGATTGAGACAAGGGATAAATGTTTATTATATAAATTTTTCTATAAATATTTTGTACTTATTTTTAAATAGATATTATTTTGTAAAAATTTTGTTTAAAACAAACTCTCTAACGGTTTTTATATTAGAGTCTAGATAAATTGCCCCAATTAGCGCTTCCAATGCGTTTGCAAGATTAGTATCATTTTTTTGCCCATCCTGTTTTTTTTCACCAACTCCAAATAGCAGATACTTACCTATACACATATCTTTAGCAATATTTGCCAGCACTTTATTGTTAACAATGAATGCTCTTCTTCTTGTAAGTTCCCCTTCAGAAAGAAACATATTGCTTTTGTAAAGCTCTTCTGAAACAATAAAGTTTAAAACACTGTCCCCTAAAAATTCAAGTCTTTCATTATAATCAACAGGTTTGTCAGCTTCAAATGCATAAGTTTTGTGGGTTAAAGCTTCTTTGAGAAGAGTCTTATCTTTAAATTTGTGGCCAAGTATATCTTCTATTTTTTTGTAATTATCAGACATGTTTTAATCATTATATGAAATAACTAAATTAATTTTTCACTTGAACTCTACATATTTCAAAAGTGATAATAAAACATCAGAATCATCGATTGTTTGCTTTAACTCTTCCTTGTTTTTAAACGGTCGATTTGCAAGAATTTTTACAACCCTTTTTTTACCAATACCAGGAATTGCTTCCAATGTTTTTCTTTGCGATTTGTTAATGTCTAGAGGATAAGGTATTGCAGTTACAGATCTAAAACCGTAATCTATGACTTTTAGATTGTAAAATTTGTTTAAGTGAATAACCCCTGGGATTCCTATAAGTAAAGGATAGCTACCTAATTGCCTTGCAAATGTTAATTTCCCTTCATAGCATTCTGTATACACATCTTTTAAAACAGTTCCTTTTTTAACAACTTCTTTAAGCATAGGCCTTTCAATTTCTTCCTTTACTCTCCTTTTAAATATTTTAAAGTCTTTCTTGTGCTTAACTACATTTTTTATTCCTAATTCATACATTTTTGTTTCTGGGATTGGAATAACCTGTCTTATATTGATTCTTCTAACTAGCAATTTTTCATCCAAAATATTTTTCAAAAACTGAAAATTTAAATCAAATGTTGTTTTTGTCTCTCCCTTCAATCCGAATACAAAATTCAGTCCAGGAAGTAGCTCGGGCATTCCGTTTGAACCCAATTTTGAGCCAACCTCATTTAAAATTTTAATTGCCTTTAAAGAATCTTCAGGATCTGCCTTTAAATTATTTTGTTTTATTACTTGTGGATCAACGCTTTCTATACCAAAAGCAGCAACATCCCCAGGTGTATGATATTTTATTATTGTTTTTGCAATCTTTTTGCATTCATCAGGAAATCTAGCGATAACTCCTGGATTGGCGTTGTCTATGTGAAGTGTTTTAAGATTAGCTGCAACCTCTCTAATTTTTGAGAATAACTTAGTTAATAATTCAGGGTTTGGCTTTGGGAATTCTTCTGTTTCGGCATTTTTTGCCATATATGAAAAAATACATGGCTGATTTCCTAGTCTAAAATTTTTAATGCCTTTTTTATAAAGTTCATCAATTTCATCTACAATATCTTTGATTGGCCGAAAATCTGGAAGACCTTTTGAAGGCTCACTACAAAATGAACAACCGCCAGAATAACTTCTCGGGCAACCTCTAAAGGTTTCAATTTCTGCGATTAAATAATCTGGGAAAAAAGGATGTTTGGTTACAATATCGGATCCTAAAATTGCAAAATCTCTTATTGAATGGCCATTTTTTCTTAATTGTAATTGATTAACATTTTCTACTTTTAATTTTTCTTTTAAAAGATTGAAGATCGTTATCTCGGCGTCTCCTTTTATAACTAAATCAAAAAAATCTTTGTATGTTTCGATATCTTTTATAGACTTGCCTCCAAAAAGACCAAATCCATATTTTGCAGCAGGTCCTACTAAAATTTTAACCGGATTTTTAACTTTTTTTAACAAAGATATAATTTCATTAGGACTTGCAGGATATCCAGAAAGATATTTACCTGGAACAGAAACGCCTGCAATAATTACAACTATGTCTGATGAAGATGCTATATTGACTAACGACTCGTCTTTTCTAATTTGATCAATTGTAAAATAACATATTTGAGATTTTTTATCAAAAGTTATTATCGATCCTGCAATGTATCTAGGGTAAGGACTTATGTAGGGTGGAACCCCTAAGCAGGTTGGTTCGTCTATATAACCGTCAATAATGGTTGCTTTTAACACTTATTGTCACAACCTATTTCTAAATAAAAGTTTTTTTAGTAGTTAAATTTATAATACAGATGGATATACGGCCTGAAAATTAGGTGCAAAATATGATAAATGCATATATACTATTATCAATGGAACCCGGCGACTCAAATAAAGCAATATCAGAAATGAGAGAAATAGAAAATGTAGAAAAAATTTCTGTTGTTGCAGGCGAGTATGATATAGTTGTTAGAGTTCATGTAAAAAGTTTAGAAAATCTTCTAAAAGTTACAAATAAACTTCAAATGATTAAAGGCGTTAAAAAAACAACTACGCAGGTAATTGAAAAAGAAATCGCATTATGAAAATAACAAAGAGATATCTATTTTATGTTCTTGCATTTACTTCATCCATAATTGCTGCAATAATGTCTGGTTTTGATGCAGTAGTTAAAGTATTTATCGAAGATCCTTGGGTACTAGGTCTTTCAGTTTTTTTACTTGGGGTCTTAGTCTCCTTTTTGTTCACATTATTTTTTTCAATTAAAATTGGAGAAAAAAGCCTTGGATCAAAAATAATTGATCCATCCTTTAAGAAAATAAGATTAATTAAAAAACAAGAATTGAAATATCATCTTATTGCAGGCCTTGGCAATGCGATAATGACACTCGGCTATTTTGAATTATTATCTATGCTGGGCGATCCATCAGTGGTCTTACCATTTTCACAAGTAGTTATTTTATATCTAGTAATTTTTGAATCAATAACTGAAAAAAATGTACCTACCTTGGTAGAGATACAGTCTTCTGCAATAGTTACTTTTGGTGCCATTCTAGGTTCGATTAGCCTGAGCGGATCGTTAAGTTTACAATCCCTTGCAGTGGTATTTTTGGTTATTAATCCGGGTTGGGTTTTATTTTCTCTCGGTCAAAGAAAATTAAAAATGATGAAAATTAAAAACTCTCCAAACGATTCTATTAATATTAGACTCTGGAATGTCACATTTGCGTGTATTTTTACGATAATTTTTGTAATGATATTTGATTTTGTTAACAATACTAATAGGGTAGCACAAAGCATATCTGCCTCAATAGAAAATTTTGGTTGGATTGCTTTGATAGCTATAGGCACTTTCTTTTCATTTACATTATATATTAGATCGCTGGGTATTGGAAAAGCCAGTGTTGTACAGGCAGTCAGATCGTCCATAATAATTTTTACACTTCCTGTTTCAATTGTTCTTGCTTATTTGGGTATTATAGAACCTTTTTCTACAGATCCAGTTTTATTACTGATAAAGACCATGGGTATTTCATTAATGGTTTTAGGAATACTTTCATTTGCGTTGACATTAACAAAAGCCTATATTTTTATCAAGATGAAAACCGGATATCCAATAGACGAAACCATGAAAAAAATATGGAATGTAAGAGGCGTAACAAGAGTTACTGCTACAGCAGGACCCTATGATTATATTGTAAAAATTAGAACAAGAACACTAGTTAAAGGATATGAAAATATACTAAGAAAAATTGCTGAAATAGACGGCATTGATAGCTACAAATGGGAATCCGTACTAAGAGAATGGGAAAATATTTAATTTCTAAGAAAAGTATTTCATATTTTCAACCATTCTTTTTATGATTTTAATGATTGACAAAAGAATTGAAAAACTGGCTAGCATCCTAATTAATCACTCATTATCAATTAAAAAAAATGATTTATTTATGATATCTGGTAGTTATCTCGCGGCACCTTTAATAAAAGAAGTTTATAAGCAATCAATACTCAAAGGAGCACATCCTTTTACCAGAATAGGAATTGATGGTCTTGCTGAAACTTATTTCAAATACGCATCAGATAATCAACTAAATTACATGTCGCCCTTGTCAAAATTTGAAATAGAAAAAATTGACGCAAAGCTTGCAATAATTAGTCCGGAGAACACTAAAAATATGACAAATATTGACTCAAAAAAACAAGCAAAGGCAAGTGTTGCAAATAAAGAAATACATGAAATATTTTTAAAAAGAGCTTCAGAAAAAAAACTTAGATGGTGCATTACTCAATATCCAACAAATGCATCTGCTCAGGATGCAGATATGTCCTTAGAAGATTATGAAGAATTTCTATTTAAAGCCGCCCATGTTGATAAAAAAGACCCTGTCAAATATTGGGAGAAAATGCGTGTCGAGCAACAGAAGATAAAAAAGAAATTAGATAAAATAAAAAAAATTCACGTAATCGCAAAAGATACAGATTTGAAAATTTCTGTTGAAAAAAGAAAATGGATAAATTGCTATGGAAAAGAAAATTTTCCAGATGGTGAAGTTTTCACAGGCCCCGTGGAAAATTCTGCAGAAGGCTATATATCATACTCTTTTCCTGCATCTCATGGCGGAAGAGAAGTTGATGATATCAAATTATGGTTTGAAAAAGGAAAAGTAGTGAAATCAAAGGCTTCAAAAGGCCTAAATTTTTTAAATTCAATGCTTGACATGGATAAAGGTTCAAGAAAAATAGGAGAATTTGCTTTTGGTACGAATTATGGTATAAAGCATTATACAAAAAACACACTATTTGATGAAAAAATTGGAGGAACTATTCATATTGCAGTTGGTAGCGGATATCCTGAGACCGGCAGTAAAAATAAATCAAGTCTTCATTGGGATATGATGTGTGATTTAAGAAAGGATGGTGAAGTTTATGCAGACAATGAACTTATATATAAAAAAGGTAATTTTTTATATATGTAATTTTTAATTTTATTTCATATTTTTACAGTAATACTTAAATATAAAAATAAATATAACAATCGCGCTAATAAATAAGATATTTTAGCACATTTAAAGGGAGGAAAAATTATGAAAAGCTTCAAATTTATTAATTTGAAATATATAGTTTTGCTGATAGTGGTCATACTTGTATTGCCCTCAGCAACCGCGATTTTACAAAAAACAAAAAATACTTTACCTAAAGATCAAAACGATAGATTATCAGATATGATTTATGTTGATGATGACAATACTCTTGGTCCATGGGATGGAAGTTTAGAACATCCTTATCAATATATTCAAGACGCTATAGATAATTCAAATTGTTATGATGAAATTTTTGTTTTTAATGGAACATATTTTGAAAGTATAGTAGTACATAAAACACTTTATTTTTATGGTGAGTGCAAAGAAACAACAATAATTGATGGAGAAAACTGTTGCAGTGTAATAACGCTTACATCAGATTGTGTTTACATTAATGGATTTACAATTAAAAATAGCGGAAATGAGCAAAATGACGCAGGTGTTATCCTTAATTCACGTTATTGTATAATTGAAAATAACAATATTGTAGAAAATAACATAGGTATTAGAACAACAGATACAGATAATGAAATATTTCACAATAACTTTATTTCAAATAATGTGCATGTTTCTGACGAAAATAACAATATTTGGGATCAAGGGTCAGTTATAGGCGGTAACTTTTGGGATGATTATGATGGCGTAGATGATGACGAGGATGGCATAGGTGAAACTCCTTACGATATTTATGGAAACGAGACAAGAGATTGGTATCCTTTAATACATTATTTTGGCTCCATTCAAAATTTGGATACAAAAGAGATGTTTATTACAATTCAGGATTCAATTGACGATTCTGATACAAATTGCGGTCATACAATCTTTGTATTAAACGATGTTTACCATGAACATATACTAATCTACAAAAAAATATATCTTTTGGGAGAAAACAAAGAAACAACAATGATTGATGGTAGACTTTCTGATACGGTAGTTAGAATTTGTGGTGGAAGAAATGATCATTTTGTAAAGCTTAGTGGATTTACTGTAAAAAATAGTGGTAATGATCTAAATGATGCAGGTATTAAAATAATCAAGGATGAGTGCGTCTTAAAAGACAACATAGTAACTTCAAATTATCATGGAATTTACTTGAAATGTTCTTCAGATGAGAATAAGATGTTCAATAATAAAATAATGAATAATACATGGAACGGTATTTACATAAAAAACAATTGTGATGAAAATCAAATTTTTAACAATACAATTTCAAATAACGGCTATGCGGGTGTTGGTATTGAAGAATCTTCTTACAACAAAATTTATCACAATATCTTTTTAGATAACGCACACAATGCATATGATGATTCTAACAATCTTTGGGATAACGGCTATCCTTCTGGAGGAAATTATTGGAGCGATTACATGGGTGAGGATCTATATCAAGGCCCAAATCAAGACCAATTAGGCAGTGACGGTATTGGTGATGTTCTATATGAAATCGAAGATGGAATGGGAAAAGATAATTATCCACTTATGCAAACTGAACCTGGAGAAGATACAACAGAACCTTTCGTAGAGATTACATCTCCACAAAATGGGCTCTATATTATGGGTAGAAGTTTATTATCGTCAATTATAAAACAAAAAACGATTATAATTGGGGATATTTTAATTCAAGTTCAAGCAGAAGATTTTGAATCAGGAATTGAAAAGGTTGAATTTTATCTTGATAGCGAACCATTTGCAGTCTTTACAGATTATGAAGCACCTTATGAGTGGGATTGGGAAGACACAACTCTGATAAAAAATAAATATGAACTTGTAGTAATTGCTTATGACAATGCTGGAAATGTAAATATGGATCTTTTAATAGCAAGAAAAATATTCTAATTTTTTAAATTTTTTATTTTTAATATATTGATTAAAAAATCATTTTATAAAAAAACCTATAAATAATATATGTTCATTCCGGAAACTAAAATGTGCGGTATTATTGGTATTATTGGAGATAAGCCAGTATCAAGACTGTTGTATCATGGTCTCTTTTCTATACAGCATAGAGGACAATCTTCTGCAGGAAAACTCACTTATGATGGAAATATTCATGTAACAAAAGATGCAGGCCTTGTTAGAGAAGTTTTAGACGAAGAAAAAAAAATATCCACTCCGGGCAACATAGGAATTGGACATACCAGATATTCAACAGCCGGAATGGATGATTTGGAATCACTAAAGGCAAATTCCCAACCAGAATATTTAGTTAATCCATTTCTTGCAGCAGTTCATAATGGAAATATATACAATTGCTCACGAGTAAACAAATCTACCACTAGAACACCAAGGACTGATTGCGACATTCAATGGCTTTTACTTCCTATGGCTGATGAGTTATACAAAAAGGAGTTAAATCCAGACGTAATTTTTAAGGCCTGTAAAAACGTACTTAAAAAAGCAAAAGGAAGCTATTCTGCTTTATTTGTCGCAGATTCTGGTAATCGTCCTTTTATGTTTGCTCTAACAGATCCACATAAGATTAGACCCTTGGTTTTAGGCAGATCAAATGGCATGTATTGCTTGACATCTGAAACTAGAGTTTTCAAAAAAATTGGTTTTGAGTATGTTAAAGATATTCCTGGAGGAACAGCAGTAATTATTGATCCAAAAGGCAATATTCTTGAAAAACAGATAGTCAGGGAAAAAGAATATCCCTGTATGTTTGAATTTGTATATTTTGCAAAACCAGATTCACGTATTAATGGTAGATCTGTTCATTTAACTAGGGATGAAATAGGTAGACTTTTAGCAAAAGAATACCCAGTTGATGCAGATATAGTAGTTCCTGTGCCAGAATCAGGAAGGAGGTATGCTCTTGGCTACTCTAGAGAATCAGGCATACCAATCGATGAAGGTATAATGAAGGATAAAGACGAACGATCTTTTATACAACAAACTCAGGAAAGCAGAGATAGAGTCGTTGAAGAAGGATTATCTTTTATTAGGTCTGTTTTAGAAGGTAAAAAAACAATACTTCTTGATGATTCTATTGTTAGAGGTACTAACATCAGAAAAATTGTTAGAGGAATGAAAAATGCAGGTGCAAAAGAAGTTCATGTTAGAATAGGTTGTCCTCCTCTTTTAGCTCCATGCTATCTAGGGATAGATATGAGAAGCAAAAAAGAATTTATTGCTGTTGATGAGGAAGGAAAGCAAAAAGATTTGAATAAAATTGCAAAAGAAATAGGGGCAGATTCACTTGCTTATATTAGTATGAAAGGTCTTCGAAAAGCAATTGGATTTGATATTTGCAAAGGTTGTATAGATTTTCCAGAGGGATATCCTCCAGATATGCATAAAGATGTTGAAAAACTACACAAAGTAGATAAGATGGGCACAAGAGCCTATGAGTGTTTTTAGTTTATGATAGAAATATTAAGAGGCAGTGTTGAAGAAAGTATAATAAAAATCTTAAGGAAAAAATATCCTATTACTGTTTTTGAAATTAAAAAACAATTAATTTTTCCAGAAAAATCTGTGGAAAGAGTTTTAAAAAAATTTCAAATTAAAAAAATTGTAGAATTGGAGCCTTTAAGTGACAAAATATATGTCAGACTATTAAGAAATGATTTTAGTTTTATTGGTATGAAAAGGCAAAAAAAGTTAATAAAACATAGTTCAAACAAAAATAATAAAAACGAAGATTACGAAGGTTTCATGTATTCATAAAACAACATTTTAAAAATAAAGTCACATTATACCCTTTTGGTGAATGGAGAAAAATGGAGTCTTCTAGTATCGAAGTTCAAAAGCAAGCAGACCTTTCTGTAAACCTTAATGGAAAACCAAAAATTGCATATTTTTCTATGGAGATTGGAATTGATGAGCACATACCCACATACAGTGGTGGACTTGGTATACTTGCTGGAGACACATTGAAATCTTGTGCCGATCAAAATGTTCCAGTTGTTGGAATTACCCTTCTTTCAGAAAACGGATATTTTTATCAGAAAATAGATCAAGAAGGAAATCAAATTGAGCTTCCATATAATTTTAATATTGATGACTTTCTAAAACTTCTTCCTAGTAAGACAAGCGTTAATATTGAAGGTAGAGAAGTAAAGATTAGAATTTGGAATTATTTGGTTAAGGGAATTGGAGGGTATTTAGTTCCGATTTTCTTTTTGGATACTAATATAGAAGAAAATAGTAGTGAAGATAGAGAACTTACAAAATATCTTTATGGCGGAGATCACAAATACAGACTAGGTCAGGAAATAGTTTTAGGTGTTGGTGGAGTAAGGGCGATTCAATCGTTAGGATATAAGACAATAGATAAATATCATATGAATGAAGGACATGCTGCGTTATCGACTTTAGAGCTTTTTAGACAATTTAGAGATGCAGAAAAAGTAAGAGAGCAATGCGTATTTACAACCCACACTCCAGTTGCTGCAGGACACGATCAGTTTGATTTGTCAATTGCAAAGCCTATGTTAGGCGACTTATTGCCAGATTCAATAATTAGTGAAGTCACTTATGAAAATAAATTAAATATGACTCGACTCGCCTTATTTTTTAGCCATTATGTAAATGGTGTGGCAAAAAAACACGGGGAAGTATCTAGGGAAATGTTTCCAGGATATTCAATTGATGCAATAACAAATGGCGTTCATACACAAACTTGGGTTTCAGAGCCATTTCAAAGATTATTTGATAAACATATGCCCGGATGGCGTTCTGATCCATATACATTAAGAGCTGCATTTAGCATTGATAAGTCTGAAATATGGCAGGCCCATATGAATGCTAAAAAAACACTAGTAGATTTTGTAAATAATAGATATAATATAGGCATGAATTATGATCATTTTACCATAGGATTTGCAAGAAGACAAACGCCTTATAAAAGACCAGATCTTCTTATATCCGATATCGAAAGATTAAAACAAATTACAGAAAAAGTAGGTTCAATTCAGATAATTTACGCGGGAAAAGCACATCCAAAGGACCATAGCGGAAAAGAATCCCTTAAAAAAATATATAATGCGATTAAACAGTTTGATGATAAAATAAAAATGACTTACATTCATAACTATGATATTGCCATTGCAAAAATGATGGTTTCTGGAGTAGATATATGGCTAAATACTCCACGAAGGCCAATGGAAGCATCTGGCACTTCTGGCATGAAAGCAGCTCATAATGGCATTCCTCAATTTAGTACACTTGATGGTTGGTGGATTGAAGGATGCATAGAAAACATAACAGGGTGGTCAATTGGTTCTAGAAAATCAAATGAAAAGGAATCTGATGATGATGCAGATAGAAATGACTTATATAGTAAGTTAGAGTCTTGGATTATACCAAAGTTTTACAATGATAGGGATAATTGGATAAGAACTATGAGAAGTTGCATTGCAATAAACGCATCATTTTTCAATACAAATAGGATGATTCAACAGTACGTTTTAAATGCATATTTCTTGTAAATACAAATCTTCATATTTTGGCCTAATATATTCAATATCTTCTGCCCAACTGCGAAGTATTTCAGCAACACTCCAAGCTTGCGATATGCAGCCTCTTGGAATGTAAGGCGGATTCCCGTCAAATATCTCATATATTGAGCCATCCCATTTATCTCCAAAAACATCTATCATGGGTTCCAAGAATTTTTCAAAAGCCTTATTTCTATTAATTCTGCTGTTATCTAATTTAACATAGGATTTTATAAATTGGCCTAGTAACCACGGCCAAACAATGCCGTTGTGGTATGCTTCATCTTTGTTGTGATTTCCTATATAATTACCATAGTACCTACTATCATCTCTGGAAAGTGTTCTAAGACCAAAAATGGTTACAAGCTTGTCTTCTACATCACTTAAAATCTTTTTTTGAAGGTTTCTCTTAATCATCTCATATTCAAGTGAAACGAGAAATATTTGATTACATCTAAAAGACGTGTCTTTTTTGTCTATCACATCATATTGGCGATCATATTGTCTATTGAAGCTATTTTTAAGTTTTAATGCAAGTTCAGAGTAAACATCGTCTTTGTTTAGAATCTTAGATAATCTTTCCATTATTTTCAGGGAATTGTACCAAAGAGCTTGGATTTCAACTGCTTTTTTGTCTCTTGGTGTTGGGTAATAATCATCTATTTTTACATCCATCCATGTGAGTCCCTTATCATGGCTGATGAGAAAATCATCATCCATTTTAATATTAAAATCGGTGCCGTTTTTATAGCCAGATATTATTGATTCTAATGTTCTCCATATATCTTCCAAAAATTTTTTATCGTTTGTATATTTTAGATATTGATAAGCTCTATCGACAAACCACAAAGAAGCATCAACTGTATTGTAAACTGCTTCAGAATCTCTGTCCATAAATGCGTTTGGAATTAGTCCTTTTTTACAAAATTTACTGAAAGTTGAAAGTATTTTTTTCGCCTCGTCAAATCTATTTGTTACAAGGGTTATCCCTGGAAGTGAGATTAAAGTATCTCTGCCCCAATCACTAAACCAATGATAACCTGCAACAATTGATTTTCCATTTCCTTTTTTTACGATAAAATTGTCTGAAGACAAAACCAACTTATCAAATTTTTTCGGTAAATTTGCTTTTTCAATAATTCTTTTTTTTCTATTGATTTCTTCATTAAAAATTTCTTTTATGTGCTTTTCTAATTTACATTCATTTGTAAAAACAATATAAAATTCGCAATTTTTTTTAATATTTTTTACAAACTCCCCAGTTATTAGATTATAATCAATGTATGAATCGTTTCTAGTTTTGTCAATATCATATATAGATTTTATCCATTTTTCATTTTTATTATAATTGGATTCTTCTAATAAAATCTTGATTTTACTTTCCGAATCGTTAAATTTTATATTTACTTGACCATCTGATATTTCTTGATTAATAAAAAAAGAATTTTTATCTTTTACATCATAAAAATGTCTGAAATTTATAATAGGTCTTGATTCAAAAGTCAGTGGCTTTTTTGTTTCAATGTTATATTTAATAATAGTTGTATTTTTATGTTGCGGCATAAATATTGTTTTTGTAATTTTAACATCATCAATTTCATAAAAAAATTTAGGAAATAAATCAAAAAAGAAATCTGAAGGTTGATGCAATAAATCAAATTTTTTGTTTCCAATAATTATCGTTTCAAGATTGTTTGATACAAAAACATTTCTTTTTGTAGGGGGATTTAGACTTGTCACAAGCAGACCATGAAATTTTCTAGAATTTGTATTTTTGTAAGTTAAGGATGCATAACTTCCAAGACCATTTGTTACAAGCCATTCTCTCATAAATCTCATTATTTTAAAAATTCTTTGTATATATCCAACGTTCTTTTTGTAACTTCATCCCAGGAAAAAATTTCACAAGCACGTTTTCTTGCATTTTCGCCCCAAAAAGCTCCTTTGTCATCCCTTTGTAGCACTTGTTTTATTCCCCAGGCAATATCTTTTGGATCAAATGGATTCACATGAACACCACATTGGTCTGCCCCATTTGGGATGATCTGCTCACGAAAACCACTAGTGCCTCTTGCTCCAACTACAACCGGCTTACCCATAGACATGGCTTCAGTACAAACTATTCCAAAAGGCTCATACAATGACGGAAGAATAACAACATCACTTGCAGCATAATGCAATATACGTTCTTTTTCGTCAACAAATTCTGTCTTAAGAATTATATTTTTTTCTAGATTTAGTTCTTTTATCTTATGCTCTAATTCTTCTTTCATATCGCCGATACCCAGTATAATAAGTTTTGTTTTAGGAAAATTTGAAACAATGTTGGGCATCGCAGAAACAAGCTTGTCAACGCCTTTTACCGTAACAAGTCTTCCGATAAAAAAAAGCATAGTTTCATCATCTTTAATTTTGTATCTATTTCTAAGTATTTTTATATCATTTTTATTTACTTTTTTAGGATTGTATTTATCAGGATCAATTCCGTTCCAGCAAACCCTTATTTTCTCTTTTGGAAAGCCAAGTTTTTCGAGTTCATCTTTCATTGCATGTGAAACAGTAATCACACAATCTGCTTTTTGACCGCCTTCTAATTCAATGTTTTTTATTGTATCTGACCCACCACCAACAGATCTTCCAAATTCTGTAGAATGCACATGAAAAACTAACGGTAAATTTAGTTCTTTTTTTGCAACTATTCCTCCCATAATTCCAAGCCAATCATGAGCGTCGATTATATCGTATCTTTTTGAACCATTATTTGATATCATTTTTATAAGTTCAGACGCAGAAAGTAGATTATAACCAACAACATCTGAAAAAAACTTAAAGTGATTTCCCCAAGACTTAAGTTCTTGATTAGTACATAAATGAAGAGCAGATGTAAAATCAATATTTTTTGGCCTGTATACTCTTATGCCTTTCCAACTATCAATTGTTTTTAATTTGTTGTTTTCATTGAGAGAAAACACAGTAACGTCATTACCCATCTTAATTTGTTTTTGGGTAATCTCCGTTGCAAATGTTCCGAGTCCACCAAATATTACTGGAGGATACTCCCATGAAAAATGTATAATTTTCATGTATAATTTTCTCCTCACCAATTAGATAACTTTTTGTTTTAAATCCTGAAGGATGTTCATATAGTTTATGAATCCCTCATAAGGCACGTCATATGGGCTAAAATATGCATGCACATTTCCATCTTCAAATCCTTTTGTTGAAACATAATAAAGATGATCTGAAGTTTGCAATCTTCTCCACGCATTTAATAAATCATTGTCTTTTTTATCTTTTAGTTTGCGTCCGATTTCTTTTAATTCATTGAAACAGGCTCTTTGCATATCATTTCCAAGCCATGTTGAAACATCACGATCTTCATCTGCCCATGAAATAGCCCAAGGAACATCGATTTCACCAACTGTATTATATCTCTCAACTGCTTCACTTACAGTCACAAAATCAAGATGTTTGTGTTTTAAAACCTCTCCTGGAAGGTGCTTTATAAAATCAAAAATGCCGGTGTGCTCCCATTGATGTTCTCCAAAAGTTTCGTAATCCATAAATAAATTGATTATATCGCCTTCACAGTGAGACATCCAATAGGAATATTTGTCTGCTGTTAGGGGAAATCCTGGCCAACCTTTTGCAGAAAATCTAAATCCAACATCATCACTTAATTTGTAGTTTCTCATTAGAACCTTTAAATTCGAATTTACAGGCCTATAAACATAATTTGGTGAACGCCATCCAAGAATTCTTTCTGATCCTTCGGTTATTATGCCTTTGTAGCCCATTTCCCAAACCTTTTTTGCAATACGATTATCAAATATCGCTTCGGTATTTCTGAAGACCTTTGGCGTATAATTAAAAATTCTTCCAATCATATTTTTATGCATTTTGACCTGTTCTTCAAATTCATCGAGGTCATCATATAGAGAAGAAAGAGAATGAAAGTACGTTTCTTCTATCATATCTGCGCAGCCAGTTTTAAACAGTTCTTTAAAACTGTCCAATACTTCAGGCATATGGGATTCGCAATATTCAACAAAAGTTCCTGTTAAACTAAAAGAAACCTTAAATTTTCCATCATATTGCTTTATTAAATCAAGCAGTAGATTATTTGTTGGCAGATAGCATTTTTTTGCAACTTTTTCAAAAATTTTTTTATTTAAGTGCTTGTCAAAATAGCTGTTTACTGATTCAGTCTTACCGATATTAAAAACTGAAAAACGATTTAATCTCATGGGTTGATGAACTTCAAAATAAAAACATACAGAAGTCATCACATAGCCTCATTGTATGCTTGTATGGTTTTGTCTGCAACTTGTTCCCAGGTAAAAAGCTCGATTTCTTTTCGGCCATTATCTGCAATTGTTCTATGTAAAGGATCATATCTTAACAAGGATATGATTTTGTTAGCCATTTCATCTGTATCCCAAAACTCAACCTTTAGACAATTTTGAAAAGCCTCTGAAACGCCAGCTGTCTTTGATACTATTGTAGGAGTCCCAGCAGAGATAGCTTCAAGTGCTGTTATTCCAAAAGGTTCGCTTACTGATGGCATGACATATACATTTGAAATTTGGTAAATGTGTCTTACTTCTTTTTCTGATAATCTTCCAGTAAATATTACTTTATTTGAAATTCCCAAATCAACTGCTTTGTTAATTAAACGAGGAAGCATGTCTCCCATCCCAGCTACTACAAATTTTGTATCCTCGTAATCAAGAACCTTTTTTGCAGCTTCTAAGAAAAATTCAGGCCCTTTTTGAATTGTTAATCTTCCCAAAAATAAAACTAAATTTTTCTTTTCTTTTTCACCTATTGGATAGACTGCATTATGAACGACTGAAATTTTATCAGGATTTATTCCATATTTTTCTACTATAACTCTTTTTGTAAAATGACTTACAGCAATTATCTTATCTGCTTTTTGCATACCTTCTTTTTCGATATTTATAAACCATTCATTTGGATGCAACCAACCAGATCTGTCATACTCTGTCGAATGTACAGTTAAGACAAGCGGAGCTCCAGTATTTTCTTTTATCTTAATAGCAGCTTTCATCGTTAGCCAATCGTGACAGTGGATAAGATCGTATTTGCCTTTGACTTTTTGTACAAGCAAATCATTATATCTATAAACACTTTCAAAAAAGTGTCCACCTAGTTCTTTATCTTCTGGGCGATCATATGGAAAAATCTCAGTCTCTCCCACTTCAATAATCTTTAAATTTTCCTTATCACTTTTAGATGAATTTTTGGTTTTGGGCATATAAAAATCTATTTTCACATTTTTATCTGCAAGACTGCGAGTAAGTCCATAACAGTGGGTACCTAGTCCACCCACCTTAAAAGGCGGATATTCCCATCCTAGCATTGCTACCTTCATTATTTGTTTCCTCACCTTGCAGATTTATGAGTCTAACCCACACTAATTCAAATGTCCAAGTATTTTGTATTTTTACCCAGCCTAAAGTTTTCAGCACTACATAGACATCAAAGATGTCTATCAGAAGCCTCCCATTCCCATAAAGCCAATATTTTAGTAATTAAGGGAACAACCTTTGGCCTCCACTGTTAAAGTGTATAATACAACTGGGATATAACTCTATCTAAAAAATCCGAATATTAATCATTAATATCATAATATCAGAAAGTTAGAAAATTTGATAATAAAAATCTAAATTTTTGTTAAAAAATAACATAATTTAGTCGCTGTCACCCAACAGTTTAATGTTGGGTGTTAGCAACAGATCATCCTGTAAGCAGCAGAGGAATAATCTACTACTTTTCTCGCGACATTTATATGATAACGCGGTTGTCCTCATTCTCATATCTTGACATTTCGTCTTTTAGATTGATGAGGGACCCTAAACGATATCAATTGTCGCCTTGAACTTGCTTCTCCAATCATTTTATCATGGAGCTCTTCGAATCAAGGCATAATTAAAGTATAATTGCAGTTAATTAATTTTTCGTCAATATTATCGATATTTGTTGATTTTATCATGTATTTCTAATGCCTTTTCTCTCGATTTTTGAGCAAATTTTTCATTATTTTCTGCGTATATTATGCCCCTTGAGGAGTTTATTATAGCCATACTGCTATCAGAATTAATCCCATTTTTGACTGTTTTTTCAATGTCTCCGCCTTGGGCTCCAATTCCAGGTATAAGTAAAAAAGCTTTATCTCCAATAATTTCTCTTATCTCTTTAAGTTCTTCGGGATATGTTGCTCCAACTACTGCTCCACAATTTTCATTCTCATTCCATTCAAATATCTTTTTTGCTACTTGTTTGTATATAGGCGAATTATTTGAAATCATATCTTGAAATTCAGAAGCCGAAGGATTTGAAGTTCTGCACAAAATAAAGCTATATTTGTCTTTATAATCTAAGAAAGGTAAAACACTATCACTGCCCATGTATGGATTTAGCGTTACAGCATCTGCTCTATAAAACTCAAATAATGATTCAGCATATTTTCTTGCTGTATTGCCAATATCATTACGCTTTCCGTCAAGTATTGTAATTACATTTTTGGGAATAATTTCCATTGTTTGTTTTAATAGTTTTATTCCTTTTTCACCTAAAGCTTCATAAAATGCCATATTCAATTTATATGCACAAACTAAATCTTTGGTAGAATTAATTATGGCTTTGTTAAACTCAAAATAAGGATTTTTACCTTTTTTAAACAGAAAACCAGGCATCTTATTTTTATCAATGTCTAGGCCAACGCATAAAAGACTATCATTTTTTGTAGATATCTTTTTAAATTTTTGTTTAAAGTCCATTTTTTCACATTCAAAAATAAAACACGAGTATAAAGATGTTATTTCAATAGTTATTTAACAGAGTTACAGAATACAAGTCCAGATGGAAATAATCTATGGAATTTGCTCTTGGGGTCTTGGTCATGCGACAAGATCTTTACCAGTTATTAGAAAATTCATTTCTGAGGATAACAATCTAACTATAATTTCAAATGGAAGATCTTTAGAACTTCTTAAAAAAGAGTTGGGCGAAAATGCATGTTATGTTGACATTCCTGATTATCCAATGCTTTTATCAGAAAACTCAAGACAGTTTATGGCAAAAAGTTTGATCTACTGGCCTTTGTTTATAAGAAATATCGAGTCAGGTCTGATAAAATTAAATAATCTTTTAGAAAAAAAAAGTTATAACAAAATTATATCTGATGGTAGATATGACATGTATAGTAAAAAAATTCCTTCTTTTTTCATATCGCATCAGATGAGAATAATGAATCCCCTAAGAATCAAGATGTTTGAAACGGGTAGTGAATTATTTAATAAATTTTTTTTCAAACGTTTTAAAGAAGTTTTAGTTCCCGATTATTATGAGGACAATGTATCTGGTGATTTATCTCATAATCTAAAAAAAATCGATGAAAAATCTGTTCATTATGTAGGAATATTATCTGATTTTAAAAAAACACAATCAAAACAAGATATTGATTATTTAATCTCCATTTCTGGGCCTGAACCGCAAAGAAGCATGCTTGAAAATAAATTACTCGAACAAGTAGAAAATCTTAAAGGAAATGTATCAATTACTCTTGGAAAATCTGAATCAAATTCAAAAATTAAAAATAAAAACATTACAACATATTCTTTTTTAACAAAGCAAAAAAGAGAAGAAATTTTGAACAGATCAAAATTAGTCATTTCAAGATCAGGTTATTCAACTATTTGTGATTTGGCAGTTATAGGTAAAAAAGCCTTGCTTATTCCAACTCCAGGACAAATTGAACAGGAATATCTAGCAAAATATCACTCCGATATTGAAACTTTTTGTACAAAAAATCAAGACAATATAAACCTCTTAGAAGATATAAAAAAAGTCAAAAAAACTAAGGGAATTCAAAGAAAATGCAACGTTTCTAAGACAGTAGATAATATTTTGTCAGTGGTTTTTAGTTGATACTAAGTATTTTATATCAAAATAAATATACAAGTGGCGCTGTAGGAGATGCCTATAATTTCAAAACCTAAACTGCAGGACGTATTGGGGAGTTGGCTTTTCTGGCTAATTATTGTTACTGTAATTGCTATTGTTATCAGACTGATACCTGCATTTACAAATGCTGCTTGGGGATGTGATTTTGGTATATACTATGGCCTTACCAACTCTTTTGTTGAAACTAAAAGTATTTTCAACCCATACAATGGTTGGGGCTCTTCATATCAATATTTTCCAATTCTCTATGCAATAACAGGTGTTGCACATTGGATTACAGGACTAGATGTCCTTGCAATAATGCCCAAAATAGCTCCAATATTTGGCGGTCTTTCTATATTTGTATTTTATTTTCTTGTGTACGAGCTAATTGGAGATAGAAAAAAAGCACTTTTTTCTAGCTTGCTTCTAGCTGTTCTTCCGTTTCATGTGTATCAAACAAGTCATGCTTCTCCTCTTACATTAGGACATTTCTTTATGATTTTGAGTTTGTATTTTTTTGTAAAATATAGAAAAAATTCAAAATTTATAATCCCTTTAATTTTTTCAACAGGCCTTCTGATAATGTCGCATCATTTTTCAACCTATATTTACCTAGTTTCTCTTATCTTCATTGTGTTTTTTGAAAATTTTAGTACCAAACAATGGACACAATCCATTAAAAAAGACATTTTGTATATTGTAATATCAAGCGGATTTATTTTTTCATATTGGTATTTCATTGCAACCCCCATCTACGAGAGCTTTATGAAAAGTGGAATAAAGGCAGGGCCAATTTCTCTTGGCGGTTATCAACTAATTATCTTATTTTATCTAGGTTTTTTTACATTATTTTTGTTTATATGGCTAAAAAGAAAATTAAATATTTTTAGGGATAAAAAAGTTCCATCAGCAAAATCAGCTTTGATGAAATTTTCATTAACACTATTTTTAACTCTAGCAATAATGATAATTTTTTCAGCTGTAAAAATGCCTTGGACAAACTTTAGCTTCACAGCAAATTCAATTATTCTAGCAATACCATTGTTGGTCATTATTGCTTTAGGTGTGGCTGGGTTTAGTGAAACAAAATTTGAAAAAAATGGATTTTTTATAAGAGGTTGGCTTTTTGGAATTATTATTTCGTTTTTGTATGGCCTGACTTCTTTTAGTACGACAATATATCCCCACAGACACATAGAATATATGATGGCACCAATCAGCATTATCGCAGTTTATGGAATTGAAAAAATTCTGTTAAATGTAAAAATTGAATCCAAGTCAGATATCGCCAAGAAATTTGACAAAAGTCAAGCCATCTATTTTTTTAAAAATTCAAAGATTTTTCAAAAAAGAAATTTGTCATATCTTGCAATCTTTTTGATTATTGTTGCGGCTAATGCAGCATCAGTTTATCCATCCCATGTTTCTTTAAATGCTTCTTATGAAGGAATAACTGAAGAGGATTTAGATGCAATTGATTGGATAAAAAATAATATGGATGAAAATACAAGCGTTATAGCATCAGATCATCGCCTTGCAAGACTTGCAGAAGCAGTAGGTTTTAATACAACGATTGACGAGTCAAGTATAATTTGGATTTGTGATGACTTTGAAGATTGTTTATTTGAACTAAAAGGAATTGGCAAGAACTACAGTAGAATAACCCACGTAATAATTGATGATATAATGTTTAATAGGTTAGTACATGTAGGATTTGGAAAGATTTTCTATATGACAAATGAATCATATGAAAAATTTTCATATCAGCCTTTTGAATTAGAATATAGAGTTGTTGGTGCAAGTTCAGAGGGTGAAGCAAATTGGGCAGAAGTATACTCTGTTAATTGGACATATATAGATAATTTTTATTGAATTCTTATTTTTCTGTTAAAAGACTTTTATAAACTTTTTCGTACTGATCTCCTACTGACTTTAAACTATGATTTTTAATTAATTTTTGACTGTTCTTCTGCATTTTTTCTTTTAATTTTTTATCTTTTAGTATTTTTATAATGCATTTTGCAAGTTGGGAACTATTTTTTGATTCAAAAACCAAACCGTTCTGCATGCTGACAAGCTCATGAACTGCTCCCTTGTCTACAACGATGGCTGGAAGTCCCGATGCTACTGCTTCTAATGTTACAATGCTTTGCAATTCTGATTCGGCCGGCATTACAAACAAATCTGCGATAGAATAGATATTTTGATAGTCTTCCCAATCTAAAAAATCGATAAATGTTGTGTTTTTTGAAACATTTAATTTTTCTGTAAGTTTTATAATTTCAGGCTTAAGTCCGCCCGAACCACAGAATAAAAAATGAGCTTTAACTTTATTTAAAACATCAGGAATTGCATTTACTAAAACATCTAAATTTTTTTCTTGATTTATCCTTCCAGTGTAAAGAACTATGTTTTCTTTTGGCAAGTTAAACTTTTTTCTTAGATATGTGCAATTTCTGTTTGGCTTAAATGTTTTTGTATCGACTCCGTTTGATATTGGAGTTACCTTGGAAGTTAATCCTCTTTCTTTGTAGATTTCTGCTCCTGTTTGAGTTGGCACTGTTGCCCAGTCTACAATATTGTAGAAATATGTTAGATACGGCCAAGTAATGTTTAAAATAATTTTAAAAAACTTATATTTCATTAAAGGTGCCAAAATATTTTCAGGTAAAATATGAATTGAACCAACAACAGGAATTTTATATTTTTTTGCCAGAAGAAGTGCAGACAGGCTAATAGGATAGGGGGAGCAGACATTTATTATGTCGGGTTTGAACTCTCTAATGATTTTTCTAACAAATAAAAAAGGAAAAGGTGCAAGTTTATATTTGCTATTCATGTAAAATGGTAAGGTCACTCCTCTTGTTCTGTAGATTATTGAGCCATTGTCATCTTCTTGATAGTTTTTAAATTTAAATCCAGGCGCAATAACTCTAACATCATGGCCTTTTTTTTTTAGCTCATGGACTATCCTATGTTGTGCTATTGCTCCACCATCAATAATGGGATAATAAGATTCTGTTGTAAACAATATTTTCATATTAATCTAGATCCAAAGTATCACCAGAATAATTTGTTTAATAAATAATTTTACTGAACTTAATAATTTTATTTGAAAAGGTATGGGCTAAGAGAAGAACCAATCGTTTTTGGCGAGGCAAACACATCTGTTGCAAAATATTGATACCAGCCACAGGCTCTGTTGCAATTCTGCATATCTTTTCTTGCTTGTCTTGCTTTATCTGTTTTTAAAAATTCCATAAAAGATCCTTCAGTAAAATTAAAAATTCTTTTTCCTATGGTTCTGCAAGGATAAAATAAGCCGCCATCAGAATCTATAATAACTGATGATGTCGAGCAACCATGAGGTTTGTTTATATTATCTAAAAATCCTTTGGGCGTTGTTATAGTATTTGGATATTTTTTCTTCAGTCTTATAATTTCATTTTTGAATTCGTTTGGGTCAGGATAGAAATCGTCGGTGCCATCTAAATGACAAGCTGGCATTATTACAGTTCTTGCCCCTACTTCAAAAACACGTTTTACTTTGTCTTCCATAGCAGGCATTGTATCTTTTGTTACTACTATCTGGACGCAAATTTCTGGACCATAGCTTTGGTACAACTCCAAATTATCAAAAAATTCTAAATTATCGTGTCCCTCGTCTATGCTTATGTGCAAGTAATCAATGTGCTTTCCATATTCTTTCATTGGTCTTTTTTCCAGTAAATGACCGTTTGTTGTAAAAAACAAATAAAATGGTTTTTTGTGAGCATATTCTAATATTTCCCCTAAATCTTTTCTTACTAAAGGATCTCCACCTTCGAGACTTAATACAACGATACTTGAGTTGGCGATATTATCTATTACTTTGAAAACGTTATCCTTTTTTAGATCAGGAGTATCTTCCATCCAAACATTACAAAATTCACATCTTAGTGAACATTTGTGCGTTACTTTGTAAGAAGCATAGAATGGGTATATACTTTCTCCTGCAATCTTGTTTTGTGCCGCATAGTAAAGAGTTTTTGCGTATTTTGAAATCGGTAGGTATTTCATATGACAACGATGAGTCCACAGTATTAGTATCTAACACATAAGGTTTTTTGTCACTAAAAATAGGTGGTGTCTAAACCAATGATAACATTACTACCGCAAATATGCATCTGGATAATATTTTAATATTCATTTTTTTCTCTTTATTTTCTAACTAGGTCTATCTGGTCCAATTCCTGCCCAAAGAGCTGAACCAAGATAGAATGAGGATGATGGGTCATATAATTGATTAATTTTAATTCCTGTAAATCCAAATATCCCTGGATAAAAATCATAACCGATTATTAATGCAAACCACATAGCTCCTTGAATTGGCAGTTGCCCATAAAATGGTCCAGTCCAATTTTTATTTCCATTTAATCCAATAGTATGTATCCATCCATCAGAAGGATGATGATTTACTGCGCCAAACAAACTAGTTGACGTTCTGCCTATACATATCGTCCCACCCAAAAGTAAGGGATTTAAATTTACAAAAAAACCCAAAAAAGGAATTAAGTAATAACAAATTGCAGTTGGTAATCCAACTAGGACTGTAATTAAATTTAGTAGATATATCAAACCATTATTCTCAAAAAACTCAGACAACTCGAGAAAAATATATGCAGGTATTTTTAATAACCGAATACTATTTCTCCAAATTAATCCATAGGAAGATGTTTCAGTGGTGTTGCCTGCAACTAGGCATAAATAATTTTCGTTACTTTTTTGTTTCCCTGTTAGAATATTAAAATATTGATTTATATTATTTTGAATCTTATATTTAGTCACTATAAGGTTTTGCGCTTCTTCTACAGTCAATTCGCCGAGCAATCCATATTTATTAAATTCTTCAATAGCACTATTAAATAGTTCTATTGTTTCTTCTTCTGTACTCGTCGTACTCAACCTATTTTTAATTTTGTTTACTATTAATTTTAACTCAATGGATTGTTCTTCTGTTAATTTAACTTTATTTGATGTGGATCCATCTAATCCAGAGATTTCTGCCGTAATTTCAATAAATTTATTTTCACCTTCTAAATCTTTAGCAATATTTGCTTTGATACACGAAGAAAATGATATTCCAATAATTAATAAGATAAATATTGCAGAAAGGCATTTTACAATTAAGCTATTCTTCATTTTATTTCACGCCAAATTAAATAATATCGTATTGCTCATTAGAAGGATTCCAATCAACCTCTATCCATGGTATTAATCCAAATAGGCCGGTATAACCAAAAATTAACTTAGGAAAATTTCTAGGCACATCCCAATAATTTTCGTTCCATTGCGTTTCTCTTCCTCTAAATGAGGCACTTCTTAAGTTATTAATAAAATTGTTTCTAAATATCTTATTTTCAGAACCAGAGGTAATAACACCATAAGTCGAATTTATGATACTATTTTCAATAATTTTCAAATTTGATGATGAACCGACAGAAATCCCATAAAAAGAATTTGTTACAATATTTCTTGTCAGAGTATTATTTTTTCCTGATTCTATTGTGATGCCTCTGTATGAATTCTTAACTTTATTACCTGAGGCTAAACAAAATGATGTAGATGATTCAATACCTATGCCAATTTCAGTATTATTTAATAGATAATTATTACAAATATAATTGTCGGTTTTGCCAAGTGATGCAGCATAAATCCCATATTGGTTTTCTAACAATTCATTATTAGAGATATTAAATCCTAAACAATTTATAAGAATTCCATATTCACTTGATGAAATTTTATTATTTATTACCGTATTATTAAAACCTTCATATCTAAGCAGAATTCCCATAGTTGAGTTGACTATTACATTATTTGAGATGATAGTATTTCTAATGCCATCACTTACATAAATACCACAAATTCCATTATTTTCAATTATATTATTATAAATACTAACGTTGTCATCATACACATATACACTACCACTAAATTCAAAATTTTCAGCGCAATTCCTGATAGTAAATCCGGTAATAATTACATCAGAAGATTGCAGTACTATTATTGCATTGTCGCATAAATTTCCATCAATTATTGTTGTATTTTTATTTTCACCTTTTAAAAGTATTGTTTTATTAATTCTAATTCTTTCATAATATGGGGAAGAATCATCAAAAACATAAACTGTATCGTCATTATTAGCATTATCAATTGCATCTTGTATTTTTGTGTAATTATTTGGTCCTAAACCACCAACGTATAATGTATCGTTTCTTTGTCTGGTGATGCTTTTTTTAATAACTTTATTTTCAGTAGCAACTGTAGGAAAACTCATTAATATAAATAAAACTACCACAATAGTTACAATTCCCCTTTTGGATATAAGAACTGTATTCATTTTTCCTCCCTATATAAATATATAAGAACAACTATTATTTAAATATTTTTTAAGGAGTTGATTACTACTTATTACCTACTACAGAGGGCCCAATGGTTTTTTATTACCAAAACAAACATAAATAATGCCAAAATAACCTATGTGTGGCCGAAAAGGAAAAAACAATAAAAAAACCAATTATTATAAGCCTAATAATAAGCATCGCAATAATTATTCTAATTTTATACCTAACATTTGACAGGAATACTTTTAAATATTTATCTCAAGTTAAGATCAGATACGAATTCTTTTTTGTCGCATTGATTTTTAATATTATCTACTGGTTTATATGGGGGGCAAGACTAAGAACTCTCAGCAATTCAATCACAGATGAAACAAAAATTAGCCTGTGGGAGTCAACTAAAATTGTGATCGCTAATCTATTTTTAGGCGCAATTACTCCTTCAATGGCAGGTGGAGAACCTGTTAGAATTCATTTACTAAATAAAGATGGCTTAAGCCTTGGTTCAGCAACTGCAGCTGTTCTTGGTGAGAGACTTTTAGATGCAATATTTTTACTAATTTGCTTTCCTTTTGCATTTTTTATATTTAAGGATTTAATTGATATTGAAGTGTTGAATCTGGCTTTAACTGTAGCAGTAGGTTTTTTTGTTGCAGCAATTGCACTTTTTGCATACACAATAAAATATCCAGACAAAACAAAATCATTTATCATCTTCATAAGCAAAAAACTAAGTAAGCTAACCAAGAAAAAAAGTATTGATTCAAAACTCATCAGAAAAATAAACAACGAAGTTGATAACTTTCATGAAGGCATGGTTTTCTATCTTAGCAAAGGAAAATTAGCATTTTTAAAAGCAGGCGTTTTGACAGTACTTCTCTGGTCAACTGGATTTATGATCCCTTCTTTGATATTGCTAGGTTTAGGACTTCAACCGTACATTATTTTATCATATGCGGCACAAATTATACTTATAATAATTGTCATGCTCCCGACCACTCCTGGTAGTAGCGGAGTAACAGAACTTGGAATGGCTGGCCTATTTGGAATTATAATAGGTGCTTCTCTTACCTCCGCAGGGCATCCTATCTTAAATTATCTAAACTATGATCAAGCACTGATTGCTCTAACCGGAGTTTTTGTTTTACTATTTAGATTCATATCTTATCATATGAATTTGATTGCTGGCGCAATATTTCAATATAGGATTTTTAAATCTGTTGCTTCCTTTTCACTTGAGAGAATTAAAAAATAAGTTTTTCTGAGTCTAAGGAGACGTCACATTTTAATATAAGATATGTTATTCAGCTCATCCTATGCAAAAGGCAGAAAATTGTACAACCTGTGGAAAAGGCCTTTTAGAGAGAGGTTCAACCACATTTAAATGTCCATCATGCGAAGAAATTATCGGCAGATGTAGCAATTGCAGAGAGCAAAGTATAACATATAAATGCTCAAAATGTGATTTTACAGGTCCATAAGGAGGTAAACACTATGGGAGAGGTTATAGCACTCATACGAATGATGCCAGATGGCGTATTAGAAGACGATAAAATAGAAAGAGTAATAAATGACGTAAGAAAACTCATAAAATCACCGGTAAAACTTGGAAAAGTTGAAGTTAAAAATATTGCTTTTGGTTTGAAAGGCGTTGATGTTACAGTATCTGTTCCTGATGATCAAGGTGGACTAGATCCGGTAATTGAAACACTTTCAAAAATTGAAAATATTGATAATGTTGAAGTAGTCGATGTCGGCAGAATTTAAGATGCCGACCCTTTTTGATATTCTGAAAGATTTTCTAAAGCTTCAGAACCTATTTCTGTTGGATAATAAACTGGATAGGCGGAGTTTGTAGTATCTCCTTCAACAAGTTCTGCTTCAAACATTTTATTTAAATGCCATTTTACAACATGATGATTTAGATTTAGAGAATGCGCAATCTCGAGTAGGTGTTTTCCAGGATTGTTGTTAAGGTACTGCATAATACATCTTGCGTTTTTATTTTTTAAAATCGACTCTGCAACAGCTCTTTTCCTAGATTCAATACCACCTTCAACAAGATAGTATACTCGTTTTCCGCCTATGTTTCTGCTTCTAACTAGATTTGTTTGTTCTAATTTTCTTAGATGCCACGCTGCGTTACTTGGTTTTAAATCAAGCTCTCTAGCAATCTCTCTCAGATGTGAACCCGGATATTCATCAATATATTCATAAAGATTCTTTCTTATTTCTGTATCAAGAACATTATCGGCCGTAACATATTTTACACCGCCAGAAAACAAGAAAAAACCAATAATAAGTGCGATTGCAGCTATAACAATAGTCATTGTAGTCCCAAATTCTGAACTTGATGGTCTCAGCGATAATGCTGCAACATTATTTATAGAAAATAGTAAAAAAATTAAAAAAACAGCTATGGCTAATTTTAACCTAATACGCATTTCATCCCGTCCTATTTAAACATCCCAGTTTGTATTATATATATTAAATTAGTTAAAAAAGTTTACTTATGGGCAAAATACCCCACTAAATTGTCTTTGTCTTTCTCAATTCTAACAAAACCAAATCTTTCAAATTGGATAATTTCACCATCTTTAACATTTAAAATTGATTTTTCTGCAAAACCACTTTTTTCTATTAGGCTATCTGGATTGTAAGTATCATTTTTAAAAATCAATTTGGGTATGAAAACCTTCATTTCAACAAAATCATCAGTTGTCCATTGGATTTTTTCGCTTTCTTGTATTAATTCTTCTCCTTGGTATGATGCTCTAACAACATCTGAAATTCTATCAATTTTAACGTTATACAATCCTTTCAATCTAAAGAGGGTATTTTCTTTCATATTTTTCAAATCTGATTTTGAAATGAAAAATACGTTTTTTGTTTCTATTCTTCTTATTCCTAGATCTTTGCTCGGGTGAAGTTTTAATTCAATATTTGTTTTTGGGGCATTACTTACTTCTAATTTGACTGGATCTGCAACAAAAAAATATCTTTTTGCTATAGGGTCAAGTACTTTTCTATTAAAAGATTCAATTATACTAAAATCTACGATTGATTCCACTTTAGAAATTCCTTGTGAAAACACAAAATTTTTTATAGCCCCAGCTACAAGACCTCTTTTTTTCATTCCACGTATCGTAGGCAATCTAATATCATCATAACCTTTGACTAGTCCTTGATCAATTAATGGTTTTATTTTTCTTTTTGAAACAGGCATTCCGTTAATTGATAATCTTGAAAATTCCATAAGATGTGGTTTTCTTAAATTTAGCAAAGAAAGAATTCTAAAATAAACAGGATCGCGCAGCTCATACTCCTTTGTTCTAAAAGGATGTGTAACACCGCTTAGACTATCCTCAACTGCGCCTGCAAAATCATATGTTGGCCAAACCCTGTATTTTTTTCCTTTCAACGGGTGCTCTGATTCTGTCACTCTAAATAAAGTGGGATCTCTCATAGCAGTATTTGCACTTCCCATTTCCGCATGCAGTCTTAATATTGCACCCTTACTTCCTCCTGAAGAAATCAATTCTTTCCATAAATCTATTGCTTCGCCGCATGCTCTTTCTTTACAACTGCATGATTTTGAGTGAAAACGATTTTCTTTTATTAATTCGGGTGGGCACTTGCAGATATATGCATGTCCACTTTCAATTAACTTTTCTGCAAGCTTGTAATGCTTTTCAATATTATCTGATGTATGATACTCTTTATCCCATTCTATTCCTAGCCACTTCAAATCTTCTTTTTGAGCATCATAAAACTCAAGCTTTGCATTATCAGGATTGGTATCATCAAATCTAAGAATAAAAGTTCCGTCATACATCTTTGCATATTCATAGTCAATAATTGATGCCTTTGCATGACCAATATGTAGATAACCATTGGGCTCTGGCGGAAAGCGAGTGATTACCTTGCCTTTTTCTGCAAAAGGAAGTTCAGATAGAGAAAAATCTCTTTCTTTTTTTTCTTTTACAAGCATTTCAGGAGCAATTTTTTCAAGTTCTGAAATCTGTTTTTTTAAAGAAAGACTATTTACATCTTTAATAGTAAAATTTACTATAGGAATAATTTTCCTTGGAGAAAAACCTTCACTTTTAAGCTCTGCTATAACCTTTCCAATAACTGCCTTTGGATTTGCTTTTCCATTAAATTGAACTGCATTTTGAAGAGCATATTTTCTAGAAACCTCAGATATCTTGTTAGAAGACATACTATTTTTCTCTTTTTATCGAATAATCTGCAATTTCATTTAAAATATTCTTTGCTTCAGAATCTTTTAGAATTGAAATTTGTTCTTTTGCTTTATTATTATAATTTATTGCGCACTCTTTTGCATAGCCCACTGATCCTAGCTCTCTAAATACATTGAAAACTTTTTTTACTTCTTCGTGAGAAGCATTTAGATTTCCAAATATCTCATTTAAAATTTCTTTTTGCTCGCCAGAAGCATTTTGAAGAGAATGTACTGCAATTAAAGTCTTTTTTCCATTTCTAATATCATTTCCTATATCTTTTCCAAGGGTTTCTGCATCACTGCTCAAATCTAAATAATCATCCCATATTTGAAAAGCAAGTCCTAAATTTAAACCATAATTTGTCAGAGCTTCTATCTCATCTTGATTTGCACCACCAATTATTGCTCCTCCGCGAGATGAAAGCCTAAATAAAACTGCAGTTTTTTTTGTTATCATTCTTATATATTCTTCTTCTGATACTATTTTTCTTTTTTCAAACTCCACATCCCATTGTTGACCTTCGCAAATATCGATTATGCATCTAATAAATTCCCTTTCTAAACTTTTTAGGGTTTCAAGATTAATATTTAAATCATGTAAGGCATCAAATGATTTTGCGAAAAGATAATCCCCTGCCAAAATTCCAGCGGGTATGCCGTATTTGATATGTGCTGCAGGCATGTTTCTTCTTAGTTTAGAATTATCCATTATATCGTCATGAACCAAAGTAAAATTATGCATTATTTCTAGTGCAGCTGCAAAGGGAAGTACTTGGTTATACTCTAAGCATATGCTTTCACAAGATATCATAGAAAGAACAGGTCTTAGCCTTTTCCCACCAGCAAATGGTATGTGCTTTGCCGCGTTGTAAAGAGTTTCAGGCTCATCGTTAGGAAAATATTTTGTCCAATAATTATTAAAAATATCTGCTCTTGAGCCAATTTCATTCATTAAATCCATATTCCACTTCCACATTTGCCAGTTCCTCTAAATTAATTGCACCAACTAAAAACATCGCCGTTCTAAGTTCTTTTATAATAACATCTAATTCAAACACAGTTGATTCTTTATCAATTGTTGCAGGTTTTAGCAAAGCATGGGCAATTCCTGCAGCATTTGCACCTAAAATTAATGCCTTGGCAGCGTCAAGACCGTTTCTAATACCCCCGGTAGCAATTATTGGTAAATCCCAACTTGTTGCTTTACCCACCTCTAAAATTGATGTAGGTGTTGGAATTCCCCAGTCCCAAAAAGTTTCTCCTTCTCTCATGTTATATTTATCATTTTTTGCTTTTGCTCTATAATACTCAACTGCAGAAAAGGATGTACCTCCTGCACCGCCAACGTCAATTCCTACAATATTTGTCTTGCTTAAAGCCTCAGCAACCTTGTATGAAATGCCTGCCCCACTCTCTTTTACTATTATAGGCAAACTAAATTCTTCGGATAGCATATTGATGGTTTTAAGGCACCCCTTGGCATGTGTTTCACCCTCGGGTTGTACTACTTCTTGTAAAAAATTCAGACAGATTGCCAAAATATCTGCATCAATCATTTTTACAATTTTTTCAACATTTGTTAAGATTTTTTCTTTATCCCATAAAACTATTTGAGAAGCACCTATATTTGCAATTTTCAAAGGGATTTCATAATCATTAATTATACTATATGTCTCAGATAAATTTGGGTTTTCTATCGCGGCTCTTTGTGAACCAACACCCATTGCTAATTGAAATTTTTCAGCTGCCGCTGCAAGATTTGCATTTATGGATTTACCATCAGAATACCCGCCAGTAATTCCCGATATTACAATAGGAGCGCCCAATTTTTTTCCAAAAAGCTCTAATGAAAGATCAATTTCATCTTCATTTATCTCTGGAAGGGCATTGTGTTTAAGCTTAACATCATCCCAATAATTATGATGAGCAGATACACATTCTTCTAAAGCAATTTTAATATGATCTTTTTTTCTTTCTTCTGTTTGGTTCATTGTTTTTCACCTGGTATTAGAGTAGATATGGTGCTTTTTCCAACAAGGGTCTCGTATAATCTGTTGTCTTTACTACCATTTAATAGAATGGTATCAATCCCAAAAGTTGAAATCTTTTTTATAGTTTCGATTTTTCCAAACATGCCTTTTGTAACATCTGCATGGCTATCAAGACTGGTTGCTAGATTATCTAATTCTTTTAGACTAGCTTTCTTTATAAATTTTGCATTTTTATCAATCTTAGGATTTGAAGAATATAATCCATCCTCATCCAAGACAAATATTACCTTTTCAGGTTTGAAGTGATTTGCAAGTATCTCTATTAATAAATCTCCAGAACATATGGAAAACCCTAATTTTTTATCAAGTGCCACATCTCCAAAGGTTACAGGCATAAATCCTCTGTCTAAATATTCTTTAAAAATTGATAGATTCACATCTAAAATTTCATGATTTTTTAATTTTAAAATTACATGAGGAGGAATTGAAATAGCAGGTATATTTGATTCAATTAAAGACTCTAAAATCAAAGAATTGAGTTTTTGAACACTTGATTGGGTAGATGCAAAGCCTTTGATTTGTACTTCGTTTTTATAGCCTGAATTTAAATCATATTTTTTTGCAAGTATATGTCCAAATGAACCTGCCCCGTGAACAATAATTACTTTTTCATTTGATTTTTTTATTTGATTAGAAAGGTTTTTTGCAATATCTTTTTTGAAGTGTTGGTTTTTACTCTTGTCTGTAATTACACTTCCACCTAGTTTAATGATATACATTTACCTACCTGCATATGTGTAGATATAAAAAAGGATTTGGATTATTAATTCAAGGTTTTTGTTTAGAAAACATTACTTTGTCTTTATTTTGCTCATGAACAAGCCATAGTGCAATGGGCATTCCACAATCGTCTTTTCTCATAATACTTTTTGACCATTCTTGTATTTCATCATCTGAACTATGCTTACAGCATTCTTCACAAACAAATATTTTATCATTAAAAACAAGACCAGATTTATTACTATCCAGATCAATTTCAGTTCTGCATTTTTCACATACAATACTTGTCATTTAAATTCCTTCAGCCACTTACTCCGCTATATGATTATTACAATCATGTATTAATTATTTTTGGTGAAAAAAGAGAGAAAGGATGGGATGAATCTGAAGATTATTTGGCAGAATGCCGGCGCAGGAGGGCGCAGGCATGTCCCCCTTATTAATCGTCTTAATGGTATTGTGTAGAACTTCATGCTTTATAAAAGTAAAAAGAGGTTTATTGAAAGTATTCGACGGCTTTGTCTCAAAAGTACTCCTCCTCAACAATTTTTCTTACTAAAACCATCAGA